>JBCCGH010000023.1:0-72825 GCA_039029375.1 Planctomycetota bacterium
CAAGAGCCCGAAGCGGCGCGCCGCTAGTGTCCTGGATCCGAAGTTCCTGCACAGATGGCACCCGTCCGGCCACCGCTCGCTGCGTCGCACCTCCTCGACGTATCCAACCATATGCCTGCGTCGGTGCTTCTTGCGAGCAGCGTCCGGTCACGCACCCTCTGCACAGGAATTTCTGATCCAGGACACTAGCCCGGATCATGCACGAGGGTTGGCGTCCAGTGCGTGAGAGGACCGCTGTGGCAAAGAAGAGCGGCTCTGGCGCGTGCTGGGCGTGAAGACTCGCGCATGGTCCGGGCTAGACGCTCTACGCGTCTGGCTTCATGGCCACGAATCCCGGCTGCGCCTCGACCCGGCGCAGCCAGGCGCTGACCTTCGGGTACCGCGCGAGATCGAAGCCGCCCTCGCCCGACGTGTGCGTGTAGGCGAAGAGCGCATTGTCGGCGATCGTGTAGCGGTCGGCGGCGAAGTAGTCGTGCTCGGCCAAGTGGGTCTCCATGACCTGAAGCGCGCGGTTCCCGGACTGCCGTAGGAGTTCGAGCCGGTCCGGGAAGCGGCGTTCGCCATCGACGTAGTTCACGAGATAGCGGGCCACGGCGATGTAGGGCTCGTGGTGATTCTGCTCAAAGAACAACCACTGCAACGTCCGCGCGTGGTCGTAGGGATCGTCGGGCAGCTGCGCGGTGCCGCGTGCCAAGTAGCACAGAATGGCGTTCGACTCGGCGAGCATGCGGCCGTCCTCGAGAATCAGCGCAGGCACCCGCGCGTTGGGGTTGCCGCGCAGCATCTCGGCGGGGCGTTGGTCGCGCTTGGCGATGTCGGTGACGTTGATCTCGACGCGCTCGTACTCACGGCCCAGCTGCGCGAGGAGGAGACGGATCTTGAAGGCGTTGCCCGACGGTGTGGAATCGAACAGCTTGAGCATGGCCTCGTTCTAGCGCGGTGGCGGCGTCGCGATAGTGAGCCAATCTGTCCGGCGCTGCCGTCCAGCGCCCGCGGCGCCGTTCAGGCGGAGCCGGCCGCCGCGTGGTCTGGCGGCGCGCCGTCGTCACCTGCGCTACCGTCCCCCGCACCACCGTCACCTCGCGCGGTCGTGCGACCTTCCAGGTGCGTGAGCACCTGCACCATCCGCTCGAGGAGCGGGCCATCGCCGATCCGGCCGAAGTTGCGCAACACGACTTCCTTGGCGAACAGGTGCAGGAGGTAGCGCAACCGGCGCGACTCGCTGGCGGCGGCCGACAGGTAGTCGGGATGTCCGGTGTTGTACTCCCACGCCCTTTCCCGGATGCGCGAGCGCCAGGGCTCGAGGGGCAGATGCAGCGGCAGCGGGTCGGGGATGCCGACGTCTTGCCCGGTGAGTGGGACGTCGTCGGTGATTTGCAGCGCTGCCTCCGCCGTGCAGCGCTGGTCACCTTGCGTTGCGACGACACGCACCGTGGCCTGCGCGATGTGTTCGGGGGCGCGGTAGCGGGCGCGTGGCCCGTCGGCTTCGAGGGTCCCAGGCCCTTCCACGCTCCACGCGAGCTCGACGTCGTCGACCGGTCGCCGCTGCTCATCGGTGGCTCGCGCGGTGATGGTCCGGGTCGCGCCTTGCGGCACGCGGCTCCGCGCCGGCGACAGGCGCACTTCGGCGAGTGGGCCCGGCGCGAACAAGAACCCGTCGGACGCGTCGTCCTCGTTGGTGGGCGCGGCAGCGGCGCCCTCGTCGTCGTCTTCGCCCGCGCCCGGCGCCGGCGTGCCATCCGGCAGGGGCGACGATTCGGCCCCGAGCGCGGCGCCGGCCACCGCGCCGCGTCCGTCAGCGCTCCCGGAGTCGTTCGCGTTGGTGCCATCGCCGCGCACGTCGAACAGGTCGTACTCGGGCAGTAGGTTTGGAATGCGGCGGAACGCTCGCTTGATGTGTCGCGCCAGCGTGCGATCCAGCTCGGCGCGGCGGCGCTCCTCGTCGTCGACCAGGGCCGCGGTGAGGCGCATCTCGATCATGGGCAGCGCCTCGACCAGAGCCCTGGCCGTCGCGTCGAACACGATGCCGCGCCGCGTTCCCGGTGGTACCTGCAGCGCCGCGAAGTCGATCACGCCCTCGAACCGTCCGGTGTCCCAGGGCGCGCGCGGATGCTCGGCCGACTCGATCGCCGCGATGTCATCGAGCACCGTGGTCCCCCCGCACGCGAGGGTCACCGTGCCGCGCCGGTCGTCGTCGCCCGACACCAGATACAGCTCGACGGCGGCATCGTCGTGGCCGGCGACGCGCAGCCGGCGCAGCTCCGGCAGCGGCTGGCCGCGAAACCGCTCGGCGCGCACCGTGAGCTCTTTGCGTGCCCGGCCGCGCGCGCTGCGGTCGAGGATCCGGATCTCGACGTCGCGGGCCAAGAGCTGGCCGCGCAGCTCGCCGGCGAGGTAGCTATGCAGTCGCGCGGGGCGCACCTGGCGCTGTACTTCCTCGTGCACGCCGATGATCTCGATCTCGGTGAACGTCTCCGAAGCGTCGAGCCGCCGCACGCGACGGCGGGTCAGGTGCGCGTCGGGTAAGTCTTCGATCAAGGTCAGGGTCCAGGTGTCACCGCCGCCCACGCGACTGTGAATGTGCATCTCGTGCCCGACGGCCCAGAAGCCGAGGAGGCCGATGCCATACTTCCCCAGCGCCATGAGCTCGCGGCGCTGCACCGGCGTCAGCGCTCGCTTGTGCGAATGGCCGATGGTCGTCGCGATGTGGCGCAGGGCTTCGTCCCGAGAGATCGCCGGAAAGATCCCGCCGCCGTCGTCGCGGACGGACAGCACGCGTTGGCCGCGGCGCGCGAGCCAGGCGATCTCGACGTGCTTGGCTCCGGCGTCAAGCGAGTTCTGCACCAGCTCGCAGACGGCCTTGCGCGGATCGTGCTGACTGCGGGCGAGGAGCCGGATCAGGTCGAACGAGTCAGCCGGTTTGAGGCGCAGGCGGGTTTCGGTCTCCCGACCCATGGGCCGGAGTGTAGGCGAGGGGTGGGCCGTGCCCAAGCCATCCCGCGTCCCGCTCGCGGCACACCGAGCCTCGCCGTGCCGCTCGTCCCGCCCTGGCCGTCCTTTGCGGCCGCCACTATTCTCGGGGTGTGTCTACCGACCCGAGCCCGTCGACACGGTCCAGCCGCCCGGTGGTGAAGATCTACCTCGAGTCTCGCTACCGCAAGCTCGTGCGGGGCCTGCCGCAGACGATCTTCTATTGTCCTGAGTGCAAGGGCCATCGGCGCCGCCGGCGGGCCTGCGAGCGCTGTGAGGGCTACGGGAAGCTCACCAAGGACTCGGTCCAAGAGCTGATCGCGCGCGTGCTGCTACCGGCCTACCGCGCCCGTGTCGGGAAGTTCCACGGCGCTGGCCGCGAGGACATCGACGTGCGCATGCTCGGGAGGGGGCGCCCCTTCGTGTTCGAGGTCGTGGCGCCGCGGCGCCTGCAAGTCGATTTGGAGGAGCTGCGACAGCGCCTGCACCAGTACGAGGGCGAGCGGCTGGAGATCGATCCGCTGGTCCCGGTGGCACGGGAGCGGGTGGCGCTCTGGAAGGAGTCTCACTTCGAGAAGGTCTACCGCGCCGAGGTCGAAACCGGGGGCCCGGTACCGGTCGACGCTCTAGGGGCCCTCGTGGGGCACGAGATCTCGATTCTGCAGCGCACGCCCACCCGGGTGGCCCACCGGCGGGCCGACCTGCAGCGGGAGCGGTGCGTGTCGGTGCTCGCGGCCGAGCCGCTGGGCGATCGGCGTCTGGCGGTCGATGTGCGCTGCAGCCACGGCACCTACGTGAAGGAGTGGATCAGCGGTGACGACGGGCGGACCGAGCCCTCGCTGGCGAGCGCCCTGGGCGTCGACTGCCGCTGCGAGGCGCTCGATGTGCTAGACATCCTGCTAGACGAAAGCTCCAGCACGAGCGCGAGTTGGGCCGATGCCAGCGCGCCCTCCCGTCGTCCGCTTTCCGACGTCGCGGGCAACGGATAGGCTCACCCGCCCGATTCCGCGCGGACCTTCCTCGGGATCGGCCAGGCATCGCTTGGGTGAAGCCCAGGCGATTCCCGAAAAACAGTCCGCGACCCATTCCACCCAGCGAAGCACCCGATTGAGCGACTCCACACCGATCGTCCGCCACTACTCGGCCGAGGGCGCCCCGCGCGGGTTCCTCAAGTTCGCGCTGCCCGTCCATCAGTTCTTCCAGGTGGTGTGGCTGTCGCGCAGCCTGGTCTGGAACTTCGTGCGTCGGAACCTGCTCGGCCGGTTCCGGGGCAGCCTTGGCGGCGCCGGCTGGGTGCTGGTGTTCCCGGTCTTCCAGTTCTGCGTCTACTTCTTCGTCTTCGGCATCTTGTTCGCGCCGAAGGACAAGCTGATCAACGAGGGGCCAGACCCGTTCTTCGCGGTCTATCTGTTCGCTGGCATTCTGCTCTTCGGGGCCGTCACCGAAGGCGCATCGCTGTCCCTGCGCAGCATCCTGCAAAACGGCAGCTTGGTGAAGAAGGTGGCGTTCCCATGTGAGGTGCTGCCGCTTACCAACGCGCTCGTGTCCATGGTGACCTACGCCGTGGGCTGCGTCGTGCTGGTGATCGTCGGCTTGTCGATCGGCCAGCTCGACATCGGCTGGTCGGTGCTCGCCTGGCCGATCTTGATCGTGAGCGCCCTGGTGTTCTCCACCGGGTTGGGCCTGCTGCTCGCTAGCGCCAACGTGCTGGTGCGCGATGTCTCGCAGTTCTGGCCGATCTTCTCGTTGGCTTGGTTCTTCCTGTCGCCGGTCTTCTGGCGCCTGCACTTGGTGCAGGAGAAGGCGGACGCCCTCAACATCCCGTGGGCGACCAACCTGCTCGTACTCAACCCGGCCTACAACATGCTGATGGCCCAGCGGCAGATCTTTGGCATCGGTGCCAAGCTGACGCCGGAGCACTACGTCAGCCTGTTCCCGCACTCGCTCGCCCAGAACCTCGGCTTTTCGGTGCTGTGGGCGGTCTTCATGTTCTTTGTCGGCTACGGCTTCTTCATGAGCCACCGCCACAAGTTTGCGGATCTGGTGTGACCATGGACCCCGCCATCCAAGTCCGCGACCTCTCGAAGGTCTATCAGCTCTATCGCAACCCGTGGAACCGCTTCCGTGAGCGGTTGCCTTGGGTCAAGGAGAAGCTGCACCGTGAGATTCCGGCGCTACGCGATGTGACGTTTGACGTCCCGCCTGGCACTTGTGTCGGCTTGATTGGCGCTAACGGCGCCGGCAAGTCCACACTGCTCAAGATCCTCACGGGCACCACGTTCCCGTCTTCTGGCAGCTACACCATTCGCGGTCGCACCGCCGCGCTGCTCGAGCTAGGGGCCGGGTTCAACAAGGACTTCACCGGCCGCGAGAACATCTTCATGAACGCCGCGCTCATGGGCTTCTCGCGTAAAGAGGCGAAGAAGAAGTTCCACGAGATCCTCGAGTTCTCCGAGCTGCACGAGTTCATCAAGGCTCCGATCCGCACCTACTCCTCCGGCATGGTGTGCCGGCTGGGCTTCAGTGTGGCCGTCGCCGTCGATCCCGACGTGCTCATCATCGATGAGATTCTCGCGGTCGGTGACGCCCACTTTCGGCGCAAGTGCGCCGAGCGCATCCTCAGCTACAAGAAGCGCGGCAAGACCATGTTCTTCTGCTCGCACTCGCTCTACGACGTGCGGCAGATCTGCGACCGGGCCATCTGGATGAAGGATGGCCAGATGCGGATGTTCGACGACTCGAAAGTCGTGACCAACGAGTACTCCGCCTACTCGCACTCGCTCGACAGCGACCTCGATCAGGCCGAGCCATGGAACGAGGATAGTGGTCGACCGAAGCCGAAGAAGGTCGAAGACGATGGCGCGCACGCCAAAATCCTGTCGGCCGAGATCATCGACCCGAAGACCCGCAAGCCGCGCAACAAGTTCGCCCCCCGGGAAGACGTCGCGGTGCGCGTGCACATCCGCAACGGCACTCGTTACGAGCCGCTCAGCGTCGCGGTCGGGTTCGCGCGAGCCGACGGCACGCTGTGCATGGCGGTGACCAGCGAGTTCGACAAGGTGCTGATCGAGGCGGAGGAAGCGGTCGTCACCCTCATGCTGCCGCAGATCAAGCTCCTCTCGGGCGACTTCGTCGTGCCGGTTTGGCTGCTCGACGAGAAGGGCCTGCACCGCTTCGACGAGCGTCCGTGCAAGAAGAACCTGATCATCCTCAACAAGGACAAGGAGCTCGGCCTCTTCGTCTGCGAGCGCCGATGGGACATCGAGGTCGTGCAGCCCGCGCCGACCGGCCTGATGCCTTGAGTGGGTAGCGGGTAGCTGGTTGCTGGTCGATCCGGCTCACGCCGAATCGACATGTTGGGTTGAAGGGAGACCGCGGCCAGGGCCCCCGGGTGGTTCGAGCCGGGCGCTCGAACCACCCGCGCGCGCTCAAGGCCGTGCTCGGTCTACTGCGTCGCCGTGCCACAACGGCGGTCGGGCGGGCTCCGCCGACGTTGGCGAGGCGTTGCCCACTTCGTCAGGGCCGGGGTCGCCGTCGGCCAGCGTTTGACCCGGTGCCATCCCAACCGGCCCCATGCCCGACCGGCCCCATGCCCAACCGGCCCCATGCCCGACCGGCCCCATGCCCGACCGGCCCCATGCCCGACCGGCCCCATGCCCGACCGGCCCCATGCCCGACCGGCCCCACGCCCGACCGGCCCCATGCCCGACCGGCCCCATGCCCGACCGGCCCCATGCCGACCGGCCCCCGGCGCGCCGCCGGACCAGCGCGAGCTCTCGATCGTCGGCTCTTGGGTCGCCCGCGGCCAAGCTGCCTCGGCAGGTTGGCCTTAATGCCTAGTGCCAGGCGGCCCGGGCGCGGTCAAGGCTCGCCCGCAGGGCGACGAGCGGAGCGCGTAGCGCGGAGCGAACACGGCCTTGAGGGCGTCCGGGGTGCCTGGCACCCGGCGCATCGGTTGCCGCCGCGCGCACCGGTCTGCCCGTCCGGCTCGAAGGACCCGAGCGGCCGTTCTGCCGTTTCCCTTCAACCCACATGTCGATTCGGCGGGAGCCGAATCGACCAGCATCACAGCATCACGGACTCGCCGGCAGGCGGCGCAGGATGAGCTCGAGGCGGTCGCGGCCTTCGCCCTGGACGAAGTGGATCGAGTGGCCGTAGAAGGTGCCCGTGCGGTTGTTCACGGTGGGCGTGTCGTCGCGGTGGGTCTGTGACAGCGTGAGCGCGTCTTCGTTCAGCTTCCAGGTGCCCTTGGTCGTGGAGGCGACGCCGTCGACACCGGTCGTCGCCTCGTAGGTGTGATCCTCACGGAGCTCGTAGCGCGTCGAGCTGAGGCTCTCGAGCATGGTGGCCATTTGGCCCATCATCTGCTCTTTCTCCGTCTTGCTCAGCCGCGACAGGACGCGGCCCAGCTGGTCGCGCATCTCGAGCTCGTCGACGCGGTAGGTGCCGACGGCCGGTGAGCGAGCGCAGGCGGTCAGCAGCAGTCCAGCGACAAGGGTTCCGAGCGCGGCGCGCTGGCGCGTGCCGGGTCGGACGTGAAAGGGCCGGTGGGTTGGCGGTTTGCTCACGCTGTCGGTTCTCTTCGTCGATCTCGCGGCCGACCTTGAACCCGGCGGCTGCTAAGCTCCTAGGCGAGGAATCGCCGAACCTTCGCCCCTTGCCCGCCGACCCGCTGAAGCCCACTGCGCCGAACGTGTCCACCGTGGCTGCGCGTCGCCCACGTCGCGCGGTCCAGGTGTTGGCTTTTGTGGGCGCGTTGGTCGCGAGCGTGGGGCTCGCGGAGGCGGCGGTGCGGTGGCTGAAGCCGCAGGCCGGCACGTTCACCGGCCACGGGATGTACGTGGCGGACCCGGATCTGGACTACCGGCTCCGGCCGAAGCACCGTTGGGACGACGTGTCCATCAATGAGCACGGCATGCGCGACGGCGCGCGGGCCTTGGCCAAAGCCGAGGGCCGCCGCCGCGTCCTGGTGCTCGGCGATTCGTTTGCGTTTGGCTCCCAGATCGATGTCGACGACGGCTTTGCGCGGGTGCTGGATCGGGGGCTTGGTGATGGCGTCGAGGTGATCAACTCCGGCACGCCTGGCTACTCGACGGTGCAGCAACGGACCTGGCTGGAGAAGTTTGGGCTCGCGTGGGAGCCGGACGTTGTGTTGGTGGCGTTCTTTGTCGGCAACGATGTCTGGGAGAACCTCGGCACGCGCCGGGTCCGAGTCATCGACGGCGAGATCGTGCCGATCGACGCGGAGACGCCGTCGTGGCTGCGGCGCCAAGCCATGCGCCTCCATTTGGTGCGATTGCTGCGCTCGGTGGTGTCCGGCAGCGGCGTGCAGGCGGGCGGCGCGCCGGACCGCCGGCGCTGGTACTACGAAATCGAGCATCGCCGCATGAACGTCTGCCGTCTGCCGGCCGCCGCCGATCCCGACCTCGAGCCTGGGTGGGCGGCCGCGCGGCAGGAGCTGGGACGCATCAAGGATTTGGTCGCGCCGCGGCCGGTCGTGGTATTGGCGATTCCGGATGAGTTTCAGGTCGAGGGGGACCTGCGACGCGCGGTAGCTGCGGAGTTCGATCTGGATCTCGAGGACGGGAGCTACGACTTCGACCTGCCCCAGCGCCGCTTGGCGGAGATGTGCGACGACTTGGGCCTGCCGCTGGTCGACCCCTTGGCAGACCTGCGCCAGCGGACCCTCGCGGGTGAGCGGCTTTATCTGGACTTCGACTCGCATTGGAACGTCGCGGGCAACCGTGTGGCCGGCGAGTTGTTGGCGCGGCAATCGGCATTGGCGGCGCTCCGATGAGCCGGACGCCTTCCAGCGTGGTGGTGCTGGGCATGCACCGGAGCGGCACGTCGCTGGTGACGGGCTTGCTCGGCCGGCTTGGACTCTTCTTGCCATCGGCGAGCGACTTGTATGCGCCCTCGGAGTTCAATCCCCGCGGCAATCAGGAGGTCATGGAGCTCACCGCCATGAACGAGCGCATTCTGCATGCGCTCGGCGGCGAGTGGTCGGCCCCGCCGCTACTGTCGAGCGGCTGGCTCGACGAGCCGGCGGTCGCAGCACTGCGGGAACCCGCGCGCGCGGTTTTCGACCGCTTCATGGGGACGCGACCGTGGGTGTGGAAGGATCCGCGCCTGTGCTTGCTGTGGCCGTTCTGGCAGCAATTGCTCGACGAGCAACCGCTGATGCTGCTGGTGGTGCGCAATCCGCTGGAGACCGCGAACTCGCTGCGGCGCCGTGACGACTTTGACGAATGCGTGTCCGTGGCCCTGTGGGAGCGCTACTGCCGGGGTGCGCTCCAGGCGGCGCAAGGCCAGTGGGTCGCAGCGACCACCTACGAAGCGGTGCTAGAGGATCCAGACGGCTGGGCGCTGCGCGCCCGCGAACAACTCGCCGGGGCGGGCTTGGGTCTGCCGGATTCGGAGAGGTCGCCGCCGGCCTCGCAGTTTGCCGAGCGCAGCTTTCGTCGAACGAGTCACACGCGCGACGAGCTGGCGACAAGCCCATGGGTGTCCGGCGAGCAGCTGGCACTCTATGACACGCTGTGCGCCTTGCCCGAGGTGAGCGACCCGTTTGCCGGCGCCGGCGATGCTGGTCCGTGCACGGCGTGGGCGACGGCATTGCTGGAGGAGCGCCGCCGTGGCCGCCAGGCGCACCGCGAGGCCCAGCGCCGGTTGCACATCGCGCAGGGGCGCACCGCCGGCGCACTGGTGCGGCGAGCGGTCCGTCGCTTGCGCGGCCGTTGATCTCCGGCTCCGGACGACGACTAATCCCCGTGCTTGGTGCCGGGGCCCCGCAGAACGCGGCCGCTCGTTGCGCGGTGCCGGATGATCTCGCCTTCGACCAAGAACAGCACGTCCTCGGCGATGTTGGTCGCTTGATCGGCGATGCGCTCTAGGTTGCGAGACACCGAGAGCATGTAGGTCGCGCGATCGATCGTGCCCGGGTCCTCGACCATGAGAGCCCGCATCTGACCGAACATCTGTCGGTTACCGTGGTCGACTTCGTCGTCGGCCGCGAGGACGGTCCGAGCAGCCTCTGGATCCTGGTGCACGAGCGCGTTCAGCGACATCTTCACCATGCTGCGCACGCCCTCAATCATCTGGTCGAGCACTGCGGCCCGAGGCAAGGCGGGCTCTTGCGCCAAGTCGAGCGCGCGCTCGGCGATATTGGCGGCGAGGTCGCCCATGCGCTCTAGGTCGTTGTTGACCTTGAGGATGGTAATGAGGAACCGCAGGTCGAACGCCACGGGCTGGTGGAGTGCCAGGATCTTGAGGCAGTCCTCTTCGATCGCCACTTCGCGGGTGTCGATTTCCGCATCACCCTCGATGACCTCTTCCGCGAGTGCTGGCCGCCGATCCAGCAGAGCAGTGGTGGCCATGTGGATCGCATTCTCGACGGTCGCGCCGACGCCAAGGATCGCCTTCTTGAGTTGCTCGATATCGCGCAACAGGTGTTTGGTCATGCGTCTACGTGGTGGGGGGTCACGACGGGGTTGGGCAGCGGTGGCGGTGTGTGCAAAGTTGGCGCCGGAGTGTGAGTGACTTTCCACATTCACTCGCTCTCCGCGACGCTCGGGCGGAGCGAGGAGCCTGGCTCACAGCCTGTGGCATCGAGGCGGCAAAGGCTAACGCGACGGGTGGCTGCGGCCGCAGGGCCTTTGCGCCGAAACGTGCCATGGTGACGTGGAATGCGTCACTCGATCCAGCGATCAGGCTGTAGCCGGCCCTGCGCGGGCCTCTCCGCTCTTTGCTGTGTCTTCACTAAAAATTCACACAATCTTCACTAGGCGCCGTGAAGCGGCTCTTTCTAGCTTTCTGAACGGCGTTTGGGTCGTTTCGTTTTGTGAGTGGCCCCGCGCCCCAACCAGACACAGAAGGGACGACTCGATGACTGACAACCTCGTAATCAGCCTAGCGGCCATGCTGGCGACGACTTCGGTCGCGTTCGCCGGCGGCGAAGGCGAGGACAAGAAGGGCGGGAAGCCGAACTCCAAGACGCTCCGCACGCTGGCCAGCACTGAGGCGCCCCAGCAGGGCGCGCTGCTGACCGCGGAGGCGGGCAAAGGGGTCACCATTGCGGTGGGGGACTCGTTCTCCCTCGACCTGGACAACCGCGTCCAGATCCTCTGGCGCTACGCGAACCTGGAGAACGCCCAGGACACCAACAACATCGACGCGCTGCGCGCGCGCACGCGGCTGTCCGGCCACGTCTGGGAAGACGCGATGACCTACGCGCTCGAGCTGGACTGGGCGCCGTCCAACGGCATCGTGCCGGGCTCGGGCACCAACCTGAAGGACGCGTGGTTCCGCTGGGGGTTCTGGGAGTCCGAGGACGGCCACGGCGAGATCGGTGTGCGCATCGGTGTGCAGAAGCCGCATCACGGTCGTGAGTTCCAGGGCTCGTCCGAGTTCCTCGAGCACACCACCCGCTCGATCGCCTCGCGCGTGTTCAGCGGCCTGCGCATGGCCAGCGTCATGCTGGACGGGCACTACCTCGAAGGCAACAAGCTGCACTGGCAAGTCGGTTTCGGCAACAGCGACATCGCTGGTGCGTCAACGGCTTGGGACGGTCGCGGTCTCACGGGTGTTGGCGGCGATGGTGCTGCCAACGTCGACAACGAGGTGAACTTCGTCTTCAACGTGCGCTTCGATCCCTGGGGCGACATGGGCGACGAGTCCTACCAGCAGGGCGACTTGCAGCAGACCGAGGAGCTCAAGGGCTCGGTCGGCGCTGGCGTGCTGATCGGCAACCACCGCGCCGGGGGGACGGCGTCCCCCGGCACCACAGACGTCGAGACCGTCAGCATCAACATCAACACTGCTTGGAAGTACCAGGGCTTCCACGGCCTCGCCGAGGTCTTCATTCGCTCGGATGATCCGGACGCGGCGACCGCCTCGGAGAGCGATCACGTCGGCTGGACAATCGGCGGCTCCTACACGCTGCCCAAGGCCGAGACCGGCCCGCAGTGGGCGGGCGCGCTCCGTTTGGGCATGGTCAGCAACGACGACACGCTGAGCCCCTTGATCATGCTGCCCGGCATTCCGACCGTGGGTGGCAACAACGGTGGTGACATCACCGAGATCAATGGCACGGTGAGCGCCTACTACCACGAGCACAAGCTCAAGACGCAAGTTGGCTACACGTTCCAGAGCGTCGACCCCGATGCCGCTGGCTCGATGGACTCCGACAACCATCTGCTGGACGTCATGTTCCAGTGGGTCTTCTGACGTCGGATGCGCGCGTTGCGTTTCGCAGCGCGCGCGTCACGACGCGGCGAGCGGCAGCTTCACTCTAAACGTGCTGCCGATCCCTGGCGTGCTGTCGACCGAGACCTGGCCCCGGTGGGCCAGGACGACGTGCTTGACGATCGACAGCCCCAGCCCCGTGCCGCCCAGCTCTCGTGAGCGGCCACGGTCGACGCGATAGAAGCGCTCGAAGATCCGATCCCGGTCGTGCGGCTCCATGCCGACCCCGTTGTCGCGGACTTCGAGCACGGCGGAGCGATCTTCAGTGACGAGGCGAAGCACGATCGAGCCCGCGGTGGGGGTGTGCTGGATGGCGTTGTCGAGGAGGTTGTCGACCACCTGACGCAGCATCTCGGTGTCGCCGATCACGTTGACCGCGGTCGCCGGCAGATCGAGCCGCAGACGGATCTCTTTGGCCTCGGCGCGCGACTCCAGCAGCCCGGCGGAGGCGCGGATTGGCTCGCACAGGTCGAGGAGGCGCTTGTGCTGGGGGATGCCTCGCGACTCGACGCGCGACAGCGTCAGCAAATCCGTGACGAGCGCGGCCAGTCGCTCGGTGTGCTCGTGGATCTTGCCCAGAAAGCGCAGGCGCGTCGGCGCGTCGGTCTTGCCGTCGTCGTCGAGCAGCGTCTCGACGAAGCCGCGGATCGCGGTGAGCGGGGTCTTGAGCTCGTGCGAGACATTGGCAACGAAATCCCGGCGCACCTGCTCCAGGCGCCGCAGTCCGGTGATGTCGTGCATGACCACCACCGCCCCCGCGACGCTCTCATCGTCCCGACGGAGCTGCGTCGCATGGAGCGCCAGCGCCCGGTCGCCCGGGCTGCTTGGTAGCGCGACTTCATCGCGGGCTTCGCGTGCGCCTCTGAGAACGAGGTCGAGGATGTCGGCGACTCGCTGCACCCGCGAGATTTCCCAGATGGGCCGCCCGTCGATGTCGCCGTCCGGGACGTCGAGGATCCGGCGCGCCCGGTCGTTGATGAGGACGACGCGTTGGTCGCGGTCTACCGCAATCACGCCTTCGACCATGCTCTTGAGGATCGCGAGCACCTCCCGCCGCTGCTTGGCGCTGGTGTTGAGGCGTTGCCGAAGCTCCTCAGCCATCGAATTGAAGGCGCGGGCCAAAGTGCCGAGCTCGTCCGCGCCCATCGAGGGCACCCGGCGGTCGTGTACGCCGGCGCTGACCGCCTCCGCTGCTGCTGTGAGGCGTCGCAGACGCGCATTGAAGGACCACAGCAGGAGGGCGCCCGCGAGGCCTCCCAGGAGCGCCAGGGCGCCCAGGCCGAACGCCAGCGTGCGCCGAGCCTGCGACCGTTGCGGGGCGCTGTCGGGCAATGCTGCGGTCGCGCGGACCACGCCCACCGTCTGGCCGTCGACTTGGAGGGGGACGGCTGCGTAGGTCGCGTCGCGATTGTCGCGCACGCGGAGGCGGCGATCGAAGGCCACGTCGTGGTCGGCCAGAGCGCCGCGCACCTCGGGGCGGCTGCGCTGGTTGACCGCGGCGCTGGCGCGGTCGGCCGAATCCGCTCGCACCCGACCCTGCGCGTCGATGAGTGCTAGATCGCTACCCATGGCCTCGGCGAGGTCGCTCAGGTGCGTGCCGACGGCGTCATTCCAGTCGGCGGTACCGAGCGAGGGCGCGACGAGTCGAGCGATCAGCAGGCACTGGGTGCGGAGCTCGTCGCGCTGGGACTCCTGCGCCTGGGTGCGGATTCGTGTGGCTTGGATCTGGTCGACGGCAAAGCCGACCACCGCGCACGCCACTACGAACGCGAGATAGAGTCGTACGAAGACCGGAGAGCGCAGCATGTCTTGGGGCTGGGCGCGCCGCGGCTGGACACGCGACCGCGGTTCGCGGCTAATGAGGGCTGCGCCAGGATATGCGCGGCTGCTAGCGCCGCAGACGCCTAGTCGCGGAAACGGTAGCCGACGCTACGCACCGTCTGGATCAACTCGCGATGCTCGCCGAGCTTCTGGCGAATCGCTCGGACGTGGACATCGATGTTGCGGTCGAGGACCACCGCGGTTTCGCCGATCACCCGACTCAGCAGCTCGCCACGGGAGAACACCCGACCAGGGTGGGAGGCGAGAAAATGCAGGAGGCGAAACTCGGTGGGCGTGAAGTCGATGCGGTCGCTGCCGATCGTCACTTCGTGGCGGCCGGCGTCGACCACGAGATCGCCACGGACCACGCGCTCGGCGGTGCCGCGATCGTCCTTCAGGGGGCCCCGGCGGAGCACAGCCTCGACCCGAGCGAGCAGCGTGCGTGGACTGAAAGGCTTGGGAACGTAGTCATCGGCGCCGACGCCTAGACCCAAGACGATGTCGCTCTCCTCCGACTTGGCGGTCACCATCACGACCGCGATGCCGCGGGTGACGGGGTCCTGCTTCAGGCGGCGGCAGACCTCGATGCCGTCCATGCCGGGCAGCATCAGGTCGAGCACCACCAGGTCTGGAGCGTCGCGTTTGGCGCGCCGAAGCCCATCCTCGCCGTTGCTGGCTACCTTGATCCGGTAACCCTCGCGGGAGAGATTGTACTCGATCAGCTCGCGGATATCGCGATCGTCCTCGATGACAAGGATCGAACCACGTTTGACATGCCGGTCGGACATCGATGCACGACAATCTACTGCCGGTCGTGAAGATCAGGAGAAGGCGGTTCCAAGGTTACGGATCCTGCGGCCGGATGCAGCAGAGGGTGACTCCTGGGCGACTCCCCCATTTTCACCGGCATTCTCATCGGCCAGGGCCCGCGCGCTGGGCGTGGTTTTGTCCTTGGGCTGGTTGGCGACCTTGCGAGGTCCGTGGCCGGGTCCTGGATCACCGGCGTAGGCGCTGCAGCGCGAAGACACCGACGCCCTTCGCACAGCCTTCACCGAACCTTCACCAAGCCGTCCCGCCGGCGGTATTCTG
Organism: Planctomycetota bacterium; assembly: GCA_039029375.1. Taxonomy (GTDB): domain Bacteria; phylum Planctomycetota; class UBA1135; order UBA1135; family UBA2386; genus JBCCGH01. The sequence continues at coordinate 15,124 of JBCCGH010000023.1, forward strand.
CGGTGCGCGATGCGCTCTGGAGGCGCCCGGATGGCCCCTTGCGGGCCCCGGGCTCCACGGCCGCGCGGCGCTTGGGCGCAGGTCACCGCAGGGGGCTCGGTTCGAGATTCCCGCGCCCGGTTTTCGCCCCGAGAATGCCGATGGTATACACGAGGACGCGTCGTCGTCGCGTCACCCCAATGGGTCCGGACATGACTACGTCAGCACCTCCTTCACCGGCGTTGTCCGGTCCCACTTCGGAGTCTCGGAGCACGATGTCCTCTTCGCACGCGGTCCCGCTCGGGCAGCCCGATTCGGAGGGTCGCGGTCACACGCCCGGCTTCATGCCATCATCTACTCGCCTTGAAGAGGTCGCTTCGGGTGCCGTCCTCCGCACCGACACGCACGAGGAGATCGCGGCGCAGGATGCCGTTCTGCACGTCGACAAGTTCAACCTGTGGTACGGCACCAAACAGGCGTTGTTCGACAACACCATGGCGGTGCCGCGTGGCCAGATCACCGCGTTGATCGGCCCGTCGGGCTGTGGCAAGAGCTCCCTGCTGCGCTCGATCAATCGCCTGAACGACCTGATCGACCATGTGCGGGTCGAGGGCGACATGCGGCTCAACGGCGACTCGATCTACTCCCGCGGTGTGGACGTGATCGAGCTGCGCAAGCGGATGGGCATGGTGTTCCAGAAGTCGAACCCGTTCCCGCTCAGCATCTTCGAGAACGTGGTGTATCCGCTGCGCATCGACGGCGAGCGCAATCGCTCCGTGCTCGAGGAAGTCTGCGAGCGAGCCCTGCGCGGCGCCGCGCTCTGGGACGAAGTCAAGGACCGGCTCACCGACAGCGCGCTCGGCCTCAGCGGTGGGCAGCAGCAGCGGCTTTGTATCGCCCGCGCAATCGCCGGTGACCCGGAAGTGCTCTTGATGGACGAGCCGTGCTCAGCGCTCGATCCCATCGCGACGGGCAAGATCGAGGAGTTGATGCAGCAGCTCCGCGGCGAGTACACAATCGTGATCGTCACTCACAACATGCAGCAGGCGTCGCGCTGCAGCGACTTCACGGCGTTCATGTATCTCGGGCAGCTCATTGAGTACGGCCCCACGGAGAGCCTGTTCACGAAACCGCACCTCACCGAGACCGAGGACTACATCTCGGGGCGGTTCGGCTGATGCGGGCCTGTTGCGCGCTCGTCGCTTGGTTGGCGCTGGCGGCCTGCGGCTCGACGTCGGTCGAGCGCCCGGGGTTCGTGGTCGAGGAGCTCGACGATGGCACGCTTTGGGTGCTGCGACCCGACACCGAGCTGGTTGGCGAGGGCGTGACGCTGATGCACGCCGGGCCGGACCGCCGCACGATCAAGGCCAACGACGTGGAGACCGGTGTGCTCTACTTGGCGGCCGTCCCCGGGTTTGAAGTGACCTTGGTCGACGGGCGCATCTGGGTGGCCAAGCCAGAGCAGCCGCGGGGCGACCAGGTCGCTCGACGGCTCGCGGCCGGCCCGCGCGCGTTCACGGTCGTGGCGCCGGACGCGCGGACCCTTGACGATTACCTCGCGGCGCTCGCCGCGCAGGCTCAGTAGGTCGGTCTCCGGGCGACTCGGTCGGGCGGACGATCGGCGGTTTTCTGTGCCGCGCCGAGCGACGATCACGGCGTCAGCTGCACTTCCACTGGATTGGACGCGAAATCCCACCCGGTGCCCAAGTGGATCGACGCAAAGTACAGTGAGACCCCGGTGGTGAGCCCCGGGCGCGCTCGGAACGGCACGCTGGCCCGGGCCTCGCCGGCGGCGTCGAGCACGCCGGCAACGCCAACCAGAGCGGGGGAGGCGAGCGCGGCCAGCAACGACTCGGTGAACAGGTCTGGATTGAGCGGGATGTGCAGGCGGGACGGCAGCGGCAGGGCAAACCCCGGCACCGTGCCGCTGATCGAACCCAGCACCACGTAGGGCCGGCCGGCTTTGGCGGGCACGCGCAGGCGCAGGTCGATGGTCCCGCCTTGGGCAAGCGGCAAGCGTCGCGGGTCGGCGGCGAGCTGACACAGGCGCTGGCGGCCGATCCACGTGTTCCAGGTCGACGCGCCCGGAGCGTATTCATGCGCGTACCAGAGCGTGCAGGGGTCGTATGGGTCCCAGGCCACCTGCCCGTAGTCGCCCCAGCGGACGCCGCCGGCCGGTCCGGCACTGACGCGCACCACCGCGTGATCCGTCATGACTCCTGGCGGATCCAGGGCCCGCCGCGACACGCGGCCGATGGCGAGCGGCTCGGTCGTGGACGAACGCGCATAGGTGATGAGCGCATCGCCGTTCTCGTCGACCCCGATGGCGCCGCAGAACGTCGCGATCCCGGGCCCTTCGTCGAGCTCTCCGGTTTGTGCGAGCGTGGGGGTCGCGCCGCTCGCTGGCCAGCCGTTGGTGTGGATTTCATACCAGCGCAGCCGCGGCGGCAGGATGCCTTGATGGTGCACGGCCCAGAGCGACCCGTCGCGCCACACGCAGCTCCAAAAGCGTGCCTCGAAGATCTGCACCAGGGCGCTCGTGCCGTGCTGCTGCACCGCGCCCGGGGGTTCGTACGACGGCACGGTGAGGTCGAACGTCGTCCGCACTGGCGTCGTCAGCGGATCGACGATCGCGTGCAGCCGCAGCCGGTCACTGCGGCGGTTCTCGTCGTGCTGCAGCATGTAGAGCGCGGGCGCGCTGCCGTAGATCATCGGCAGGCCAAACGACTGCGCCCCGTCGATGCGGACGCTTTGTGGCGTCGGCGCGGGTGACCCTGCCAGCAAGGGTGCCTTGTCGAGGGCGTAGACGAGATACTTGTCGCCGCCGGTGAAGAAGTCGGCGGCTAGGTAGATCGCCCGTGCGTCGCTGGCGAGGTTGGGCGAGTCGATATCGCCGCCGCCGCCGAGTGCGGTTGCGGCCAGTCGGTAGCGGTGCCAGCGCCCGCGCGGGTCGGCATCATCGGAGACCGCGAGCAAGAACCACGACTCGCCGCCGCCCAGCGGGTCGGTGTCCTCGGCGGCCGCCACGATGAAGCGTTGGTCGTGCGGGTCGAACACGACCTCGGGGTCGAACACGAAATCGCTGGCGCCGGCCGGCCCGAAGAAGCCGTTCCCGCCGCCGAGCACTTGCTGCCTGAGCCGGGTGCCGTCCTTCCCAAAGAACGCGATCCCGCCGTTGCAAACCTGCACGACGTGGTTGGGGCCCACCGCGAGATGCGGATCGGGCGGGTCCCACCCGGTGTTGACGATGCCGACGAAGCCGAAGTCGCCGCGCGGCTCGGGGTTCGGATCCCCGCCGAAGGGCTGGGCCGCCACGCGCGGCACGCGGGTGCGGACCGGGGGGTCGTGCGGTGCGGGTGCCGCGGTCGACGTACGCTCGGAGCGGGCGGGGCCGATACCCTCGCTGGGTGTGGCAGGTGCCGTCCATGCCAGGTGTGCGCCCTGTGCATCACCGAGGCCGCCGTCGCCCGACCAGGCCGCGACCAGAGTTCCGTCCGGACACAGGCGCGCCGCGCGTTTGCCGCTGGCGATCGGTCGCGCCTGGGAGCCGCGGTGCGCGTGCGTCGCGCGGCGTTCGGGGCCCAGCGGCGTTCCCGGCGCGTCGAGCCAGCGGTGCAACACGTCCGCGGTGCCATACGCGTCGTGGCGGTTCCAAAGGACGCAGGCCCGACCGTCGGCTCCGGCCACCACCGCGGCACCGCTCTGTAGCGTGCCGGCCGGACTGACGGTGTGCGCCGGACCCTGCGGCCGCGCCTCTTGATCGAAGCGACGCACCATCACCGCGCACCCTGTGGCGGCGGGGCGCAGCCATGCGACCACGAAGCCCGCCCGATCGATGGTCGCGACGCACGGCTCGAGAGCGTCCCCGTCGGTGTCGAGCGACAGCGCCGGTCCCTCGGCCGCATCGTCCGCCGCGAACCGTCGGGCCCACAGTGCGCCGGGTCCGCCGGCGCCCGGCCGCGTCGCCCAGACCGCGACCGAACGTCCGTCCGGCCAGGCCGCGATGCTGCTCGGGCCCTGGCGGGCGGTCGACCCCAAAGGCGGCGCCAGCGCCGCGGCGGCGCCGAGCGCGGCGCCGGCGGCGTCGAACGAACGTCGCCACACGGTCGACGTGCCGGGGCCCGACGCCTCCGTCCATACGGCGGTGACGCCGCCGTCGGCGCGCGGCGCGAGCACCACGCCGTGTTGCGCCCCGCGCCCGGTGTCGTGCACGGGTCGCGGCTGTGCGGCCGCGGCCGCGGCGCCGTCGACGCGCTGCAGCAGGACCCGGCAAGGGGCACTCGTCTTGGTCGGTGTGGAATCCCAGGCGGCCCAGACCGCGGTGCCGGCCGCGGCCAGCGCCGGCCGTTTCGCGGTCTGGAGGTCCGCGCCGAGCAGTCGCTCGCCGCCACAGCGGCGACCGTCCGCGTGCAACGCCTGCACGAGCACGCCAGGCCGGCCGTGACGGTGGCGGCGGCTCTGCCACGCGACCCAGATCCGGCCGGCGCGGTCCACGGTCAGGTCGCCGGTCTCCTGCACCGACGCCGTGGTGGCGTTGACCAATCGATCGACGGAAGGCGCGCTGGGCGGGTCTTGCGCTGGGGCGCTGAGCGCCAAGGCGGCAGCGGCCAGTAGGTATGAGGTTGCGTGCGGCGGCCGTTGCGGCCGCGGCTGCCGCGCAACAGAGTCGGGCATGGTGCAGTGCGGGGTGCGGGCGGGCGAGGTGAGAGCGCGGGATGGTAGCTGCGGACAAACCCGGGTGAGAGCCCGAAACGCTGCGGAACGTGAGGCGTCGTGCCCTGGTGCGCCACCGATTGGCGCCCGTGCCGCGCCACCCTTTTGGGCGCCTGAGGCATCCGCCATAGTGGGTGCTGTGCAGAGCTCTACGCGCGTCGCGCTCCTCGTCTTGGCCCTCGGTGGATCCGCCGCCGCTCAGACCCTGGACCCAGAGTGGCTCGAGGGTCTGGACTGGCGCGAGGTCGGCCCCTTTCGCGGTGGTCGCTGCGCCGCGGTGACCGGGATCCCGCAGGATCCGGATACCTATTACTTCGGTGCGTGTGGGGGCGGCGTGTGGAAGACCGGCGACGCCGGCCGCTCCTGGCACAACGTTTCTGACGGTTTCTTCGGTGGCTCGATCGGCGCCGTGGCCGTGGCCGCGAGCGACCCCAACGTGGTGTACGCCGGCGGCGGCGAGAAGACGGTGCGAGGGAACGTCTCGCACGGCGACGGCGTGTGGAAGTCGACCGACGCGGGCCGCACCTGGACGCACATCGGGCTCCCCGACTCCCGTCACGTCTGCCGCCTGCGCGTCGATCCAAGCAACCCCGACCTGGTCTACGCCGCGGTGCTCGGGCATCTGTTTGGCCCGAACCCAGAGCGCGGTGTGTTTCGCTCCGAGGATGGCGGGGCGAGCTGGGAGCGCATCCTCCACGTGAGCGACGACGCCGGCGCGGTGGATCTAGCGATGGATCCCACCAACCCGCGCATCCTGTACGCGAGCTTGTGGAACGTGCGCCGCACTCCCTGGAGTCTCAGCAGCGGCGGGGAAGGCTCCGGCCTGTGGAAGAGCACCGATCGGGGCAGGACCTGGACCGAGCTCAGCGGCAACCCGGGCCTGCCGACCGAGACGTGGGGCATCAGCGGGATCACGGTCTCGCGCAGCAACCCCGACAACCTCTACGCAATCGTCGAGGCCGAGGCCGGCGGCGTGTTTCGCTCGAAGGACGGCGGCGACACGTGGCAGCGCACCAACCAAGACCGCGCCTTGCGGCAGCGTGCGTGGTACTACTCGCGCATCTACGCCGATCCCGTCGACGAGGAATCGGTGTACGTGCTCAACGTGCGCTTTCACCGCTCGCGCGATGGCGGCAAGTCGTTCGACACCTTGTCCACGCCGCACGGTGACAACCACGACCTGTGGATCGCGCCCGATGACCCGCGACGCATGATCGAGGGCAATGATGGCGGCGCGAACGTATCGATGGACGGCGGTGCCACCTGGACCCGTCAGGACAACCAGCCGACGGCGCAGATCTACCGCGTCAGCACCGACCAGGCCACGCCCTACCGCATCCTCGGCGCGCAGCAGGACAACAGCGCCCTGCGCATTCGCTCGCGATCACTCACCGGCGGCTCGATCGGGGTGCGCGATTGGGAGCCGACGGCGGGCGGCGAGAGCGGCCACATCGTCGCCAAGCCCGACGACCCCGACGTGGTGCTCGGCGGCTCGTACGGCGGCTATCTCACCTGGCTCGACCACCGCACCGGCGGGCGCCGCGCGATCAACGTGTGGCCGGACAACCCGATGGGCTGGGGCGCGGACGAGCTGCGCTATCGGTTCCAGTGGAACTTCCCGCTGTTCTTCAGCCCGCACGATCCCGACGTGCTCTACGCCGCCGGCAACGTGCTGTTTCGCAGCGACAACCTCGGCGCGAGCTGGACCGCGATCAGTCCCGATCTGAGCACCGACGACAAGACCAAGCAGGGCGCGTCGGGCGGGCCGATCACCAAGGACAACACGGGCGTCGAGTACTACTGCACGATCTTTGCGGCGGCGGAGTCGCCGCGCGAGCGCGGCCTGCTGTGGTGCGGCACCGACGACGGACGCCTGCACGTGTCTCCTGATGCGGGAGGCACGTGGACCGAGGTCACGCCGTCGGCCCTCCCGCCGTGGACGCTGATCAACAGCATCGATGTGCACCCGCACCGCGACGGCGGGCTCTACGTGGCGGCCACGCGCTACAAGTCCGACGACTTCCAGCCATACCTCTACCGCACGCTGGACTACGGGCAGACGTGGACCGAGATCTCGGCGGGCATCAAGCCCGACCACTTCACCCGCGTTCTCCGGGCGGACCCCGAGCGCGAAGGTCTGCTCTTCGCCGGCACGGAGCGCGGCATCTACGTGTCGTTTGACGACGGGACGTCCTGGCAGTCGATGCAGGGCGACTTGCCGATCGTGCCGGTGACCGACCTCGCGATCGCCGCCAAGGGCGATCTCGTCGCCGCCACGCAGGGGCGCGGCTTTTGGGTGCTCGACGATCTCAGCGTGCTGCGCCAGATCGGGCCGCCGTTGCTAGACGCCAGCGCGCACCTATTTGCGCCGCGCCCGACCGAGCGGCGGGCGGCGCGCCGCACCAACGAGCCCAAGGGCGCTGGTGAGAACCCGCCGGCCGGCGTCGCGTTGCACTACACGCTGGCGGCGGCGCCGGATGCGGACACACCGTTCGAGCTGGAGATCCTCGACGCGGGTGGTGAGGTCGTGCGGACGTTCACGGCGAAGCCGAAGCCCGGCGCCAAGAAGGACGAGAAGCGCGACGAGAACAAGCCCGACACGCGCCTGTTGCCGACCGACAAGGGGCTCAATCGCTTCGACTGGGATCTCCGCCACGCGCCGGCTGCGCGCTTCTCCGGTATGGTCCTGTGGAACCGGCGTCTGGCCGGCCCGCTGGCGCTCCCGGGCCGCTACACCGCGCGTCTGCGTTGCGGCGACTGGACCGGCGAGGTCCCGTTCGAGATCGTGCCGGATCCGACGTCGCCGGTGACCGGCGAGGATCGCGCCGCGCAATTCGCTTTCTTGAACGAAGTGCGCGACAAGCTCTCCGAAACGCACCGGGCGCTCGCCCGGGTTGCCGACGTGCGGCGCGAGGTCGAGGCGCTGAAGAAGCGCGCGGCCGAGTTGGACGACGGCGGCGAGACCGTGACGGAAGCGGCGGACGCACTCACCGAGCAGATGAAAGCGGCCGAGGAAGCCCTGTATCAGACCAAGAGCAAGAGCGCGCAGGACCCACTCAACTTCCCCATTCGGCTGAACGACAAGCTCGCTGGCCTGTTGTCGCTGGTCGGCGGCAGCGAGCACGCGCCGACCCAGCAGGCGCTGCAGGTTCGCGACGAGCTCGTGGCGGCGATCGACGAGCAGCTCGCGCTGTTGCGCCGCATCTGGACCGAGGACCTCGTGAGCCTCGAGCGGGCGGCTCGCGAGGCGGGCGTGCCGGCGCTGCAGCTCGAGGAATCGCGCGAAGACGACGCCAAACCCGGCGCGCAGGACCGCTGAGGCTGGACGGCGCGTCGCCCCTAACCGAGACTCCCCCGGCCTTGACTTCCGCAGCACCAGCGCAGCCCGGCTCGAATGGGCCGGTGACGAGCGAGCGCGCCGCGCTGCTCGGGGAGTCGCGGTCCATGGTCGGCATCATCACCGACCCGGGCGCGCCCGGCGGCAAGATCGGCTGCGTGATCCTCAACGCCGGCTCGATCCATCGGGTCGGTCCGCAGCGCATCTACGTGAAGATCGCGCGGCGCCTCGCGCAGCTCGGGATCACTTGCGTCCGCTTTGATTATTCGGGCATCGGTGACAGCCCCACGCGGCGCGACAGCCTGCCGTTCGCCGAGTTCGCGGTGCAGGAGGCTCGCGCGGCGATGGACGCGATGCAGGAGACCCTCGGCATCGAGAAGTTCGTAGCGCTGGGTCTGTGCTGGGGCGCCGACAACGCGCTGCGCGTGTGCCACGAAGACCCGCGCGTCGTCGGCGGCGCGATCATCGACTTCTACTTCGTGCCGTCGCTGCGCTACTGGGTGCGGCTGTATGGCCGCCGCATGTTCTCGCCGCGGAGCTGGGGCAACCTGCTGAGCGGCAAGAGCCCGGTGCTGCGCGTCGGTGCCGGCGCGCTGCTGCAGAGCGTGCGGCAGCTGCTGCCGGCGCGCGCGGCGTCGGCGAGCCCCGACGAAGTGCCGGCAAAGCCACCGCGCGAGATCCTCGCGGAGGTCGGCGCCGCGGTCGCGCGCGGGGTTGACCTGCGGTTTGTCTTCACCTGTGGCAGCGGCTCGTGGGACCACTACCAGACGCGGTTCCGCAAAGGCCTGGACGCGCTCGCGCCGAGTGGGCGAGTGGCCGTCGACTACCTGCCGGACTCCGACCACATCTTTACCCAGCTGCACAGCCAGGCCCGGCTGTTGGAGATCGTCGCCGAGTGGGGGGTGGGGGTGCTCGAGCGCGATGGCGACGGCGCCGCGGCTTCGGTGCCGCCCGTCGACGCGGCGGCGGACGGTTAGTCGCGCGAGTCCGATGGCGGTCCTACGCGTGAGTGGTCCCTACTCGGACCCCGAAGCATCATCGCCGCCCTAGTGTTGCGTGTCGGAAGTTCGTCACATATGTCGACGGCCCTCAGCGCCGCTCGCGGCGTTGCGTCTCCTCGACTTGTCCACCAACAAGCCCTGCGTCGACAGCGCCTTGCGAGCGGCACACGTGGCTCGCCGACTTACGCAACCAACTTCCGACACACAACACTAGTGGTGTGATTCAGGAATCTGGGGCCTTATCCACGGCCCTCAGCGCCGCTCGCAGCGTTGGGTCGTCCTCGCCGTATCCACCAATATGCCTGCGGCGACCCGCCTTGCGACCGGCGCCGATGTCTCGCGGATAGGCCCCATCTGCCTGAATCACACCACTAGTAGCCCGGCCAAATCCGCCGGCAACGGCGCCTCCAGCGCGACCGGCGTCCCCGTCACCGGATGCGCAAACGCCAGGCGCGCGGCGTGCAGGCCGAAGCGCCCCTCGGCGCCGACCAGCGGCTCCGGGTCGCCGTAGCGCCGGTCGCCGGCGAGCGGCATTCCCACGGATGCCAGGTGCGCGCGGATCTGGTGCGTGCGTCCGTACTCGATCTCGACTTCCAGCAGACTCAGCCCACCGCGCGTCTCGACGTGCCGCCATCGCGTGCGTGCCGGCTTGCCATCGGCCGCGGGCACCGCGCGCGGGCGTGAGGCGGAGTTGGGCTTGGCCGGCGCCAGCGGCGTGTCGACTTCGCCGAGTGCTTCTTTGGGTTGGCGTCGCACGAGCGCCAGGTAGGTCTTTTGCACCTGGTTCTGGCGAAAGCGTTCGACCATTTGTCGCAAGCCTTCGCCGCTGAGTCCGAAGATCACCAGCCCGGACGCTCCGCGATCGATGCGGTGCGCCGGCGCCGGGCGAAACGTCAGCGCCTCGCCCTGGGGCAGCAGTGGCAGCACTCGGGCGACCAGGTGGTCGTCGCCGACGCCGGTGCCGGCGTGCACCGGCAGGCCGCCGGGCTTGTCGATGACCAGCAGGTGCTCGTCGCGAAACACCACCCGTAGCGAGGCCAGCGCGGCGCCGGAACCCCATGGCCGCATCACCCGCCGGCGCGGGCGCCGCAGCTGCTCGAGGAGCTTCGGGTCCACGTCGAACGCCACGATCGCGCCATGCGTCAGCCGCGCCTTGCCGGCGGCCCGGTCGCCATCGAGGGTGATGCGCCCCTCGCGCAGCAGCTTCTGTAGATGGCCGAGCGTCGCGGCCGGGAGCAGCTTGCGGATGAAGCGGTCGAGCCGTTGACCCGCGTCGTCGGGCGACACGTGGAACGGCACGGGCGGGGATCTCACAACCGGCACCATACAGGGCGCCGCCGCGGATCGGGGGGGCGCGGTGGTCGGGGCGGGCTACCGGCGCGGGGCCCGGGTCGCGGGCTCGGCGCCAAGGCCCAGCTCGGCGGTCCTCTGTAGCCAGGCGCCCTTGCAGGCCAGGTAGTAGCCAACGACCACCTGGGCCACGGCGCCGGGGATCCCGAGGCGGGTGCCGACGGCGGAGGCGCCCTGCACGACGGTCAGGAGTTGGGGGATGCCGGTGGCCAGGAGGTAGACGCCCAGGCACTTGCAGAACAGCCAGAACAGCTCGGTGGTCTTCATGGATCGATGGCGGGAGAGGCGGGCGCGGTGGTGGTCGCGGGTTGGCCCGCGGCCCCGTGGGCCATGGGCGAGGGGCCCATCGCGTGGCGTGCCCGCGGCATTCATACCGCGTCGTGGCGGAAATCGCCGCGCCGTGGTGCCGGCCCGGAGGCACGGCTACGCTGCCCCGCCCTTCCTGGCCGAAAAGAACGCGTGAGCTCGTCTCCCCCCGCCCCGCCGCGCAGCGCCTACGCAGGACTCTTCTGCACCGCGCTCGCCACCCTGATGTTCGAGATCCTGCTGACCAGGATCTTCAGCGCTACGACCTGGTACCACTTCGCGTTCATGGCCATCTCGGTGGCGATGTTCGGGATGACGGCCGGTGCGCTGTTCGTCTACCTGCGGCCCAAGACGTTCGTCGTCGAGGCCGCGCCGCGGCAGATGGCGCGCAGCACCCTGGCGTTCGCGGTGTCGATTCCGCTGGCGTTCTTGGCGCACCTGTGCATCCCGTTGGAGGAGCACGCCACGGTCGTCGCGATCTTTGGGTTCGCGTTGACGTACGTGGTGGTGACGATCCCGTTCTTCTTCAGCGGCATCGCCGTATGCCTGGCGCTGACGAAATACCCCACGCGGATCAGCGCGCTCTACGGCGCCGACCTCGCCGGCGCGGGCCTCGGCTGCATCGCACTGCTGTGGACCCTGCGCTACACCGACGGGCCGACCGCGGTGTTGGCGATCGCCGCGGTCGCGGCGCTGGGCGGGTGGCTGTTTTCGTTGGGGGGGGGCCGCGGCGCGCCGCGGTTCATTGGCTTGCTCATCACGGCGGGCCTTGGCTTTCTGGCGTGGGGCCACGGCGCGCTGGCCCGCGATCAGGAGCCGCCGATCCGCTTGGCGTGGGTGAAGGGGCAGCGCGAGAGTCCGGTGGTCTGGGAGCGCTGGAACTCGTTCTCTCGCGTCACGGTCAAGGAATACGAGAACGGCAATCCGGCCCGGCCGTTTGGTTGGGGGATGAGTCCGAAGGCGCCGCAGGACCAGCTGGTGCGGCAGAAGGGCCTGTTCATCGACGGTGTGGCCGGGACGGTCATCACCGAGTTCGACGGCGACGCCGAGAAGCTGTCGTTCCTCAAGTGGGACGTCACCAACATGGCGCACTGGCTGCGGCCGGACGCCAAGGTGCTCATCGTGGGCACGGGCGGTGGTCGCGACGTGCTGTCGGCGCTCGCCTTCGACCAGCGCGAGGTGGTCGGCGTCGAGATGAACCAAGACGTGCTCGGCGCGATGACGAAGCGGTTCGGTGATTTCGCCGGCCACCTCGACCAGCACCCCAAAGTGCGGCTCATCAACGACGAGGCGCGCAGCTGGGTCTCGCGCACCGAAGAGAACTTCGACGTCCTGCAGATCTCGCTCATCGACACTTGGGCGGCGACGACGGCGGGCGCCTTCGTGCTGGCCGAGAACGCGCTCTACACCGTGGAGGCGTGGGACACGTTCCTCGACCACCTGACCGACCGCGGTGTGGTGACCGTGTCGCGGTGGTACGGCGGTTGGGCCGCAGAGCTCTGGCGCATGACGTCGGTGGCGGTTGCGGCGCTGGAGGCGCGCGGCGTCACCGATCCGATGCGGCACCTCGCGGTGGTGCGGAGCGCCGTCGTCGGCAACCTCATCGTCGGTCGCGAGCCGCTGACCGAGGCCGACCTCACCAAGCTGCGCACCGAGACCGAGCGCATGGGCTTTAAGGTGCTGCTCGCCGGCGGCGAGACCGAGGACCCGGTCCTGCACGCACTGGCGCGTGGTGAGGAGCCGCCGCCGCTCGAGGGCGGGCTGCAGCTGGATCTCTCGCCGCCGACCGACAACCGGCCGTTCTTCTTCAACATGCTGCGGCTCGAGGACGTGCTGGATCCGGAGGTGCGCAACCGGCCGGCGCTCGACGCCAACCTCAAGGCGGTGGTGATCCTCGGGATCCTGCTGGCGATCGTTGCGACGCTCACCTTCTTGTGCGTCGTGGTGCCGCTGCTCCTGACCGCGGATCGCTCGGTGCTGCGCGGCTCGTTCCCGCTGTTGCTGTTCTTCGCGTCGATCGGCTTCGGCTTCCTGCTGGTCGAGTTGTCGCAGATGCACCGGCTGGTGCTGTTCCTGGGCCATCCGACCTACGGGCTTTCGGTGGTGCTGTTTGCGCTGCTGCTCTCGAGCGGCATCGGCAGCCTGTTGTCGCAGCGGTTTACCGATGGGCTGAGTGCCGGGCCCAAGGTGCTCGGCATCCTGATCCTGCTGCTCGCCGGCTTCGCGCTCGCGACTCCGGTGATCGCCGACCTCGCCGAGGCCTGGCCGACTTGGGCTCGGATCACGACGGCGGTCGTGCTGTTGTTCCCGCTTGGAGTGCCGATGGGGATGGCGTTCCCTCTGGGGCTGCGGCTCGCCGCGGCCAAGAGCGAGCAGCTCACCCCGTGGCTATGGGGCGTCAACGGCGCGACCTCGGTGTGTGCCTCGGTGCTGGCGACGGCACTGGCGCTGAGCTTCAGCATCTCGACCGCGTTTTGGGCCGGGGTGGGCTGCTACGTCGTGGCGTGGCTCGCGTTCCTCTGGGCCCGGCGCGGGGCGACGCGGCTTGCGTAGACGGCCGGGCCCCGCCCAGCCGGGCCTGTCGACCCCGAATCGGCCGCCCAGCGGTGTAGAGTTTTGGCATGACCAAGCTCTCGACGCTGCTCGTCTTCGCTCTGACCCTGCTGTTCGTCGGCTGCACGGCCGAGGGCCCAGAGGGCGGTGCTGGCACCGCCGATCCCGCGACCCCATCGGCCGCACAGCCCGAGGGCGGCATGGCCGCCGATGTCGCCGCGATCACCGCCAAGCTCGCGGCCGCAGACGCGCTGGATGGTGCGACCGATCAGGTGGTCGGCAAGTGCGCCAGCTGCGCGCTCGGCATGGACGGCAAGGCCGACCACGCGCTCGAGGTTGAGGGCTACCAGATGCACTTCTGCTCGGGCCACTGCCGCGACGGCTTTGAGACCGACGTCAAGGCCAAGGTCTTGGCGATGAACATCCCCGCCAAGTGACGTCCCGCGGGGCTCGGCGCGAAGGCGGCGCCGGGCCCGAGGCACCCACGGCAAGGGCGCTTGTGTCGTGTGGTTCAAGGTCCCGGGAAAGGTGGGACGCCGCGCCCGGTTCCGGCAATCAGTCCATGGCCCCCCAATGGTCCCCGATCTGTGCGCCCTGCTGGCGTAGTGCCTCCCCATGATGCTGACACTGCCTTCTGCCAGAGCACTCTGGCTCTTCTGCACGTTTTCGCTTGTCGTCGCCGCCGCGCTCCCCGCGCAGGGGGCGGACCTTCGGTGGGATTCGCGATCCGATTGGCCAAGCCGTGTGATCGCCGGTCCCACGTATGACGTGGTTCGCGGCCGGATCATGGTGCTCGACGACTTGGGTCGGACCCAGCAATGGGATGGGGCGCGCTGGTCCGCCAGTTTGGCGACGCCAACTGGGTTGTTGGCCACGCAGGAGGCGATGGCGTTCGACTCCAAGCGTGGGTGTGCGGTTCTCCAAGCTGGAAGTGAGACTTGGGAGTGGGATGGACAGCGGTGGTCGCTGCGCGGAGCTCTGTCGGTGCGCCTCTTCGGCGCGGCGCTGGCCTTCGACGAGCGGCGTGGCGTGGTCGTGCTCTACGGCAACGACAGCTCCGTCGGCGTGACCGCCGAGTGGGACGGCGCCTCTTGGAGGCGGCGGTCGCCGGCCGTGTCGCCGCCGCCGCTGCGTTATCATCGGATGGCCTACGATGCGGCGCGAAGTCAGGTCGTGCTGTTCGGTGGAACCCCGGTGAGCGGAGGCGCGCTCAGTGCCGACACGTGGCTGTGGGACGGGACCAACTGGCGCCTCGCGACACCCGCTCGCTCTCCAGCCGCTCGCCTGGGGCCCGCGCTGTCCGAGAGCACGGTTCCTGGGCGAGTGTTGTTGTTTGGCGGTACGACGGACACCGGCGCGGCCGACGACACTTGGGAGTGGGATGGGACGCAGTGGATCGAGCGGCGGCCGGCGCAGCGTCCCTCCGGTTCGCCGGTGGGAATGGTCTTGGATCGTCAGCGCGGCCGCGTGGTGATGCTGCTGCGGGGGGCCAACGACCTCTGGGTGTGGGACGGCGCGAACTGGACGAGCCTGCCCGGCCGAGCGCCCGCTCCGGCGCCGCAAGTTGAGCAGCTCATTGCCGATCCCGTCCGCAGGCGCCTTGTGACCCACGGTGGCGTCGACCCCATCTCGGGCGTCGTCCTCGGCTCGACGTGGGAGTGGGACGGAACGGTGTGGCGCGAGCACACGGGGCCAGGGCCGGGCCCGCGGACCGGCCACGCGATGACCTATGATCCGGTGCGGGGTGGGGTGCTGCTGCACGGCGGAGTGCCGACCATCACCGGTAGCCCCGCCTCGAGTGCTCGAGACGACGTCTGGCTTTGGGATGGCGTGTCGTGGAGGCAGCTTGCGCCGTCAGGGTTTCCGGCCTGGCAGCATGGCATGGCCTTCGACGAGCGACGGCAGCGTGTTGTGCTCCTCGCCGGCGACGAGACGATTGAGTGGGATGGGAGCGTGTGGACTTCCCTGCGGCCATCACCGCGCCCCCAGCCTCGAGGTCGGCCCGGCATGGCCTACGACCCAGTGCGTGGGCGCATGGTCATGACGGGCTACTTTCGTACGTCACTGTCCTACTGGACCGCCGACGTTTGGGAATGGGACGGGACGGCATGGGCTGAGCGGTGGTCGTTGTCTTCCTTCCCCGGCCTGGCTCCGTCGGGCGACTTGACGTTCCACCCGGATTTAGGCCGTGTAGTCGCGTGGCACTCAGCTTGGGACGGCTCGCGCTGGTTACCCCTCCTTGCCCCGTCCCCGACCTCGGGGTTCCCGCGGCCAGCACTGGTTCCTCAGGCCATCGCGTTCGACTACGCACGCGGGGTGCTGGCCGGGCTGGACAGTGACGGTGGTTCGATGGTCCTCAGTCAAGCCGCGGCGCGGCCCTACGGAGCGGGCTGTCGGACCGGCGCGGGGCTGGTCCCGGACCTCACCGGCTACGGCCTGCCGAGCCTCGGCAACTCCGCGTTCGCGCTCGACCTCAGCGCTGTTCCCAACATCGGCGTGGTGCATCTGCTGGGCGCGAGCTCGGGCCGCCTGGCGTTGCCCGGCGGCTGCACGCTGTTGCTCGATCCGGCGGCGCCGCTGGCGGCGATCCCGCAGGTGACGAATGGGTTCGGCTGGGCCTCGTTGCCGTTGCCGATCCCGGACCGCCTGTGGCTGGTGCGCCAGTTCCTGCACGCGCAGTCCGTGGTGCTGGATACCGGCTTGGGAGCTGGATACGCGATGTCCAACGGATTGTCGTTGGAGTTCGATCACTGATGCGGAGATGCGTGATTCGGCCCTCGCCGTCGGTCACTCCGTAGTTCAGAGAAAACTCTGGCCGCTGTCATCGGCGCTTTCCGCATCCCGTCCCGGCCAACGTCGGCCGAGACCCAAGGAAGCCCAATGCAGATTCTTGTCCCCGTCACCTCCCGTTGCGCCGTCGCCGCGCTCGCTCTGACCCTCGCGGCTGGCGCCGCGGCGCAAGATTCGGCCGCTCCCGGGGGTTCGAACAACGACGCCAAGGTGCTCAACCCGCTGCGGATCGCGACCAAGCGCTGGTTCGCCGCCAACGAGGCCGATGTCGCCGTCCAGGTCGGCACCCTGCCGTCAGGAGCGGCGTTTGACGGTGAGTACCTGTGGATTGCCAACACCGGTGGCAACACGATCAGCAAGATTCGCCCGAGCGATCTGACGGTCGTCGACACGTTCCCGAGTATCACGCCAGTGGCGCTGTGCTACGACGGCGCGCACATCTGGGTGACGAATAGCGGCGGGGTCGACAAGGTGACCAAGCTGCGGGCTTCGGATGGTTCGTTCGTGCTCGACGCAGTGGTCGGCGACGCGCCGCACAGCAGCGTGTTCGACGGTACCCATGTGTGGGTGTCCAACGCGTTTGAGGGCTCGATCACGAAGGTGCGGGCCAGCGACGGCGCGGTGATGAACACGCTCCAGACCGGGTCGTTTCCGGCCGGGTTGGCGTTTGACGGCACGTATGTGTGGGCGGTGATCTCAGGCGATGCCCAGGTGCTGAAGATCCGCGCCAGCGACGACCAGGTGATGGGGGCGTTTCCCATCGGCACCAACGGCGCCGACATCGTGTTTGACGGCCGGTGGATCTGGGTCGCGAGCTTCGACACCAACACCGTGGCGCGCATCCGGACCAGCAATGGGCAGAACACCGGCAACTTCCCGGTGGGCAACGGGCCCACGGGCCTGATCTTTGACGGCGAGCACGTGTGGGTGACTTGCTATACCGACCAGACGGTGTGCAAAGTGCGCCCTCGCGACGGCAAGGTCGTCGGCACCTTCAACGCCGGCGCCGAGCCGACGCGCATGGCCTTCGACGGCGAGTCGATCTGGGTCGTCAACGAGGGCCCGGGCACGGTGACCAAGAAGTAGGGTCGGTCAGCGGCTCTGGCCCAGGCGCTGGGCGAGACGCCGCAGCATCTCGGTCGCGTTGTCGTTGGTCGGATCGAGCTCCAACGATTTGCGATAGTTGGCGGCGGCGGCTTCGTCGTTGCCGCCGCGCATGAGCGCCTCGCCGTAGCTGTCGTAGACGTTGGCCGAGGCCGGGTAGGCATCGACCGCGGCCTTGAACACGCAGGTCGCGGCGTCGGTGCGCTCTCGCGCCAAAAGCGCGTAGCCGAGCTCGTTGAGGTCGTCCTCGCTGACGCGGTAGTCCTCGCGCGCCTCGGCCATCACGCGCTGCACCTCGGCGTTGAGGCCGTTCGGCCGTGACCCGGCGAACGCGAACAGATGGTCGATCAGCGCGGGCTTGGGCACGGTCGCCGGACGACCTCGCAGGATGTTGGTGACAGCGGTCGCCATCTGCGGCAGCGGAAAGGCGTCGCCGCCGTTGGTCAGCATGATGACGACGCGCTCGTGCGCCAGATCGGCAAAGACGAAGTGGCGAAAGCCGGCGAGGCTGCCGGTGTGGTGGAGTGACAGGCCCTTCTCGCTTGGGTGGACGTGCCAACCAAACCCGTAGTCGGACCGGGAGCCGTCGTTGAGCGGCATGGGCGCCCAGGCCTCGTCGAGAGTTTCCCGCCGCAACAGTTGCGCCCCAAACAGCGCTTGGTGCCAGCGCCACAGGTCGCGCGCCGAACCGAACATTCCACCGGCGCCATTCGTGAGGTGTGGCACATCGCTCTCTTGGCCGTAGCGGTCGAAGCCGACGACGCGGTTTGGGACCGACGGCCGGGTCTCGTCGTTGAAGACCGCGGTTGACATCCCCAAGGGCTCGAAGATCTCCTTGGTCGTGAAGGCGCGAAACGACGTCTGGGCCACGCGCTCGACTACGCGGGCGAGCAGCAGGTAGGCGCTGTTGCTGTAACGGTAGCGTTCGCCGGGCGGCAGCTCGGTCGCCTCCAGGGTCTTGAGGTGCGCGACCACGGTGTCGTTGGTGAGACCCTCGTGGGTGAGGTCGGCGCTGAGGAAGTTGCCAAGCCCGGACGTATGCGTGAGCAGGTGGCGGAGCGTCATGGTCTCCGCCCACGCCGGCAGCTCGGGCAAGAAGGTCGCGAGGGTATCGTCGTAGCCGAGTCGGCCCTGCTGGGCGAGCACCATGATCGCCGCGGCGGTGAACTGCTTGGAGATCGACGCGAGGTAGAACGGCGCGTCGACCGTCGTCGCTCGTCCGACGTCGGCATCGCCGACGGCGCGCTCGAAGAAGACCTTGCCTTCATCGGCGACGAGCACCACGCCGCGAAACAGACCGCGGGCCGCGGCGGCGTCAAAGAAGGCGCCGAGCTGCTGCTTCGCATCTGCTGGAGGCTCCTTTGCCCCCTGAGCGCAGAGGGTCGGGGCGAGCGTGAGGGCGAGAAGGGTCGATCGAGTCCTCATCGGTGGGCTTCCTTGCGCGAACGTGTCCGGCGAGTGGACTTGCGCGTCTTGGGGGCGAGCGCCCGCGCCAGGACCTCGACGGTGTGCGTGACGAACGCCCGGAGGTCTTTGGTGCGGCGGGGTAGCCACCGCGGGTCGTCGCCCGACAGCAGCAGGTAGATCAGGTGGGAGCCGGCCGCGTGGATGTGGAAACGGACGATCGCTTCGGGGAGCGTGGGGTCGATGTGCCCGGTCTCCAGGCCCCAGGGAATCAGCCGGTCGAAGAACTCGCGGTTGCGCGCCACAAACGCCGCGTAGAGCCGATCCCGCGCGTGCGAGTCTTTGGCGTAGACCACGCGCAAGTAGAGCGTTGCCAGGTGCGGTTCGCGCTTGCGTAGCGCGGCCATGCTCAGAATCGTCTCCACGAGGAGCTCGTAGCAGTCCGCGGGCGCGCACTGGGCCATGTCGTCGCGATAGAGCTGCCACGCTTGCTCCAGGGCCGCCTGCACCGCGTAGACGTAGAAGTCGTCCTTGTCGGCGAAGTATTGAAACAGCGAGCCCTTGGACACACCGGCGCCGGCGGCGACGCGGTCGAGGTTGGCGCCGGCGAAGTCATGGCTGGCGAACTCCTCGATGGCCGCTGCGAGGATGCGGTCGCGCTTGTCGGGGCGCAGCTTGAGGAACGTCTCGGTAGGCATCGCTTGGGAGTGACTCGCGAGTCATAATAATGACTGGCGAGTCACTGTCCAGGGCCTAGCCGGGGGCCGGCCGACCTCAATCCGCGCGGCGGGCTATCGCCCGAGGGTCAGGTCCTGCGCGTTCAGCAGGACGAACGACGCGCCCGGAATCGGACCGTCGACCCGAAACCCCTGCGCGGTCACGAAGCCGCCGAGGAGCGTCGGATCGTTGGGCACTGGCACGGCGTGCGTGCCGAGCCCGGGCAGGAGCGCCGGTGGCGGCACTGGACCGAGCAAGAGCTCGCCGCCGAACAGCGGCGCGGCGCCGGGAGTCGCGGCGAGGCCGAGCGCAGTCGCGACGGTCGCTGGCGTGGTCGGGATGCTCGTCATCCAACTGGCGCCGAGGATCGGCGCGTTGATGCAGGCGAAGCCGATCGGGTTGATGCCCGAGCCGTTGCGGAACGCGCACGCGGCCTGCGGGATCAAGAACCGGTCGAGCACGTTGCGGACCATCTGCGAGGCGATCGCGTCGACGACGAGCGTGCCGCCGACGGTGACGCTCGGGATGCCGAACACGCCCCCACCGCCGGGGTGGTCGAAGTAGATGACCTCGCCGCCGCTGGTCGTCGTCCACGACGTGCGGGTCTGGCAGTTGGTAATGCCGAGCTGAAAGGTCGGCGTTGGGTAGGCGCCGCGGGCAATGATCTCGGTGTTGGCGGGCGTCCATTGCGGATCGACGACGTCGATCTCGTAGCCCATCATCGAGCCGCCGTTCAGCCCCGCTTCGCCAAACGGTGTCCCGGCGCTGACGCCGGTGCCGGCAAAGATCCAGTGCGAGGGTCGCTCGACCAGCGCCCAGCCGCGCGCTTGGCCGCCGCCGATGCCATAGCCCGTACCGATCACCTCGTGCTCCGGGCGCCCGACACACCGCAGCGTGCCGCCGAGGATGCCGCCATCCTGGCTGTGCCAGCGCTCGCTCGCCGGGATCGTGCCCGAGCCGTGCGGGTGCTTGCGCCCCTCCATCACCGACAGCGTGGCGTCGTAGGTGATCACCGTCCACATGGTGTTGCCGGAGAGGTTGACCACCGAGCCGCCGGCCGCCTGAAACGCCTCGACGTGATCGATCATCTCGTGGCTCCAGTACTCGCTGTGCCCGTTGAGGATCAGAACGTCGTAGGCATCGAGGAGACTGGCATCGAGGTGCAGGTCCAAGTCGCTGTAGAGGTCGAACGGATAGCCGTTGTCGTCGAGCCACTTGTAGAGGTAGCGCTCAGCATCGACGAGGTGCGAGATGCCGCTGCCGGGCGTGTGCTGGTCGAGATGCACTCCCGGGTTGGGCTGGCGCATGCCGACGTAGTAGGCGATCGGGCCGCCGGGGTGCGTCGTGTAGAGGCTGTTGCCCGACCAGGCGTTGTAGGCGTGCCACGTGTTCGTCGCCGCGAGCACTGCGATGCGGCGTTCCTGGCCGGGGCTGGGCTTGATGATGAGCGGCAGCCTGCGGCCGCCGACGTCGACGTAGTAGAAGCCGCTCTCCCAGCTCGGCGGGACGGTGAACGTGTGAGTCGCGCGCCACGGCGGATTGAAGAGGTCCTCCTGTGAGAAGCGGATCGCGTGGCTCTCGAGTGCCCCGGTCCGCGCCGACGGCCCGGCGACGCCGCGCGTGCCGTAGTTCACCAACGTGAGGTCGTGGCCGTTGCCGGTCGCGTCGGCGAGCGTGGCGCCGTCGAGCTCGCCGAAGTTCCACTGCGCCACGGCTCCCGGGAGCACGCCAGGTTGCGTCGGCGAGTAGTCGGCGCGGTCGAGGTAGCGTTGGCGCACCTCGGCCGGCGACAGCGCCCGGCTGTAGATCGCGGGCGAGTCCACCTGGCCGTTGTAGTACTGCGAGGCCGAGCCATCCACACCATACGCGCCGACGCGCACTGGCTCCGTTGTGTCATAGATCGGTCCGGTACGCGGTTCGACGACGTCCAGCTCGCCGTCCAGGTAGATCCGCTTGTCGGTGCCGTCGTAGGTGGCGACGACGTGCGTGTAGCGGCCGGCAGGGATGGCGCGCGTCGTCAGCGTCCGATTGTTCTCATTGAACACGCCGTCGTCACCCAGATAGAACGCCAGTCTCCCGTTGGGGATGAGGTAGATCATGTAGGCGGTGTCGCCGGGGATGGAGTACTTCGACAGGATGCCGTGGAAGAAGCCGGTGCTCGACACGACGGGTCGGATCCATGCCTCGAGGGTGAGGTCGCCAGTGATCGCGAGGCCCGGGCTCGAGGCGACCTCGGCGTGCGACCCTTTGGGCGCGGGCTGCCTGACGGCTGGAAAGCCGCCTGCCTCGAGCATGCGCTCGTTGTCGTCGAAGTAACGCGATCGCCACACGCTCAGGTTGAACGCGCGCGCTGACGACACGTGGACACCGACCGTCTCGCCCGGAGCTGCGCTCAGCTTGTCGAGAAACGCCGTCTGTGCGGCACACGGAACGGCGGCGAAGGCCACACCGAGCAAAGACAAAGAGAGGACGACACGCACGGATCACCTCGGGGGAAGAGGACAACCGTAGAGGATAGACCTTGGCGCCTCGGTTCGCTCCTAGGCGTGCTCCGGGCGGTCCGTTGCATCGGGCGCCGAGAGCTGGCGTGGGGCGTTGGGTGGCCCTGGCGGCGACCACACGCGCGGGCGGAGGCCTCGGAGGGGGCCTGGGATGCTCTTGGCGCCGCGGTGTCGTCACCGACAATGGCGCCCACTCGCCAACTCGCGGGGCCCCTCTGGAGGACGCACTCATGACTCGCCCCGTGATCTGCCTGGCCCGGCTCGCCGCTTTCGCCCCCGCGCAGGAGACCTTCGTCGTTGGCCCAGGCGAGCAGTTCTCGCGGCTCAACTCGGCCATCGAGTGATGACGCGCTGGGACTGCAGCCAGAGTCGGTCGGCGCCGCTCGGCCGCGTCAGAGTGCGAGTAGTGCTGCGCCCACCAGCATCCGCGTGAGCACCCGGCGCGCCCGCTGACGACGGGCTCGGCGCTGGACTTCGTCGCGTACCGCCGACGCGAGCGCGCCCGCGCCGGCGAACCGCGCGGCGGGA
Organism: Planctomycetota bacterium; assembly: GCA_039029375.1. Classification (GTDB taxonomy): domain Bacteria; phylum Planctomycetota; class UBA1135; order UBA1135; family UBA2386; genus JBCCGH01. The sequence continues at coordinate 37,407 of JBCCGH010000023.1, forward strand.
TCGGGGGTGAGCGCTCGCTGCGCCACGCGGTCCAGCGCGCGGCTCACGCCTCGCATGCGACATCTCTGCGCCCGTGTGCGCAGGCTGGGGGGAGATCGTCGCCACAGGGACTCTTGCCGCTCGACGAGGCTCGGCCGCGGTCCCGCCGGTGTCTTCGTGGGGTCGGCGAGCGGCAACGTTCCTGTGACCAGCTCGAACAGTAGCGCGCCGAGCGCGTACACATCGGCGCGGCCCGTTAGCGGCGCGCTGCCGGGGCGGGCCTGCTCAGGCGCCATGTAGCCCGGACTGCCGACGACCGGGTCCTCGACGTCCACGTGTGCCGTAGGGTGGTAGCACGCGAGCCCCAGATCGATCACTTTGACGGAGGGCATGCCGCCCTGCTCGGTGACGAGAATGTTGGCTGGCTTGAGGTCCCGGTGCACGAGCTGGTGCTCGTCCAGATGCGCGGCGGCGTCGCAGACTTGCAAGAAGAGCTGGAGCCGTTCGTCGAGTGACAGGTGATGGCGCGCGGCGTACGCAGTGATGGGTTCGCCGGGCACGTACTCGAGGGCGAGGTACGGTTGTCCCGCGGCGTCTGTGCCGGCGTCGTAAAGGCGCACCACGTGGTCGTGGTTGGCGATCGCGAGCGCTTGCCCCTCGTCGGCCAGACGACGGCCGACTTCCCCATGGGCGGGGACTCCTGGCGGTAGCGTCTTCAGTGCGACCAGGCGCCGGACCGGCGTGACTTGTTCTGCCAAGTGCACTTCGCCCATCGTGCCCCGTCCCAGCAGGGCGAGCGGTCGGTAGGGTCCCACCGGTGGGGCGGCGGGGTCGGCCGCCAGCGGTGCGCCGGCCACCAGCAGTGCGGGCAGGAGGCGCGCGGACAGCGACGCTGGGGTGCGTTCCATCGGCAGTGACCCATGCACGCCAGATGCCGGTCGGTGAGGAACCGTAACTTGTTGCCGTTGCGTGGGATGTGGGGGGGCTTAGGCGTCGTCGGGGATGCCAAGCTGACAGGCCGCACCCCTCTTGGCAGGCTCTTTGGTCGCGGCGAGAATCCGCGAAGGGTGCCTAGGGTGCCCCGCATAAGGGCCCGCCCATGCCGAGCACCAACGTCTGGTGCCACCTTCTCGCGATCTGCTGCGTGGTGCCCCTTGGCCTTGACGCCCTAGCCGCCCAGTCGCGCCCCGCCGCCGCGACGCTCGACTCCAAAGCGGTCGCCGCGCTGATCGAGCAAGCCCGACACACAAAGTCCGACGCGCTGCTCGTGCTCCAAGACGGGGCGACCGTCGTCGACGAGCGCTTTCGCGGCGAGGACGAGCCGATCGAGGCCATGTCGGTGACCAAGTCGATCGTCGCCCTCGCGTTCGGCACTTGGGTCAGTCCCTGGTTGTGCTGCCGGAGCACCGTTTGGTGGCGGTGCGCCTGCGGCGCACGCCAGCGGCGCCGGAGGATCGGCAAGCGTCGCGCCTGAACATGTTTGGCGCATTCCCTGCCATGGTGCGCGCGTTGGTGGGCGGGTCCGGCGACCGCGACGACGGCGATTGAGCTCCGCGCGCGGGGGCCGGTCCCGGCACGGGTTTTGTGTTCTGGGCGGGGATGCGATTGCTCGTGTCCTGCCTAGGCTTCTCAGTGTCGGTCCACGTTCTGGCTCTCTTGTTTTGGCCGACGGCCGAAGAGCGGGATGCGCGCAACGGCGGGGCTCTCGAGGTCGTAACCGTGGCGACGGCGCTCGCCCCCGAGCCAGAAGATCGCCCGGCGGAGCCGCCGGACCAGCCAGCGCCTGATGAGGTGGGGGAACCGACTCCGGTCGCCACCGCCAGCGCGGCGCAGGAGTCTGGGGCCGATGCCATCGACCGGCGGGCCCACAACCTCGCGGCGCCGGGGGTGCTGATCGCCGCGCCGCCGGAGCCCGAGCCGATGGCACGACCGGACGATGCGTCGGCCGCCGCGGCCGACGTTGAGGTCGAGGTCGCGGGCGCCGCGATGCCGTCGCCCGACCCCATCGGCGCTGACGTGCCCGAGACCGCGGCGGCCGAACCCACCGAGCGTGTCGGAGTGGGTGTCGAGGGCCTGCCGTTGCCGCCGGCGGTGTTTCGTGATCAGGGCGAGCCCGTGTTGCTCCTCGACCATCGCCAAGCGGAGTTCGAGAAGACCGCGGTCGGCCTTGGGTTTCAGTTCATCGTGTTCGAGGACGTGCCGCGGCCGCAGCGCTACTTTGAGCTGTCCGGGCCGAATCTGCGACGGCGTTCGCTGCGCCAGCAGCTCGACCATGCGCGCTTCTCGACGCGGGCCTTCGACTTCACCCACGTGCCACGCTACCGCGCGTTGCGGCTCGACTTGGCCGAGCGTTGCTTTATCGAGCCGAGCCGATGTCGGCTGGCCGCGGTCGTGCCGCACGAGCTGCGGCGTCAGTTCGCCGCCGAGGAGAAGCGGGCGCTGGTGCAGCTCGAGCGCGCGCCACGGGAGGTGCGTGCGTTGTTTGGCACGCTTGCACGTGATCCGCATGAGCCTCTGGAAGTGACCGCCGCCATGCTGCTCGACGGCAGCTACGTCTCGGTTCGCTGAGGCGCTGTGGTGTCTCGGTCACGAGCGTCGCGTTGTCGCGCAAATGGGACAGCGAGGTCGGGTCAAGCGCGCATCGAGTGCGACGCGCGTGTTCTAGACGGTTGTGGGCAAGTGGCACGGTCCTTGAGACGACGAGCGATCCCACCGGTCCGCACCAGCGAGAAGCTAACCCTGATGAAAGCCATCTTGGCGCTGTTGGCGGTAGCCGGTCCCCTCTGGACCGGCTGCGTCAGTTCCCCGAGCCCGCATCCCAACCTCACTGCGCACGAATTGCTCGCCGCCGGGCAGCCAACGGAAGCTGCCGCGCATCTCGATCAGCACGGCGCCGCGGACGATCCAATGGCGTCGCTGCTGCGTGCGGAGTCGGCGTTTCGCGTCGGTGACTATGACCGCGCTGTGGCGCGCTACACCGACGCGTTGGGTCGCGAGCTCGCCGAGCCAGCGCGAGGGCTCGCTCGGCGCAACCTCGCAGCGGCGTTGCGCGCGGCGGGGCGACCCGCCGACGCCTACGCGGTGCTCGAGGGCCTCGCCGCCGATGAGGGTTCGTCGGACGAGCTCGAGCTGCATCTGGGTATCTGTGCGGTCGAGTCGGCGCAGCTCGATCGCGCGCGCGAACACTTCTCGCGGCTCCCCGAGGCCGAGCGCGAGCACGTGGCCGAAGTGCTTGGGCGCGACTTCTTGAGCGGCGCAGGCGGCCCGGAGGTGCAACCGTGAACGATCGATGCCCATGTGGCGTTACCCCGATCGCTGTGGCGTTGCTTTGCGCGACCGTGGCGCGCGCCCAGGAGTTTGAGCTGCCGCGTTTCGACGAGCAAGCGGCGCAGATCCAGCAGAGCCTTGAGCGACTATCGCCGCTGGACCAGTCCATTCGCGAGGCGTACGCCGAGCTTCGCCCCAAGCTAGAAGCCTATGCGCAAGACCCCACGCCGGAGAGTCGCGAGGGGCTCGAGCGCGACTTCTCGGCGTTGATGCACAAGCTGGTGCAGGACGTCGACACGGTGATCGGGGAGAAGGAGCGCATCAAGTATGCGATCGAGGACATCGCGCGCTTGTCGCGGAGCACCGAGCAGGAGATCAGCGACGGCGTCGCGGAGCTGCAAAGCCAGCTCAAGCGGCACGAGGTCGAGCTCGACGAGCTCTACGCCAAGATGCGCGAGAACGCGCGTGCCTTGAAGTTCGCCGATCCCGACGACAAGGCTGGCGCGCGCCGCGAGTTCGTCCGCAGTCGCCGGCTCTACAACCTGGCGCTCCGGCGCCGCTCGATCGTCGCCAATGCGCACGGCAACTACGAAGGGCTTGTGCAGGGCGTCCGCGCGATCAAGAACGGCTTCGACAGCGTCAACGATCGCATCGGCGGCGTATTCGCCAACATCGAGGACGCGGCCGAGCTGCTGCGGTTCATGGCCGGTCTGCGTTCCAGCACGTCGCGCTTGTTGGCGAAGTATCAAGGCTTCATGGGTAGCGGGTCGGGATCGCTCAGCGCGGTCGTGGCTCGGCTTGGCAGCATCGAGGGGCAGCTCGACTTGCTACAGGCCATGTCGGAGAAGATCGACGATCCGGCCTTGAGCTTTGCGCCGATGATCGACCGGCTCAGCGCGTTTGGGGCGCAGCTGGCGGAACGCGAGATCGATTCGGTGTCGACGGACGACATCGACGCGATTCTGCGGCTCGATCGCGCCGGCTTTGAACGCCAGCAGCAGCGCTCGGGCGGGCCGCCGCCGCCCCCGTCGACGGCGCCCCCTTCCCAGCTTCAGCCTCAACCTCAGCCGGCACCGTCTCTCGAGCCGCGGCTCGGCGCGGAGGCGCCGGTTGTGCCGCCAGCCCAAACGCAGACCGGGACGCAAACCACCGACCCGGAGGGACACCGATGAACTTGCGACAGCACACTTGGCCCTCGCTCGTGGCCCCCTCGCTCGTGGCCCCCTCGCTCGTGGCCCCCTCGCTGATGGCCCTCTCGCTGATGACCGGCGTGGCCGCCCAACCGCAGGGTACGGGCTACGAAGATGCGGCGGGCAATTACGCCGCAATGGCTGCATCGGGAGGCGAGCTGAGTCAGCTGCAGCGGCGCCTCAAGGTCGCGCAGGAGCGCGTCGTCGAGCTGACGGCCGATGTCGGGGCGGCGTCCGAGCGGCTGGTGATTCTGGATCGTCGTGAGATGGAAGAGCTGATTTTTGTGCGGCAGCGCGAGGTCGTCGAGGACCGCGAGGCCGAGCTCGCGAAGATCCAGCGGACCTACGCGCAGCGCCGCGCGCGACAGCAGGATGACCGCGCGGCGATCCAGGCCGATTTGGAGCGCGCGGGCCGCGATGTCGCGCAGCTGCGCCTCGAGGTCTCGCGTGCCGAGACGGATCGCGCCCGCAACGGAACCGGCGCTCGATCGCGAACCGAGACCGATGCGGCGCGGTCGGCCGAGCTGCGAATCCGCAGCTATCTGGCCGCTTGTGCGGCGCAACTCGGCGCGCCGCGGATCGAGCCCGTGCCGCGGGCGTGGGTCGCGGCCGAGAGTCGCGTGGAGCCGTGATGCGGCACCCATGGCGAAGAGTGGCGCCGGCTGCGCTGCTGGGCGTGTTGGGTGCCGGACTGACGGCGCAGGGGCACTTTGCGCTGCCCGATCTCCGGCAGCCGACTGGGCGCATTCGCGACTGCCTGGCGCGGCTCGGGCCGCTCGCCGAAGAAGCGGGGCGGGTCCAAGCGAGATTGGGCCGGACGCGGGGCGCGACGGCGGCACCGGCCGAGCTGCGTGACTTGGCCCGGCGGATTGCCGCCTGCGCGAATGATGCTGCGCGCGTTGATCGTGCGTTTGCGCTGATCAGTGCGCGACTGGAACGCGAGCGTCGCGTCTGCGACGCCGTCGAGTCGGTGACGGCTCGTCACGTGCGCGACAGCGCCGCGCGACTCGGCCGGCTCCAGGCCGAGCTGGCTTGGGCGCGTGACGACCTGCGCCGGGCCTGTTCTCCCGCAGAGCGCGCGGCGGCACGGTGTGCGTGGCAGGAGATCTACGAATGCTATCGGGTCGAGCTCGAGCGCCAGGCAACCCTCGGCTACCTCTGTGACGGTCAAAAGTGCCAGCGGCGCGGCGGCGGCATCCTGATGCGTGGCTACGCGGCCGCGGCCGAGGACGCGCGTCAGATCTACGCCCGGCTGCGGGCCGAGGCCGAGCTTCTGGAGCTGGCTGCGTCGCTGCGCTGGGATCGCGGAGCCAAGGAGTCGCGGCTTCGCGAGCTGTTGCGCGTGGTGCGCCCGTTGTCCGGTGCGGCACGCAACGTCAAGGCGCTCGAGAGCCAGAGTGATCTGCTGCTCGAGCTGTCGCAGCGCCTCGATGCGGATGCCGGGGCCGTGAGCCCGCTGCTGGGCGAACTCGATGAGCTGCGGCGCGTCTTTGCCCGTGACCAGGACCCGGAGGTCCTGAGGCGCGAGGTCGAGGCGATCGAGCGCGAGGTCGACGCATTGCTCGAAGAGTCGGTCGCGCCGCACCGAGCCGCGGTCCGGGCTGTGGATGAGCCGTCCCTTGACCAGCGCCGCTGATCTCATCCCGTCGTTTGCCCTGCTGAGCTACGGCGGGCTGTACTTGTGCTCGATGATGCTGCTCGCAGCGATCCTCGAGCGGGCACTGTTTGCACTGTTCGCAGCCCGGTGTGTGCGCACGGCGGCGGCGGCGCGGGGGCTGTTCGAGGGGTTTCGCTGGGTCGCCGCGGTCGCGCCGCTGTTTGGCATCCTGGGCACCGTCGCGGGCATCATGGTGTCGTTCCGCGGTGAAGGGTTCGAGCCCGACCGCTTGTTGCGCGGCATCGGCCTGTCCTTGTGGACCACGGGGCTGGGGTTGTTGGCGGCGATCCTCGCACTCTCGATGCGCTCGCTGTTTGTCGGCGTCACGGAGCGAGCCATAGACCGCGTGGAGTCCGTCGCGAGCCGGAGCACGACATGACCCGGGATCGGCACGGTCTGCGCGGCGAAGACGAAGGCAGTGCGCTCATGCCGTTGATGGACGTGATGCTCAGCGTGTTGGCGGGGGTGATGTACTGCCTCACCATCGCTGAGTTCGGCGGCCAGATCGACGTCTACCTCCCCGGCGTGGCTGCCGCTGCGCCGACGCAACCGGTTGACAACGTCGAGGTCAGCTTCGACGCCGCGGGCGCCTACTACGTCGCGGACCGACCTGTCGAACGGACTGGCCTCACGGCGGCTCTGCGGGCGGCGATCGGTGTGGAGGGGCGGCCCGTGGTGATCCGCGGCGATCGCGCGGCGCCGTTCGAGGTGAGCGTCGTGCTCTATGAAGCCGCCCGTGAGGCCGGTGCGAGCCACGTGCTCGTCGCGACGCGCGATCGCCGCTGAGCCGAGCGCGCCTATCGATCCAGGAGGCCGCGCGCGTCGGCTTCCGCCACCGTCAACGGCAACCGAACGTCGGTGATCAGCACGGTCCGCGGCCAGCTGCCGTCGTTCGCCGTTTCGTGTTCGAGCAGACCGTTGAATAGGGCGCAGCGGCCCTCGGTCACGTGCAGGGAGCGCGTGCCTTGGCGCCAGCGGCTGTTGGGTGGAACGCACAGGCCGAGGTGGCAGCGCACGATGTCGGGGGCGTTGCGGTCGACGTGGGGCAGGATGTGCGCGCCGGGTAGCAGGCGAGAGAATCCGGCGAGCTCCAGGCCGCAGAGCGAACGGAGCACCGCCATGGATTGAGGGCAGCGGCGCTGGTTGCGCTCCACGTCGACGTCGAGGTGTTGCAGATAGTGGTTCTGCACGAGCGGGAAGACTAGCCAGGCGCCGCCGCGGACCGCTTTGGGCTGACACCAGGGATCGAATTCTTCTGCTGGCACGCGTTCGCATTCATCGCGAAAGACGCGCCAAGCCGCTTCGAGGACGCGGACGAAGCCGAAGGGGTCGGCGGAGTGCGCGGGTGCGAGTCCGCCGCTGCCGGGCTGAGTCATGGTGACCTCCAGCCGGCAGCATATCGCTGACTGCGCCGCGCGACGCCCTCCCGTCGGGCGGTGTCGTGCGGGCGGTGCGGCGCTGAGCGTTGGCTCAGGCGCCAGTCAGCGCGCTGGCCTGCGAACCCAGGTTCATCGCCGCGCTCTTCAGCTGGTCGAGCATGCCCATCTGCTCGCTGCCCATCGACGACATCAGCTTGCTGAGGTCGAAGTTGGCGATCCCGCCCAGCGCGTTCTGGAAGCCGCTCAGGTCCACGCCGCTCGTGGCCTCGGCCGGCAGGTTGTTGAGGCCGCTCATCAGCGACTTGCCCGTCTCGACAAAGCCCGACAGAGGCTCCAGCGCCGAGCCCATCAGGTTGCTCATGTCGAGGTTGCCCAAGAAGCCGGTGATGTCGGTGGACAGTGTGCCCGCCGCTTGGGCAATGCCAGCCAAGCTGGTTGGCATCGCGCCGCCCAAGGTCTCGCAAGCGGACAGGGTGAGGAGCGCCGCGGAGAGTGCAATCGTCGTGAAGAGTCGCATGATTTCGTCTGATCGTTGAGTGACGGCGGCCAATAGAGACCGCCGTTGTGGCAGCGGCAATGATCAGCTCGCGAAATCAGGGGTTCTCCGCCGCCCAATCAGGGCTTCTGCGGAGGTGGAGTCCACGTGTCGAACGGGCTAGAGGTCGGGCCGGAAAGCGCTTTGCGTGGCGAGTGGTGGCCTCGGCTCGCAGGTCGGTGCGCGAGAACGCAGCTGAATCAGTGGATTCAGCGAGGCTCTCGTGAGCCGAGATTCGACGTCAGGGTGCCGCTCGCTGCGCGAATGGCTTCCGGCCGGCCCTCTAAGGTGACTGCAGTAGTTGCTGCAGCGCGGCGTCGAGATCGTCGTAGGCCGCCTGCGCAGCGGGCTGCAGGCCGCCGCCCACCAGCAGGTCGGTGCGTTCACGCGGATCGTTGGTCAGGTCGTAGAGCTCCTCGCGACCGTCAGCGAATCGCAAGAGCTTGTGTGTCGCGTTGCGGATCGTCTTGCCACTGGTGATGACCGCGCCGGCGATCAGGCAGCCGGCGTCGGCGCTGCCGGTTGGCGGGCTGCCACTTTGGAGGCTACCGGTAGGGGTGGCCGACGCCGCGGTGCTCGACGTGCCGACGAACACCTCGGCAAACGCGTGCTCGCGCTGCGCCTTCGCGGTTGGGTCGCGCAGGTAGGGCATCAGGCTGACCGAGTCCGCGGGCGCGCCGCCGCGCAGCTGTGCCGGGTCGACGCCGCACAGCTGGAGGATCGTCACGAAGAGGTCCGTCGTGTTCACCAGGGCCGACACCCGGCGTCCCGCCGCCGCGACGCCGCGTCCGGCGATGATCAACGGCACCCGGATCCCACCTTGATAGAGGCTGCCCTTGGCCTGGTCCGGGTGTAGTGGCGGTGACACCACGTCCCCGGTGGTGCCGTTGTCCGCGACGAAGATCACGGTCGTCGCTGCCGCCACGTCGGGGTCGAGCGAATCGAGCAAGCGACCGACCTCGGCGTCCATCGCCTCGACCATCGCCTTGTAGAACGGTAGCGGCCGGTCGCACGGCCGCCCCGGCGGCAGGGTCAGACCGTGTAGCGCCGCGGGTGGCGCGTGAAACGGGGTGTGCGGGGCATTGAACGACACACACGCGAACCAGGGCCCGGATTGGTCGTCGATCCAGGCCAACGCGTCGTCGACGTTGACCGACGTCGCGTAGTCTCGGCTCAGCGTGGTCGCGCCGTCTTCGGTCCGTGGCCAACGCTCATAGTTGAAGGGCCCCGCGAATGCGCCGGCCAGGAGGCCCGCGAAGTGGGCGTAGCCCTGGCGGTTGGGGTCGAGACTTTCCGTCGTCGAGGCGAGACCGCCGCCAAGATGCCACTTGCCGAGCAACGCGGTGGCATGGGGTGCCCCGGATTCGGCGAGCGCCTCGGCCAGCGTGCGCTCGGCCTGGTCGAGCGGCGGCCCGCCGGGGATGGCCGTGCCAACCCCGGTGCGGAACGAATAGCGGCCGGTCTGGATCGTCGCGCGGGTCGGGGAGCAAACCGGATTGGCCCAGCACTGTTCAAACTGCAGGCCCCCGGCGGCAAGTGCGTCGAGTCGCGGTGTGGCCGGCGGTCGTCGGGCGCCGTAGCTCAGGAGCTTGTCGGTGCCGAGATCATCGGCGATCACCAGCAAGACGTTGCCCTGGGCCGGCGCTTGCGCGGCGCCGAGCAGGGCCAGCGCGAGGAACATCGAGATTCTCATGGCATACCTCGGGCGGAGAACTGCTCCGCCGAGCGGGTTCGGGGCAGGGGGAAGGCGTGCGTGCGGGAGGGGCGGCCGCCGGCCGGACGTTCAGCGCCGCAAGACCCGGCGCCCGGGATCGTGGTGCGTGGCGTGGCCGTAGAAGCCGTCGGCGCGCGGGGCCTCGTCGCGGAGCCGGAGCTCGACGCGGCGCAGCGGGCCGCGGCGTTCCCACTTCAGTGTGAGGCTCTCGATCTCGCCCGTGCCGGCTCGCGCCGTCAGCTCCAGGGTGTCCGGCCCACGTTCCTCGCTTGTCGCGTTGCGTTGGCCGAGGACCACCAGGTGCTGACCGCTGGAGAGGTCCTGCAGGTCGTAGTTGCGCAGCCGCTCGAGCAGCGCGTCGACTTGGAGGAACGGATGCGCCGGGCCGCGCTCGGCGAGCCAGCTCTCGATCCGGGCGGGATCGCTGCTCACCAGCACGGGTGCGCGCGGTCGGCGCGGCACGACCCACGCCTCTTCGCCGTCGTAGCCCGCCCACAGCGAGCCGCGGGGGGTCTCAAAGTGCAGCACGATGCGCTCGTTGCCGCGGACGAAGAGCTCGCCTTCGACCTCTCGGCCAAAGCGCGTCTCGATGCGCACGTCGTAGGCCCGGTCGCGGAGTAGCGCGGCGCGGGCCATGCTGCGTTCGACCACCTCCTGGGCCGAGAGTGTGGCGGGCCCGGTCGCGAAGATCAGCGCCACGGCCGCGAGACCGGCGGCGGCCAGCGTCGGCAGTGCCCGGCTGACGAACCGACGCGGCCAAGCCGATCGACGATCGATGCGGGCCAGCGCGGCGGCAACGCGGTGATCGTCGTCGGCGCGCCCCTCGGAGAACGCGCGGTGGAGCAACGCGTCGAGAAAGCGGTCTTGCGGGTCGTCGGTCATGCCAGTTCCTGTTGGTAGTCCGCGAGCTTGCCGTGGAAGCAACGGGCGAGCTGCTCGCGCGCCCGCTGCAGCCGCTTGCGCGTGGCCTCGGTCGACAGCCGTAGGCGTGCGGCGAGCACCTGGCCGCGAAGGGCCTCGTGGTAGCGCGCATGGATGGCCTCGCGCCCTTCGGCGGGTAGGCGGCTCACGCACTCACGCAGCAGCTCCAGGCGCTCGTCGAGATCGTCGCCGGGCCCGTGCTCAACGGTGTGGCAAAGCCCTTCGAGGGCCTCGATGTCGTTGGGGCCCAGCGCGAGCGGCACGTTGCTCTGCTTGCGGCGGGCGGCCATGACCTGGCGGGCGGCGATGCCGCGCAGCCAGCGCCCGAAGGGCCGGTCGCGGTCGTAGCGATCGAGCGCCTTCCACGCTGCGACCACGGTCTCCTGAAACAGGTCGTCGGCCAGCCCCGGGTCGCGCACGGCGCTGCGCAGAAACACCGACAGCATGGCCGCGTGCTCCCGAACCAGGATTTCGAAGAGGTCGCGGGACTTCATGCCCATGGTTGTCCGCGACGCGTGCGTCCGTGACGGCAAAGTCTGCGAAAACCCGGTCGCCGGCTTGCGGCGCCCGCGCGGGTATGGTGGTCGCCGTGGCCGGATCCTTTGCCACCACGCGCTGGTCGCTCATCGCCGCGGCGGCGGCGCCCGCCGAGCCCGCGGCGCGGCGGGCGCTGGCCGAGCTCTGCCAGGCCTACTGGCGGCCGGTCTACGCCTACCTGCGGCACCGTGGCGAACGCGACGCCGACGCTCAGGATCTGACCCAGGGGTTCTTTGCGCGCCTGCTCGAGCGCGAAGACCTGCGGCGTGCTGAGGCGGGGCGCGGCCGTTTTCGCAGCTGGCTGCTCACCTGCGTGCAGCACTACGTGGCCAACGAGCGACGCGCGGCGCGCGCGGAGAAGCGCGGCGGCGGTCACACGGTGCTGCAGCTGCCGTTCGCCGAGGCCGAGCGCGATTTGGATCCGCGCGATGGCCGTTCGCCCGAGTGGCACTTCACGCGCGCGTGGGCGGTGGCCGTGCTGGAACGGGCGATGGCGGCGCTCGAAGCTGAGCACGAGCGCGCTGGCAAGATCGTGCGGTTTCGGCGCTTGCGCGCGGTGGTCGAGCGGCCGGCGGAAGCGCCGCCCTACCGCGAGCTGGCGGCCGAGCTCGACACGACCGAAGGCTCGATCAAGGTGTTCGTGCATCGGCTGCGCCAGCAGCTGGCCGAGCGTGTGCGCCAGGAACTCGCGGACACAGTGGCGGTGGGAGCGGTGGCGGACTTGGAAGTGGAGGTCGCAGAGCTCTTTGACGCGCTCGGGCGACCCTCGTGTGGCGCGCCGGAGGCGGGCGGATGAGCCGGTGGCTCACGGATCTCCGCGACGTGGCGGTGGATTTCGCGCATCGCTTCCTGTTCTCGGTGTTGATCCTCGGTGTGGCCGTCGGGTTGGCCGCGCTGTGCTTCTGGCTGGGCTGGACCTGGGGCGGCGTGGTGTTGCTGATCCTGGGATGGCTCGCGTTCCAGCTGGCGATGAGCGAGTCGGTGACCCACGGTGCGGCCGCCAACCGCCAGGAGCGGCGGCAGATCCGCGAGCAGCTCGAGGAGGACACCCGCGACAATCCGACCCTGCGGTAGCGCCGACCGTTTTGACCAAGATTCCCACTAACCTCGGCGCATCCCTGGTGCATCGCCTCATGAGGCCCTTCCCATGAGCGATCGACCGACTCCCGAGCCCGAGACCATCCAGCCGCTGTTCCCAAACCTCGAGGTTCTCGGGGTGCTGGGCCGCGGTGGCATGGGCGTTGTCTACAGGGCGCGTCAGACCAAGCTGGACCGGCTCGTGGCGCTGAAGATCCTCGCCCCGGAGCTGTCGAGCGACCCCTCCTTCGAGGAGCGCTTCACTCGCGAGGCTCGAGCGCTCGCCAAGCTCAACCACCCCAACATCGTCAGTGTGCACGACTTTGGCGAAATTGACGGCACCTACTACCTGGTGATGGAGTTCGTCGAAGGCGCCGCGCTGCGCGACCTTCTCAGGGACGGCGCCTTCACCGCGGAGCAGGCCTTGGCCCTGGTGCCGCAGATCTGCGAGGGCCTGCACTACGCGCACGAGCAAGGCGTCGTGCACCGGGACGTCAAGCCGGAGAACATCCTCATCGACCCCGGCGGCCGCGCCAAGATCGCCGACTTCGGCTTGGCCAAGCTCGTAGGCCAGCAGACCAAGAGCTGGACCCTGACCGGCGTCGACCAAGTCATGGGCACGCCGCACTACATGGCGCCGGAGCAAATGCAGCGTCCCCAGGAAGTGGACCACCGGGCCGACATCTACTCCCTGGGGGTCGTGTTCTACGAAATGCTCACGCGGGAGCTGCCGGTGGGCTCCTATCCGCCTCCGTCGGTGAAGGCCAAAACCGACGCGCGGTTCGACCGCGTCGTGCGCAAGGCGATGGAGCGCGAGCCCGCGCAACGCTACCAGCAGGTGAGCGAGGTGCGGAGCGAGGTGGAGGACATCGGTGGCGGCGCCGGGTCGGTCCCCGCGGCGCCGGCGAGCGGTGACCCGACGGCCTGGGCCGACGAGCTCCCGTGGTCGCGGCTCGACCTCGCGCTTGCGTCGTGGCTCGCCTCGGTCGTGGTGGCGATTGCGCTTTGGTCGCAGGGGGAGCACGACACGCTGCTGATGGCGGCGGCGTATCCTCTGGCGTTCCTGCCGTTGGCTCTGCTGCAGGCGGCGCCAATGCTGGCCGAGCGACCGGAGCGCCGCGGCGCGATCGCCATGTCGGTCGCGACCTGCGTGTTCTTGACCGCTTCGCTGGGCACGTACTTCTTTCGGGAGGGCCGCGTTCCATGGCTTGAGCTGGTGGTGGGCGGCCTATTGCTGGGGGCGCACTGGATGGTGCACCGATGGGTCGCCTCAGGCGTTGGTCAGGCCTTGCTGGCCGCGACGCCGCTCTATCTGCTTGGTGCGGCGCTCCATGGCGGCCGTTTTGTCGGCGTGCACTGGTCGCCGTTCAACGAGGGCCTTGCTTGCTTGGTGGGGTTCGCCGGCCTGCACTTCGGCGCGTCCGCGGTTGTGCTGCTGCCAGGCTACTTTGGCTCGGGATCGCGGCCGAGTGCGGCGGCGTTGCTGCGCGGCGTCGTGCCCGGCGCGGTGGCGGCCACGATCTACTTCACGATGTTCTAGTTTCTAGTGGGCGCGCCGGAGCCTACCGGTCGCCGATGAACGGCGCGTACTCGCGCGTTAACCGCAGCTCGAGCAGCGCGCGCCCCACGTGCGTCGCGCGAAATCGCGCCGAGCCGTCGGCGAGCTGCCCCGCTTCCACCATCACCGGGAGGCCGAGCTCGAGGTCCAATACCGCGGGCACGACCAGGTCGGTGACGACGAAAGCGTTGGGCGACGTCTCGGCCTCGAGCCAGCGCGCGAGCGACACGCGACCCGAATCTGCGTCGGCGGGCGCTTCGTTGGGCAGCACCGCGGTGACATATCCGCCCGCGGTGAACGCGGTGATGCGGTAGTGCGAGGCGGGTCGCGACGCCACGAAGACGGGTGCCTGCTCACCGCGGTGCAAGCGCCAGAGCGTCTCCGGGTCGAGCTGGCTCACGTCGTCCAGCCGTGCGTCCATCTTGCGCAGCGGCGCGGGCGGCAGCAGGCCGAACCCGGTGCCGCTGATCGCCGCCGCGGTCGTCCCCACCGGCAACCCAAACTCATCGCCGTACGGCAGCCGCGGCGCGTCCGGTCCGGGCACCAGCGGGCGCAGCGCCAGCGCCCGGCGCGTGCCATCGCCGAACGGCGGTGCCAGCAGGCGGTCGACGCCGAGATGGAACAGCACCACGTCGCCGGCGGCGTTCTTGCGCGGCAGGCCGGCAACCAGGACGGGGCCCTCCGGCAGCGACGGTGCTTCGGTGGCGATGAGCCGCCAGGTGCGTTCGGACTCTTCGTACGCTTGGCGGTAGTGCTCGCGCGCCTGCATCAGCGGTAGGACCGCCAGCGCCACGGCCGGTAGTGCAGTCCAGGCGCGGCCGCTGCCGATCAGCACCGCGACGGCGGCCGCCGGCAGGCTGAAGACGCGCACGTTGTGGGCGTCGCCCGTCTGGGCCCACAGCTGCAAGCACGGCGTGCACAGGCCGACGAACAGCAGGGCCAGCGCGATCAGCGCGCCGACGTACCGCTGCGCGAGCAGCAGGACTGCCGCCGCGGCAGCCGGCAGCAGGCCGACCCAGGCATAGTCCAGCACCGCCGTCGGCAGGTCGAGCGGCGCGAGGCCCTCGGGGCCGAGGGTCGCAGCCGGGTTGGCGACGCGTGCGGTCCAGGTCGCGAGCCCGCCGAGGGCTGCGGCTGGATCCAGCGACGCAAAGCCGTAGCCGCCAAAGACGCGGCCCAGCAGCCACCAACGGCCGGCGAGCATGAGTGCGAGGAGCGCGGCAAACGGCGCGGTCCCGAGCGCGGCCCGGCGCCAGCGTTCGCCCGGCTCAGCCGCTGCATAGCACACGACCGCGACGATGCCGGGCGTGACGACGGCAATCTCCTTGGTCCCCAGGGCGACCGCAAAGCACAAGAGTGCCCACCATCGCGCGCTTCTGCTGCCGTCACACCACCGCGCCGCGAGCAGGGCGCTCGCCAGGATCCAGGGAATGCAGAGCGTGGCGGTGCGGCCGGCGGTCCACAGGACCGCGCCGGCGTGGAGCGGCAACACGCCCCAGACGATCGCGCTCCAGAAGCCGGTCTGGGCGCCGAAGAATCGCGCCGCCAGCATACCGAGCAGCATCGCGCCGACGCCGTGCGAGACCGCGTTGACCAGATGGCCGACGAGTGGCTCGGTGCCCGCCACCGCCAGTTGCAGCGTCCAGCTCAGCGTGACCAGTGGTCGGTAGAACCACACGGCGCCGCTGAGACCGTACTGGTTGCCGCCGAAGTCGGCGAGCGCGCGGCGCCAGTCCTGCGCGTACTCGATCGCGATCCAGTCGTCGCTCAACCAAAACGGTTGCAGCTGCAGCCAGGCTCCCGCGATGAGCAGCGGGATGAGCCACGCGAACGGCAAGCGCGGGGGCGGCTCGGGTGGATCGTCTAGGGGCGGTGGCGCCGGAAACAGGCCGGGTGGCAGCGGCGAGGTCAGAGCCGGACCCCCAGCAGGTCCATCTCGAAGATCAGCTTGCCGCCGGTGAACGCCTGGCACGGGTAGCGTGCCATACGCGCGTTCTGGCGGCCTTGGGTGGCGAGAAAGTACACCCGCGCCGGGGGCGTGACCGCGCCGCGGAAGCGGGCGTTGTCGACGCCGCCGAGGCCGATGAACTGATCCTTGGGCCACCCGGTGGTCTTGACCTTCATCAGGATCGAGGCTGCCTGGGCGCACCCTTCGATCATGAGGACGCCCGGCATGATGGGCCGCCCGGGGATGTGCCCGCGACCCCACCATGGGTCTTCCGGCCAGTCCTTGTAGGCGATGATCACGTCGTCCTCGGTGTCGAGGAAGCAGACGCCATCCACGAGCTCGAACTCGTGCGCGTGCGGCAGCAGCTCGCGAATCTGGGCCACCGGCATCACGTCCTCCGTGAGGTTCAGCGTGCTCAGGTCGCGCAAGGGCTGCGGCATTGCCCCCAGCCTAAGCGGGGCGCCCCCGCGAGTCTCGTCCGTTTCCGCCGCGGCGGGCCCCGTGGTCGGCGCCGCGGTCGTCTTGAGGCGGTGTGGCGGCTTCCCGGCTGGGGCCGGGCTGGCGCCGCCGGGGGCCGCGCGGTCCTGGTGACACTCCGGGCGGGGCTCAGCTCAGCGCCGTCGCACGAGCTCGAGCATCAGCGGCTCGGGCGGCTGATCGGGGTCAATCGTGACCTTGCGGGTGCGGGTGTCGTGGTCTTTCGCACGCACGTCGAGCTGGTAGGTCCCAGGGATCAGGTTCTCGAACGTGTAGCGCCCGCCCCAATCGGTCTTGCCCTCGAGACGGCGCAGCCGCCGCGTGTTGACCGCCAGTAGCGAGACGTCGGCATCCTTGATCCCGCCGCCGCCGCGCGTGTTGACCCAGACTTCGAACCGCGCCCCGGTGGGCACCTCGACCGTGACGCTGCGCGCGCCCAGGTGGGCCTGCACCTGGACCCGTTGCGGCTCGCTCACCGATGCGTTCATTGCGCCGGCTCGCACTTCGTATTCGCCCTGCAGCACGCTGTCGAACGTCGCGGCGCCGAACGGGTCGCTCTTCATCTGCAGCAAGGGGCGGCCAAGTGGCTCGCCCAGCGGCACCAGAAACACTTTGGTGTCCGGCACGGGCCGGCGCAGCTGATCGCGCAGGAGCACGACGAACGTCACGCCCTCGGTGATCGCCAATTGCACGTCGGCGACCGGCTCGTCCTCGGTGACCGTCGCAAACTGCCGGCTGCCGTTCACACCTTCCGCGTAGACCGACACAAAGTAGCCGTAGCGGGAGAAGGGGATATCCTCGTAGCTGAACCGCGGCGTGCCCAGCTCTGGCGAGATCCGTTCCTTGCGTGTGAGCACAAACGGTCGCGTCGGCGTGTCGCCGGCGTTCTGCACGGCTTCTTGGATCTTGACGAACACTGCGTCCAGCTTGGTCACGACGGCGGCCGACAGCGTGATATGGCCGCGGATCACGCCGGCCGTCGGCGCCAGGTCCGATGCCGTGCGCAGCGCCGCCGACTCGGCCACGGGGGGCGCCGTCGGCGCCGTGGCGTCGATCGCGGCGGCCGCGGCCGGCTCGGCGACGGTCTCCGTCGGCACCAGCGGCGCGGGCCCCTCACGGAGCGGTGGAGCGCTCGAGCGCCCCAGTAGCAGAGCGACGACGGCCCCTAGGCAAAGTACCAGGGCCACCAGGATCAGATCGCGCGGTCGCAACATTCGGCTCCGGGCCTGGTTCATAGTACCCCGCCTCTGGCGAGGAACGCCGTGTCTCGCGGTTTTTGGCGGCGCCCCACGACGCTCCGCGCGCCTTCGCCCGTGAGCGGATTCGCCCGTCGCGTGGGCCGTAGGTCCGCGGTGCTCGCTGGTCTGCTGCGCGATCCATGGGGGTATGCGTCGGCCCTGCTGCTCCTGGCGGCCGCGCACGCGGTGCTCTACCTGGTCGATCCCGACCCGCAGTTCTACTTCGGCGACTCCGGGAGCTACCTCCTGAGCGCCTCGGGCTATGTGCCGCCCGACCGGTCATGGACGTATGGCTTTGTCATCCGCTGGACCGCGCTGCGCGCGGGGTCGCTGGCGCCACTCGTCACACTGCAGATCGCCGCGCACGTGCTGGCGTCGTGGCTGCTGCTGCTGGTCGCGCGCGAGTTCTTTTCGGTCTCGCCGCGCCGCGGGCTGGTGGCGGCCGTGCTCGCGTCCCTGCTGCCCGTGCACGTGGTCTGGACCCGCTACGTGATGACCGAGGCGACGGCGCTGTTGGCGGCGACCGCGGCGCTGGCGGCGGCGCTCGAGTACCTGCGCGCGCCGCGCTGGTGGTGGCTCGCGTTCTTCCACGTCGCCGGGATCCTGGCGGTCACGTTGCGCGTGGTCCTGTTGCCGTTGACCCTGCTCGCGGTCGTGGCCTTGCCGCTGCTGGCGTTTTTTGGGCCTCGTCGACGCCGGCGCCGGCGGGCCGCCGCGCACCTGGGCGTCGGCGTTCTGTGCGTGGTGGCTCTCCACGGCACCTACCGCCAGGAGACCGGGCTGCGCATGAAGGACGCGGTGTCGCGCGGCATGTCGCAGCTCGCCTGGGAGCCGCAGTCGGGCTACACGCAGGCGAGCGGCCAATTCTTGCTGTCCTACGTGGCGCCGCTGGTTCGGCCGGAGGATTTTCCGCCGGGCCTCGACGGCGCCGAGATCCTCGCAGCATCGGTCAACGTGCACGACCGGCGCGCGCGGATGGCGCAGAAGGCCTGGTCCAACGGTTTGTTCGCCCGGCTCGTCGAGGCGATGGCCGCGACGCCTGGCGCGGTCGAGGCGGCGCCGCCCGAGGTGGCGGCCGGGATTGCGCGGCGCGCCGCGTGGCGCGACCCGCTGGGCGTGGCGGACGTCGCCGTGCGCAACCTGGCGGACTACTTCGATCGCGAGCACTTCGCCGGCGTGATCGCCGACGAGCTGGGCCAAAACCGCGAAGCGCCGGCGCACGTGCGCCGGCGCCTGGCCCGGGACTACGGGTTTGCGTGGCCCGACGAGCCGCGGCCGGTGTCGTTGCTGCAGATCGGCTATGCCGACTTGCAGACGTACCTGGCGTTCGTGGCCTGGGGGTTTCTGGTGGTGCCGTGGTTGGTGTGGCGGCTGCGGCGGATGGCTTGGCCCAGCGCGCTGCTCGTCGGTGGAGCGGGGCTCTACTTCGCGCTGGTGGCGGCGCTGCTGTCGCCCATCTGTAGCTCGCGGTTCTTGCTGCCCATCAGCTGGTTGCTGTGGTTGTTGGCGTTGGGGGCGTTCGGGCGCGCGTCGTCCCCGCGCCGTGCGGGCTGAGGGGACACTCCTCCGGCTGCATAAATCCGCACGGCGCGGAAGCAGCGCAGACGCTTGGGGTCCAGGGCCACCACCCGTCCGTCCCGCAGTCGAGGATCGCGGCGGCCCCTCACCTGACGAGACGACGTGACCGACATGACCCGACGCCCCGCTGTCCTTCTGCCCTTCCTCCTGGCCTCGTTCAGCATCGTTGCGGCACTGCGAGGACAAGGCGGGCCGCGGCCAACCGTGGCCACGCCCACCCAGTTCGCGGAGTGGACCAGTCGGGGATATCCGTCGTTCGGCGTGCGCGATTCCTCGGCGGTGGTCGCCGGGGACGTGGACAGTGATGGCGATCTCGATGCGGTCGTGGCCAACTTCTCCGGCGACAGCAACCGGCTCTACATCAACGACGGCCGAGGCCAGCTGTTCGACGAGACGGCCTCCCGACTCCCCACGCCGGCCGGGCTGGCGACGTTCGATCTTGAGCTCGCGGACGTGGATGGCGACGCGGATCTCGACCTGCTGCTCGGGACCGGGGCGACCTCGCCGACCCGGCTCTATCTGAACGACGGCGCCGGGCGCTACACCGACGTTTCTGCGCAGCAGATGCCGGCCGTCTTGCGTACCAACCAGGTGTTGGTCCCAGCGGACTTCGACGGTGACGGGGATCTCGACTTGGTCGTCGGCGACGGCTTTGGGTTGCCGGCTGAGCTCTACCTCAACGATGGGCGCGGCACCTTCGTTCCAGCGCCCGCGGGTGCCTTGCCACCCGTGCAAGGGTCGCAGTGCGGGATGATCGCGGCGGACGTCGATGGTGACGGTGACCACGATCTCGTGCTGGCGAACTGCGGCATCAGCCAGAACCAGCTCTTCCTCAACGACGGCGCCGCGACCTTCTCCGATGTGACGGCGACGGCGTTCCCAGTCAGGCTCGACGCGAGCTTCGACGTCGACGCCGGCGATGTCGATGCAGATGGTGATGTCGATCTCGTGTTCGGCGCGTTGCAGAGCAATCAGCTCTACCTCAATGTGGGCGGCGGGGTCTTCGAGGCCGCATCCGCCGCCCGGTTCCCCGTC
Organism: Planctomycetota bacterium; assembly: GCA_039029375.1. Lineage (GTDB taxonomy): Bacteria > Planctomycetota > UBA1135 > UBA1135 > UBA2386 > JBCCGH01. The sequence goes on from JBCCGH010000023.1 coordinate 57,497, forward strand.
GACTCCGACAACTCGCACGTCGTCGTGCTTGTCGATGTAGAGAGCGACGGCGATCTCGATGTTGTCTTTGGCAATGAGTCCTTCCCAGGCCAAGACCGTCTCTATCTCAACGATGGCCTTGGCGTGTTCATCGACGTCACGTCCACCCATATGCCGACCGAGGTCGAGGGCACCGAGGGGATTGCGGTCGCCGACTTCGACCAGAACGGAGCCCCCGACCTACTGACCGTCAACGGCAAGACCGGGAACGGCTCGCCCAATCACCTGTTCTTGAACAACGGTGCGGGAGTCTTTTCGTGGCCGGGCCAGCCGCCGCTGCCGGTCTCGTTGTTTCCGCCGAAGACGAACGCCGTGGCCTTGGCCGACTTTGACGCCGACGGTGATGCCGACGCCCTGCTCGGCGATCGATCTGCTGGCAATCGGCTGCAGATCAACGACGGTACCGGGTCTCTGTTTCAGACGTCCAGCGGCCTGCCGCAGCGCACCGAGACGACGGCTGCGTTCGCGGTCGGGGATGTCGATCGCGACGGCGACCCGGACGTGATCGTCGGCAACATGCCACGACGCTATGGCTATGGCTACAGCGTCACGGGCGGGCAGAACCGGCTCTACCTGAATGATGGTGCGGGCGCCTTTGTCGACGCGACGGATCCAGGGCTACCGTCGGCCTTGGATTGGACGGCGGCCCTCGCTCTCGGCGATCTCGACATGGACGGCGACCTGGACCTGGTGCTGGGCCGCGCGACGACGACACCGGCGGTTTCGCGCCGCAACGCCGTCTACGCCAACGATGGCGCCGGGCGCTTCGTGCCGTTGCCCGATGATTTGCCCCCCGACTTTGACGAGACCCGCGCGCTCGCGCTGCGCGACTTCGACGGTGACGGCGATCTCGACCTCGTCGCCGGCAACCGGCGCCAGAGCCGCTTGTACCGCAACGACGGCACCGGGCGTTTTGATCCCGCCCCGCTTGGCTTGCCATCGCGTTTCGACGACACGTACGCGCTCGTCGCAGGGGACGTGGATGGTGACGGCGATGACGATCTCGTGCTCGGCAATCGCGGCCAGAGTCGCCTGTACATCAATGACGGGAGTGGCACGTTCGCGGATGTGACGTTTGGGCGGCTGCCACCGGACGACACTGACACCCGGGCGCTCGCTCTGTTGGACTACGACGAGGACGGCGACCTCGACTTGGCGGTCGGCACGCTGACGACCAATCGGCTGTGGGAGAACGATGGCGCGGGCACGTTCACCGATGTGACGAGCGCCGTTCTGCCGCCCGACGCGCAACGGACGCTCGGATTGGCGGTCGCGGATCTCGATGGGGATGGCGATGTGGACCTGGTCGCGTCGAATGACGGGAACGATCGGCTCTACCTCAACCTCCAGCGGCAGCTGCGCGCGCCCCGGTACGCCACCGTCGGCCGGGCGCATGACTTCGAGATCTACGCACGGCGAGGCGCGGGGGCGCCCGGTGGCAGTGGCGTGGTCCTGCTCGGCCCCTCGTTGGCGCCGGCCCCGATTCCGTTGGGCGCGTTGGGGGCCCTCTATCTTCAACCGCCCGTCGTGCCGTTGCCGGTCGTCGGGCTCGGCGCCGCGGGCGTTGGCGTGGTGACCGTTGGGATTCCGGCAGTGGCGATGCTGTGGGGGGTGGAGCTCGACGCGCAGGCCGCGGTGCTGGACGGCGTCGGGCGGCTGGGACTCACGGGCTACGTGACCGAGCGGATTCGCTGACCGCGGCGGGGCGGCGCGCGACCTGAGGATCGTTGCTCCTGGGGTGCGCGGCCGGTTCAATCCTCGGCTCGGGGATCGTCATGCCGGGGCCGCGTCTATTCATCTGCTACCGCCGCGAGGATGCGGGCGGCTTCGCCGTCGAGCTGGCCGCCGCGTTGCGCGCCGAGCTCGGCGATGACGGGCTCGTCTTTTTGGATGAGCAGAGCACGGCGGCCGGCGAGAAGTGGCCGGACCGGCTGCGCAAAGAGCTGGAGATCGCGGACGGGTTAGTAGTGGTCATCGGGCCCGCGTGGCTGAAGCTGCAGGACCCGGAGTCCGGCCGGCGGCGGTTGGACATGGACCACGACTGGGTGCGCGAGGAGATCGCGCGGGGGCTTGCGCGGACGTACAGCGAGAGCTTCGCCGTGGTGCCGGTGCTGGTGGGCGGCACGAGCATGCCGGAGCCCAGGCATCTACCGGACAGCATTCAGGCGCTGCCCAGCCGGCAGGCCATCGAGGCCCAGGCCGATACGATCGCCGCAACAGCAGCGGCGATCGTCGAGCTCGTGCGGGAGGTCGCGCCGGCGCCGCTGCCGGCGCTGTCCTCGCCCGACCCGTTCGCCGCCTATCGCGTCTGGGTCCTCGAGCGGCATCGGAGCTTCGACCTGCAGGCCATGGGCAGCGGTCGCATCCACCTGCCGTTGCAGCAGGTCTACGTGCCGCTACGCCTGGCGGAGGACCGGCGCATCATGGAGGCCGACGACGTGGCGCGGGCGATCGCGACCGGCCGGCCGCCCGACGAGGGGCTGACGGTCGAGCGCGTGTTTACCGCGTGTCCACCCGAGCGCCCGCACGCGTTGGTGTTTGGCGATCCCGGCGCGGGCAAGACAACGGCGCTGCGCAAGCTGCTGCTGGACGGCCTGCAGGATCCGGGGTGCCTGCCGGGCCTCGTCGCGGATGTGTTGCCCGTCTTTTTGCCGCTGCGGCGCTTTGATCGTGCTTCGTTGGAGCGTGGACTGGAGGACAACCTCAGCGCGGTGCTCGCGCACGAGTCCGCGCAGAAGCTGCCGGCCGACCTGGGCCGCGCCCTGTGGCAGCACGGCCGCTTGCTTCTGCTCCTCGATGGGCTGGACGAGGCCGGCGACGAGGGCTTTCGCCGCGACCTGTGCCAATACCTCGAGCTCCAGCTCGCGCGCGTGCCCCACAGCCGCGCCGTGGTCTCGTGCCGGTCGACCTATCGCGCGCAGGTGCAGCTCGGACCCAAATGCACCGGCCTCGAGGTGCGCCCGCTGGGGCGCGAGCAGTGCCGTGATCTGGTGCTCAAGTGGTTTGCGGCGGCCGCGCAACAGACGCAGCTGACGATGCCCGAGGCGAACGAACGGGCCCAGCGGTTGCTGCAGGCGTTGGACGATGGCGACTACGCCGCCCAACGTCTGCAGGTGCTGGTGGGTACTCCGCTGCTGCTGACGCTCTTGTGCGTCGTGGTGCTCAACGAGGGTGAGATGCCCAAGCACCGGGTGACGTTCTACGCGCGCTGCCTGGAGGTGCTGCTGCGCAACTGGAACGTCGCCAAGGATCGGCGCCAACCCCTGCTCGACGTGGAGACCGCCCTCGACGTGCTGCGGCCGCTCGCGCGCAAACTCCACGGGGACCGGCGCCGCGACAACCTGCGCCCCAATCAGTTTGCCCTGCTTGCGCGGCCGATCCTTCGGGTTCGAGGCGAGGCCGTAGGCCCGCGCAAGGTGCTGGAGTGGCTGCACAAGGAGGCTGGTGTGCTCCTCGAGTGCGACCCGGACGAGTACGGCTTCCTGCATCTCGGTTTGCAGGAGTACTTGTGCGCGGAGCAGATCGCCCGCTCGGGCGACGAGGCGGTCGCCGCGTTGACGGCCCAGGCGGGCGACGAGTGGTGGCACGAGGTGACGCTGTTGCACGTCGGGCTGCGCGACCGGCAGACGTTTGGACCGTGGTGCCGGGCACTGCTGCAGCAGCAGGGTTGGATCGAGCGCCGTGGCCTCCTCGCCGACGCCTTGCGGGATGCCCGCCAGCCTGATTTGGGCCCACTGCCCGAACGGCTGAAGGCGGCGCCGGTCGGAGACGAGCACGTGGTGCTTCTCGAGCTCCTGCAGCACCGGAGTGAACCCAGTGTCCTCGCCGCGGCAGAAGCGCTGCGCGAGGTGGACCACGAAGGCGTGCGGACGCTGGCCCGCAGCATCACCGACCGCGCCGCCGAGCGCCAGTGGACGGGCGCGCGTGACCTCTACGTCGTGGGCGCGCCGGGCGACGCCGAGGCGGCCGGAGAGCTTGCCCGCGGGCTGCGCCAGGGCGGCCTTGGCGCCCACGTCGACACGCTCGAGGATCTCGATGGTGCGTTGGCGCAATGTCGGACGATCGTCGTTCTCGCCACGGCGGCGGGGCGCCCTTGGGAAGATCGAGACGTCGGGGACGCGCTCGACCTGCTGTGCCAGGAGAAGCGCGCGTTCGTCGTGCGCTTGGGCGGCGCCTCCGGTGGTGCGCCGGATGCTTGGGAAGCTCAGGTCATCGAGGCGCAGAACGTAGCCGCTGCGGTTCGGGGCGTCCGCGCGGTGTTGCCGGCAGGCGGGGAGACCGCCCGCGGTCTCGAGAAGGTCCGCGCCGACCGCCCGACCGACCCCCCGAGTCTGGGCGACGCGTGGGTCGAAGAGACGACGGGCATTCGCTTCGTCGGCGTGCCCGGGGGCGCGTTCATGATGGGGGCGGGCGAGTCCAAGCACGCGCACCGGGTGACGTTGTCGCCCTTCTGGCTCGGCGAGACGCCGGTGACGAACGCCCAGTTCGCCAAGTTTCTCGAGGCGACGTCACACGAGGAGCCGAGCTACTGGCGCGACCGCCGTTTTTCGGACCCGGACCAGCCGGTGGTCGGCGTGGGCGCTGAGGACGCGGGTGCGTTCTGCGCGTGGCTCGCGTCGGTGACCGACCTTCCGGTGGTGTTGCCGAGCGAGGCGCAGTGGGAGTACGCGGCGCGCAGCACGGACGGCCGGAGGTACCCATGGGGACCGGAGGAGCCGGACGGCAGTCGGGCGGACTTCGGGCAGGATTGGGGATCGGGTCAGCCCAAGCCCGTGGGCTCGCACCCGGCGGGCCGCGGTCCGTTCCACGCGTTGGACCAAGCAGGTTGTGTCTGGGAGTGGTGCGCGGACGACTGGGCCGCGGACGCCTACAAGAAGCGGTCGGGGGAAGAGGTGCGCGACCCCCTCGTCCGAGTGCCGGGCGCTTCGGAACGCGTGCTGCGGGGCGGCGCCTGGTACGACGGCCCGGGGTACTTGCGCTCCGGCGTCCGCGTCTGGGGCTGGGCCAGGGACCGGAACGCTGACTTCGGCTTTCGCGTGGCGCTGTCCCCCGCGAGCTCCTCGTGATCTTGATCTGCGGGGTCCAGGGGCGGAGCCCCTGGCCGCCGGATGCGCGTTTTTGGTCACTTTCCGACCAAAAGTGTCGTCGCCCGTGCCCCTCTCGACCGACCACGCGTTGGTGAAGCTCTCCCTCGCCGACGCCGCGACGATTCTCGGCCGGTCCCCCCGGCAGCTGCGCTACATGATCCGCGCGGGCAAGATCCGAGCGGCGAAGACCGGCACCCGCTGGCAGATCGAGAGTGACGACTTGCCCCTCACCGTTGGCCAACGCGTGGCATTGCGCGAGCGGGCTGTCTTGGGCGCCTTGACGGCGAAGATGATCGCTAGAGGACGGTTTTGGTAGTCGTTCGACCGAGGGCTCCGCCCCTGGACCCCGCACATCAAGGTGCCGAGCGGCTCGCGGGGGACAGCGCCACGCGAAAGCCAAAGCTCAGGATCCGGTACCAGGCCCAGAGCCTGCCGCGGAAGCCGGAGCGCAAGCTCACCGGCTCGTCGAGCCAGGCGCCGCCCCGCAGATGCATCCGAGCTTCTTCGTCCCGATCAACCCGTTGCGTGTCCTCGCACCACTCCCACACGTTGCCGGCGAGGTCTTCGTGCCCGTGATTTCCGGCACCGCGCGGGTAGATCCCCACCGGGCTCGGTGCCCCCACGTTGCGACCAAAGTTGGCGCGCTCGGGGTCCGGCTCGGCAGCGCCCCACGGATACTCCCCGCTCGGATGCTTCGCGGCGCGGTCGCGTTCGTCCGATGTCGGGAGGCGCACGTCGGCCTGCTTGAGCTCGGAGAGCCAGGCGCAGTAGGCCTGCGCTTCGTACCACGACACTTCCACGACCGGCCGGTTGGGATGTGCGAGCTGCTCGGCCCACGATCCTGGCTCGGTCCAGTCGTGCTTCTCCCGGTGCGCCCAGTGCTCGCCCCACAACGGTTCACGCTCATACCCGCGGTCGTCGAGAAAGCGCAGAAACTCTTCCACCGTGACCAAATACCGCCCCAGCCGCAGGCCGTCGCAGCCTGGCACCTCGAGCATGTTCTCCTCCCAGCGTTCCGGCGCGAGCCGCGGATCACCGGCACGGCCGAGCGCCTCGGCCGCGGCGACGCGGACTTGCCAGGGCACCTGCTCGGCGCCTTCGACGGTGAACATGCGCATGCTCTCCGCCAAGGCGCGCTCGTACGCATCGCGCACCGCCGGCTTCGCCTTGTAACCGTAGACGTCAAGCGGCTGGAGCAGGCGCCCGATGAGACCAGCCCGAGCCGCTTCTACCGCCAGGTCGTCGCCGCCCTCACCGAACTCGAGCGTAAGGATGCTGCGGTCCTCCCGGTGATCGAGTGCCAGCGCCTGAGTGAGCAGCTGGTCGACCCGGCCCTCGCCGCCCTCGTCAAACAGACAGCCCGGAAAGATGTCGATCGTCTCGCGCCACTGCGTGTCCTCGAGTCGGCTGCGCACGATTGGCCACCAGCCGCCGGCGGCCTCGGGGCCGTCGCTGCGGAGCACCAGCTCGTAGGCCGCCAGATACTCCTGAAACGTCAGGTGCCAAAAGCGCACCTTGTGACCGGGCAGCTCCTCGACGATGCCCGAGCCCAGGCACTCAAAGCGCAGCCACTCGCGGCCGCGCTGGCGGCGGTCCGCGTCGTCGCCGTCGGGGAAGTGGCGCGCCAGGATCTCGCCGATCGCGTTGGCGCCGTCCTCGAGGTCAAACACCGCGCGCTTGCCGCCGTGGCGGCCCATCATGGCGAGCGCCAGCTGCGCGAAGGCCCGGAGCGCAAACCGCTCCTCAAAGCCCGCGGCCGTGCGCTGCTCGCGTCGTTGCTCGAGGAGCCAGCGCAGCACGGCGCGGTAGACGCGCGCTCGCCCCTCGGGCAGGCGCCCCTCGTTCCAGTGGACGACGCACAGGCACGTGAGCATGACCGGGTTTTGCGCTAGGCGCAGGATGGTCGCGCGCTGCAGGATCGCGCCGCGGAGCGCGGTGCGGTAGTCCGCAGCTTCTGGCGTGTGCTCGCCCTCTGCCGGCCTCTCAAACAGCGCATCGACCCAGCGCTCGATGAACGCCTCGATCTGTCCGCGGTCGAAGCTGTCGATCTCGGCGTAGCTAAAGTCGTGGTCGCGGCGCAGCTGCTCGGTCGCGATTGGCCGGCTGGTGACGGTGACGGGGCAGTCGGGCCAGTGGCGACACGCGTCGTCAAAGATCGCAAAGACCCGGGCGCGGAGCTTCGGCTCCGCCACTTCGTCGAGGCCGTCGAGGAGGAGCCAGGCATCCCCGCGCTGGAAGACCGATTCCCAGCGCGCGTCGTTCAGGCCGACGCGGCTGCGGCCGCACTGCTGGGCCACCAGGTCCAGAAGGCGGTGGCGGCTGTCGGCGCCCTCGGGTTCGGGCTCGATCAGGGCGACCAGCTCGGCGATGCGGACGAAGACCGGGACCCGCGCGGGCTCGTCGTCGGCGAGCCCCAAGTACTTCGCCCGCCAGCTCGAGGCATCGGGACAGGGGACGCCGGCGCGATCCCGCGCGAGCATGCAGCAGACCAGCCGGAGAAACGTCGTCTTGCCGGCCCCTGGTTGCCCCTCGATCAGCAGGCGCTGATGGTGGGGGAGCAGCGCGCCGAGGTGCGCGGGCTCGGCGGTGCGAGGGTGGGGCTCGCCGTCCGCGGCAAGCTCCATCCCGCGCCGCGCGCGGAGCGTGGTGTAGATCTGCTCGATGGGCGGGTGCAGGGCCTCCTTGGTGCGCCCGTGGCCACTGCCGATGCCGACGATGCGCAGCTTGCCGTGCTCGGCGATGACCCGATCCAGATAGGGGGCGAGGTCGTCCTCGGCGCGGGGCGTCTCGCTCAGCGCCTCGAGGTCCGCCCGCAGCTCGACGAGCGCGGTGTGCTCGTCGGTGTCCGGCTCGACGAGCTCTTGCTCAAGCAGAGCCTCGAGCAACACCAGCCCATGGCGGCTGGGGGACGCGCCGGCGGTGATGCGCTCGAGCCCGGCCGAGACCGCGAGCTCCGGCGTCGCGTAGCGCTTGAGCTCGTCTTTGGGCAGCCCCAGGCCCTGCGCGAGCAGGTGGAGGTCTTTGTTCTTGGGGCACTGCGCCGCCGCGAAGGCGACCAGCCGCCCGCGCAGCTCGGGCTCGAGGTAGACCGGCCACCGCTCCGGCATCTCCAGGTCGTTCGGCAGCGTGGGCGCGTCGCTCTTTGCCCGCCCCCGCAGCGCGCCGACCAGCTCCCGCAGGCCCGCGAAGTAGCCCTCCCGGTCCCGCGCCCGCAGATCCACCTCCTGGGTCGTCGTCAGGAACGGCGCGTCGGGCGCCGCGCACAGCCGCACGGCAAACAGCCGCCTCTGCGACCACCCCCCGTGCCGCGCCAGCCACGCTTGCCACTCGCGGGTGACCCACCCCGAAGCCATGGATCCGGGCGACAGAACCAGGACGACCTTGTCCACCTTCTCCAGGTTCCTCTGAAGACCCTGCATCCAGTCGTCGCCGACGGCCAGCCGGGCCTGATCGCGAAACACCGAGATCCGACAGCGCCGCAGGTTGCGCTCGAGAACCGCCGTCCACTCGCCGTCTCGCGACGCATAGCTCAGAAACACCTCGTGCACACTCATCGCTCTCCTCTGGCGCGGATCTTAGCGTCATCTCTCCCCGCCCGACCCCACGACCGTGTTAGCCTGGCCAGACCATGAAATCCCGTACGCTGCTGTTCGTCATGGTGGGGGCGATGTTGGCCGCGGCGGCAACGCTCGTTTGGTATGCGACGCGTAGCCCGGGGGAGGCGCCGCCGGTCTTTGACCGGACCCGGACGGAGGACGTCGCCACGCCTCGTGCCGACGTGGGTCCGGAGGTCGCGTCGACGCCGAGCGCGGCGGCGGCGAGCGCAGTGCGCGAGGAGGTCGCCGCGACGGCTGCCGCATCGACCGCGCTCGACCCATCCATCGAGGCGGCGTTGTGTGGCTTCCGCGGTCGAGTGGTCGACCACACGGGCGAGCCGCAGCCGGGCCTGCTGGTCGCCCTCTACCGGATGTCGCTGGATTCGGTCATGCAGGACCGGTTTGGCGAGGACGTCGCCGACGTCATGGAGCCGCAGATCGACGCGGGCAATGCGGCGACCGGGCCCGATGGCACGTTCGAGATCACCGGCGTCTGGCCGCAGGCGTTCTATGCGTTGCGTGCCGGGGTGGGCGCCGATGTCTCGCGCTTGATGATCCTGGATCAGTCGCCCGGGCCGGGCGAGATCGTCGACCTCGGCGACGTGCGGCTCGATCAGACCGCGACGATCGTGGGCACCGTGGTCGACGAGTCGGGCGCGCCGCTGGCCGGCGCGCGCATTCGCGCGATCGACTTGCCGGCGACGATCGCCTCGATGGTGTCGTTGGACCGCTTTGACGAGAACGGCGTCATCATCATCACCGAGGGCGGGATCCGCGTCGTGGTCGAGTTCCCCAAGTGGGTCGCGCGGCGCCTGCAGGATCTGCCCATTCCCTACACGTCGGCCGACAGCGAGGGCCGCTTTCGGTTGACCAACGTCACCTCCGGCGAGTGGATGGTGGTGGTGAGTTCCGGCGAGCTGCGGCCGGGCCTGCTGCCGAACGTGCGGGCGAAGGCTGGCGACGAGACGGACGTCGGCCAAGTGGAGCTGCGCGAAGGCGACGAAGTGTGGGGCAAGGTCCTCGACCAATCGGGCCGCCCCGTCGAGGGCGCCCAGGTCGTAGTGGGCCAGCTCAGCGCCATGGCGCCCGTGGCGTTTGGCAGCTACGCCGAATCGACCAATGGTCGCGGCGAGTTCTCGCTGGCGGGGTTCCGCGGCGGTCGCGTGATCGCGGCGGCGCGGCGCCACTCCGGCGACCCTTGGGTGGTCGGTGACCCGCAGCCCGCCGCCAAAGATCTCGAGCTGCGCCTGCCGTCCGTCCACGGCCTGACGCTGCGGGTCGCCGACGAGGATGGCAAGCCGGTGGCCGGGCTGCGTCTGCGGATGTACCCGGCCGGGCCGGACAGCGACATGGGACCGATGATGGCCATGGGCTTCATGAGCACCGTGCCGCTGGAGGACCGTTTCAAGCCGCAGGGCGACGGGCGCTATCGGGTCGAGCCGCTGGCGGCCGGGGCGTATCGAGTCGAGGCGTGGGCCGACGGCTATGCGGTCCTCGTCACCGAGGTCGAGGTGCTCCGTGACACGGACATCCCGCTGCGCTTGACCCGTGAGGTCGGGGGCTCGGTGTTGGTGCGGACCACCGATGGCGAGCCGGTGCGCAGCGCGGCGGTCTATGCCGCCCCGGATGGGGGCAACGATGAGATCCCGCAGCCGCTCGGTCGCACCGGGACCGACGGGCGGCTGGAGCTGCATCGAGTGGCTCCCGGGCCGACCGAGCTGATGGCGCACCACCCGGCGTTTGGCTGGGTCGCCAAAGAGACGGAGCTGCCGACGCCCGAGGAGCTGGTCTTCGAGTACGCCGCTCCCGGCCACATCCGCGGGACCTGCTTCGAGGGGGCTGATCCGCCCGAGGTCGGCAAGTGGATGATCCTCGTGCAAAAGGAGAGGGACGAGAACGGTGGGGCGATGCTGCCCAGCCTGGCGGCGCCCGACCTGGAGGGGAACTTCGAGGTCCGCGGGTTGCAGCCCGGCGAGTACCGCCTGATGCCGGTGCCGTCGATGCGCGGCTTCTCCTCGTTCGGCAACGTCGCGACCCTCATGCAGTCGGCGCGGATGTTTGGCGAGCCGGACCGGACCACCGTTGTCGTGCGGTCTGGCGCGACGGCAGAAGTGCAGCTGGAGCTCGGCCGCAACAACGACGTGGTGGACGGGCCCTCGGCCATGGTGACGGGCTCGGTGCTGGTCGACGGCGCCGCGGGCAGTGGGCTCATCGTGACCCAACGTTGGCGCGGCCGCGCGGCGACGGTCGACGACAGCGGCCGCTTTGACCTCGGCGCGATCCCGGTCGGCAACGCGCACGTCCAAGTCATCGACCCCAACTCGCGCTCGTCGATGATGGGCACGGCGCTATGGTCGAAGCGTCTCGAGATCAAGGAGAACGAGAACGTCGACTTGACGATCGACCTGCGCCTCGGCTCGATCGAAGGCATGGTGGTGCTCCCCGACGGCAGTTCTGCGGGCCGGTGCCCGGTGCGGATCGAGGGCGAGCTCGAGGGCGAAGGCGAAGCCGAGCTTGCGGTCGCCGCCAACGATGACGGGCGGTTTACCGCCGAGCGCGTGCCCGCCGGCGTGTTCGAGATCGAAGTCGAGAACCGCGATGGCCGGGGTCGGCTGGCCGACGTGCAGGTTTCGGGCGGGTCAAAGCTCTCGGGCTTGCGCGTGGTGCTCAACCGCACCTACACGGTGCGCGGCACTATGAACATGGAGGCGATGGGGTCCCCGCCCCCGGACTGGGCGTGGCTCCAGCTACGGGGGACCGAAGGGCAGTCCACCGAGAGTGACTCGATCGACGACGACGGCACGTTCGAAGTCGACGGGCTCGAGCCCGGCACCTACACGGCGGAGATCAACGTCTACTACCGCGAGCCGAAGCCGGACAACGAGTGGCATAGTCGGAGCGGCAAGTTTGTGCATCAGGGCAACATTGAGGTGCGCCGCGACCTGGACGGCCTCGTGTTGCGCCCCGTGCCGGCGCCAAAGAAGAAGAAGACCAAGAAGACCGTGGAGACGTCGTCGGGTCCATAGCGCCGGCCGGCGCCGCGTCGTTCGATTGCGTTGCGCCAACTCGACGTGTGCACCAACATGTCTGGGTCGGCGACGCATTGCAGATGAGGTCGCTGCCTCGCGGACCCCATTTGCCCCATCTGGATGAACCAAACGACTAGCCTGCGCGAGCGCCTCTACGTCATCATTTTCGAGGCGGACACGCCCGCCGGCAAGGCGTTCGACGTGGCGCTGCTAGTGGCGATCGTCGGCAGCGTGCTCGCCGTCGTGCTCGAAAGCGTGCCGGGCATTGCCGAGCGGTACGGCGCCTTGCTGCGCGTGCTCGAGTGGACGTTCACGGTGCTGTTCACTGCCGAGTATCTGCTGCGCGTGATGTGCGTCGGTCGGCCTGGGCGCTACGTGTTCAGCTTCTTTGGCCTCGTGGATCTGCTCGCTGTGATGCCGACCTATCTCAGCCTGTTCTTGCCGGGCAGTCAGTCGCTGGCGGTGGTGCGCGTCATGCGTCTCGTGCGCGTGTTTCGCGTGCTCAAGCTGGCGCGGTTCCTCGGCGAAGCGACCCACTTGGGTGCCTCGCTGCGTTCGAGCGTGCCCAAGATCACCGTGTTCTTGGTGGTGGTCGTGAGCTTGGTCGTCGTGGTCGGCGCGCTGCTGCACTTCATCGAGGGGGCGGAGCACGGCTTCACGAGCATCCCTCGCGGCATCTACTGGGCCATCGTGACGATCACGACGGTGGGCTATGGCGACGTCTCACCGCAGACGCCGTTGGGGCAGATCATCGCCTCGGTGCTGATGATCTGCGGCTACGCGATCATTGCCGTCCCGACCGGGATTGTCGCCGCGGAGATTGCGCACCATCCCAAGCCTAACCCGACGACGCGCGTCTGCCGCGAGTGTCTATGCGAGGGCCACGAGGCGACCGCGGGCTATTGCAAAGCCTGCGGGGCGGCCCTGCGGCCGCGGCGCGAGCCTCGGTAGCGATCCCTGGGAACGTGCGGGCAGCCCCGGGGGCGCCGTTCGTCAGCGCAACGCGCTGTGCAGCACCGGGATCAGGTGCTCGGCTGCCAGCGCGTGGCCGTGCGCGTTGAAGTGCCCTTCCTGCAGATACCCATCGCGGCCCGCCTCGACTTCCGCCTCGAGTACCGGTAGCAGGTCCACGACCTCGAACCCCTCGGCCGTCAGCTTCACCACGAAGCTGTCGTGAAACGCCGTGCGGTCGAACGCCGCCGCTGGTTCGCCTTGGATGCGGAGGAACTCGGCAAAGCGGGGTGGGTTGGCCTGGATGGCGTCGGGGATCAGCATGACCACCAGCGCCGCACCGAGCGCCCGGCACTCTTCACGGATCTCGTCCAAGCGTCGCACGAGCGCGTCGCGCATCTCAGTCGGCGGCGGCCGCTCGGGGTCGGGCTGCAGGCGCAGCGCTTCGTCGAGAAAGAAGTTCGTGTTCACGATCGGGTCGATGCCGCCCAGCGCCAGCAGCAGCGGCTCGAGCCAGCCGCGGCTGCGCTGCGTGAACGCGCTGGATTGCGACCAGTAGCGATACTTGCCGATGGCACGCAGGTAGGTGAGCAGGGGTTCCGCGTCGGGTTCGCGGCGTCGCTTCGGCCGCGGCGAGGTCTTGAGGCGCGACCAGTTGTCCTGAAAGTCGTTGCCCTCGAACACCGCCACCACGACCGCGTTTGGCTGGGTCTTGGGCGCCAGCTCGCGCAGCAGGTCGAGCTCGAAATCCGGGCCATAGCCTGTCACCCCCGCGCCGTAGACGCGCAGCGGCGCGTCGGTGATCTCCGGGGCCCGCTGCTCGAGCACCTCTTGGAACGTCTCCTCCAAGCGGACGCCGGTGCCGAACGCGAAGGAGTCCCCGAGCACCAGGACGGAGCGGCTGCCCGGCTCGGGCTCGCTGGCCTCCTCGGCGTCGTCGCGGAGCCCCCAGTCGTTGATCTCGATCCGCAGCTCCGGGAACTCCGGGTGCATGTACTGGCCGGTGAAGCCGGGTCGCAGCTCGGGTCGGCGGTTTGGCCCGGCCATGAGGCAGCTACCCTGGCGCGGGTTGTCGGGGACGATTTCGTAGATCTGCACGGGGAATAGCCGGCGCAGCAGCGTTTCCACGGCAAACAGCGACAGCAGCAGCATCGCCGCGAACACGCCGAGCCGCAGGGCTAGCTTTGGTTCGGCGCGCTGGCCCGGTCCGCGCGCGAGCGCCAGCGCGATCGTGCCGTAAACGGCGATCGCCGCCGACCAGCCGAGCAGGCCGCGCGCCAGGATGGTCGTGCGCGTCAGCGCGAACTCCAGGCCGCTTAGCCAGAGGGCGACCGCGGCGAGCCCGGCGTAGACCAGGCGCACGCCGGCGGGCAGCTTGGCGCCGCGGACGATCAGGGCCGCCAACGCCAGCGCTGTCACTGCGCCGAGGGCCGTGGCCCACCGCAACGGCGGCAGGGCACCGTTCTCGACGGCGGCCCACACGTTCCAGGCGAGTGCCGCAGTGGGAGGAAGGACGAGCAGCCAGATCGCGAGGCGCATGGGCGGCTTTGGATTCTGCCGGCGCCGCGCGAGTTTTGGCGCCCTTGACTGGCGAAAACACCGCCTGCCATGTCTTTTCGAGGGATGCAGACGCGGCGTCTGGGGCCGGACGCACCGGCCGTCTCGGAGCTTGGCTACGGCGGGATGCCTCTGTCGCTCGAGGAGCGCCCCGACGAAGCGGCGGCCATCCGGACGCTCCACGCGGTGCTGGACGCCGGCGTCACGCTCATCGACACCGCCGACGTCTACTGCCAGGGGCCGCACGAGCTGGGCCACAACGAGCGGTTGATCGGCAAAGCGCTGCGCGAATGGTCGGGTGACCGCGACCGTCTGGTCGTCGCGACGAAAGGCGGCTCGTCGCGCCCCGACGCCCAGCGCTGGAAGGCAGACGGCCGGCCCGAGCATCTGCGGGAGGCGTGCGAGGCCTCGCTCGAGAACCTCGGCGTCGAGCAGATCGACCTCTACCAGCTGCACGGCCCCGACCCGCAGGTGCCGTTCGAAGACAGTGTTGGCGCGATCGCCGAGCTCCAGCGGGCCGGCAAGGTGCGCTGGGTCGGTGTGTCAAACGTCACGGTCAAACAGCTCGACGCGGCCCGCCGGATCATGCCGGTGCAGTCGGTGCAGAACCTGCTGAACCCGTACTTTCGCGGCGCGCTGCGCGGGCGCTTGTGGCGCAAGGGCCTGCTGGCGCACTGCCGCAAGCTCGGCGTTGGGTTCCTAGCGTTCAGCCCGGTCGGTGGCTTGCTGGCGCAAAAGACCAAGGACCACCCGGTGCTCGCACGGATCGCCCAGGAGCACGGCTGCTCAAACTACCGGGTGGTGTTGGCTTGGCTGCTCGCCAAGGCACCCAACGTGATCCCGATCCCGTCGGCGCGCAGCGTCGAGCACGCGCTCGACTCGGTCGCCGCCGCCGAGCTGCGCCTGTCGGCCGAGCAGCTGGCGGCGATCGACGCGGCGGAGTTCCCGCGCTAGTGGCGAACTTTGAGTCGCCCTACTAGCCCGGATCATGCACGAGGGTTGGCGTCCAGTGCGTGAGAGGACCGCTGTGGCAAGGAAGACGAGCGACCGACCGCGGAGGCGGGGTGACG
>JBCCGH010000024.1:0-71777 GCA_039029375.1 Planctomycetota bacterium
CCGCCGCCGAGGGGGCCACGGCGATCGAGCCGGCGGCGCCGGTTGCCTCGACCGATCGGGCGCCGGACGCTCCGGGTGCGCCGGCCGCGGCGGCCTCGGGCAGCGGCACCGCCCTCGCCGGTCGCCTTCTTTGGCACCCCAGTCTGAGTCCGCGTGATTTTCGGGTCGGCTACCGCCGCGCGGGTGGCGACGACGCGGTGGCGCGGCCTTTGCCCCTCGCCGCCGATGGTCGCTTTTGGCTGCGCCGCGCGCCGCCTGGCACCATCGACGTGGTGGTCTCGCTGCAGGGCGAGCGCCAGCCACTGCAGACGGTGACCGGTGTCGTGGTGCCCGCGGCGAACGACGGCCGCGACCCGCGCGTCAACCCGTTGGACGTGCAGCGCGCCCGCCGTCTGCGCTTCAAGGTGCTGGACCACCACGGCGAGCCGCTGGCTCAACCTGTGCAGTGCGTACCCGTCATCCCAGGTGCCGAGACCGGCACCGTGCGCACGCTGAGCGATGCCAAAGGCGAGCTCGAGCTCTTGGTCTTCGCACCGGACTGTCGGGTCACCCTGTGGGCCGACGGGTTCGTGCCATTCCGCGGCAGCGTGCGCGACGGCGACGAGATCGCGTTGCAGCGTGCCGCCGTCGTGCGCGTGCGCATCCGCGTCGAAGAGGGCGTGAAGCTGCCTGGCTTCTTGTCGGTCGACCTCGTGCCGATGACCAACGGCTTTCCGCACAAGGTGCGCTACCTCGCGCCGGTCGCCGGGGCAGAGGTTTCTGGCGCTCCAGGCCACGGAGTGACGCCGTTTCGCAGGCACACCAAGACGCCGCCCGGGATCGTGCGCCGCCGCTTCGCGGTGACCCAGCCAGGGGTGTATCGAGTGCGTTGGAGCGCCACGGAAGGCGGCCGCGTCGGCGCCGCGGGCAGCCTCCACAGCTACGGCCCGCGCGCGGTGATCGGCAGCATGGGCACGATCGACGACATCGACTTCGTGCTCACCGCCGAACGCGTGGAGAAGGCGCGGCAGCGGTTGCGGGAGAAGGCGCGGGCCATCCCGCCCAAGCGGCCGGTCGCTGGGAACCCCAACCCGGCGGCGTCCGGCGAAGGCCAGCCGCCGGATCGGAAGGTCCCGCGATGAGGGGCGTGGTGGCGCTCGCCCTGGCTGTCGTGGTGGGCGCCGCGGCGGTGGGGCTGGCGGTGCGGGGAGCGACGTCAACGGTCCCGGCTGCACCGGCGCCGTCGGCCCCGCAGGACCAGCCGCCCGCCGTGGCGCCGGCGGTCGACGACGCGCCCGCCGGCGGCGCCGGCGCCGCGGTGCCACCAATCCCGGTCGCCGCCGCGCCGGGTCCCCAGATCCGGCCGTACGGCCCGCGCGCCGGTGATCCTCGACCGGCCGCAACGGCGCCGGGCGCCTGCATGGTCCAGGGGCCCGACGGCGCCATCGACTTGGCGCCGGAGCTGCGGCGCATCGAGTCGGCCGTGCGTGGTGGCCAGCTGTTGGGGGACCTCTATGACAACGGCGCGCGGCGCCTGCCGGTGCGGCCAGCGGGTCACTACCGCAGCTATCGTCTGCAGGGGGCCGGAATGGCGGTCGCGGGCGGGGTCGCCCAGGCGGTGTTTGGCAGCGATGGCGAGGTCTACTACAGCCCCGACGGGGACCGCTTGTTCAAGCGCGTCCCGTGGCCGCCGCAACCCCGCTGACCCCTTGGGGTGGGGCCCACCGGAACCGTCCGGATTGGGCTAACATCACCGACCGTGCCACCGGCCTCCGCCGCGCGGAGTCGTCCCGTGGATTCTCGCGCGGCCTCTCGCCGCGTCGGTCGCACTTATGCTGCTCTGGCTCGCGGTTGCCACCTCGTCTCTCGTCTCGGCGCTCCTTGTGACGCCGCGGTTGGCGCGGTTGGCCACAGCCTGGGGCATCGTCGACCACCCAGATCCCCGCAAGGTGCACCGGGGCCCGGTGCCCTACCTGGGCGGCGGGGCGATCGTGGCGGCACTCGCCGTTGGTCTTGGCGTCGGGCTGGGGGTGGTGGGTCTTGGTGGCACCACGCTGCCGTGGCCCGCCGCGGCCGAGTGTCTCGAGCTGGGCGCGTTGCTTCTCGGAGGCGTCGTCATGTTCGCGATGGGGCTCGCCGATGACGCGCGCGGTCTGCGGGTTCGCTATCGGCTGGCGTTGCAGCTCGCCGCGGCCAGCGCGGTCTACGCCGCCGGCGTGCGCGTCGAGGCGTTGGCGCTGGCCGACGGCTGGGTGCTGAGCCTCGGCGCTTGGTCGTATGTCTGGACTGTTCTCTGGATCGTCGGGCTCACTAACGCGGTCAATTTCATCGATGGCGTCGACGGACTGGCGTCGGGTCTGTGCACGGTCGCCAGCGCCGCGATCGGCTACGTCGCCCTGAGCAACGGGCAGTATGCGACGGCGGTGGTGATGGTAGCGCTGATTGGCGCGCTGCTCGGCTATCTGCCGTTCAACTGGCACCCGGCGCGGATCTTCCTAGGGGACTCGGGCAGCTTGTTGTTGGGCTTCGTTTTGGCGTCGGCGGCGGTGTCGACGGCGGCGAAGGCCGCCGCGTTCGTCGGGCTCGCGGTGCCGGCAATCGCGTTGGGCGTCCCCATTATCGACACCGCGTTTGCGGTGGTGCGACGCGCGATCGAGCGCCGCTCCGTTTTTGCTCCCGATCGACAGCACGTGCATCACCGCCTGCTTGACCTGGGCTATCACCCGCGCCGGGTGGCGGTCGTGCTGGTCATCGAAGCCGCCGTCGCCACGATCGCGGCCATCGCTCTGCTCAACGTGGTGCCGCAGGCGCGGCTCGTCGTTGTCCTCGGGCTCCTGACGCTCCACCTCGGCCTGTTTCGTTGGTGCGGCGCATTGCGGCTTCGCGACGCCCTGCGGCTGCGGCGGACGGCGGCGTCGGAGGATCTGGCGCCCGCCGGGTTGGTCTCGGCCGAATGGGAGGGACGCCTGCGGGATTGCGTGACGGTCGACGATTGGTGGCGATCCGTGTGTGGAGTGGCCGCGGAGCTCGGCTGTACCGCACTGCGCTTTCAGCTGGATCGCCGCGATGGTGGGGTGCTCGATCTGCGCTGGTCGGCTGACTCAGGCGCCGGTGGGGAGCCTGCGGCTGCGCCCGCCGAGCTGCCGGTGCGGCACCGCCGCCGTGGCCCTCCCCTGGTGTTGGCCGTGACCGGGCCGGTTGACGGCGAGGTGGGCATTCGGCGCTTGGCCGGGTTGCTGGAGCGCCACAGCCTCGCCGAGCTGGGCACCTCGCGCCTCGGCATAGCCCCCGCAACCGCATGAAGAAGGCGTTCATCACCGGCGTTACCGGCCAGGACGGCTCCTACCTGTGCGAGCTTCTGCTGGCCAAGGGCTACGAGGTGCACGGGATCGTGCGGCGCAGCAGCAGCTTCACCACCGAACGGATCGACCACCTCTACCGTGACCCTCGCGAGCAGGCCACCGACCTGCACTTGCACTACGGCGATCTGTCTGACGGTGGGCGCTTGGCGAGCCTGCTGGCGGAGATTCGTCCGGACGAGGTCTACAACCTCGGCGCGCAGTCGCACGTGAAGGTGTCGTTCGACAACCCGATCTACACGGCCAACATCGATGCGCTCGGCACGCTGCGCCTGCTCGAAGCGGTGCGCAGCCTCAACGACAACGTGCGCTTCTATCAGGCCTCAAGCAGCGAGGTCTTTGGCAAAGTGCAGGAGACGCCGCAGACCGAGCGCACGCCGTTCTACCCGCGCAGTCCCTACGCCTGTGCCAAGGCGTACTCGTATTGGCAGACCGTCAACTATCGCGAGGCGTATGGCGTGTTTGCCTGCAACGGCCTGCTCTTCAATCACGAGTCGCCGCGCCGCGGCAAGACGTTCGTCACCCGCAAGGTGACGCGCGGTGCGGCGCGCATCAAGCTGGGGTTGCAGCGGCATCTCTTCCTCGGCAATCTCGACGCGGCTCGGGATTGGGGGTTCGCCGGGGACTACGTTGAGGCCATGTGGCAGATGCTGCAGGCGGACCAGCCGGACGACTATGTAATCGCCACGGGGGTCGCGCACACCGTTCGCGAGCTGGTGACGCTGGTGTTCGGCAAGTTGGGGCTGGACCCCGCCGAGCACGTGCGGGTCGATCCCGCGTACCTGCGTCCGGCCGAAGTGGACCAGCTCGTGGGTGATGCCAGCAAGGCGCGGCGACAGCTCGGCTGGGAGCCCAAGGTCGGCTTCGCGGAGCTGATCGACATGATGGTCGCGGCCGACCTCGAGGCCGCGGCGCGGGAGAAGGCGATGGTCGATCGTGGGCATCCCGGATCGGACCGGGGCTTTGCGGAGGTGCTGTGATGATCGCCCTCGACCTGCGCGCGCTGACGCGCCCCATCGTGGTGACCGGCGGTGCGGGCTTCCTCGGCCGCCGCCTGTGCGAGGTTCTGCGCCAGCGCGGCGCGACGGACATCGTGGTGCCGCGGCGCGCCGACTACGACCTCACGACCGAGGTCGGCGCCCGGCGGCTGTACCGGGACGCGCGGCCCGGCGTCGTGATTCATCTGGCGGCTGAGGTCGGCGGGATCGGGGCCAACCAGGCGAACCCCGGCCGCTACTTCTACGCCAACATGGCGATGGGGCTGCACATGATCGAGCAGGGCCGAGTGGCCGGGCTCGACAAGTTCGTGCAGGTCGGCACCGTGTGCGCTTACCCCAAGCACTGTCCCGTGCCGTTTCGCGAGGCCGCGCTGTGGGACGGTTATCCGGAGGAGACCAACGCGCCTTACGGTATCGCTAAGAAGGCACTGTTGGTCATGCTCGAAGCCTATCGTCAGCAATACGGGTTCCCTGGTATCTACCTCCTGCCCGTCAATCTCTACGGGCCCGGTGACAACTTCGATCTGCAATCGAGCCACGTCATCCCGGCGCTGATCCGCAAGCTCGACACCGCGCAGCGTGAAGGGGCGCCGTTCGTCGAAGTTTGGGGCACGGGCGCGGCATCGCGCGAGTTCCTCTACGTCGACGACTGTGCCGAGGCGATCGCGCTGTCGACGGAGCGCTATGACGCGGCGCAACCGGTCAACCTCGGCAGTGGGGCGGAGATCGCGATCCGTGACCTCGTCGCGGAGATCGCTGAGCTCGTCGGGTTTCGCGGCGAGATTCGCTTCGACGCGTCGCGCCCCGACGGCCAACCGCGGCGTTGTCTGGACACGGCGCGCGCCGAGCAGGAGTTCGGTTTCCGGGCGCGAACGGCCCTACGCGACGGTTTGCGCGCGACCATCGAGTGGTGGCGGCGGGAGGGCGGCGTGCCGGTGGAGGTGCCGTCGACATGACGTGGCGACCCTGGCCCGTGGCCATGGCAATGCTGTTGGCGGTGGTCGCACTGGGCGCCGGCTGCGCGACGACCTACTGGCCGACGCCGGAGGAACTGCGCGCTTTCGAGGCGGCAGGGCCCATCGAGCCGGTCGTGGATCGAGAGCAGCTACTGCCCGGCATCCCTGGCCGTGGGCCCTACCGGGTGGTCCCAGGCGATCTCCTGGAGATCCGCGGCGCGCGTGCGTTCCTCGGCCTCGGGGGGGCGCCGGGAGTGGCGCCGGAGGCCATTGACGCGCGGGTGTCCGACGCCGGCACGTTGACCCTGCCACTTGTGGGCGAGCTGGAGATCGCCGGCAAGACCGTGACCGAAATCGAGGCGGCGCTGATCGACGCGCTGCACCCGCGCTACTTGCGGGCGCGGCCGCTCCTGGTCGTGCGCGTTACCGAGCATCAGACCGCCAGCGTCGCGGTGCTCGGGGCGGTCGAGCGGCCGGGGATCCACGAGCTGCGGGCCGACCAGCTTTCGGTGTTTGGCGCGTTGAGCCAAGCCGGCGGGATCCTCAAGGCGAGTCAAAGCAAAGTCGGGGCGCGCTTGATTCGGGTGCGCCGTGCCGAGGGCAACGACGAGGAGCTGGTGTTGCCCGTCAAGGGGCTCAATGTGCCGGTGGCCGATGTCGCCCTGGCCGCTGGTGACACCGTCGAGGTCGAGCTTTGGCAGCCGGCGCTGTTCACGGTCGTTGGCTTGGTGCAGAGCCCGGGCGCGTTCGAGTATCCGCGCGACGCGAGCTACAACCTGATGCAGGCCTTGGCGCTGGCCGGCGGCGTCGACATGACCGCCAACCCGCCGTATGCGACGGTGTTTCGCAAAGACGCGGCTGGCCGGGTGTTGGCGGCGACGTTCGAGATTGCCGGTGACGCTCGGTTGCGCGCGACGACCGTGGAGGTGCGGTCGGGTGACGTGATCTCGGTGGACCACACGGTGGGCTCGTGGACGCGTCGCTTCCTCGCCGACGTCGTCAACATCCAGGTCGGCGCGGTGTACGGCCTAGCCCTCAACCAGCGCTGACTCGCCGTGTCGGTCTCCGTGATCATCCCGGCCTTTGACGCGGCTTCGAGCTTGCGCCGCTGCGTGGAGTCGGCGCTCGGGCAGACGCGGCTGCCCGCGGAGGTGATCGTCATCGACGATGGCTCGACCGACGAAACGGCGGCGGTGGCCCGGGCGTTCGGCGCTCCGGTGCGTCTGTTGCAGCAGACTAACCAAGGGCAAGGCGCGGCGCGCAACGCTGGCTTGCGGTGTGCGCGGGGTGAGTTCATCGCGTTCTTGGATGCGGATGATTGGTGGGACCCAGAGTTCTTGGCGGCGTGCGTCGCCTTCCTTCACGAGGCGCCGGACGCGATCGCCGTGAGCACCGCGCAGCGACTGCGCGACGTGCGCGGCAACGAGACCGTGCGGCCGGTCGTGCCTGGGGCGGGGCCGTCGGCGCGCCGGCTCGAGTCGTTCTTTCGCTTCTGGGCCGAGTACGACCACGTTCGCACGGGCAGCGTGCTGTTGCGCCACGAGGTAGTGCGGCGTGCCGGTCCGCAACGCGACGACCTGCGCATCAGCCAGGACCTCGAGTACTGGGGCTATCTCGCGACCTTCGGGCCGTGGGGTTATCTGCCGCGGCCACTGTGGATCGGGGACTCGCGTGCTGTTGCGGCGGCGTCGCGCGGCATTCGCGAGAAGTACCGGCGGCGGCGTCGGCTGTGCCCGACGGTCGAAGCCTGGCAGAGCCGCATCGTGCCCCGCCTCGCCGCTGCGGATCGGCCCCACTTCGAGGTCGTGCGCGGCCGTGTTGCGGCGGGCTTCGCGTACGCCAAGATCATGGCCGGGCGGCACTGGGAGGCGCTCGAGATCTATCGCCGCTACGGCGCTGCCATGCCCTGTGATCGCGTGGTGCGCCTGTTGGGGGCGCTACAGAACCTGGGGCGGCCGGCCTGGTGGGGCGGAGCCTTGGCGTTGCGGCTGCGGGAGGCGGCGATCGACCATTTGCGGCCGGGGCGGCCCGGCCGCCGTGTGGCACGGACTTGAAGCCGATGGCAGAACGCGGGCAACAAGCCGCGGACGGGCTGCGGCCGCTGCGCATTGCCTGGGTGCAGCGCACCTTCCTGGACTACCGGCTCCCGGTGCTCGCGGCTCTAGACCAGCAGAATGGCGCCGTCGCGGGGGCGCGTGGCCTGCACTTCCTGTTCTCGGCCGATGCGGTGCCCGACCGTTGCACGGCCAAGGCGCAGGCACTGCTTGGCCCGCGTGCGGTGGGGCTCCGCGGCGAGTGGGGGGCGGGGCGCGAGGACCGCGAGTTTCGCGCCAATCGCAACTTCTCGGTCCGATGGCAGCCGGGCCTGTTGCGGGAGCTGCGCCGCATCGCGCCCGACGTGGTCATCGGCAACGGGTTCTTCAAGTGGACGGTGGCCGGCTACTACTGGCGCGCGACGCGCGGCGTGCCACTGGTCGTGACCTATGAGCGCACGGCGCACACCGAACGGCACGCGCAGTGGTACCGCCGGTCGTATCGCCGTTGGTGTTTGCGCCACATCGACGCGCTGTGTGCCAATGGCTCGCTCTGTCGCGATTACTTGGTGGGCCACGGCGTTCCCGAGACGCGGATCACCCTCGGCCACATGGTCGCCGACACCGAAGGGCTCGCCGCGCGTGTGGCGGCGCTGACTCGGGCCGAGGTCGATCGAGTGCGGCGGGATCTGGGCCTCGGGCGGCTCACGGTCGGCTGTGTCGGCCGCTTGCTCCCACTGAAAGGTCTGGAGGAGGCGTTGCGCGGCTGGCAGGCCGCCGGTTTGGACGCCGCGGGGGCGACCCTGCTGCTGGTCGGCGACGGACCGGAGCGGCAGCGGCTTGTGCGGCTGGCGGCCGAGCTTGGAATTCGCGGCGTACGCTTTGCCGGTGCCGTCGACTACGACCGGCTGGCGCCCTACTACGCCTGTCTGGACGCGCTGCTCATGCCCTCACTCGAGGATAACTGGAGCTTGGTCGTGCCCGAGGCGATGGCGTGCGGCAAGCCGGTGCTGTGCTCGACGCGCAACGGCTGCTGGCCCGAGCTCGTCCGCCATGGCGAGACCGGCTGGTTGTTCGACCCGGCCGACCTCGCGTCGCTCAGCCACGCGCTGCGGCAGTGCGTCGACCATCGCGACCAGCTGCCGGCAATGGGGGCGCGCTCGCGGACGCTGGTCGCGACGCACTCCCCGGCGGCGGCCGCGGCCTCCGTGCTGAGCGCCTGCCGGATCGCGATCGACCATCGGCGGCTGCGGTTGGCGCGGCGCCCGGCCGCGCCGCCGCGGGAGCGCCGGGCATGAGCTTCTTTGGCACGGCCGCACCCCGACTGGGCAGCGGCAGCCTCGGTCGGCCGCGGATCGCCCGACAGGCGCCGTTGTGGTTGCTGGCGTTCGCACTCGTAGTGCGGCTCACGGTCTTGGTGCGGCGGCGCGCCGCCGACGAATTCGCCAGCATCGACTCCTTCGCCTTGCTGCAGGTTGGAATCGCCGCCTTGGGCGGCCTGGTGCTCCTGGGGTCGCCCCGCCTGCCGGCCGTGCTGCGCGACTTGCGGCGACCCTCCACGCTGTTCTTTCCCGGCTTCTACGTGCTCGGTGTCCTGAGCGCGGCTTGGTCCGAGCTACCGGCTTACTCCGCGTTCCGCGCCGGCGAAGCGCTCGTGCAGGCGCTGCTGGTGTTGGTCGCTCTGTCCTACGCCGGCGACGCCGGACGGGCCGAGCGGCAGGTGCTGCGCGCGGCCTTCGCGGTGATCGCGCTGCAGCTGGCGCCGGTGCTGCTGCTGGGTGACTTCACCCTTCGAGCCTTCCACTCCAACACGTTCGCGACCACTGGAGCCATGGTCTGCGCCTACTGCATCGGCGAGATCTTGGCGCGCCCGGAGGCGCTGCGCCGAGGCCGGCTCTTGGGCGGCGGGGTGGTGGCGGGTGGCCTGGTCGCGATCAGCTCGAGCAGCGGCAGCAACGTCGCGGTTGCCTGTGCGCTCACGCTGGGGGCCCTGCTGGCCCGGCGCGTCGGGTTGGCGATCACCATCGCCCTGGGGTCGACCGCGACGTTCGCGCTCTTCTCGACCGAGGGGTTCCTGCCCGTGTTGTTTCCGGGCAAAGACTACTCGGACATCGCCGGTATGGGCGGCCGGATGGTGTTGTGGGAACGCTACGCCGATCGCTTTCGTGAGAACCTGTTCTTCGGCGAGGGTTTCGCGGTCTCGGCTCGGCTTGCATCGCTCTACACCACCAACACCCACAACTCGTTCTTCTCGGCGTTGCTGGCGACGGGGTTGGTGGGCGGGATCCTCTACGTGCTCGGGTGGCTCGGTCTCTTCTGTGGCAGCGTGCGCGCCGCGTGGCAGGGCCGCGGCGGCGTTGGCGTGGCGTGCGCCTTGACCGCGGGCGTCGTCAACAGCAACTCCAAGGCGTTCCTCGCCGAGAGCTGGTACCCGTCGACGTTGGTGTTTGCGCTGTTCTTTGGCTTGTACCTCGCGCAGCGTCGCGAGGCCGTCGACGACGGTGAAGTGCTCTCGGCCGGGAGAGCACGGTGAAGATCCTGTTGGCACACAACCGCTACGCCCGGCCGAGCGGTGAAGAGCACGCTTGCGCATCGATCGCCACGCTGCTCCAGGAGCGTGGTCACGAGGTCGAGTGGCTGGAGCGGGACTCGGCGACGTTGCTTGGTTCTCGCCGGCGGCAGCTCCAGGCGTTCTTTAGCGGGTTCTACAGCGTTGCCGCGGCGCGGGAGCTGCGCGCTCGCGTGCGGCATCAGCGGCCGGATGTGTTGCACGCGCAAAACCTCTACCCGTTGCTGTCGCCGTCGATCTTGCGCGCGGCTCGGCGTCTCGATGTGCCGGTCGTGCTGCGCTGCCCGAACTACCGGTTGTTCTGCCCCACGGGTTTGCACTACACGAGCGGCGCGATTTGCGAGCGATGTCTGTCCCCGGGCCGCGAGATGTGGTGCGCGGTGCGCAACTGCACCGGTTCGCGCGGCAAGAGCATCAGCTACGCGATGCGTGGCCTGACGGCTCGCTGGACCCGCATGATTCTGCGGCACGTCGATGTGTTTGTCGTACTGAGTGATTTTCAGCGACAGCGCTTTGTCGCCCGGGGCGTGCCGGCGGCGCGCATCGCCGTCGTGCCCAATGCGATTCCCGAGGTCGGCGGTGCGGCGGGTGACCCCTCGGCGGTCGGGCGCACCGTGGCGTTCCTCGGTCGCGTCAGCGAGGAGAAGGGCGTCGGCGATTTCTTGGCGGCGGCGCGGGCATTGCCGCAGCTGCCGTTTGCCGTCGCGGGGGCGGTGCGCGACGACCCCGCCACGCAAGCGCTGATCGCCAATGCCCCGCAGAACGTGCGCGTGTGCGGCTACCTACAGGGCGCCGCGCTCGACGCCTTCGTGCGCGAGGCGCGAATCTTGGTGTGCTGTAGCCGCTGGTTCGAGGGGTTTCCCAACGCGTTGGCGCGAGGCATGGCCGCGGCGAAGGCCGTCGTCGCGCCGCGGCTGGGCTGTCTTCCCGAGATCGTGACCAACGGCGTGACCGGGGTGCTCTACGAGCCTGGATCCAGCGAAGCGCTGGGCCGCGCGATCGCCGACCTCTACCCGCGGGCGTCGCAATGCCAGGTGCTGGGCGCTGCGGCGCGGGAGGACGCGATCCGGCGTTTTGGGCCGGAGACGGTCTATGAGCAATGGCTGGCGGTCTACGCCATGGCCCGCGATGGTGGCGAGTGCGCGCCCGCGTCGCCGACCACGACGGGAGCGGCCGCGACGGTGCGATGAGCGGGCCAGGCGAGTCTCTGGGAGTGCGGCGGGGCTGCGTGTCGGTGATCGTCCCCACGTTCGATCGGCGCGAGCTGCTGCTGCGGACCATGGACTCGGTATTGGCGCAGACCCACCGATCGATCGAGATGATCGTCGTCGACGATGGCTCCGCGGATGCGACGGCGGCAGCGTGTCGAGCGTGGGCCGCGGCCAACGCCGCCGAGCCAGCGTTCGAGCTCGTGGTCCACGAGCAACCCAACCGCGGCCCGGCGGCCGCGCGCAACGCCGGCCTGGAGCGATGTCGCGGCGAGTTTGTGCAGTTCCTCGACTCGGACTGCCTGCTCGATGCGGACAAGCTGCAGCGCCACGCCACCATGCTGCAGGCCGAGCCGCGACTGGGACTGGTCTACTGCGTGACCGACTTCCCGACGGCCGCCGGCGTCTCGCAGTTTCAGATTGGCGCGCCGCTGCCGGACGATCCATGCCTCGCCGCGGTGAGCACATCGTTCAGCTGCATCGCACCGCTATGGCGTCGGTCCGCGATCGGCGCGGTCCGCTGGGACGAAGACCTCTGCGGCGTCGAGGATTGGGTGTTCGCGGCGCGCATCTTGTTAGCGGGGGCCGCGGGCCGGTTCGACCCGTCGCCCGGCGCCTACGCGGTGTTGCACGACGGTCCGCGGATCTCCGACCATCGCTCGCTGCGCTTCCTGCAGGACAAAGAGCGGGCGATGCGTCGGGTTGCGACGCTCGTTGCCGGGCGGGCCAGTGCGGCGGCCGCGGAAGAGCGGCTGTCGCGCCGGGCCCTGGGCGTCGCCAAGAGCTATCTGCGGCTTGGCGCCACCCCGGACGCGCGGCGTGTCTTGCGCTGGGCCGCGCGCGAGCTCGGCCATCCCTGCCGCCAAGCTCGGCTGGCCTGGGCGGCGTGTACGGCCGTAGGGCCCCGGGGGCTGGCGGTCCTGCTGCGCTTGCCACGGCCACACCGGCGCGCCGGGAGGCAGACGTGACCGGCACCGAGTTCGGCGTCATGTATTTCGCTGACGCCAACCGCCGCTACCGCGAGATGCTCGACGTCAGCATTGCGTCACTGCGTCGGCAGCATCCTGACTGGTCGGTGCGCGTCGAAACGATCCCGTCATTTGGCGTCTCGCCGTTGCGTGCGCTCTACCGCGCGGTGTCCTTCTGGAAGCGCGCGCGTCGATTCGACCGCGCCGGCCAGGACCGCCGCGTGATCGCCGCCAAGACCGACGCCTGGCACCGGACGCCGTTCGACTGGACGTTGTTTCTCGACGCCGACACGTTCGTTTTGCGGTCACTGGCCGAGCACGCCGCCAATCCAGGCGACGCCGATGTCATTACTTGCCGTCTCGGCAACTCCAAGTACCGCGGCGTCGAGCCCTGGCACCCGGCCGAGTTCCCGTACCTGATGTCGGGAGTCGTGTTCTTCGGCCCGCGCTTCCTGCGCCGCTACCGCGAGGTGGCGGGGCGGATGGCGACCCCGGTCGCGCGCTTGCCGACGGGCGACCAGTACGTGTTCAGTCTCACGTGCGCATTGTTCGCCGAGGAGCTGCGGGTCGTCGAGGACCCCAAGCTGCAGATCGACGTGATCAACATGGAGCACCACTTGGGAACGGCGGACCTGCCCATGCGGGGCCCCTGCATCGACCTGCGGGAGCCGCGCCTGCGCGAGTTCGGCGTCTTTCACTACAACGAGTACAAGCCGCAATACCTGGCCCAGATCCGCGAGGTCTGGGGTACCTAGTGGTGTGATTCAGGCAGATGGGGCCTTGTCCGCGAGACATCGGTGCCGGTCGCAAGGCGGGTCGCCGCAGGCATATTGGTGGATACGGCGAGGACGACCCAACGCTGCGAGCGGCGCTGAGGGCCGTGGATAAGGCCCCAGATTCCTGAATCACACCACTAGAGCCCGCGCGGAGACGTTCGGACACCGGGCAGACGTCACCGGTGGTTGTCCTGAGGGCAGGCAGTCGCCAGGCTTGCCGCCTCGCCGCGGTCTGGCCGCAGACGGCCTGTCGCCGCGATCTGCGGCGGTCTGGCGCTCGCGAGCGTGACCTCGTCCGCGCTTTGGTCCGCTTCTTGCCCTTGCCCGCGCAGGCGCCGGCATCGGCGCTCATCGGCCGTCGACTCTCGTGACGCGGTCGCTCTTGCGCTTCCTCAAGGAGACCCCATGTTCGCTCAGCGTTCCGTTCCCGCCTCCCGTCCGTACCTCGCCCTCGTCGGGCTGGCCGCAGCGATCGCGGCCGCACCCGTCGCAGCGCAGCGCACACTTACGGTTCCGGACCAATACTCGACCATCCAAGCAGCGATCGACGCCGCCGTGCGGGGCGACACCGTCGTCGTCGCCGACGGCGTCTACCGTGGTACAGGCAACAAGGACCTCACCTTCCGCGGCAAGGACATCATCGTGCGCAGCGCGAACGGCGCGCCGAGCTGCATCATCGACTGTGAGGGCAGCACCGCGGATCCGTTCCGCGGCTTCCTGTTCGAGGAGGGCGAGACGCGTGACGCCGTCGTCGAGGGCTTCACGATCACGAACGGTGCGACGTTGCCGGGCGCCATTTCGGATCCGTTCAACGGTGGCGCCATCCGCGTTCGGCGAGAGAGCAGCCCGACGATTCGCGACTGCGTGTTCGAGGGCAACAGCGCTGGCTGCTGGGGCGGTGGTGTCTACGTCGGCTTTGGCGGCAGCCCGCTGATCACCGGCTGCGTCTTCAAGAGCAACACGGCCGACGACGGCGGCGGGTTCTTCAGCTGGATGGGGGCCCGGACGACGATCGAGGACTCGCTCTTCGTGGGCAACTCCGTCAACACGACGGGCGGCGCGATCGCCGGGTTCGGCGGCGGCGGTGGCCTGGACATCGACGGCTGCACCATCGTCGGCAACACCGCACCCTTCGGGGTGGGGGGGCTGGTCGAGTTCGGCAACGAGTCGACGGTGACGCACTCGATCTTGTGGGGCAACTCGGCGGGCGCCCAGGTTGCGACCAGCGGCGCCGCGGTCGATTACTGCGCGATCGAAGGCGGTCATCCTGGCCTGGGCAACATCGACGCCGATCCCAGCTTTGTCGACGCGCAGCAGGGCGACTATCGCCTCGCGGCTGGCTCGCCGTGCGTCGACGCCGGGGATCCCGCCGGGCCCTTCGGTGGCGTGGATCTCGCCGGCATGCCGCGCCACCTGGACGGCGACCTCGATGGCGCGATCGTGCGTGACATGGGTGCCCATGAGTTTGGGCACGTGCACCTGGACGCCCCGCCGGCGGCGCGCCGCGGCGCTGTGCTGACCCTCGACACCACGGGCACGTCCACGTTGATGTCGGTGCTGCTGGTCGGCACCCGTCCGGGCGAGCAGATGCTGCCGCCGTTTGGAGCGCTCCTGCTCGATCTCGGCGCCCCGTGGGCCGTGCTCGACATCGGCGTCGTCCCGGCGCAACGCCACGTGCCGATCCCCGGGCTGCCGGTGGGCCTGCGGCTGTCGTTCCAGGACCTGGTGTTCGCCTCCAGCAGCATCGGCAACACCTCGAATCGGGTCGACGTCGTCATCGAGTAGAGTCGACGCCATGAGTTCGACGACGAGCTTGGGAGGATCGCTGGCCGCCGCCGCCTTCGCCGGGGCTCTCGTCGCGGGGGTCGTCGTCTGGGCGTTGGTTCCGGCGCCGGCCCCGGCTCCGGCACCGATGCGTCAGCCCGAGGCGAAGTGGGCGGCCATCGAGGCCCAGCTCGCCGATCTCGACCGCCGGCTCACCGCACTCGCGGATCGTGTCAGCGGCGAGGCCCGCGAGGCGCTCAGCGGCGCACCCACCGACGCCGATCTGCATGCGGCGGTCGAACGTGCCGTGGCCCGCGCGCTTGCGCCGTCGGGTGACGGTGCTCCCTCGGCCCCGGCGCTCGACGTGGCGCGGGTGATGCGCGACCTCGCCAACCCGTCGCTGAGCGACGATGCCAAGCAGGCCCTTTGGCAAGAGGTGCGGGCGAGCGGCGAGATCGATCGCGTCGTCGAGCAGTTCGAGCAGCTCGCCGCGGCGGCGCCGGCCGACTCGATGCGGCAGACGGAGCTCGCTTGGGCCTATCAGCACCGCATGTTGGCCGCCAGCGACGGGCCTGAACGTGGCAAGTGGGGTGGCCAGGCGGCGCAAGCTCTGACCCGTGCCCTCGAGCTCGACGCGCAGAATTGGGACGCTCGCTTCTCGCTTGCCCAGCACAGCTACTACGCGGAGATGCGCGGCGACGCGATCCGCCACTTCGAGATCCTCACGCAGCAGCAGTCGCGGCGAACGCCGGAGGCCAGGCATAGCCAAGCCTACGCCTGGCTGGGCAATATCTATATGGATCGCGGCGACGAGGCTGAAGCGCTGCGCGTGTGGAACGAGGGCCTGATGCTCTTCCCCGGCGACGTCGGGCTGAGCGAGCGGCTCGCGGCGCATCGTTGACCGGCTGGCAGGCAGGCAGGCTGGCTCGCTGGCCGCGAAAGTCGCCGAGCGCCCGGGGCGTTGCTCCTTCATGCGGAACGCGGCGATGTGGCTGGGTGGAGCCCTCGTGTTTTCGGTGGCGATGGGGGAGGGGTGCGCGGTGGCCCGCGGGGCGCCGGCGTCGGCCTCCGTGGCCGTGGCGGGGCGGGGCGCGGAGTTGTTTGCGCGCCACTGCGCCTTGTGCCACGGGCCGCGTGGCCGCGGCAACGGCGAAGCGGCGCCGGTCTTGTTTCCGCCCGCGCGGGACTTCGGCCGCGGTGAGTTTCGGCTTGTGCGCACCCAAAGCGGCGCGCCCACCGACGATGATCTCATGGATGTGCTCGCCCGGGGCATGCCGGGCTCGGCGATGCCGTCGTTTGCGTGGCTGCCGACCGAGGACCGCCGGGCGCTGGTGGCGCACGTTCGCGCGCTCGCGACCGCGGGATTGGCCGAGACGCTGCAGGAAGTGGCGACTCGCCTCCGGGCCCCCTTGGCCCCGGGCGAAGCGCAAGCCCAGGCCGTGGCCCGCCTCACCCCGGGCCCGGTGATCGACCCCGGCCGCCCGGCGCCGGCGACCGCGGCGGCGCGCGCGCATGGGCGAGAGCTCTACGAGCGCGAGTGCGCGTCGTGCCACGGTCCGCGTGGCGGGGGCGACGAGGCCCGCCCGCCATTCGCCGAGAACGACGCATTCGCTTGGGCGCGCGACTTCACCCGCGGTGTCCTCAAGGGCGGCGCGGGTCACCGCGATCTCGCGTGGCGGATTCGCGCTGGTTTGCCCGGCTCGACGATGCCGCCCACTCCGTTAGCCGGCGACGACCTCGCGGCACTGGTCGCCTACGTGCAGAGCCTGCTCGGTCCCGACGCCGAGACCAAGCTCGTGCAGCGACGCGAGGAGCTGCGCGCCAAGCGCGTCGCCAACTTGCCGAGTGACCCCGTGGATCCCGTCTGGCGTCAGGGCGACGAGGTGCGGCTCACGCTCGCACCGCTGCACTGGCGCGAGACCGCCGTGCTGGAGGCTTTTGTGACGGCGCTGCACGACGGCGACGACGTGGCCGTGCGCGTGCGCTGGCCCGACGCTACGCGCGACGACCGACCGCTGGCCGGCGCCGCGTACGCCGATGCCGTGGCGCTGCAGTGGTCGGACGCCGCCGATCCCCCGCTGTTTGGAATGGGCGCGCGCGATCACGCCGTAACGATGTGGCACTGGAAGCCGTTCTCGACCGGCGACGTTTCAGCGCTGCTGGAGCAGCTGGACCGCGCGCCGCACGCGCGCCGTTCGGACGCCGTGGTCTATGCCGCGGCGCTGCGTGAGGCCGAGGCTCGGGAGGTCTCCGCGACCGGCCTCGCGTCAGCGCCGCGCTTTGTCTCCGACTCCCTGGCATTGCGGAGCGCCGCAGAGTGGGGGGAGGGCGAATGGCGCGTCGTCTTGCGTCGATCGCTCGTGTCGCCCACCGCGGCGCAGATTGGCCTGCGCCCAGGAGCCCGGGTCCAGGTGGCCTGCGCCATTTGGAACGGCGCGGCACGCGACCGGGACGCGGAGAAGTCGATCACCATCTGGCACTCGCTGGTCCTGGACGGATCGAGCGAGTGACCCGTCGCCCGGGCTGGTGACCGCCGGTCCGGATCCCTCGTTGCGTCGGATCGCCCCGCCAGGGACAACCGTGCCTGGCGATGAACGTGCCGTACTTCGAGTGGATCGAGCCCTACCGCTGCCAGGGACGGCTGCGCAAGGCGGCGCGGGCCGTGTTCCTCGGCTCCGGCGTGGCCCGGTGGCTCGCTGCGCGCGCGGCGCGCGGTCGCCGCGACGGCGTCTTCGTCTGGGTGCCGAAGAACGCCGGGACCAGCCTCTACGAAGTGCTCGCCGCGCAGGGTTGCATCAAACTCAAGACCCCTGAGGCCGTGCGCGCCGCGTTTGTGCAGCGCGGCCTCGTGACCTTCGGCCACATGAGCTACACGCGACTGGTCGCGGCGGGTCTGGTGTCGGCGGACTTCGACGAGCGCGCCTTTCGGTTCGGCTTGGCGCGCAATCCATACACGCGCGCGGTCTCGCTGTGGCAATACCTGCCCCGAGTTGGCCTGTTGGACCCGGCGGTGTCGTTCGAGACGTTCTGTCACCTGCTTCGCGATGGCGCCTTCGAGCCGCCCGGCCTCTTTCACCATCGCGGTCTGAGCCACTGCAATCCGCAGGTGTGCTGGCTCGCGCCGGCGGGCGAACCCAGCGTCGACTTCATTGGCCGGGTCGAGGCGTTGGAGCAGGACAGCCGCGTGATCTTCGGCGAGCTGGGTCTCGAAGGCACCGTCGGCCACCGCAACCGCGGCGCTCCGAGCGACCCCGCGGCGCACTATGACGGTGTCACCAAGGCACTCGTGCGGTCGGTCTACGAGGCCGACCTCGACCGGTTCGCCTACACCTTTCCCAAACGGAGCGAGTAGGGCTGGTGCCGCGACCGCCTCGCCCTTCTCCCGCGGACTTCGAGCCGCCCGCCGCCGCCGGCCGCGCCGCTGTGGAAGGCGGCGTGCTGAACGTCGCGGCGCGTGCCTACGGTCTCGCTGTGCAGCTCGGGGCGACCATGGTGCTCGCGCGGCTGGTCGCCCCGGCGGTGTTTGGCGTCGTCAGCATGGCGGCCGTGTTCTCCGCCTTGGCCAATCTGCTGAAAGACGCTGGCCTCTCCACCGCGACGGTGCAGCGCCGCGCGCTGAGCGAGGCGGAGCTGACCGTGCTGTTCTGGTGCAATCTCGGCCTCGGTGTGCTGCTGACCCTGACCTTCGCCGCGGCCGCGCCGTTGCTGGGTTGGCTGTATCGCGATTCGCGGGTCGCGACCGCGGCGGTCTTGATTGCTGGCAGCTTTGCGATCAACGGCGCCGCGGTGCAGCACCACGCCCTGCTGCGCCGCGCCATGCGATTTCGCGCGCTGAACGTGATCGCCATCGTGAGTGCGACGTTGAGCGCTGGGGTGAGCGTTGGGCTGGCGGCGGCCGGGGCTCCCTATGTGGCGCTGACGTCGCCATTCCTGGTCGGCGCGGCGGTGTCACTCATCGGTGCGTGGATCGCGGCCGGCTGGCGCCCGGGCCGGCCGATGCGGCGGTGGCGCGAGGCCGCGACGTCGCTCCGGTTTGGTGCTCAGCTGACGCTGGCACAGGTGTGCAACCTCATCGCGCAACGCGCCGACCGCCTGCTGCTCGGCGTGGGGTTCGGCGCCGAGGCGGTGGGGTTCTACTCGAAGTCACAGAACCTGGCCCTGATGGTGCGCCAAGGCCTGGTGCAGCCGCTGGCCAGCGTCGGGCTCCCGGCGCTCAGTAGGCTCCAGGATGAGCCGGTGCGCTTTCGCGCGGCATATCGTCGCGGCGTCGAGGTCGTGGCGGCCATCGCCGCGCCGGTCGCTTGCTTTACGGCCCTCGAGGCGGCCGACCTCGTGCGTCTACTGCTCGGCGCGCGTTGGGTCGAGGCCTGTACCAGCCTCGTCCGGGTGATGGCGATCGCGGCGTTCTTCGAGTCGATGAACGCGGCGATCGGCTGGCAGCTGGTGCCTCTCGGCCGCGGTGGCCGGCAGTTGCGGCTGACGGCCTGGCGCACGGCGGCCGTGCTCGCCGGCATGCTCGCGGGGTTGGCCTACGGCGCGAGCGGCGTGGCCGTGGGGTGGGCGGCGGCCAACGCGCTGACGTACGTGCCGCGGCTGGCCTACGCGGTGCGTGGTGGCCCGGCGCGGCTGAGTGATGTGGCGCGGGCGTTGGTGCGTCCGGTCGCGGTCGCGGCCCTGGGCGTGGCCGTCCTCTTGCTGGTGCTTCGACCGGTCACGGCGAGCTTGGCGGCGCCGGTCGGAGTGCTGCTGCGCGGTGTGCTGTTCGGCGGGATGTGCGGCGCGCTGTTGGCCGCCTTGCACTGGGCCACGCTACGCCGATGGTGGCAGGGGCGTCTCGCGGCGCGCGGGGGCGAGCGCGACCGCACCGGCGCGCCGCGCCACGTCGAGGAGCGCCAGGGCGAACCATGACAGCCGCGCGAGTTTGCCGGTGGCGCCGGCTCCGCGCCTTGCCTGGCGCAGATACGCCGCCGCCATCGCCTTGAGGCTCGCGCGGTCGAGCCCGCGCGAGCACGCCCAGTGGAAGAGTCGTCGCTGCAGCCCGAGCTGGACGCCGCGGCGGCGCGCCGCATCGGGCGCGGCCATGGTCAAGCTACCAAGGTGCACGCGCCGCACGGCCACGGGCTCGCTGCGCGGCCCGGCGACGAGGGTGCTGGTCGCAGCGAGGCGTAGCAGCAGATCGGTGTCCTCGCCGATCGGCAGCCGCTCATCAAACCCGCCCAGAGCGGTCACCGCCGCGCGCCGCAAGAGCAGAGCGTTGAGGTGCACGGTGCCGTGCTCCGGCCGCAGGAGTGCGGTGACCAGCTCCCCCGGCGCCAAGGTGCCGCGGACCGCGATGAGTCGCGAGCGGTTGCGGTCGAACCACGCGCGTTCTGCGGCCGGATCGACGAACTCGGCCACGGTCGCTTGATGGACGCCGGCGACTCCGGGGTCCTCGAGCAAGATCGGGAGTGCGTCGGCGAAGCGGCCCGGCAGGTAGCGATCATCCGCGTCGAGGAACGCCACGAAGGGCTGCACCGTCGCCACGATCCCGCGGTTGCGCGCCGCCGCCGGGCCGCGCCCGGCGCTGCCGTCGCTCTGAAGCAGCCGCACGGTCGGATGTGTGGCGACCAGTGCCTGGCACACCTCGAGCGAACCGTCCGTCGAGCCGTCGTCGACGAGCACGACTTCGGCTGTCTCGTGCTGCGCCAACGCCGAGGCCACCGCACTGCCGACAAACGCCGCGGCGTTGTAGACCGGAATGATCACCGCGATCGGACCGCTCACGGCGCGGCACTCGTGGGCGTGTGGGGAGGGTGGCCCTCGCGTTCGCGGCCCAGGCGTCGCCGCAGCCAGCGGCCAACGCCATGGCCGCGCAGGGCTCGTGGCACGTGCTCGCGCCAGGTGAACGCGCGCAGATCGACGGGCCAGAGAGGCGAGCGCTGGGCGGGATAGCGCCCGGCGTCGACAGCGTCGAACAGCGTCGCAAAGCGCGCCGCCATCGCCGCGGGGGCAAACGCGGTGGGGGCCCAGGCGCGGCCGGCATCGCTGAGCTGTTGCCATCGCGCTGGCGAAGCGCATACATCGGTCACCGCGGCGGCGAACGCCTCGGGCGTGCGTTCATCGACGAGCACCCCGGTGGCCCCGTCGCGAATCGCCGCGTCGGTGACGCCCTCGAGTCTGGTCGCGACGGGCACACAACCCAAGATCTGCGCCTCGATGGGGACGGTGGGGAGCCCTTCGAAGCGCGATGGCATGACCGCGACGTGGCTCGCCAGCAGCCGCCGCAGCAGAGCCTCGCGCGGCTGGGCACCGTGCAGCTGTACCGCCTCGGCGATGCCGATCCGCGCCAGCGCCTCTTCGAGCGCGCCGCGGTCCGGCCCGTCGCCGACCACGTGAAAGCGCCGGGCGATGCGTCGCTCGCGCAGTAGCGCGAAGAGTCGGGGTAACAGTAGAACGCCCTTGCTGCGTTCGTCGAGCCGCCCGGCGAACAGCACTTCGGCCGGCTGCTCGAATCCCCGGTGCTCGCGCCCGCCCACGTCGGCCGGGACCGACACGCCGTTGGGGATCCACTCGACCGGGCGATCGCTGCGTCGCCGGGCCTCGGCGGCGACCCGCGGGCTCACCGCGACCGCGACGTTCCAGGCGCGGCGCGCGACCAGCGCCTTGCGGTAGGCGTCGTCGTCGTCGCTGTGGATCCAGGGGATCACCGCGGTGCGTTGCGGTAGGGTGGCGGCGGCGGCGTGCGCAAACCGCTCGCTGTTGGACAGCAGGGCCACATCGTAGCCGCCGGCGCGAATCACTGCGGCGCAGCGCAGCGCGTGGCGCAGCGGGTGGCGGGTGTCTCGTCCGGCGACGTGCAGCGGCGCCGCGCCGACCTCGGCGATGCGATCAAACCACGCGCCGGTGGTGCCGGTCGTCATGACCGTGACTTCGTGGCCGGCCCGCACCAGCTGCTCGGCCAGCAGCAGGTGCGCCGTCTCGGCGCCACCGCACGCCATGGTGCGCGTGGCCAAGACGATCCGTCGTTTTGCCGCGGTCGCGCTCATGGCGCCCGAGTTGCCGAGTCGGCAGCGTAGCCAAAGCGCACGAGCTCATCGCCCAGGAGCCGTTCGAACGCCGCGCGCTCGGTTGCCGGGACTTGCTCGCGCCACTTGTGGTTCGCGTCCCGCAGCGCGACGCGGTCGATGGCCGGCGCGAGGTCGGGGTCAGGGTCGAGCCCGGCCCAGTCCACGACGCGCTGCAACGTCGCGTGCGGCGCCGCGACCAGGTCCTCGTACCGCACCTGGAGATAGCGTGCGCCGACCGTCGCGCCGCGACTCGTGAGGTTGTGCATCAGCAGCTTCCACTGCAAGCCGGCCAGCACGTAGAACGAGCCGCCACTCTCCTCCCAGCGCTGTTGATCGGCGGCGGGCAACGGGCCCCAGCGCCATTGCGCCGGCCCGCCCCAGCCATGCCACCACGACACGCTCAGGAGCGACGCCGCCACGGCGCGGCCGTCGCGCACGACGTGCACGTAGCGCGCATCGGGGAAGACTGCGTCGACGAACCCGATCCGCGACCAGCCGGTGTATTTGCTGAAGAAGCGTGGCTTGCGCATCCGCCGCTGCTGCAGTGCGACGGCCTCGGGCAGTTGGTCGACAGCGGCGGCCGGGGCGTCGTGTGCCTCGAGGTCGCGGCAGGGCCGGGCGAAGCCGGCCGCGTAGCGGCTCCAGAGCCCGTAGGGTTCGGGCACTGGCCGGCGGTGTCGATGCCAGCGGCTGAGGGGGGCGCCAACGGCAGGGACCCGTGCCAGGCGTTCGGTCCAGCGATCGCGGTGGTTCTTGCCTTCGCCCACCATGAACTGGCAGGGCCACGCCAGGTCCCGATGGCGCCGCAGCAGATCGAAGAACAGGGTCGTGCCCGAGCGTCCGGTGCCGATGGCAAAGATGGGGGCGAGCGGCCGCTCAGGCATGAGCGGGCCTTTGCTGTAGCTGCGCGCACACGAGGCGTTCGGTGCTGGCGCAATACTCCGCGACCGAGTAGCGCCGTTGGGCTTCGGTGCGGTTGGCGTCGCCCAGCCGCCGCGCCAGCTGGGGATCGGTGAGCGCACGATCCAAGGAGGCGGCGAGCGCATCGACGGTCTCCGGCGGTGCGAGTAGCGCGTGGCTGCATGCCGGAAGGGCCTCGCGCAGCGCTGCGACGTCGGTGCCCACCACCGGCAGACCCGCCGCCATCGCTTCGAGCACGGCGTTGGGCATGCCCTCGCCGTGAGTCGAGAGCACACTGACGTCCGCCGCTTGGAGTAGGCCGGTGATGTCCTCGACCTGGCCGGCAAAGCGCAAGGAGTCGGCGATGCCCAGCGCCGTCGCCAAATCCCGCACCCGCCCCTCGTCCTCGCCGGCTCCGGCGAGGACCAACACGCGGGCCGGCGCGGCCCCCGCGCCGAGGCGCTGCCACGCGCGCAGCAGCGAGACGAAGTCTTTCTCCGGGCGAAAGTTGGCGACCATGCAAGCGACCCGGGCGGCGTCGGGAATGCCGAGGCGGCGGCGCCAGGTGGCGCGGTCGGCGCGCGCCGGGGGAAGCGTCACGCCGTTCGGGAAGACCGTCGGCGCCGGCCGGCGCGGCCCCAGGGAGCGTTCGAGATAGGCGAGCTGATGCGCGCCGTTGACCACCGCGGCCGTGCATCGGCGATACGCCCAGCGCTCGACTCGATGACCGGTGAGTGCGTAGACGTCGCGCTGGTGCCAGACGCAGCCGCGGCTCCCGGCCAGGCGCCAGGCGAGGCCGGCGCCGACGTTGGCCCACGTGGTGTAGGCCATCACCAGCTCGGGGCGCCGGCGGCGCAGGGCCAGGGCGAGGCGGGCGACGCCGCGCAGCAGTGAGGACTTGCGGCATGGCCAGCGAAAGCGCACCAGGTCGCAGGAGATCGAGTCGTCGCGACAGGCGTGGAGCACCGCGCCGGGGCGCGAGAGACCGAGGACGGACACGACCGCTCCGCGGTCGCGAAGATGGCGCGCCGCGAGCATCGCCTGTCGCTCGGCGCCGCCGACGTCGAGAGTGCCGAGGACGAACGCGACGCGGCGACCGGCCAGCGCCGAAGTCTGCGGCGTCGCTCGGCTCATGAAGGCAGCGCGCGGCCGCCGGCGCGGCGCAGCCGCTGGCCGACGACACGAAGGGCGAAGGCCGGGCTGGAGACCGCGTTGCGGCGCCACAGCCGGCGCGGCTCGCGCATCAGTCGCGGCAGCCACTCGAGGCCGAGGCGGCGGAACATCGGACCCGGGCGCTGCACGCGACCAGTGAAGTAGTCGAAGACCGCGCCGATCGGCGCGAGCACCGGCACCTCGAGCTCGTCGCGGTGGGCGTGAATCCACTTCTCCTGCTTGGGCGCGGTCATGCCGACCCACAACACGTCGGGGCGAGCGCGGTTGACCGCCTCGACCATAGCGGCCGATGTCGTGACGTCGAACTGCGGCG
This sequence comes from Planctomycetota bacterium, assembly GCA_039029375.1. Classification (GTDB taxonomy): domain Bacteria; phylum Planctomycetota; class UBA1135; order UBA1135; family UBA2386; genus JBCCGH01. The sequence goes on from JBCCGH010000024.1 coordinate 24,043, forward strand.
CAAATGGTGGCGACAGGGTGCCTACGACCTCAATGCCGGGATACACGGCCGCCATGCGTTGGCGCACGGCGGCCAACGTGGCTTCGGTGGAGCCGAGAAAGAAGTAGCGCCCGCCCGCGGCGTCGAGGTGCCGGCTCACGCCGTGAAAGAGCGCCGACCCCGTGACGCGTTGGCGAATGCGTTGGTCGCCCAGTAGACGCGACGCCAGGACGAGGCCAACGCCGTCTGGCACTACCAAATCGGCGTCGTGGATCGCGGCGTCGAAGGCGGCGTCGCGGCGCGCGACTTGGAGCGAGTGCGGGTTGGCGCAGACGAAGAACCGCGCCCGGGGCGGTTGCGCCGGCTCACGCACCCAGCCCAACACGGTCGCCACGTCGCGGGCGCGGCCCGCGGCGCTGACCTGGTACGCCAAGACCTGCTCGGCGTCCGGTGCCGCGGCCAGCTCTGGTCGGGGCGACGCGAGCGTCGCGCGGCGCGGCCGCTTTGGGTGAGGGGTCGGGATCGAGGTCATGGTCCGCGTTGTCCAGCCGGTGCGGTCAGCGCCGCTCGGATCAATGGCTCCAGCTGCTCGGCGACCCAGCGATGGCCCGCTGCGCGCCAGTGTCCATCGATCACATAATAGAGGTCGGGCCGCTCCGCCTTAGTGGGGACGGTCCAGACCGGCGTTTGGTGCGCCCGGCAGAGTGACTCCAGGCGGTCGCGGAGTGGCCCATCCCAACCGACGTTCAGGAGCAGGGTGCGCCAGCCGGCGGCGGCACACCGCGCGAGCGCGGCGTCGATCATCGCCAGGGTGAGCGCCTCACCCGCGGCGCTGGTGCCGCCGGGGCCAGGCGGCGCGTCGGCCGTGGGCGGTGTTGGTGTCGGGGTCGGAGTCGGGGTCGCGCCCCGACCGAGCGCCCACTGCTTCAGGCTGGCGAAGAGGTAGGAGTGGCTGAGCCCGGGGATCGACTCGGCGACGCTTTGTGCGCGCCGTTGCCAGCTCGGCCCCGGCACCGGCAGCTCGACGAGCCGCGCGGCGTCGCCGAGCGCGAATAGCCGCTCTCGAAGGTTGTCGCCGACATCGTTGGAGCTGACTTGCAGGACGACCAAACGCGGTTGGTAGCGCGGGGCTTCGCGCGCCAAGAACTTCAGCCAATGGCCGTTGCCGGCGTTGCCGATCCCGGCGTTCACGACCTCGATCGGCGGGGCTGGCCCGCGCTCGCGCCGCAACGCCGCCTCCACCAGTCGGGGAAACTCGCCGCCGTCGTCGACGCCGTAGCCCATTGTGAACGAGTCACCCAAGAACAAGATGGGGCGCTGGGGTGGGACGCGGCGCTCGGGGTCGCGCAGGCCGCGCGTGTTGGTGGTGAACCGCCAGGAGAACTCGCTGGAGGTACTCACGAAGGACACGTCGGGCTTGAGCCGACGCAGATAGACGGGGTCGTAGACGGTGAACGCCGGGCCGACGTTGCGCGGCTCGCCGAGCTGGCGTGCGGCGATCTCGGCAAGCCCGACGGCCAGCGCTACCGCGCCGAGCACCAGCGCGGCTCGCCGCCGGATCGGACGGGGACCGCGCCAGCTCCTCCGCGGGTCGGCCACGGCTCAGGAGGCAGCGGACCGGCCGCCGCGTTTGCGGCGTGGTCGACGCGGCCCGGGCGAGGTGGGGTTGGTGGCGGCGTCGTCGCGGCCCTCCTCGCCCTCACCGTAACCGTAGCCGTAGCGATCGCCGTAGCGGCCATAGCCGCGCCCGCTCGGCATGCCATTGACCACGACGCCCAAGACGTTGGCGCCGACGCCCTTCAGCGACTCGAGTGCCGCCACGGCGCGCCGGCGGGTGCTGCGGTCGACGCGCACAACGAGCAGCGACCCTTCGCAACGGCCGGCGATGATGCGCGCATCGGCGACCGGCAGAACCGGTGGGGAGTCGACGATGATCCGGTCGTAGCGCTCGGCAACGTCCGCCAACAGGCGCGCGACTCGGTCGCTGTTGAGGAGCTCTGCCGGCGCTGCGGGGATGTCGCCGCTGGGCAGCAAGTCGAGCAGGGGGACGTCGGTCGCGACGATCTCGCGTTCGGTCTCGGCCTCCCCGGCCAAGACGGCGGCGAGGCCCGGCGCCGCCGGTAGATCGAAGAGGGTTGCCTGGCGCGGGCGCCGTAGATCGGCATCGATGATCAGCGTGCGCTGACCAGCCTTGGCCATGGCGATCCCCAGGTTGGCGGCGATCGTGGTCTTGCCGTCGCCCGATTCCGGCGAGGTCACGTGGATGACCTTGCCGTGGCCGCCGGCGCCGAAGTACACCGCCGTGCGCAGCGATCGCGCCGCCTCGGCAAATCGCCGGTCTTCGTCCCAGCGGCCTGGCGCGGTCTGGGGCCCGGCGCGCCGCCCCTCGGCGGACCGCGGCAGCACGCCGAGCAGGGGCAGCTGCAGCGAGGTGGCGACTTCGTCGGCGTCGCGCATGCGTTGATCGAGCAGGCCGCGGAGCCACGCGATCGCCATGCCGATCAACAACCCCAGCGCCGCCGCCAGGGCGAGCTTGCGCGGGCGGTTGGACACCTCCTCGGTTTCGTCGACCGCAGCGAAGTCGAGGACATTCACGCTCGAGTCGTCGTCGAGGTCGTTGATGTCGATCTCGCGGATGCGCATGTCGATCAAGTCGTGCATGCGCTTGGCTTGGTCCGCCTTGGCTTCGAGCAGCCGGTAGTCGGCGTCGCGCGCGTTCAGCGCGACGACGCGCTCTTCGTTGCTTTGGGCCTCCTTGCGCAGCTGGTCGCGCTTGGCTGCTGCGCTCGCGTAGCGCTGCTGGAGCGCCGCCACGTAGGCCTCGGCGAACTCCTTGTCGCGCGCTTCCAGATCCTCGCGCCGCTTCGCGAGAGCGCGTTCGACCGCCGCGACCTCGGGCAACTCGGGGGTGTAGTGGCGCAGCAGCTCGGCGCGCCGCAGCTCGAGGCGCTGGACCTCCGCCGCCACCGCGGGACCGTCGGAGTTCGCGGTGCCGGGGCCGGCCTGACCCTGCAGGCTCGGCAGGATCTCCCGCAGCAGGGCCGGGTCGGTCGCCTTCAAAGCATCGGCCGTGCGCCACGCTTGCTCGGCCTCCCGGGTCTCCTCCTCGGCTTGCGCGAGCGCTTGGGTCAGCGCCCGCCACTTGTCGGTGACGACCGAGCGACCGGTGCTGTCGAGGAGCTGGTTCTCCTTGCGAAACTCCGTCAGCTTCTTCATCTCGGCCAAGTACTCAGCACTGAGGTTGGCCTTCTGCTCCGTCAAGTGCTCGAGCACTTGCGCCGAGGTGTTCTGTCTGCGCCGTGCGTGGAAGTCGCTGTACGCGCTCACCACCGAGTTGACGACTTCGACGGCCGCGGTGCGTTCGGTCGAGGTCAAGCTGATGGTGAGGATGTCGTCGTTGGCGTCGACGGCGAGGTTGCGCTTCAGCCAGGCGACCGGGTTATGGACGCCGGCCAAGATTGGCGTGTCGGTCAGCCCCGGCTGCGCGGCCACCTCGCGCAACAGGGCCGTCGAGCGCAGCACCTCGGCCTGGGTCTTGGTGTAGTTCCAGCCGTCGGCGGCAAGGAGGTCGTTGGCGCCGAGGATCTTCGGGCCGCGCCGCTCGACATACAGCCGCGATCGAGCGCGCCAGACCGTGCCTTCGAGCTCGGCCCGGTACCAGCCCACGCCAAGCGCCGCGAGCGTGCTCAGCGCAATGATCCAGCGGCTCCGCCAGAGGATGGCGAAGATCTGGCCCAGAGGCAGCTCGTCGTGCGGGGGAGTCGCGTGAGTGGACAAGGTCGTTTCCGGACGAGACTAGGAGTTTGCCGTAGAGAGGCGACCAGCGTTCCCCGTGTGCCTCGGTGGCTCCCAAAGCTCTAGGGGAAACCTCGCGGGGGCCACTCAAGTTGCGAAGCCTCGGGTGATTTTGCCATACCTCGCCGTCGGGCGGGAGGCCCTCGCCCACGCCTACGCCCGCGTCGCGACGACGGCGATGTTGTCCTGGCCACCGGGGTGTCCAGCCACGCCCTGCAGAGCCAGGTCGACGACGGCATCGACGAAGGCCGCCGGATCGAGCCCGGTGTGGCGCGCCAGGTCGGTCAGATGCTCTGGCTGCACCGAGGTCTCCGGGCGGCCGTAGTGGCACTCGTCGACGCCGTCGGTGAACACCACCACGAGATCTCCGGGCTGAGCTGCGACCGAGACCTCCTGCGCGACCCGCGGCTCCAGCGTGGTGGGGTTGTCGGGCGTCACGAACCGCGGTGCCTTTTGGGTCAGGATGTGGGTCCCGCTGCGCTCGGACACGAGGGCCAGCGTTGAGTCGCCGAACGATGCGCCGTAGACGTGGCGCGTGCCGCGGTCGAGCACGGCGGCCACGAGCGTGGCGGCCGAGGGCGCCGCGGTGACCGCGCGATCACCAGGCTCGCCGCAGCTCTGCAACAGCGCGAGCAGTTGCAGTGGGTTTTCGGGGATCGTCCGGCATCGCGCCGCGAGTCGGGTGAGCAGCACATGGCTCGCCTGGTGGCCGAAGTGGGCGTCGCTGACCGCTAAGAGAGTGCGGCGGCCATCGTCGATGGCCAGCGCGGCGTCCTCGTTGGGGATGGTCGGGTCGCCCTTGTGGACGAGCGACGGCGAGCTGCGGTCGGCGCCGACGCTCAGGGCGCCGGCGGTGCGCGCCTCGGCTTGTACGCGGCGGGCGATGACGCCGTAGGCCGCGTGTTCGGCGCCGAGCAGCAAGAGCTCGGCGCGCGGTGCCGCACCACTCGGGTCGGGGTCGTCTCCGCGGCGCTGATGCACGGTCTTGGGCCGACGCCGCTGGGCGCGGCCTGGTCCGGTGGGCGAGGTGGCGGCCCTACGGTTTGAACGGCGAGACCGGCGGCGGGTCGATCGTGATCGCCAAGCGATCCGTGTCGCCCCACGGCTCGAGCCCCTTGCGGACGCGCGGGTCGCCTGGCGTGGGGGGGCCGTCGGGGTCCTGCAGCAGCGCTTCCCAAGAGTCGGCACTCAGCGGCGGGGTGGCGCTGGGGCCAGCCTGGGCCCCCGGTGCCAACGCGACGCAGAACGCGCCGATGGCCGCGGCGGTGGCGAAGAGTGCTTTGAGTTTTGGTGAGGAGCGTCGCATGGCGACCTTGCGGAACGGGACGGGCGCCGTCGCAGCGCCGCGAGGCAACCCTGCTGGCGCGTTCCGACAACGACTGAATAGACTATCGGCCAGTTCGGGCCCCGCCAAGGCCAGGTCGCCGCGGGCGGCGCGCTCGGCGACCGAAATGCCGGCGCAACAACCAATTCCGGAGGGTGGCACCACGCTCGCGCGCGTCGACCACATCGCCGAGGGGGCCCTCGTGGCGTTGCTCGTGGCGTTGCCGTTCTGGGTCGGCGGGGTGACCGCAACGGCCCACGCGGTGGTGGTCAGCGCCGCTCTGGTCGTGGCCCTGTGCAATCTGGTGCGCGCCGCGAGGGGGCCGGGCGACCACGGTGTCGGCTGGGCGGTGTGGTGGGCTGCGGGCTTCGCGGCGTTGGTCGGCGTCCAGCTGCTGCCGGTGCCGATGGGAGGGCTGGAGGTGCTCTCGCCGCGGGCGGCGGCGCTGTGGGCCGAGGCGTTCACGGCAATCCCGGACGGGGCGTCGGCCGGGTGGGCACCGCTCAGCGTGCATCCCCACGCCACGCGGCGCGACCTGCGTTTGCTGTTGGCCGGCGTGGTCCTGTTGGCGGCGGCCTGCCGGTTCTCAGTGGAGCCGGCCCGGCGGCGTCGGCTGCTCGCCGTGATGGTCGCGACCGGGGTGGCCGTGGCGGCCCTCGGCGTGGTGCAGAACGCCACGGGCGCCGAGCGAATCTACTGGAGCATCGAGAGTCCGCGGGCTCGCGCCGACGGTGGCCCGTTCGTCCACCGCGGGCACTTCAGCGCCTTCGTCAATCTGGCAATCGGTGCGGCATTCGCGTTGTTGCTGAGGCGCCGAGTGGCGCAGCGCGCCGGCGCGGCGATGACGCGGATCGACGCCGCGCTGTTGGGTGGAGCGTTGCTCGGCGTGCTCGGCGTGGTGTTGTCGACGTCGCGGGCCGGGCTCCTGGCCATGCTGCTCGCCGGCGCCGGGCTCGCCGCCGTGCTGCAACGCACCGGCCGATTGCCGGGGGCGGGGTGGCTATGGAGTGGCCTGCTCGCTGCCGCGATGCTGACTGCGTGGGTGCTCGGCATCGAGCCTTTGCAGGAACGGTTGACTCGCCTCGACCTGGCCTCGGAGTACTCGCCGCGTTTGGCGCTGTTGGCGGATGCGGTGCGAATGGCGTTGGCGTTTCCGTGGGGCGGCGCCGGGCTGGGGGCGTTCGAGGTGGCCTTCCCGCAGTTTGATCGCTCGACGCGCGTGGGCACGGCGGCACACGCCGAGAACCTATGGGTCGAGCTGTGGGCTGAGACGGGTGCGGCGGGACTGGTCGTGGTGGCGGTCTTCATCGTCTTGGTCGGCGCGCGGCTCACTCGGGTGGCGCGCAATCCGGCGACTGCGGGTGAGCGGGTGGCGGATCTCGGCCTGGGCTTTGGCTTGTTGGCGGTGGCGATTCACTCCTGCTTTGACTTCGGGCTGCGTGTGCCCGCCGTGGCCGTGCTGATGTTGGTGGCGGTGGCGCTGGTCCTGGGCGGCTCGGCCGCGGCGCGGCAGCCATCGCGCGTGGCGGCGGTCACGCTCCATCTGGCGTTGCTGGGGGCGTTGGTGTGGGCGGTGCCGTCGGCGTGGGCCGCGGCCCGGGCCGACCGGCATTGGCGGCAGGCCGAGGCGGCGCGCCAAGCCCTGCGCGGTCCGGACGAGCTCGGGGCCCCGGAGGACTATGTGCACCTGTTGGCGCATGCGCGGCGGGCGGTCGAGCTGGGCCCCACCAATGCGCGCTATCAACTCTGGACTGCTTTGCACGAGTGGCACCGGGTCCTCTCGCGCGAGATCGGCTATGACCCCGCCGCCGCGGTTGCCGGGGCGCCACCGCCGGCGCAGCGCACGCCGCGCCTGGAGAGCGCCGCGCAGCAGGCACAGCTCGTCATTCGGCGGGCGCTGGCTTTGGCGCCGAGCTATGGGCCCCTGTGGTCTGCTGCCGGTCAGCTAGGGGTGGTCTGGCTCAACGACGCCGCGGGCGCGGCGTGGATCCATCGCGGGCGCGCCTTGTACCCGCATCATCCGGCGGTCGTGCTGGCGTCGGCGCGGCAGCTGCTCAATGAGGCCAGGGACGCCGACGCGATTCCGGCTCTGCGGCGTGCTCTTCGGCTTGGGGTCGCTTGGGAGCGGGTGATCGACGGGCTTCTCCAGGCGCGGCCAGATCTGGTGCTGGCCGTCGTGCGCGACGATCCTCACTGGCTCGTGCTGCTGGAGCAGCGACTGCAGGGCCAGCCGGAGCATCAGGCTCTCCTCGACGCGGTCCGGGCCACGGCGTTGCCGTTGTTGCGCGACCGCTGCGCGGCCCCGGCGGCGCCGTCGTGGATGTTCGCTGGCGCAGCTCGATACGCGATGTTGGCGGGCGATGACGTTGCCGCTGAGCGCTTCTATGCCGACTATCTGCAGCGTGAGCCGCAGAGCAAATTGCGCCTCGACTATGCCGAAGTGCTACTACGTCTTGGCGAAATCGAGCGAGCCCGATCCGCCTTACATCGCCTTCTGCGCCTGCACCCTAATCACGTTGCGGCGAAAGCGCGGCTGACCGAGCTCGGTCAATGAGGTGTGCGCTCTAATCAATGGCGCATTATGTACTCATGTTGCAAGCGCTTGCGCCTCTATGTCATGCGCAAGTCTGATTGGTAAGGCTCGGAATTTATAGAGGCAATCGTCCATGTGGTTGGCTAACGTCCGGGTCCATGCTCGTTGGGCGGTTTCCTGGGCAAGTTGACGCGCTCCAGCGTCGAATCAATGAGCTGGAGCATTCGAAAACTAGCGGTAATCGACGGACGTTTCTGGGTGCGCTGATCGGCAGCGTGGTCGGGGCCGCCGCGATGGGGGGAGGCATGGCGTTGACGCCTGGCTTTCCTCGTGGGCCGCGGGTAAGTCGCGCCGCGGCGGGTGCGGTGCACGACTTTGATTGGGCTCGCGAGCTGGCCATGGGGCCGCTCGACCAACTCATGAGTCGGCAGTCGAACTTTGTTGGCGAGGTTGCGACGGTCATGCCTGACCGCACCGACGTGGTGTGGATGGGGGTGGCTCGTCTGGCCCACGCCGTCGTCGATGGCGATGTCCGGGTGGAGCGAGGGCTGCCCAATGCGCTGATTGTGCTTGGCCGCAAGCCTGGGGTTCCCAGCTATCTGGATGCGTGGCTTGATGCCGTGCGGCGCGCTCGCTGACTCGTTAGGAGTGGTATGTGTGGGCGCCCCCCACGCGTCTTGATGGGTCGATCCATGGCGGATACAAACGGCGCGCCGCTGGACCGTAAGGTCGTCCTGCGGCGTTCATGCCATGCCGAGGAGGGGAATCCATGCAGGGAGCCGGGGGAGTGGTCGTCGAGCCGGGCAGCGTTCGGGAGGGCGAGACCGTGGACGTCGCCTATGACGGTCCTGGGACCCTCTACTACCAGGTGGACCTCGGCGCGTGGGAGAAGGTGTCGCTCGACCCGGAGACCGGCAAGGGCGAGGTCGTCGCGCCCGGGGGCGCGTCTGTGATCATTTTTTCGGACCGCCGCGGCGCCAGGTCGGCGTCGACGTCGGTCGAAGTGTTCAGCACGTCTGAGTGAGGCAAACCATGCTCGCCAAACGAGGGTGCTCTCTGCGCTGGGCTGTCGTGTTCAGCCTTGCTTTGGTGGCTGCCCCGCGGGCTCAGCAGTGGGTGGTCGTGCCATCGCAGTACGATGGTCAAGAAGGGACCTCCGGAGGGACGGTGGCTGGCTTCTCGGCGCGGTTCCGGGAGCAGATTCTGGTCAGCGGGACGGCGCTGCAGGCATTGCAGGGCGAGGAGATCGACTCCCTGTGGTTTCGTCGGGATGACCTGTTTGGCAAGACTCTGCTCTCGTCCTGGTCGAACATCAAGGTCACTGTGGCGCCGGCGCTCCTGCCGCCCACGGCGCCGTCACGCGTCTTTGTCGAGAATCTCGGTGCGCCCTCGCAGGTCGTGTTTGACGGTCTGCTGCCGCTAGACGGCTCCTCGGCGCCTCCTTCGCCAGCGCCGTGGGCGACGCCGTTCGTGGCGATGGTCCCCTTTGATACGACCTACTCGTACACCGGTGGCGACCTCTGCATTGAGATTGAGGGCACGCCCGATTACCCGCCCCTGGACTTTGTTTGGTGGGTGGATGTCGCGCACCTTGCCGCGGTGGGGTCGGTCCAGCACGTGGGGTCGCCGTGTGGTGCCCCTGCCGCGGAGAACGCGCTGACTGCGGATGCCTGGGGGCGCAACATGGTGCCCGGGGCCACGTTCACGATGGTGTCCTTTGGTCGGCCCGGTACGCCAGGGGTCATGCTGCTGGGGGCTCCGCTGCCGACGCCGCTCTCACTCGCCTTCATGGGGGCGTCGGGCTGCGAGCTGTATCTGCTGCCGACTCTGCAGATCCTTGGGCAGCACTCGGCGCCGGTTGGCGGCGGCGCCGTGGCGGCACCGCTCTTTTGGGATGTTCATTTGCCCGTGCACCCGGGGTTTCTCGGTGCTCAGTTTCGCGTGCAGTTTGCCAATCTGGAGACCGGCAGTGGGAGCAGTAACCCAGCGCGCATCACGACGACGAACGCGTTGGATATCACCCTTGGTGGCTCGCTGCCCAGCGGGCCCATCTCGGTGGTGAAGTCGGAGGCGGTGCCAGATGGCGCGCCACTGCCCGACTTCGGGATGGTCTCGGTCTCGCGGGGCCCGGTGCTGCGCTTCGGTAGCCGCCCGGCGGCCGCCGGGGGATCGTCGCGGTAGGGCGCGGGGCCCGTCGTTGGGGCGGGTGGGTCAGCCGCGGAGGAGGGCGATCACCTGCTGGAAGTGGGTGCCGCGAAAGCACGTGGCCACTGCGGCGCGGCGCTCCTGTCGTGCGGCGGGATCGTCGGTGTCGACGGCGAGCATGGTGCGGGTCGCACGGAGTAGGGCCTCGGCGTCCTGTGCGTCCGTGACGACTCGGCCGACGCGTGCGGATTGGATGTAGTGGCAGGCGCCGTTCTGCTGGGTCGTGACGACCGCGAGCCCCGAGGCCAGTGCCTCGAGGACGACCAGCGATAGGTTGTCCTCCAGGCTGGGTGCCAACAGGACGTCGGCTGCATGGATCAGGCGGGGCGTGTGGCCGACGTGGCCCACGCCGCGCAGTCCTGGCTCGGCGCCGTTTAGGCGTTCGCTGCCATGCCCCGCGAGGACAAGGGTCGCCTCGGGGTGGTCGCCGCGCAGGGCCCGCAAGACCGCGCGCGCGGCCGGCAGGCCTTTGCGCACGGGGTCGTTGCCGATCCACAGGAGGCAGGGTGCTGTGGGGTCGAGGGCGAGCTCGGCGCGAGTCCGGCGTCGGTCCGCGGGCGTGGGCACGGTGAAGCGGGCCTCGTCGATGGGGAGGCCGGTGACGGCGATCGATCCGGTGAACGCGGCGAAGCGTCGCCGGATGTCGGCACCAACGAGCTCGGAGCTGGCCAGCACGGTGCGGTCCGCCGCCGCAAAGAAAGCCCGCTCGCGGCGTAGGAACGCGTTCGTGCGGGGTGACAGGGCGCGTGCCGTGCGTCGCAGCCAGCGTATCGAGGGCGGCTCGGCGCGGCGTCGCGCCTCCAGAGATGCCGCCAGGAGGCCGCCGAGCGGCAGGAACACGTGCGCCTCGTGGCCGGGGTGGCGAAAGGACAGGACGCGGGCGTCGCCGTGGGCTGTCAGCGCGTCGGCCGCGCGGTAGAACGTGGGGCCGCGGCCGCCGGTCTCGATGACCGCCGCGCGCGGTGGTGGCGGCTGGCGCACCGCGCCGGTGATGATCCGCACGCGGTGGTCCGCCTCGAGCAGGGCGGTGCAGAGCTGCTCCGCATAGCTCTCGAGTCCGCCGCGCGTCGGGTCCCACACGTCGAGCACGAGGTCGAAGGCTGGTGCTCGGTGTGGCGGCTCTGCCGGGGTCACCGCGGCAGGTTAGCGGCCGGCGCCGGCGGCGGGTGTGACGTTTCGTTTGCGCCGTGGGCGATGGCGCCGCGCTCGATGCCGCGCAGCATGCCGCGAAACACGTAGCCGTGCAGTGGTAGCACCGCGTACCAATACGCCAGTCCGAGGAGGCCGCGCGGCTTGAAGCGTGCGGTTTGGGTCAGGACGCAGTGGTTGGGGGAGCCGGGGTCGGGCGCGATCTCGAACGTGAGCGTGGCAACTCCGGGCAGCTTCATCTCCGCGCGCAGCTCGAGGCGGCGGTTGGGTTCGTGCGCCGTGACGCGCCAGAAGTCCAGTGCCTCGCCGTACGTCACGCGTTCGGGGTGGCGGCGCCCGCGGCGCAGGCCGGGGCCGCCAATTAAGCGATCCATGCCGCCGCGTAGGCGCCATAGCCAGTCGCCGGCGTACCAGCCGTGGCCGCCACCGACCCGGCACACGGCGCGAAACACTGCGGCGGCCGGGGCGGCGATCGCGCTGGTGCGGGGGTCGGTGAACACGGTGCCGCCGGCCCAGTCCGGGTCACCTGGCATGCGGCCGGCGTCCGACCAGCGCGTTTCAATGCCGGCCGTCGCGGTCTTGCCGAGCGCGGCGGCAATGGCGTCGCGCGCGCTGCGCTGCGGCGCCGGCAGTTGGCTGGTGGCGCTCCGGTCGCGAACCACGACCTCGTTGCGGAGGCCCTCCGTGAGTGGGCGGGCGATCCGGGCGCTGATGGGGGTGACCAGGTGGATCCAGAGCGAGCTCAGGCGCGGCGTCAGAACGGGGACAGGTACGACCCAGCGCCGTGGCAAGCCGAGGAGCTCGGCGGTGAGTTGCAGGAGCTGTTGATAGGTGAGGACGTCGGGGCCGCCGATGTCGAGGGTTTGGCCGGTGGTTGACGGGGTCTCCAGGCAGTGGACCAGGACGTCGAGGACGTCGGCCACTGCGATCGGTTGGCATCGGGTGGCTACCCAGCGGGGCGTGATCATCACCGGCAGCCGCTCGACCAGGTACCGCAGGATTTCGAACGACGCGGACCCCGAGCCGATGATCATGGCGGCGCGCAGCGACGTCACCGGCACGGGGCCTTCCGCGAGCGCGGCCTCGACCTGGCGCCGCGACCGCAAGTGCTCGCTCAAGTCTTGTCCGAGCTCGCCGAGCCCGCCGAGGTAGAGGATGCGCTCCATGTCGGCGTCGGCGGCCGCCGCGGCGAAGGTGCGAGCCAGGTCTTGGTCCGCCGCGGCGTAATCTGGGCCGACGCTGAGCATTGAGTGCACCAGGTAGTAGGCAGCGCCGCAGCCGCGAAGGGCTGTGCGCAGCTGCGCGGGGTCCTTGAGGTCGCCGGCCAACAGCTCGACGCCGGGCGCGTTTGCCCACGGCCGGTCGCGGAGCTTGCCTGGGTCGCGGGCCAGGCAGCGTACTCGGTGGCCGCGCTCGAGGAGGCGCGGCGCCAGCCGCCCGCCGATGTAGCCCGTGGCGCCGGTGATCAGGATTGGACGCGGCGGGGAGCTGGGTGGGCGGCGAGTGGGGCTTGGACCCGTGGGCGCGGGGGGTGGCGGCATCGACGTGGGTTCGGCCGCGTGGCCGCACCGGGATGCGTCCGCGTGGGGCGGGGCGTGGAGGGGGGCTTCGCTTGGGCCTGCGGGGCCGTGTCGAGCCCGAAAATCGCGGTTCGGCGGGCGTCGGCAAAACAACGCCGCGCCCGTCCCGCGAGCCCCATCGGTTGGTGGGTCGGTTGCCCGGGGCTCCCACCAGTGGTGGAGAGGGCGTCAATAAGGGCTGGTGCGGGCGCTCAGTGGTGACTCGCGCCCGTTGAAGCACTTGTGTGGAGAAAATGGGGTTGGTAGTGTGGGGCTCGTTGGTAACGGATTCCCACTGCCGACTGGTGTCTCACACTTCCTCTCATGCTCACCTATACCGGCGCTTCCAAGCAGCGGATGGACGACCGCGGTCGGTTTCATCTGCCGCAGCGGTGGCAGGACGCGGTGCAGCAGGCGGGGGAGCTCGTCATCACGGCTGGCCCCAACGGGTCGCTGTGGCTGTGCGAGCGGGAGACCTGGGAAGCAGAGGTCGGTCGTCTCGGGGCGGAGCTGTTGTGCAGCCCCGAGCGGCAGATGTTGCGGTCGCTGCTCGTCGGTCACGCGGAGACAGTCTCCGCCGACAAGAATCATCGCATCCTGGTCAGCGAGGCCCTGCGGACCTACGCCGATCTGGACAACGTCAGCGCGGTGTATCTCGTCGGTTCGGGGTCCGTCATCGAGATCTGGGACTGGCGCGTGTGGGAGCAGCGGGTCCAGGCCGCGAAGGCCAATACCAAGCTCTTTGATCTTCAAAACCAATCCGGGTCCAACTCCACCGAGAGCCCGGCCCCAGTCCCGTCAGCTGCCGTGCCCGGTCCGGGCGGCGGCAGTTGAGCCAGAGACGACCGCGCCACTGCCTTATTCTCCGCGGCGGGGCGGTCCGGGAAAGGGCCACTGATGGAATTCGACGGGTGCGAGCGAGGCGACCGGGAGCGCGAACGTGAACTGGTCAGAGTTCACGAGCCCGTGCTTCTGAGCGAAACGCTCGACCTGTTGGCGCTGTCGCCTGGCATGACGGTGGTGGACGGGACCGTCGGGGCACTCGGCCACGGGAGGGCAATCATGGCCGCCGTAAGCCCCGACGGAACACTCGTGGGGCTGGACCGGGATGCCGAGATTCTGGCCCGCGCTCACGCGTGGCTCTCGCGGGAGGGGAGCGACGCGTCGGCGCGGGTCAGAGTCCGGCTCTTTCACCGGTCGTTCGTCGAAATGGACGAGGCTCTCGAGGAGTCGGGTCTGGAGACCTGCGACCGCGTCTTGCTCGACTTGGGAGTCAGCTCGTTGCAGCTCGACTCACCGGAACGCGGGTTCTCTTTCATGCACGATGCACCGCTCGATATGCGCCTCGACGCCAACGCTCCAGTCACTGCGCGGCAGTGGCTCGCGCGCGTCAATGAGGTCGAGCTGGCGCGCGTGCTGCGTGACTTTGGCGAGGAGCGGTTCGCTCGCCGGATCGCCAAGAGCATCGTGACCGCGCGCCATCGCGGCCTCATGGCGCGCACCAGCGACCTGGTCGCGGCGGTGGAGCGAGCGCTGCCTGCGCCGCGCGGCGGCGGCCGGCGGCGGCCGCGCATTCATCCCGCGACCCGGACGTTTCAAGCGGTTCGGATTGCGGTCAATGATGAGCTCGGCGCCCTGCAACGTGGTGTGGAACTCGCCGAGCGTTGCCTGAAGCCCGGCGGTCGCCTGGCCGTCATCTCCTTCCACTCCCTGGAGGATCGCATCGTGAAGCGATTCGTCCGCGAGCACATGGAGCCCGTGGTTCGCAAGCCGGTGACGGCGACCGACGAGGAGTGCCGACGCAATCCGCGCGCGCGGAGCGCGAAGCTCCGCTGCGGGATCAAGAGGGCGGCATGAGATGGATCCTCGCCGGGTTGTCATTTGCGTTGCTCGTGGGCCTCGCCGTGGCGACCACCGCGATTCGGGCCAACAACGTCGCGCTGCGCGGGCGGCTGCAGGTGCTGGAGCAGCGCATTCTGTCGTACTCGGCGGAGAGTCGCAGCAGCGCGCATGTGCTCGCCGAAGTCACCACCCGTCCGCACCTGGCGCGCCTCTGGCGCCGCTTCATGGCGCGAGCGTCGGCGGAGTAGTGCGGGGCGGGGGGCGATGACGCGCCGCGGTCGAGCGGGGCCCGGCGGGGGGATGGGGCTGCGGGCAGGGTTCTGCTTCGCGTTTCTCGGCCTGCTGGCGGTGGCTCTGCTCGCGCGGCTGGCCTGGCTGCAGGGCTTCCGCGAGACGTCAAACCGTCAGGCGGTGGCCCTGCAGCGAAACCGTCACGAGGCGTTGCCCGCGCCGCGCGGCACGATCGTCGATCGCGATCTGCGTCTGCTCGCGTACGACCGACCGGTGCTGGAAGTGCGGGCGGAGGCCTACTTCGATTGGCGCGAAGGCCATGAGACCGAGGACTACCACGAGTTCGCGCAGCGCCTCGCTGCCGACTTGGCGTTCGCGTTGGATGCGGACGGGGCGCCGTCCGCGGCGCGCAGCCAGCGCCTCCTCGACTTGCGCGCGCGCCTGCTGAAGCTTCGCGACGACCCTTCGGGCGAGCGCTGGCTGCGCGCCAGTGCGCGCGATGGTGTGCCCGCTCGCTGGCGTCGCCGCCTGGACTTCCTCGTTGGCGGGGCGATCGAATCGGCCGCGGTGTTGGAGCGGCTCGACACGGTTGCGGCGCAGCGTTCCTGGCTGCATTTGCACCGGCTGCGCCGCTTTGCGCGGACCTACCCTCGTCGCGCGGCCACGGTGGGGCCGGTGGGCTTCGTCGGCCAGGTCTTGGTCGCCAAGGATCGCAGCGTCCCTCTCTATCGCGGGATGGAGGCGTTGGCCGGGCTGCTACCGGGGGAGGCCGGTCGGCAGCTGGTGTGGCAAGACGCGACCGCCAATCGTTATTGGACCGGTATCGCCGAGACGCCGACAGCCCCGGCGTTGTTGCAGTCGACGCTCGACCTCGAGCTGCAGGAGTGCGCCGATCGAGAGCTCACCAAGGCGGTGGAGGCGGTGACCGAGCGCTACCGGTCGCCGCCGGAGTGGGGCGCCCTGTGCCTCGCTGAGGTTGCGACGGGCGAGATTCTCGCGTTGGCGTCGTGGCGCGACGGTGCGGCTCCGGAGCAGGCCGCGTTCTCGCCCATCCAATGTCTGTGTCCGCCGGGCTCGGTGGTGAAGCCGTTGGTGTTCTCTCTCGCTCTCGAGAAGGGTGTGCTCGACTGGGAGCGAGACGAGTTCGAGTGCTCGCCGAGCGGGCAAGGGCTCTGGCGGGTGCCGGGCGTGGCGCGCGTGATCCGGGACAGTCACCCGTGCGGCCGGCTTGGGCCGCGCGACATCTTGGTGCAGAGCAGCAACATCGGCGCCGGCCAGGTCGGGCTGCGCCTGGGCCGCGAAGGGCTCGCCGAGTACCTGGATGTGTTCCGGTGGGGGGCGACCACGGGGACCATGCTGCCAGGAGAGCTCGCCGGTGTGCGTCCGACCGACTTGGCCACGATGCCGGAGCGCCTGTTCCGTGGCTACTCGGCGCCGTCGTTGAGCATGGGCTACGACTACAACATCACGCCGCTGCAGGTGTTGCGTGCCTACGTCACGCTGCTGTCGCGACGCCCCCGCGAGCTCACGCTCTACCGGCGTGCCGTGGCCGCCGGTGGCGAGCCGCAGTCGTTGGCGCGGCGACCGGACGGCGAGATCTTCCTCTCCGCTGCGAACCTCGAGCGCTTGCTGGCGGCGATGCGCGGGGTCGTCAGTCCCGAGGTCGGCGCGACGGGCCGGGCGCTGCACGCCGAGCTCGAGCGCCTTGGGCGTGCCGGGGCGGTGGCCGGCAAGACCGGAACTTCAGAGTATCGCGAGCGGCGCGGGCCCCAGGGCAGCGCGCAGCTCGTCATGGTGCGCACTGCCTCCTTCGCCGGTTTCGCTCCCGCGGACCGGCCGCGGTTTGCCGCAGTGTGCGTTCTCCAAAAGCCTGGGGCTGCGTCGTTCTGGGGCGGGCGGTATGCTGGCCCCGCTGCTGGACGACTCCTGCTCCGGGCCGTGACGCGGTCCGAACTCGGTGAGCGACGTAGGTCAGTGCGTCGCTCGCTCGCGAAGGTCGGGCAGGTCAGACAGCAGTAGGGCGGTTCATGACAGAGTTAGCGTACCCATCGGGACTCGCGAAGCGGACGTCCCATCTCGGGCTGTGGACGGCGCGTGAGGTGTTGCAGCCTCGCCAGGTCTTCGGCTTTCGCGACGTGGTGGTCGAGGGGTTGGCTTTCCACAGTGCGGAGGTGCGCCCCGGCACCCTGTTCTTTGCCATTCGCGGCAGCCGCCGCGACGGGGCGGAGTTCGTGCGCCAAGCGGTGGGCCGGGGGGCCGCTGCCGTGGTGGCCGAAACACCGCTCGATGTGCCGTGCCCGATGCTTGTGGTTGACAGCTGTCGGCGCGCCCTCGCCGACATGGCCGCGTTTTATTATGGCCGCCCATCCCGTGCGCTGAAGGTGCTGGGCGTCACCGGCACGAACGGCAAGACGACGGCCGTCCATCTCATCCGTGAGTGCATGCAGGCGGATCGTCGCTCGACCGGTCTGCTCGGCACGATCGGCTACGAGTATGGCGGTCGGCGCATTCCCGCGGCCAACACCACGCCCGACCCCCTCCGACTACAGGGCTACATGCGCGAGATGGTCGACCGCGGCTGCAGCACCTGTGTCATGGAGGTGAGTAGCCACGCGCTCGACCAGGAGCGCGTGCGCGGGGTCGACTTCGATGTCGGCCTCTTCCTCAACCTGAGCCGCGACCACCTCGACTACCACGGCTCGATGCAGGCCTACGCCGAGGCCAAGGCGCGGCTCTTCACGTCGCTTGGTCCGGGAGCGCACGCCTGTCTGTCGCTGGATTCGCGCGTGTCGAGGTCCATCATGGACTGCATCGACCCGAGTGTGCGGGTGCACACATACGGGCTGCACGCGGATGCGGAGCTGCGCGCCGAGAACCTGTCGCTGAGCCTCGAGGGCACGCGCTTCGAGTTGGTCATGCCGCGCGGCCGGGTGGACCTGTGGTTCCGGTTGCCCGGTGAGCACAACGTGCAGAACGCCCTCGGCGCGGCCAGCGTGGCGCTGGCGTGCGGCGTCTCAGAGCTCACGGTGGCGCAGGCGCTGGAGGAGGCGCGGCCGGTGCGCGGTCGCCTCGAGCTGGTCGGCTACCGCGGCGGCAAGCGCGTGTTCGTCGACTACGCGCACACGCCGGAGGCGCTGACCCGCGTTTGTGACACGCTGCGGCCGCTCACGGACGGTCGGTTGATCGTGGTGTTCGGGTGCGGCGGCGATCGCGATCGCAGCAAGCGCCCGCTCATGAGTCAGGCTGTGGCGCGGGGTGCCGACGTCGCGATCTTGACGAGCGACAATCCGCGCTCCGAGGACCCCGAGGCGATCCTCGACGAGATGGAGGATGGTCTGACCGCGGAGGATCTGGTCTACGCGCGGATCAGCGATCGGGCCCAGGCCATCGCATGTGCGGTCCAGGAGGCGCAGCCCGGCGACACCGTGTTGATCGCGGGCAAGGGCCACGAGACCTACCAGATTCTCGAGGATTCGGTCGTGCCGTTCGACGACCGGATCGTCGCCCGCCATGTTCTTGAGAAGCTGGAGTCCGAGACATGATGCGCACCGAGCTCGCGGCGCCGCCGAGCGTCTTTCGCGCGCCCCGCATCGCCAAGCTGTCGGGTGGCCGGGTGGTGCGCGCGAGTGGTGGCACCGCGCTGCGAGTCTGCACGGATACGCGCCAGCTGCGGCGCGGCGATTGTTTTATCGCGCTGGTGGGCGATCGGTTTGACGGCCACGACTACTTGCAGCAGGCCTTTGAGGCCGGCGCCGCGGGCGTCGTCGTGAGTCGACCCTTGCGGCGCGAAGACGTGCCGCCGGGCATGTTCGCCGTCCGCGTGCCCGACACCCTCGCCGCGCTGCAGGCCGTGGCCGCGGGGTACCGTTCGGAGCATCCGGCCCGCGTGGTGGGGATCACTGGCTCGTGCGGCAAGACCTCGACCAAGGACATGCTCGGCCCGGTGCTCGAGCGCGCCATGCCGACCGTGCGTTCGCCGCACTCGTACAACAACCAGATCGGCGTGCCGCTGACGCTCTTCCTGCTGCGCCCCGACACCGAGGCTGCCATCGTCGAGATCGGCACCAGCGAGCCCGGCGAGATCGCTCGCCTGGCGAGCATTGCGGCGCCGGACATTGCGATCGTGACCTGCGTTGCCGAAGCGCATCTGCAGGGCTTGATGTCACTCAGCGGTGTGGCGGCGGAGAAGAGCGCCTTGGTGCAGGCCTTGCGGCCGGACGGGGTGGCGATCCTCAACGGCGATGACGAAGCCTGCCGCGCCATGGCGGCCGCCACGACGGCGCGCCCGGTGATGGTGCGCATCGATCGCGAAGCGGATTGGTTTGCGACGCAGGCGCGTGCGCACGGGATGGGTACGACCTTCCTGCTGCAAGGCGAGCGTCCGGTGACACTGCCGCGCCTCGGCACGCACAACGTCTACAACGCGCTCTTTACGATCGCCGCGGCCGCCGAGATGGGGCTCGATCTCGACGTGGCCCTCGACGCGCTGTGTGCGCTACCGCCGACGGCTCGCCGCCTCGAGCCGAAGGTGGCCGGAGGCGTCACGGTGTTCGACGACACCTACAACATGAACCCCGCCTCGGCGCGCGCGGGCTTGCGCGCTCTCGCCGGGTTGGCGGGCTCCGGGCGCCGGGTCGTGGTCTTCGGCGGCATGATGGATCTTGGCGAGCGCAGCGACGAGCTGCACCAGGCATTGGGTGCGGACGTGGCGGCGGCCTCGGTGGACCTGCTGGTCAGTGTTGGCGACGAGGCGGGCCTCATCGTCGACGGTGCCCGGACCGCGGGGTTGTCGGCGGACCGCACCTGGCGCGCGTCGGGTGTTCGGGATGCCGTTGATGCGTTGGTCGAGCAATTGCAGCCGGGCGATCGCGTGCTGTGCAAGGCGTCCCGGGGGTTCGAGCTCGACCGTCTGGTCGACGGCTTGGTCGCGCGGCTCGGCGCATGACGGCGCGGTAGCGGGAGGTCGATTGCTCTACCAGCTCCTGCAGCTCCTCGGTGAGGTGCCCGGCGCTGGGCTCTTCCGCTACATCTCTTTTCGCGCCGCCGGTGCCGCGGTCTGTGCCTTCGTCGTCGGCGTCTTGCTCGGCCGGCCGGTCATCGCCTGGCTGGCGCAGGCAGGGGTCGGGGAGGACACCGAGTGCGACTCCGCCGAAGTGTCGGCGCTGCACGCGGGCAAGAAGAACACGCCGACGATGGGGGGCGTCTTTATCGTCGGCTCGATCTTGCTGTCGTGCGTCTTGTGGATGCGCTTCGACGGCTTCAACCGCTACTCCCTGTGGGGTCTGGTTCTGGTCGCGGCGTTTGCGCTCGTCGGTGGCGTCGACGACTGGATCAAGCTCCGGGTGCCGGGCAAGCGTGGGCTCAGCAAGCGCTCAAAGCAGCTGCTGCTGACGCTGATCGCGGTGTTGGTGGCGTGGGCGCTTGTGCATCAGGCCGGCCTTGAGGCGCGGCGCGGCGGTCCGCACCTCTACTTCCCGTTCGTCGCGAGTGCCTCGCTCGACCTGTCCGCCTGGTGGGGCGTGCCCTTCGTTTTCGTCGCTGTGGCCGTCCTCACCGGGGGCGCCAACGCCGTGAACCTGACCGACGGACTGGATGGTCTGGCGATCGGTTGCGTCGGCATCGCTGGGTTGGCTTACGCAGGGATCACCTACTTCGTCGGGCACCAAGCGCTCGCGACCTATCTCCTCATCGAGCACGTGCCGGGTTGCGGTGAGATGACCGTCATGCTTGCGGCGATGGTGGGTGCGTCGTTGGCCTTTCTGTGGTACAACGCTTCTCCAGCACAGGTGTTCATGGGCGACGTGGGCAGCCTGGCCCTGGGAGGGGCGCTGGGTTACGCCGCATTGGTTAGCCGCACCGAGATCGTGCTGTTTGTGGTGGGCGGTGTGTTTGTGGCTGAGGCTCTGTCGGTGATCCTGCAGGTGGCGTCGTTTCGGACGACGGGCCGCCGTGTCTTCCGCTGCGCGCCGCTGCACCATCACTTTCAGCTCGCCGGCGTGCCGGAAACCAAGATCGTGGTGCGCATCTGGATCGTCGCGGCACTCTTGGCGCTCAGCAGCTTGGCGCTGTTCAAGGTGCGGTGACGCGTGAGCCCTTCGCGTAGCTCGACCGCCGGTGCGTCCTTGCGCGAGCTCGACTGGCTCATGGGAGCGGTGGTCTGCCTGTGCTGCTTCGGTATGGTGCTGGCCGTCTCGATCCACGGGCCCAAGACCGACGTCGGCCCCCTGCTGGCGATGCGCGGGCAGGGCACCAAGCTGTTCGTCGGGGTGGTCGCCCTCTTGGCCGCGGCGCTGATCCCGCTCCCGCTCTACCGCCGCGCGGCGCCCGCGTTCTTGATCGGCTCGACCCTGCTCTGCGCCGCGGCGCTGCTGTTTCCCGACGTGAACGGGGCGCGGCGTTGGATTCGCCTCGGCTTCACCACGTTTCAGCCGACCGAGCTCGCGCGCTTCGCCCTCATTGTTTGGGCCGCGGGGCGCATTGCCGACACCGGCCCCCACGCGGCGCGATTCCGGGCCGGTTTCGTGACCCTCATGGCGCCGGCCGCCTTGCTGGGTGTGATCCTGGTGGCGCAGCCGGACGTCGGCAACGCGGTGTTCGCGATCACGCTGGCCGCGGTGATGGCGCTGGTCGGCGGCGTGCGGCTCGCGCATTTCACGCTGGCCGGGTTGCCCATCGCGACGCTGGCGGTGGCACTGGTGGCGACCAAGCCGCACGTGCAGGACCGGCTGACTGGCTTTCTCGAGGTGCAGCCCGGCAGTCAGGTGTGGCAGTCGTTGGTCGCGATCTCGTCCGGCGGTCTGTGGGGCCGCGGCCTGGGCGAAGGCTGGATGAAGATGGGCTTTGTCCCCGAGGCCGGCAACGACTTCGTCTTTGCGGTCGTTGGCGAGGAGCTGGGCTTCTTGGGCGGTGCGGCGGTGATCGCCCTCTACACCACCATCGGTTGGGTGGGGCTGCGTCTGTTTCTGCGCCTGTCTGACCCGTTCCACCGCATGTTGGTTTTTGGCTTCACGTTTGCGATCTGCATGCAGGCGACCATCAATCTCCTCGTGGTGACCGGCATGGCACCGGCGAAGGGGATCGATCTACCGTTTCTGAGCTCCGGGGGGACCAATCTCGCGTTCTCCCTGGCAGCGATCGGCATCATTGGCAATGCAGCGCGCACCGATCCGCGCGCTCACGGTTGAGATTTTGGGAGGGACCCCATGGGACAGCTAGAACGCTACGGCCTCTACGTGTTGTGCCTCGTCATCGTGCTCATTCTCGGCGTGGCGATCTGGGGTGGCGACCCAGCGCACGGCAAGGTGAGCGACGGTGCCCACGGTTTGTCGACGTCGGTGACCGAGACGTTGGGCGGCGAGCTCGGCTCAGCCACTCCGGTGGCGGCGGTGCCGTCCGCCGAGACCAATCCGGACGATTTCTTTGCGCCCATGGTGCTCGAGGAAGAGCCGATGCTTGGGACGCCGGTCGTCAGTGACGCGGCAGCCGCGACGACGCCCGCGATCCCGGCGCCGACGAGTGTCGCGGTGGTGCCTACCGCGAGTCCCACGGTGCTGCGTACCTACACCGTGCAGCGCGGCGACACGTTTGAGTCGATCGCGATCAAGGTGCTCAAGGGCCGCAAGCACATGGCCGAGCTGCAGCGGCTCAACCCCGACGTCAAGCCGAAGAAGATGCGCCCTGGCCATGTGCTGAAGCTGCCGGTCCTCTCGGCCCCGGGGTCGACCGACGCGGCGGCGACGCGGCCCGCGTCGTGGCGTGAGTACGTCGTCAAGAAGGGCGACAACGCCTGGGACATCGCCGACGCGGTGTACGGCAAGCCGGAGCTCGCCGCGCACATCCTGCAGGCGAACGGCATCAACGACCCGAAGAAGCTCAAGGTCAACCAGCGCCTCAAGATCCCGCCCCGCCCCTGACGTTCAAACCCCCGACGTCCGCACGCCGGACGTTTCGACCATGGTCAAGCGAGTTTGTCTGGCGAGCGGCGGCACTGGTGGGCACCTGATGCCCGCGGTGTTGCTCGCGCGCGCCCTGCGCGAGCGGGGGCACGCACCCATCATCGTGACCGAGGGCCGCGAGCCCGAGCGCGTGCTGCTCGAGCGGTTTGATGGGCCGACGTCGACGGTGCCGCGGGCCGGCCGCGGGCTGGACCTACCGTTGCGTTTGCTCGGCGCGACGATGCACGCGCGGCGGTTCTTGCGGGACGAAGAGATCGACTTGGTGGTCGGCACGGGCGGGCGTGCGACGGTGCCGATGGCACTGGCCGCGAGCAGTCTGCGGCTGCCCGTGGCGTTGTTGGAGCAGAATGCGGTGACCGGGCGGGCCAATCGCATGTTGGCGCCGTTGGCCAAGCGCATCTACTTGGGCCTCCCCACGCGTCGGGCGCCGCGCCGGGCGCTCATGACCGGCACGCCGGTGCGCGACGACGTCGGTGTCGTCGAGCGGTCCGAGGCCAGGCGTCAGCTTGGCCTGCGCGCCGATGCCCCGGTCGTGTTGGTGACGGGGGGCAGCCAGGGAGCCCGGGTGATCAACGAGGTCACGCCCGCGGGCCTGACCCAGCTGCGGCGCCCACTCCAGGTGCTGCACCTGGCAGGCGCTGCCGATGCGGAGCGCGTTCGGCTGCGCTATGCCCCGGCCGAGGACTTCGGTTTGCGCGCCCTGGTGCGGAGCTACGCGTTCGACATGGCGACTTACTACGCGGCAGCCGATCTCGTGATCTGCCGCGGTGGCGGCAGCACGGTCGCGGAGCTCGCGGCCGCCGGCCGTGCGGCGATCATCGTCCCCTACCCTTGGCACCGCGATCGGCAGCAGTACTTCAACGGCCGCGTCCTCGCCGATGCCGGTGCGGCGATCGTCGTTGAGCAACGCGATTTCGACGCGCAGTGGCTGTCCACCCAGGTCGAGAGCCTGTTGGGCAGCGAGCGGCTCGGCGAGATGGGGCGGCGGTCCGGTTCGTTCTTGCCGCGCGACGCTTGTGCGCGGATCCTCGAGGATCTTCGGCAGCTCGCCACCCTGGACTGACCCGCCTCGTATGGACTTCGCGTTCCCCTGGCCCGCGTGTGCCCACCTCGTCGGCATTGGCGGTGCCGGTATGTCGGGGCTCGCGCGCCTGCTGCGGGGTGCGGGGGTCCGCGTATCCGGGAGTGACTCGGTCCGGTCGCCGGTGCTGAGCGAGCTCGACGCCCAGGGCATTGCGACCTGGACGGGTTCCGCGCCCGAGCGCGTGCCGGCGGCGGGTGGCTGGGTTGTGCGGTCGGCGGCCGTGCCCAGGGAGGACCCCGAGGTGCTGGAGGGGGCGCGGCGCGGCCTGCGACCGCTCCTGTATGCCGAGGCGGTGGGCTTGCTTACGCAGCGCTGCGCAGCGTTGGCGGTTGCCGGCGCTCACGGCAAGACGACGACCACGGCGCTGCTCACGGCAGCGCTGCGCGGTGGCGGGATCGACGCCTCGCACTTGATTGGCGGCGACGTCCCGCACCTGGGCGGCAACGGTCGCGGCGGGCGTTCGCGTTGGTTGGCGGTCGAAGCCTGCGAGTTCAACCGGTCGTTTCACGCGCTGCGGCCCGCGGCCGCGGCCGTGCTCAACCTCGACCACGACCACTTTGATTGCTACCCGACGCCCGACGATCTGATTGGGGCCTACGCCGGGTTCGCGGCGCGCGTTCGCGCCGGCGGCTTGTTGGTCGTGCCGGTCGGCGCGCCGGAGCGGCTGCAGTCAGGATTGGGCCCCGGTGTGCGGGTGCAAACCGTTGGCGTCGATGCGGGGGCGGACCTGTACCCGCGCGACCTTGCGCACGACCAGGGTGGGTGGTCGTTTCGACCCTGCGTGCTCGGCGAGACGCTGCCGCGGGTCGCCCTGGCCGTGCCGGGCCGGCATCAGGTCGACAATGCCCTCGCCGCGCTGGCGCTGGCGTTGTGGGCGGGCGCCGAGCCGGCCGGTGCTCTCGACGGGATCGGCGCGTTTCGTGGCGTGCGGCGCCGGTTCGAGATGCGCACGGGTGAGCGGGGCACGCCGGTGGTGGATGACTACGGCCACCACCCGACCGAGCTGAGCGCGTTGGTGGAGACCGCGCGACATTGCTTTCCCGGCCGTCGGTTGGTGATCGTGTTTCAGCCGCATCAGCATCAGCGGACGTCGGCGCTGCTGCCCGAGTTCGCCGCCGCGCTGGCCCGGTTCGACGTCAGCTTGATCGCCGACATCTATGGGGCGCGGGAGGGCGCGCACGGTGTGGTCAGCGCCGAGGACTTGGTCGCGGCCGTACGGGCTGCGGGCGGAGCGCGGTGTGCCGCGGCCGGAGGCGTGGCCGACCTGGCGCTTCGGGTCGCCGACATCGTCGACGTGGCGAGTGGTCGAGACGTGGTGCTGATGGTGGGCGCCGGGGATATCGACCGGGTGATCGACGATGTCGCTGCCGTGGTCTGAGCTGCGTTCGGCACTGGCCAACGTGCCGAGCCTCGTGCGGGAAAGCGTACCGCTTGCACCCATGACGCACGTGCGCATTGGTGGTGCTGCCAAATACGTCGTCGAGCCCTACACCGAGGAAGCCGTCGGCGCCGTGATGCGCGTTTGTCGCCAGCTCGAGCTCCCGCTGCTGGTACTCGGCGGCGGCAGCAACCTCCTGGTGGCGGACGACGGCGTCGACGCCGTGGTCCTGTCGCTGACTCGGCTCAATCGCATGGTTCGCGATGGCTCTCGCGTCACGGCGGGCGCCGGCGTGAGCCTGCCATCGCTCCTGCGGGCGACGCGCGAGATCGGTCTGGCGGGGCTCGAGGCCCTGTGCGGGGTCCCCGCTTTGGTGGGCGGCGCGGTTGCCATGAACGCGGGGACGCGTGATGGCTCTACCTTTGATCCGTTGGTGTCGGTGCTGGTTGCTGACGAGCACGGCGAGCTCGTCGAGCGCGCGGCCGAGGAGTGTGCGCCGCGCTACCGCGACGGCAACCTCGGCCCGGCCATCGTGCTGGGCGCGACGTTCGATCTCGCCGCGGACACGCCGCAGGCCATCTACAGCCGTTTCGAAGCGAGTCTCCGCCGGCGCAACGCGACGCAACCGGTCACGCAGCGCAGTGTGGGTTGCGTGTTTCGCAACCCAGGCGAAGGGGCGTCCGCCGGCCGCCTCATCGAGGAAGCCAACTGCAAGCTCCTGCGCCGCGGCGACGTCGCCGTGAGCGGCAAGCACGCCAACTACTTCGTGAACGAAGGTGCGGGGACCTGCGCGGATTTCCTCGAGCTCATGCGCGACGTGATGGACCGCGTGCAGGAGCAGTTCGGCGTCGCACTGACCCCAGAGGTCAAGATCTGGGGGCGAGAGACGCCCCACCAGTGAGGCTGACCCGGAGGCTACCTCACTCGTGGCGGTGCGCCGCGCGCAGCACTTCGCGCCGCAGGTAGTCCTCGACGACGAGCTTTAGGTCGACCATCTCGAGGCGGTCGATCACCGGGTTGAACGTCTTGAAACGCAGGCCTCGCATCAGCCCTTGGAAGTCGACGACGACTTCGAGATCGCGCCGGCCGTTGTGATCTCCGGCGTCCAGGAACGCGTCGATCACATTTCGCACGCCGCCGAGGTTGGCGCGCCGGAGCACGGGATCGTACTGCTTGAACACGTAGTTCGGCATCAGGCTGCGGAAGTCGACGAGGAGGTGCAGCGGCTGCGGCGGTTCGACGCTGCGGTTTGACTCGACGCGGGCCGACGCCTCGGCCACGCGCACCTGTCGGTCTTCGGCGCGGCGCGCGTTGGCCGCGGCCAGCGCCTCGGCGTTGTCGCGCTCGCGTTGCTCGATCTGGCCGACGGTCAGCCCGTCCTGCACGATCTTCTGGACCATGTCCTTGGGGAGCGTCACTTCGCCACCCTGCACGCGGATGACATAGTCACCGTTCTCAAGCGTGCGGAGCAGCACGCCCTCGACATAGAGTCCGGCGTTGCCGTGCTTGTTGTCGCCGTCTTCCTCGGCGCCGAAATAGAACTTGTCCGCATGCGCGGTGCCGGCGGGGAGCACCAGCGCCAGCAGCAGAGTCGCGAAGCGTGCCAGCATAGTGGGGGTTGGGTCGGGGGTAAGGGAGGTGAGGGTCGGGGAGAGCCCTCGCAGTAAGTCTATCTCACCACGGGGCTTCTGGTTGTGAGGCGGCGTCTCAGGGGAGCGGCAACCCTCCCCCAAGCAGGCGATTGGATCGCGTTGTGCGCCGCCGCGTCGCGCCCGGCCAAGCACGCTGCCGCCGATGCGGGCGGCCGTTCCGTGGCACGATGATTGGGGATTGCCCGTGGATTGGGCCGAGCCTCAAGCCCTTCTTGCCCGGGTTTCGATGACCGGAATGTCGGGTGTGTGGAGTGGGGAGGGCTGAATGCCAAAAATCTTGCTGGTCGACGACAGTCGGATCATGTTGCGCCTGGTCGGCAACGTGGTGGCGGAGGTGTTTCCCGGCGCGGAGATGGAGACCGCCTCAACCGGCGAGGAGGCGCTCCAGAAGGTCCGCGACATGGGGCAACCGCTCGATCTGGCGCTCATTGACTACAACATGCCCGGCATGAACGGCATCGAGTGCGGGGCACAGCTTCGCACGCTGCAGCCGCAGGCCAAGCTCGCCCTCTGCACCGCCAACGCGCAGAACGCCGTCGCCCAGCGCGCCCAGGACGTCGGCCTTGGCGTCATCCACAAGCCGATCGACGCCGCCGGCCTGCGCTCGCTCCTCGAATCCCTCGGTGTGGCCGCCCCGACCACTGCGTCGCCCGAACTCGAGCTCACGCCGGACCAGGTGGATGCGCTCAAGGAGGCGTTCAACCTCGGCGTCGGCCAGGCGGCGCGCTCGTTGGGTCAGCTCGTTGAAGCCGCGGGCGAGATCGAGCTGTCGGTGCCGGATGTGCAGCTGATTCCGATCGGCGACCTGTGTCGCGCCGTCAGTGCCGAGGACGTCCCGGTGTGCGCCGTCGAGCAGACCTACACCGGTCCGTTCGGGGGCAGCGCGTATCTGATCTACTCCGCTGAAGAGAGCCTGCAGTTGGCCCGCTTCATGATCGGCTCGACGGCGCCGATCGACGCGCTGTCGGAGATGGAGAGCGACGCGCTGTGCGAGATCGGCAACATCGTGCTGAACGCGTGCATCTCCACGTTCGGCAACATGTTTGGCGTGGAGATTGGCACCGGTACGCCGCGCATCCTCAACGACACTGCCATCCGCGTGCTGACCCAGTTTGGACGGCGCAGCTTGGACGACCGGGTGCTCTACCTGCGGATGGGCTTTTCGCTCCTCGAAGGTCAGCTGGAGGGGCACCTCGGCTTCACCATGGACGTCGCCGCTCTCGCAGTCCTTCTCCGTCACGTGGATGAGTTCCTTGCCGGTGTCTGAAACCACCATGCTCTCGCCAGCCGAACTCGCGTCGGTGGTCGAGCGGGCCAGCCGTTTTGCACCGATCGGTCAGATCGTGATCGATGCGCGGCAGCGGATCGTGGCGTGGAACGCGTGGATGGAGCGCGCCAGCAAGCTCGCCGCCGCCGACGTGCTGGGCGCGCCCCTTACCGAGGTGTTTGACGAGTTGTCGCCTCGGCTCGTGCAGACGCTGCAGCGGGCCCTCGAGGGTCCCGTCAGCGCCGTGCTGTCGCGCGCCTTCCTCAGGCATCCGTTCCCCCTGTGGAACGAGCAGTTTCGCGATCGTCCGATGGCGCAGAGCGTGACGATCAACGGCTTTCGCGACCCACGTGGCGATCCCTACTGCGTGATCAGTATCTCCGACGTGAGCCGCGAGGCCCAGCGCGAGGCACTTCTAGCGCACAGTGCCGCCGAGCTCGAGCATCGCAACGAGCAGCTCGACTCCTTCGCCCGGGCGGCGAGCCATGACCTGCGCGCGCCGCTGAACACGATTCGGTCCTTCGCCGAGTTGTTGCGTGAAGACCTGGGCGTGCAGCTCGACGCGACGGTCGAAGAGGATCTGCGCTTCATCATCGAGGGTGTCGATCGCATGGCACAGATGGTCACCGCCATGCTGGAGCTGGCTCGCGCCGAGCGGGCCGAGGCGAGCTTTGCCGAGGTGGCGTGCGATGCGGTGGTCGACGAGGTGCTGGAGCAACTCCGGGCGCAAGTCGAATCCAGTGGTGCTGTGATCACGCGCGACCCGCTGCCCA
This sequence comes from Planctomycetota bacterium, assembly GCA_039029375.1. Classification (GTDB taxonomy): domain Bacteria; phylum Planctomycetota; class UBA1135; order UBA1135; family UBA2386; genus JBCCGH01. The sequence goes on from JBCCGH010000024.1 coordinate 52,769, forward strand.
AGGTGCGGGCTGACGCCGTGCTGTTGCGTCAGGTGTTCCAGAACCTCATCAGCAACGCGATCAAGTTCGTCCGCGACGAGACGCCGGTCATCCACATCACGGCGGGTCGCGAAGACGAGCGGGACGTGATCGGCGTCCGGGACAACGGCATCGGCGTCGCACCCGACGCGGCCGAGCGGGTGTTCGCCCCGTTCGAACGCCTCCCCGGCGCCAAGGACTTCGACGGCTGCGGGATCGGCCTGTCGATCTGTCGCCGCGTCATCGCGCAACACGGTGGCGCGATCTGGTTCGACCCCGCCTGCGACCGCGGGAGCCACGTGCGCTTCTACCTCGATCCGCCCAAGCGGGCCCCGAGCCCCACGGCGCCGGTCACCTGAGGGACCGAGCTTCCTGCCCGTCAGGACATCCCGGCGATCTCACCATCGCGCAGATCGATCTGCTCGGCGAGCGGCTTCCGCGGCAACCCTGGCATGCGCAGGATGTCGCCCGTCAGCACGACCAGGAAACCCGCGCCGGCGTTGATCTGGATGCTGCGCACCGTGACGTCGAAGTCGTCCGGGCGGCCACGCAGCTTGGGGTCGTCGGACAGCGACGCGGGGGTCTTGGCGATGCAGATCGGCAGGTTGCTGTAGCCGAGGTGGCGGATGTCCTCGAGATCCCGCTGGGCGTCCTTGGTCAGCACGATGTCGCGCGCGCCGTACATGACCTTGGCGACGTTGAGGATCTTGTTGGGCACCGAGTCTTCCAGCTCGTAGAGCGGCTTGAACGGTTGGTTGGCGGACGCCTGCTCGACGACCGCCCGGGCCAGCGATTCTGCACCTTCGCCGCCCTTCGCGTGGTGCTCGCTGGTGGCGAATGCGACCCCTAGCTCCTCGCACCGCCGGCGGACGATGTCGATCTCGGCGTCGGTGTCGTCGGCAAAGCGGTTGAGCGCCACGACGGGGTTCTTGCCGAAGTGGTGGATGTTCTCGATGTGCTTGTCGAGGTTTGGCAAGCCATCCCGGACCCGGGCCTCGTCGGGGCGGGTCAGCTGGTGCTTCTCGGCGCCACCGTGCATCTTGAGCGCGCGGAGCGTGGCCACTAGCACGACGGCTGCGGGGTCGAAGTGCGCCTTGCGACACTTGATGTCGAAGAACTTCTCGGCGCCCAGGTCGAAGCCGAAGCCGGCTTCGGTAACCGCGTAGTCGGCCAGATGCGTGGCCATGCGCGTGGCGATGACGCTGTTGCAGCCGTGCGCGATGTTGGCGAACGGGCCGCCGTGGACGAACGCAGGGACGCCCTCGAGGGTCTGCACCAGGTTGGGCCACAGCGCGTCGCGCAACAGGGCGAGCATCGCCCCCGATGCGTTCAGCCGCTCGGCGGTCACCGGCTCGCCGTCGTAGCTAAAGCCGACGAGCAGGCGATCGATGCGGGCGCGCAGGTCGTTCTCGTTCTCGGCGAGGCACAGCATCGCCATGACCTCGGACGCGGCCGTGATGTCGAAGCCACTCTCCCGTGGCACGCCCTGCTTGTGGCCACCGAGGCCGACCAGGACGTTGCGCAGGGCGCGGTCGTTCATGTCGAGCACGCGACGCCACAAGACACGCCGCGGATCGATCCGCAGCTGGTTACCCCAGTAGATGTGGTTGTCGAGGATCGCGGCGAGCAGGTTGTGCGCCGAGGTGATCGCGTGGAAGTCACCCGTGAAGTGCAGGTTGATCCGTTCCCGCGGGATGACCTGGCTCCGGCCGCCGCCCGTCGCGCCGCCCTTCATGCCGAACGACGGGCCGAGGGACGGCTCGCGGAGCGCCAGGCAGACGGACTCACCGATGCGCGCGAGCCCCTGCGCCAAGCCGATGCTGGTCGTCGTCTTGCCTTCGCCTGCCGGCGTGGGCGTGATCGCCGAGACCAGAATCAGGCGGTTGTCGGCGGAACGCGGCCGGGGTGCGCGGAGGACCGCGGGATCGACCTTGGCCACGTCCGTCCCGTACGCGCGCCAGTGCGATGGCTGCAGACCCAGATCGCCGGCGATGGTGCCGATCGGTCGTGGCTCAACGCTCCTTGCGATTTCGTTATCGGTCGGCATGGGCCAATGCTATAGCCGACCCCGTGATCGATGTCGAAGGCCTGACGAAGCAGTTCGGCGACGTCTACGCCGCGCGCGGGCTCTCGTTCCGGGCGCAGCCGGGCGAGGTGTTCGGGCTCCTCGGGCCGAACGGTGCCGGCAAGTCCACGACGATTGGCTGCATCTGCGGCCTGCTGTCGCCGACTTCCGGACGCGTTGCGGTCCTGGGGCACGATGTGCGCACCGAGGGCGTTGCCTCACGGCGAGAGCTTGGGGTCGTGCCCCAGGAGCTCGCGATCTACGAGGACCTCTCGGCGACGGAGAATCTCCGCTACTGGGGCGGGGCGTTCGGCCTGCGTGGCGCCGACCTGCAGCGCCGGGTCGCCGAGGTGCTCGAGCAGATCGGCCTGCTCGATCGCGCCCGCGAGCCCGCCAAGCAGTTCAGCGGTGGCATGAAGCGTCGGCTCAACTTCGGCTGCGCTCTGGTCCACGCGCCGCGGGTTCTGCTCCTCGACGAGCCGACCGTGGGTGTCGACCCGCAGTCTCGCGTGCGCTTGTTGGACCTGGTCCGCGAGCAGGCGAAGGCCGGTGTGACGGTTCTCTACACCACCCACTACATGGAGGAGGCCGAGTCGCTGTGCGACCGGCTGGCGATCGTCGACCACGGTGAGATCGTCGCGCAGGGGACCCTCGCCGAGCTGCGCGGCCTCATCGGCGAGAGGGACGTTTTGCGGTTGGTCGGTGTGTTTGAGCCCGACCGCGTCCAGCGCGACCTGTCGCAGATCGATGGCGTCGAGGTCGTGCAGGCCGATGCGACCGCGCTGCGCCTGGCCGTCGTCGGCGCCTCGGCCAAGCTGCCGGCCCTGTTCGCCGCGCTCGCTGCGGCCGGGGCCACGGTGCGGGAGACCACGATGACGCAGCCGAACCTCGAGAGCTTGTTCATCAAGCTGACTGGCAAGGAGCTGCGCGAGTGATTTGGTCGTTGCTCACCGGCGTCGTGCGCAAGGACCTGCTGCGGGCCTGGAGCGATCCCGCCGGCCTGCTGATCACGTTGTGCATTCCGCTCGCGATCGGCGGCCTGATGACCATGGCCACGGGCGGCAGTGACGGCCCGACCCCGAAGGCCCGGCTCTTGGTGGTGGACGAGGACGACAGCATCGTCAGTCAGTTCCTCGTCGGCGCGTTGGGCCGTGGTGAGGGCGGCGGTGTCATCGACGCCGAGCTTGTCGAGCCGGCCGTGGGCCGGTCGCGCATCGACGCGGGAGAGGCAAGTGCGCTTCTGCTCATCCCGGCCGGCTTTGGCCGCGCGTTGCTCGACGAAACGCCGAGCGAGCTCCAGCTGCTCACGAATCCGGCCCAGCGGATTCTGCCGGGGATCCTGCAGGAGACCCTGGAGATGGGTGTCGACGCGGCGTTCTACCTGCAGCGGGTGGTAGGCCCGCAGCTCCGGACCCTGCGCGATGCGATCAGCAGTGACGACGCGCAGGTCGCGGCGTTTCCCGAAGCCGAGGTGGCGCGCCTCAGCATCGAGATGCGACGCGCGATCCAACGCGTCGAGTCCTATCTCTTCCCCCCGGCGATCGAGCTGTCCGTGGAGGCTGCGCCGACCGCGGCTAACGAGGCCGCGCCCAAGCCGAGCTACGGTCTCCTGTTCTTCCCCGGCGTCGTGCTCATGGCGTTGTTCTTCGCGGCTCAGAACCAGAGCGAGGACCTGTGGCGTGAGCGGCGGCTGGGCACGCTACGTCGGGCGATGTCCGCAAGTGCGCTCAGCGCCCGGTCGTTGCTGTTCGGCAAGGTGCTGGCCGGCGTCGTTGTTCTGGGTGGTTTGGTGGCCGTGGTCCTGGCCTTGGGCGCTGCGTATCACCGGCTGCCGTTGGCGGTGCTGCCGGCCGCTTGGCTGTGGGCCACCGTGGCCGGCGGCGTGCTGCTGCTCCTCATGATGCTGGTGCAGCTGCATGCCAGCAGTCAGCGCGGCGCCGCCATCTTGAGCAGTGCTCTGGTGTTCCCCTTGCTGATGGTGGGAGGCAGCTTCTTCGCGTTCGAGGCGATGCCCTCGTGGATGGCGTCGATCGGCCGCTACACGCCGAACGGCTGGGCGTTGGAGCGGCTCAAGGACATCCTGCTGCAGCGCTCGGACGCGGCGGCGCTGGCCGTGGCCCTAGGCGTCGCCGGGCTGGTTGGCGGCGTGCTGCTCTTGGTTTGTGCGCGCGCGATGCGCAGGTTTGCGACGCGATGAACGGGTGGCGCGGAGCGGTCTTTCTGGCGACGCAAGACGTTCGTCACATGCTGCGTGAGCGCGAGACCTTGGTGTGGCTCTTCGTCATGCCGATCGTGTTCTTCTACTTCATCGGGACCGTCACGAGCGGTTTCGGCGGGGGCGGCTCGGGGCGCCAAGAGCGTCTCGTCGTCACGGTTCCGGAGGATGCCGGGTTTCTCGGCGACGCGGTGATCGGCCACTTGCGGGACGCTTACGACGAGGTCGACGTCCGGCCCGCCGTTGCGGCCGACGGCGCGGGCGGCCGTAGCGGCCTGCGCCTCCCCGATGGCTTCACCGACAAGGTGCTAGGCGGCGAGACCGCCCAGCTCGTGCTGCAACAGAAGGGTGCGGAGCTCGCCGCCAACTACGACGCCGTGCGGGTCGCGCGCGCGGCCTACACCACTCTGGCCGACGTGGTGGCGGTGGCGGCGGGTGGCGGTGAGCCTTCGCCGGAGACTCTGGCGGAGCTCGCCGAGATGCCGCGCGCGCTCACCCTCAAGGTGGGGCCGGCCGGCCAGCGCCCGCGCGTGCCCCAGGGCTATGAGCAAACGGTCCCCGGGATTCTCGTGATGTTCACGATGCTGGCGCTGCTGACGTCCGGTGCCTCGCTCCTCGTGATCGAGCGTAACCAAGGGCTCCTGCGTCGGCTGGCCTCGGCGCCGTTGTCGCGGGGCTCGGTAGTCGTTGGCAAATGGCTGGGTCGCTTGGTGCTGGGGTTGACTCAGATCGCCTACGCCCTGCTGGTCGGCACCCTGCTTTTCGGCATGGACTGGGGTCCTGACGTGTGGATGGTCGGGGTCGTCCTGCTCGCCTGGGGCGCGCTCTGCGCTTCGCTCGGGCTGTGGCTCGGCAACCTCGCCAGCACCGAGGGGCAGGCCGTGGGCATCGGTGTGCTTTCGGCCAATGTGCTGGCGGCGCTCGGCGGCTGCTGGTGGCCGATCGAGATCACGCCCAGCTGGATGCAAGCTCTGCAGAAGGCGCTGCCCACGGGCTGGGCCATGGATGCGCTGCACCGGCTGGTGAGCTTTCAGGCCGGGCCGATGAGCGCCTTGCCGCACGTCGGCGTGATGTTGCTGGCGGCGTTGGTGTTCGGTGCTCTGGCGGCGCGGCGCTTTCGCTTCTTGTAGCGGCCGCAGGCCCCATTGCCTGCCGGGCTCGCCACCCCGGCGCCGTCTACATCCGCGGACCTCTATCGGTGGACGGTGGCGACCAGAAACAGGCGGCGGAAGGGATAGAGTGTGCGGCCGTCGGCAGCCGGCGGGTAGGCGGCGCGCAGCGCTTGCCGGTACCGCGTCATGAACTGGTCCAGGGCCGCTCCATCGAGCGCTTGCAGGATCGGGCGAAGACCCGTGCCTCGGACCCACTCGAGGACGGCGTCTTCGCCTTCGAGAACCTGCTGGTATTCCGTCTCCCAGATGTCCAAGGCGGCAGCGCGTCCCGCGAGCAGCTCGAAGTAGTCACCTGGCCCGAGCACCGGAGGCTCGGCCAGAGCCTGGCGGAGCCCTTCGGTGCCGAGGGGGCCGCCGTCCGGGCCGCCGCGCGCGAGGGTTTCGCGCATCAGCTGATGTGACGGCTGCGACCAGCTGCGCGGCATCTGCACCGCCAAGCAGCCCCCCGGCCGCAGCGCCCCGATCAGCCGCGGCAGCAGTCGTTGGTGGTTCGGAGCCCAGTGCAGCGCCGCGTTGGAGTAGAGGACGTCCGCCGGGGCGTCCGGCACCCAGTGCGTGAGATCGCCGCACGTGAAGGCCAGGTTCGGGTGCGCGGCGCGGGCGCGCGCCAGCATTGCCTCCGAGTGGTCGACGCCGCACACGCGCGCGTCCGGCCAGCGCTCCGCGAGCAGCTTGGTGACTTGCCCGGGGCCGCAGCCGAGGTCGTAGACGGTCTCCGCGGCGCCGACTCCAATACGCTGCAGCAGCTCCAGCGCGGGGCGCAGTCGGTGATCGGCGAAGCGCAGATACTGGTCGGGACTCCAATCGCTGTCGGGGCCGGCCACTGAGCGACTCGTTTGCCAAATCCCGTGGTCAGGTCGCTTCGTCCGCGACGACGTATTCCCGCCGGGCGGCGAGCATCGATGCGCCGCCAAGCCCGACCACCGTGATGGCGAGCACCGAGCCGATGGCGGCCGGCAGCGATGCGTCGCCGACGATCCGAGCGATCTCGTGCGGCACCTCGAGCTGCAGCATCTCGACGACAATCGAGCGCAAGTAGTAGGTGACCGCAAACGTGTTGACGATCGCCGGCACGAACGAGAGCAAGAACTCGAACACCACCCCGTAGATCAACGCCACCACCATGGCGCGCCGCGGGACGATGAAGCCGATGAGCACGAAGACCGCGTTGTAGGCGAGGAGGCTGCCGAACACGCTGGCGAGCTGCGCGCCCAGGAGCTGGACGCCGCCAGGTCCGCCGAGCAGCTGCCAGGAGACCGCTAGGCTCACCGCGGTGGGAGGGAGAAGCACCGCGACGATCGCTAGGAACTTGCCCACGACGAAGTGCCACCGTGGGATGGGGCGCGTGAACAGGTACGTGATCGTCTTGCCGTCCAGCTCGCTGCCGAGCAGCGATGAGCCGTACAGCAGCGCGAGCAGCATGCACAACATCTGCGGGTACAGCAGGAACAGATAGATCGCGCCGACGGTTTGCCACGGCAGGTCGAAGGCAATGCGCGTTCGCTCGTGAACCTCTCCGTCGGGGCCTTCGATGCGAATCTGGTCGACCTCACCGACCACGAATTGGCCGTCGTTGGCCTCGATCGTGCGGCGCAGCTCGCCCAAGCCACCGAAGGTCATCGTCACGTAGGTGAGCACCGCCGGGACCGTGAGCAGCAGGGCGACGAGCCAGCGTTTCTTGCTGCCGAGGATGGCGTGCACCTGCAGGCGGAAGATCTCGAACATCAGCGCACCGAAACCAAGTAGTCGAACACGGCCTGTAGGTTGTCGTCGGCCGAGGTCAGCTCGTGGACGGTGACCCGCTCCTCGAGCACGGCCGAACCGAAGCCGCGGTAGAACGCCGCCGGCTCCTTGGTGAGCACCGCGAGCTCGTGTTGGTCGCCGGAGATCTCCACGCCTTGGATGGGCAGGTCGCGCACCAAGCGTGTCGCCAAGGCCTGGGGCCGGTCACAGCGGATCGTGATTCGGTGGGGGAACTCGTTCATGAGCGACCGGATCTCCTGCACGTGCCCCGACGCCAGGATGCGGCCACCGAAGACGAGAACGAACTCGTCGGTCATCGACTGCACTTCGTGCAGCACGTGCGACGACACGAGGATGCTCTTGCCTTCGCTGCCGAGCTGCTGCACGAGGTCCATGATGTCGCGCCGGCCGATCGGGTCCGTGCCGGTCAGGGGCTCATCGAGGACGAGGAATGGTGGGTTGTGGACCAGCGCCTGCGCGATCTTGGTGCGTTGCCGCATGCCCTTCGAGTACTCGGCGATGGGCCGGTGCATGAACTCCGCCGCACCCACGCGCGCCAGGGTGTCGGCGGCGCGGTCGGTCGCGTCGCTGCCAAGGCCCGATAGTCGGCCCAGCGCGGTGACGAACTGCAGCGCCGACATGCCGTCGAAGAACGCGTCCTGTTCCGGGCAGAACCCAAGCTCGCGGAACACGGCCGGGTTGTTCCACGGTTGGTGTCCGAGCACCTCGATGGTCCCTTCGGTGGGGCGCAGCTGCCCGGTGATCAGCTTCATCAGGGTCGACTTGCCGGCGCCGTTGGGGCCGAGCAGGCCAATCACGCCCGGCTCGAGATCGAGGGTGACATCGTTGACGCCGATGACGACGCCGTAGAGCTTGGTCAGCGCTCTCGTGGTCAGCAGTGTGCCCACGTCAGATCCTCACCGGCTTGGTGATGCGGCGGACGATGACCGCGGCGCAGATTGCGCTGAGGCCGCCCAAGAACATCAGCGATGTCCAGGGTGACTGCACCGCGGCGGCCGAGTTGCTCCCGAGGGCAGCGCTCAGCGAGTGCTGGATCGAGTCCGTTCTGGCGAACTCGCGGGCGAAGCTCTGAACCATGGGCTCGACGTTGGCGCCGCGCTCGCGCAGCGTGTCCACCACGGTGCCGAGCTGGCCGCCGACGTCGAAGATCGCCGCGACGGCGTTCGTCGCCACTTCGCGCAGCGACGTGAGGTAGGCCCACGGCGGCGACTGGTAGCCGTCGCTGAAGCGGGCCAGGCTGAGCGAGATGTTCTGATAGGAGGCCTCGCCGACGATCCAGATCGCGACCCAGCCGAAGGCGGCGATGCGGTGGTCTTTGGTCAGCGACGACAGCAGAAGCGCCACCAGCGAGAGGGGGACGCCGATGGCGATCGCGGCGACGACAATGCGCAACAGGATCGGTGCCACTGCCAGAACCGTCTCGAAGTTCGGCGACAGGGCGACGCTGATCGCGAACAGCACCAGGGCTGGAAACAGCGTCATCGCAAAGACGAAGAACAGCGCTGCGCAGAGTTTGCCGAGCAGGTAGCCCCAGCTGCTGATCGGCTTGGACAGATACAGCAGGAATGCCTTGGTGCGCACGTCGCGTGAGATGAGCGGCGGCACGACGATGGCGATCACGAGCATCGCCAAGAAAGACTGGGTGTAGGCGAAGAACAGGTAGAACGCCACCGACCAGCAGGCGGGCAGCAGGAGCTCGGGGTCGGCGCGCAGAGCGTCGAGTAGGGGGCCCGGGAGCGCTTCCTCGGCGATCTCTGAGAGCAGTCCCCCCTGGTCGAGCGCGTTCTGCGGGTCGGCGACGTAGCCGACCGCGAAGAACAGCGGCGCGAAGTAGAGCAGGGGAGTCCACGCGATGATCAGGAAGCGGCGCAGCAGGCGGCTGCCCCGCGACGCGATCCCGATTTCCGTACGGGTAATGGCGAGCCAGCGCCGCCACCACGGGATTCTGGTGCCCTCCCAGGGGCGGTAGCCAAGCTCGGCGATCGGCATCTCAGACTCTGGAGCTGGGGCCTAGCACCTAGCAGGCCGTGGAAGAAGTGCTTTGGCCGGCAGGGTGGTGATTCTCGACGCTGATCGGCCCGCGAAGACGTAGGCGAATCGGTGGATTCGGCGAGGCTTTCGCGAGTCGAGCTGCGCGAGAGGCGCCGCCCTGATGGCTGAATGAGTTTTTCAACGGCCTGCCACGGGTTGGGTGGTCTCGCGCACGGCGGTCATGAAGATGTCCTCGAGCGAGTTGCGGCTGCCAGCGATCTCGCGCACGACCGCGCCGCAGCGTTGGGCCGCGGCAAAGAGCTGGGGGCCGGCGGTCGCCGCCGCCGCTGCGACCTTGAGCTCGTTCGGGGAGAGTGGCTCAGAGCTGAGGCCCTGCGACGCGAGTGCGGCCGCCAGCGGTGCGGCGTCGCCCTCCACGCGCACGCGGCAGCTCTCCTCGACCGTGCTCTGGAGGTTAGCGATCGAGTCGTACACCAGCAGGCGACCGCGGCCGAGGATGAGCGCCGCGTCGCAGCAAGCCTCGATATCGCTGAGGATGTGAGTCGACAGCACGACGCTGACGCCCTTCTTCTGCGTCAGGCTGCGAATGAGACCCAGCATGCGTTCGCGTCCGCGCGGGTCCAGGCCGTTGGTCGGTTCGTCGAGGAAGACCAAGTGCGGCGAGTGGATCAGCGACTGGGCGAGCTTGATCTTCTGCCGCATGCCGGTCGAGTAGGTCTGCACCTCTCGGTAGCGCTCCTCGGCGACCGTCACGTAGTCGAGGATTTCGTGCCCGCGGCGCAGCGCCACGCGCGCCGGCAGGCCGGCCAGCTGGCCGGCGAGCGCCACCGCCTCGATGCCCTTGAGGCCGGCGAATGCGCAGTCGTCCTCGGGCATGTAGCCGACGCGCTCTCGAATCTGCCGCGATTCGGTCGCCACGTCGTGACCGAGCACTCGGGCCTGGCCGCCGGTGAGGCGGGCGAGGCCGAGCAGGGTCTTGATCAGCGTGCTTTTGCCGGCGCCGTTGGGCCCGAGGAGGCCGATCGCGCCCGGCCGCACGGACACAGTGACATCGTGCAGGGCTTGAACGCTGCGATAGGTTTTGCTCACGCCCTCGAGTTCGAGGATCGGTGCGGGGTCGGTGGGGGTGGGGTGGGTCACGCGCTCGGCGAGTATGGGCGGTGGGCTGCTACCGCGAAACCAATGGATCAATTCGCAAGATCTACGGCGACCCCGCGTGAAGATTGCGGGCGAGTGGTCGACGCGCACCGCCGCGGATCTGTCGTCTTTTGTGCGCGCGCCGTACCGCCACGGGACCGCGTGGCGCTACATTGCCTCGGCCATGCCTCAGCGATTTATGGCCCGCGCTTGCGGTCTGTCCTCGATGCTGCTGCTGGCCGGCTGCGAGCAGCAGGCCGGCGGCGCGGCGCGCTCGGACCAGCGCGCCCCCAACCTCGAGACCACCGCCGAAGGCACCCCGATCGTGTCTGGCGAGGTCATCCTGCGATTTCCCATCGATGCGGATATCGCCAAGGTCCGGGCCTGGATGCGAGAGAAGGGCCTGCGGTCGCTGGAGGAGAACCGTGCCGCCCGGTCGCATCGCGTCGGCGTGGACGGACCCGTCCTCGAGGCGCTCGCCGCCTTGTCCGACGACGAGCTGCTCGAGGAAGCGACCCCCAATTACGTTGTCGCGCAGGTGGGGTCGGCGATCCTGACCGCGTTCGATATGGAGACGTTCATCGCCGTCCAGAAGCCGATGCTCCGGCAGATCTACGCCATGCCCGAGGGCCGGCGCGGCCTCCTCGAAACGATGGTGGACAATCTCATGTTCGGCGCCGCGGCCCGCGACGAGAACATGCACCGGCTACCGAACTTGAAGCGGGCGATCGAGCTGAGTGCCGACGAGGCTCTCGCCGATGCGTTCGTGACCGCCCTGACGGACGGGATCGCGTACACCGAGGAGCAGCGGCGCCAGTACTACGAGGAGCGTCTCGACAGCTTTCAGACGCCCGGGAAGTTCAAGCTCGAGAACATCTGGTTCGCGGCGATGGACGACGCCGAGGCCGCCCTTGCCGAGCTCCAGGCCGGCGCCGACTTTGGCGAGGTCTTCCGCGCCAGCGCCTTGGTCGAGGGGCGGCGCATCAAGGAAACCAACTGGCTGACGCGTGAGCAGCTGCCCAAGGTCATGGGCGATGGCGTGGCGTCGTTGGAGGCCGGTCAAGTGACGAGCGTGCTGGAGACGTCGGCTGGGATCTTCATCTGCCGCCTGCTCGATCGGCAGGAGGCGGAGCAGCTCAGCTACGACGCCGTGGAGGACCGCCTGCGTCAGGAGCTGGTCCAGGCCCGGCGCACCCAGCTGATCGCCGAGAGGCGAGAGCAGCTCCGCGGGCGCTACGAGGTGTCGACCTACCCCGAAGCGGTTGAGCAGGTGCGGGCGGTGCCGGGCGAGGGCGGCGGCGGCGGCTTCTTCGAGACGTTTCCCGAAGTCTTCCGCGCGTTGCCGCGCTGAAGGCGTGTGACTTTTTCGAAGTCACGCGCTCTCCGCGACGCGGAGCGGCGCCAGGAGCATGGATCAGAGCCTGTAGCATCGATTTAGTTACAGGCTCTGAGAGTGTGTGACGTTTTGAAAGAGCGGGACCCGCCCTGAGTGGCCGCCGCTCAAAGGACCGGCCGCTCAAATGGCCCGTGCCTCAAATGGCCGGTGCCGCAAATGACGGGTGCCTTAAATGGCTGGGGCCCCGGCTCGCGCCGAGGCCCCGTCACTACGATCGAACTTCGCTCAGATCAGCTCAGGCGCTGACGGTGAAGTCGTAGCCGGCCGGGAAGCCACCGGGGGCGTCCGTGTAGCCGGTCAGCGCGATCATCAGACCGAACGTGGAGTACGGGCCGCTGGTCGCGATCGAGGCCGGCGAGGTCTCGACGCCGAACAGGGTCGTGCGGGCGCCGGAGCCACTGATCAGGACGCCGATGGTGGCCATCGTGTCGCCGAGGATGCAGCAGTCGGTCACGGTGAAGTTCATCGTGCCGCTGCCGATCAGGACGTAGTACTGGATGTCGAAGTCGGCGGTGCCGGTGAACGTGCCGCCGAACGTGTCGTTCAGGGTGCTGACCTGGCTGTCCGACTCGCCGGAGTTGAGGACGCCGGTGAAGACGGTCTGGTCCACGGCCAGGCCTTCGCTGTTGCCGTCGAAGGTCGACAGGGCGATGGTCGGCATGACGTCGCCGGCGACGCGCGACTCGACGACTGCGCTGGTCGAGCCAGCGGCGAGGAGGAGCAAGGCTCCGGAGATCATGGCGTGAGCGAACTGCATGTTTCTCTCCTAGCTGCCCGGTCATGGGGCAGTGTGTGACCGAGGTGAGTTGGTGCGATCCGAGCGCCGTGGTTCCTCCAAAGACGCTCGTGTCAGTGAACGCCCGCGGCGTCACTACAACGCACCATAGCTGTGGAGGCGTGAGCCGGTCAACCGGTGCTTTCGGTGTAGATCCGGTGTAGCGGGTCGATCGAGCCCGCGAGCATGCACGAACGCGAACAATCATGCGCAGATGTGGGCGCCGCTGACGCCCCCCTCCGGCCGTCGTCGCGAATTTCACCGCTACATTGGCGCCTCCACTTTCGGGCTTAACAAAGCCGAGCTATTCTTTTCTAGCCTCGCCATGTACGTGGCGCCGCGGGCTTGGAGCTTGGCCTCGGCGTCGCCAAACCCGTGTCATCATCGGGCGGAGCGGTTCGGAGTGCCTACCGAGGTTCGCCGGACCGATCGTCGCTTCGCCGCCGAGACGTGGCCCGGGCCCTTTTCATCGTGCGGGCAAAGCGAGCCTGTCGCTTTGTTCTGCTTGGCTCTGAGCAGGTTTAGCACCGTGAACATCGACCGCGCCCGCCCGATCGCCAGCCATGACACCGAGCCGACGCCGGCGTTGGATTTTGCGGTAGCGGCGCCGGCGGGCGGTGATCTCGCGCTCCCATTGGCGGCAAGCCGCGCCGGTGCGTTGGGATTGGCCAACCTGACGTTCGCGGTCGACGCTGATGTCGCGATTGCCGAAGCGCGGCGGTTCGCCGATGCTCGTCGGCGTGCCGACGCCCGCGTCGGTCTGATGCTGCCCGGCGGCGGCGACGTCACGCGCGCGGTCCTGGGCAGTGGTGTGAATGTCGACACCGTCCTGCTCTGCCCCCTCGATGCCGAGACGTTGGCCGCGTCGTTGGAGGCTGCGCGTGCCGTGGCGCAGCGCGTGGGCTTGATCGCTCTGTGTGGCGAGCACGGCGCCCTGGCGGCGCGCTTGGGCTTCGACTTCATGGTGGCGAAGGGCCACGAGTCGGGCGGCCTCGTCGGTCAAGAGACCACCTTCGTGCTGGTGCAGCAGCTGACGCGATCCTCGCTGCCGGTGTACGCTTGGGGCGGGATCAGCGCGGTCACCGCGGCTGCGTGCCGCATCGCTGGGGTCCACGGCGTCGTGGTGGACTGGCAGCTCGGGTTGACGCGCGAGTCGACACTACCCGCGGCGGCCAAGCGCCGTTTGGCCGGAATGGATGGTGCCGAGACCGTCGTGGTCGAAGGGCCGGCTGGCCTGGGGCTGCGCGTCTTTGCGGCGCGGCGCGCCGCGTCGACGGCGTTGGTGCAGCGCTTGGATCGCGCGCACGAGCCGGGATCGGCTGACGTCGCCGCGTGGCTGCAGCGCGTGGCCATCGTGCTGCGCGACGCCGCGTCGGCCGACGTGTTGGTCGTCGGCGAAGATGGGGCGCTCGCCGTGACTCCGGCGCAGCTGGGCGAGGGCGAGCCGACCGTCGGCAAGGCGCTGCGCCTGCTGCGCGAGCGCGCGGCCGAAGCCGCCGCCAACTTGAGCGGCAACGCCTTGGCGCAGGGCAGCGCGCTGGCGCGCTCGCACCGAACCGACTACCCGGTCGTCCAGGGGCCGATGACGCGCGTGAGCGACGTGCCGGCGTTCTGCGAAGCGGTGTTCGACGGTGGCGGGCTACCGTTCTTGGCGCTCGCGCTGAAGCGCGAAGCCGAGGTGCGCCAGCTCCTGACCGACACCCAGACGTTGATGGGCGAGCGCTCGTGGGGCGTCGGCATTCTCGGCTTCGTCGAGCGCGATCTGCGTGAGGAACAGCTGCGGGCGATTCAGGAAGTGCGGCCACCGTTCGCGATCATCGCCGGTGGGCGACCCGATCAGGCGCGCGGGCTCGAGGCGATTGGCATCACGACGTACTTGCACGTGCCATCGCCGCGCCTGCTGACGATGTTCCTCGAGGACGGCGCGCGTCGTTTCGTGTTCGAAGGCCAGGAGTGCGGCGGTCACGTCGGACCGCGCAGCAGCTTCGTGTTGTGGAGCTCGTGCATCGACGAACTGTGCCGTGCCGACCTCAGCGCCGAAGAAGCGGCCAAAGTGCACGTGCTGTTCGCCGGCGGCATCCACGATGCGCTGAGCGGCGCCATGGTGGCGGCTCTGGCGCAGCCGCTGGTCGACCGCGGCATGAAGTTCGGCGTGTTGGTCGGGACCGCCTATCTGTTCACGGACGAGATCGTCGCGACTGGCGCCGTGGTGCCGACGTTCCGCGACGTCGCGGTCGAATGCGGCTCGACCATGCTGCTGGAGACCGGCCCGGGCCACGCCACGCGCTGCGCGATCACCGATTTCGGCCGGCATTTCCTCAGCGAGAAGGCGCGGCTCAAGGGTGACGGGCGTCCGCATGAGGAGATGCGCGAGGAGCTCGAGCGCCTCAACCTCGGTCGTCTGCGCATCGCCGCCAAAGGGATCGAGCGCGTGGGGCCTGGGACGGCGGGGCTGGTCGACGTCGATGCGTCGGCGCAGCGCGAGCGCGGGATGTTCATGATCGGCCAGGTCGCGGCGCTGCGCAGCGGGCCGTGCACCGTGCGCCAGCTGCATGAGAGCATCTGCGACGGCGCGGCCGAGCACCTGCCGACCGAGCGCGTCGCCGCGGTCGCCGCAACACCCAGCGAGGACCGGGAGCCTCTCGACGTGGCCATCGTCGGGATGTCGTGCCTGCTGCCGGAGGCGGGCGACCTAGTCGCGTTCTGGAGCAACACTCTCAACGCCCGCGACTCGATTCGCGAGGTGCCGAAGGATCGCTTCGAATGGCAGCGCTGGTTCGACGCCAACCCCGCCACGCCGGACAAGGTCAAGAGCAAGTGGGGGGGCTTCCTCGACGACGTGCCGTTCGACCCGCTGGAGTGGGGGATCCCGCCGGCGGCGATTCCGAGCATTGAGCCCATCCAGCTGTTGACGCTGGAGCTGGTGTCGGCGGCCCTGCGCAATGCCGGCTTGCGGGAGGAGAATCCGCATCGTGAGCGCACCAGCGTCATTCTCGGCGTGGGCGGCGGCGTGGCCGAACTCGGGTCGAGCTACGTGTTTCGGGCGATGCTGCCGCAGTTCATCGACGGCATCAGCGAGTCGAGCCTGCCGGCTCTCCCGGAGTGGGACGAGGAGAGCTTCGCCGGCATCTTGCTGAACGTCGTGGCCGGTCGGGTTGCCGATCGCTTCAACTTTGGCGGGGTCAACTACACCGTCGACGCGGCCTGCGCGTCTTCGCTGACCGCCATCTACCTCGCTTGCCGCGAGCTGGCCGAAGGCTCCAGCGATCTGGTGATCACCGGCGGCTGCGACACCGTGCAGAACCCGGTCGGCTACCTGTGCTTTGACAGCGCTGGCGCCCTGTCGCCGCGCGGCCGATCGCGCACGTTTGACGAGGGTGCCGACGGGATCGCCATCAGCGAGGGGCTGGGGGCGCTCGTGTTGAAGCGCCTCGCCGACGCGGAGCGCGATGGCGACCGCATCTACTCGGTGATTCGCGGCGTCGGCGGCGCGTCGGACGGACGCACCAAGGGCCTGACCGCGCCGGGCGCCGAGGGCCAGGCGGCCACGCTGCGGCGGGCCTACCGACAAGCGGGCTTCAGCCCGGCGACCGTCGGCCTGTTCGAAGCACACGGGACGGGCACGCGGCGTGGCGATCAGGTCGAGTGCGGCACGCTCAATGAGATCCTGGCCGAGGCTGGCGCCAGCGCTCAGCAATGCGCCGTCGGCAGCGTCAAGTCGATGATCGGCCACACCAAATGCGCCGCCGGCGTCGCGGGCGTGATCAAGGCGTCGCTGTCGATGTACTACGGCGTGCTCCCGCCGACGCTCCACGTGGAGCGGCCGGGACCGTCGGTGCCGCGCGACGGCTCGCTCTACGTCAACTCGGAGCTGCGCCCGTGGCTGCGCCGCGGGATGCCGCGGCGCGCTGGGATTTCGTCCTTTGGCTTTGGTGGTACCAACTTTCACGCGGTGCTCGAGGAGTACGACGGCGACGTCGAAGCGCGCACGCCGTTGGCGGGATTGCGCGATTGGCCGGTCGAGGTGGCGGCGTTCGCCGGCGTCACGGCCAAGGCGTTGGCCGACGACCTGCGGCGCACGATCGCTCTCGTCTCGCGTTTCGTCGAGGCCGCGGCCGCGCCACCCGCACTGGCCGACCTGGCGTGGGCCCTGCATCGCCGCACGCGCGGCGGCGGCCAGCACCGCGCTGCGATCGTGTTTTCGTCGGTGGATGACTTGCGGACCAAGGCGACCCAGCTCGCCGACGCACTGGGCCGCGACGGCGGTGCCGTGCCGGCGTGGTCCGGCGTGTTCTACGCCGCCCAGCCGCTGGCGCCGGAGGGGCGCGTCGCGTTCCTGTATCCCGGGCAGGGCTCGCAGTTCGTCGACATGCTGCGCGACGTGGCGATGTCGTTCGGCGAGGTCTTCACCGCCTTCGAGACGGCGGACTCGGCGTTGGGCGCGCCCACCGCGCGGGGCGTCAGCGCGGATGTCTTTCCGCCGCCGATGTTCGATGCCGAGGAGCGGGGCGCGGCGACCGAGCGTCTGAAGGCCACCGAAGTGGCGCAGCCGGCCCTGGGCGCGTGCGGCGTTGGCATGACGCGTCTGCTGGCGGCGCTCGGCGTGCAGCCCGAGCTCGCCGCGGGCCACAGCTATGGCGAGCTGGTTGCGTTGTTCGCGGCGGGCGCGATGGACGAGCCCACGCTCTACCGGCTGTCGCGGGCGCGCGGTGAGGCCATGGTCGGCGGGGCCAGCGCGGCGCCCGGCGGGGATCTCGGCACTATGCTGGCCGTGCGTGCCGACGAGGCCACCGTCCGCAGCGTGTTGGAGCAGTCGCCGGATAGCGAGGTCGCGAACTGCAACGCGCCGACGCAGACCGTGATCAGTGGGCCCACCGAGGCGATTGCCCGCGCCGAGCGCGCCTTCGCCGAGCGCGACATTCCGACGACGCGGGTGCCGGTCGCGTGCGCGTTCCACAGCCGCCTGATGCAGCCAGCGCGTGAGCGCTTCGCTGCGGCGTGCGCCGATGTGGGCGGCTTCGGCGGCCTCGACTTCGACGTCTTCGGCAACGCCGCGGCAGCGCCGTACGCCAGGGACGGCGCCGGCATTGGCGACACGCTCGCCGAGCATCTGGTGTCGGAGGTCCGCTTCACCCGGCAGATCGAAGCGATGCACGACGCGGGTGCGCGCGTGTTCGTGGAGGTGGGGCCAGGCTCGGTCCTGAGTCGATTGACGAGCGAGATCCTGGGCACGCGGCCGCACGTCGCGATCGCCACCCAGCGCAAGACGGTGCACGGGCTCGAGAGTTTGGCGTCGGCGTGCGCGGAGCTGTTTGTGCAAGGTGTCGGCGTCGACTTCGAACGCCTGTTCAGCGGCCGCGCCCTGCAGGAGCTTGACCTGCAGGCGACGCCGCCGGCGCGAGAGATCCCCAAGCACGCGTGGCTGATCAACGGTGCGTACGCACGGCCCGCTGGCGCGCCTCGGCGCAACCCCGTGCCGGCGGCGCGTCCGGCCGCGCCGCCAGCGGCCCCGCCGCCGGCGATGATGCCGGTGACCCCGGCCGCCGTTCCCGACGTCGGCGCTCCCGTCGCCAACGGTGGCGGTCACGCCAACGGCAACGCGGTGGTGCCGCCGCCGCCCGCGGCCGAGCTGCCGGTTGCGCCCGAGGCGACGCTGCCGCCCTCAGGCCCCCCACTGGCTGGCCCCCCAATGGCTGGCCCCCCAATGGCTGGCCCCCCAATGGCTGGCCCCCCAATGGCTGGACCTCCTATGGCTGGGCCCCCAATGGTTGGGCACGCGGCTGGTGTGCCGGTCGCCGGTGTGCCAGTGGGAGCGGATGCCATCGCCGAGTTTCAGGCGACGATGCGCCGCTTCCTCGAGACCCAGGAAGCGGTCGTGCGGAGCTTCTTGGGCCAGGATGGTGCGGCCCTGCCGAGCGGTCCGGCGACCATTGCAACACCGCCGGCAACACCGCCTGCAGTGCCGCCTGCAGTGCCGCCTGCAGTGCCGCCTGCTGGGCCGGCGGTGGTGCCGCCGGCGGGCGCCGGCGCATGGCCGCCGCCCGCCGCTGCGGTGCCGCTGTCCGCGCCCGCGGCTCATTCCCCGCAAGCGCCACCGGCGCCCATGGCGCCGGCGAGCGCCCCGGTGGAGACTGCGCCGGCCGCGCCGGCTGCGCCCGCGCCCGTGGTGGACGTCGATGGGACGCTGGTGGAGCTGGTGGCGGAGCGGACTGGCTATCCGGCGGACATGCTGGACGTGACCGCCAGCCTGGAAGCGGACCTTGGGATCGATTCGATCAAGCGGGTCGAGATCATCGGCGCGGTGCGGAAGCGGCTGTTGCCGGAGCTGAACGAGCTACCGCCGGCGTTCATGGAGCGGGTGACGGCGGCGACGACGCTGCAGGAGATCGGCGTGTGCTTGCGCGAGCTGCTCGGCGCGGGCGGGGCTGCGGCGGCCGCCCCGGCGGCGGCCCCAGCGGCCGCCCCGGCGGCGCCG
>JBCCGH010000025.1:0-71736 GCA_039029375.1 Planctomycetota bacterium
CCCGCCCCGTACCCCACACCCCCATAGGCAACGCGGTTGCGCCGCCCTGCCCCGAGCCCGAGGCAGAGCTGCTCCCTGCGACTAGTGGCCGCCAATGAGCAGGCGCGCACCGTTGGTCGCCGCGCCGCGCGGCGGACCCGAGGCACCAGGATCCAACACGAGGCCTTGCTGGAAGGCCACCTGACCGAGCAGCGTCGTGATCGGCGGGATCGTCGCGGTCCACTCCGCGGTGCCGGCGACGGCCGCGGGCAGCACCTGGACGATGTCCGGCGAGATCAGCAGCGAGCAGTCAGGGATGCCGATCACCGCCAGCGAGAACGGCAGTCCGATCGGGCCCCATTGGGTTCGGGATCCGCCGGTCATCATCAGCGCGGCGTGGCCGAACGGGATGCCCTCCACCCGCGCCGTGAACACTTCGCCGAGCCATGGGTGGGACCACGGTCGACTGCCGAGCGTCGGCATCACGCCAGTGCCGACGCAGCCCGAACCAAACGCGTCGTAGCGCGCCGGCTGGACCGGGCGGTAGAGGTCGGTCGCGAGGTTGCTGGCCGGGCCGAGGCTCAGGACCACAACTTCACGGCTCGCCGCGTCATACACCATCGTCGGGGCAGCTTGGTTGGGCAGGCTCGCCGCGCGTTGGCGCCACTCCACGCCGTCCCATTCCCAAAACTCGCCAGTCCCACCGCGCCACGGCGCGTGCACCACGGTGCGCCGGCGCGCGACGTCAAAGGCCGCCGTCGGTTGTGGCGCGCCGGGGGGTTGGATCGCGGGTGTCGCCTGCTGCCAGTTCGCGCCATCCCATTCCCAGGTGTCGACCGGGCCTCCCAGGCTGCTGGTCGCACCGCTGTACATCACGACGCGATCCCGCACCACGTCCGCGGCGAGCGCCGGGCTCCACCGCGGCGGCGGCACATCGACCGGTGTGAGTTGGGTCCAGGTCCGACTTGCACCGTCCCACGCCCACGTATCGTTGCGCCGCGAGCTCGCGATCACGCCGACCCCGCCGAACAACAGCACGCGGCCGCTGCCTGGCTCCGCGCACCAGCCAAACGCGCCGCGCGGGGGCGGCGGCGGGGACGCGGCGGGAACTTGGCGCCAGACCCTAGCGCTGCCGTCCCACTCCCAGACTTCGATCGCCATACCGCTCTCGTATGCGGCCGCGACCACGCGCTGGCGCCGCTCATCCCAAGCGAGCTGCACGGTGCCGTTGCCTGGCGGGCCACTGCCGACGTCACGTTGGCGCCAGCCGCGGCCCCACTCCCAGGTCTCGCCGATGCCGGTCGACAGCCGGCGCGTGAACAGCACGGCGACGTCACGGGCACGGTCGTAGGCGACCGAGCGCGCCAGGCCGCGCGGTGGTGAGCCGTTCTCCGCGGCGAGCTGCCAGTCGCTGCCATCGAACACCCAGGTGTCGGCGTAGCCGGGGTCGTTGAAGAACAGCCCGCCGAACAGCACCGACGTGCCGCGCGCCGCGTCAAAGGCCATCACCATGCGCGACCGTGCACCGGGATCGCGCGTCGTCGGGACCAGATGCCACTCGGCCGTAGCGCTTTGCCACTCCCAAGTGTCGCGCAGACCGCCCGAGCCACCGTAGAGGATGGCGCGACCGCGGGCCGAGTCGTAGGTCAGGGCGGCGTCGTCGCGGGGACTTGGGCCGCCGGTCGCGACCTGCCGCCACATGGACTGCGCGCCGTCGTACTCCCAAGTGTCACCCAGCAACGCGGCGCCGCGGCGCCCGCCAAACAGCAAGACCTTGCCGCGCACCGGGTCATAGGTCATCACGTGCTCCGAGCGCGGCGGCGGTGCCGCGGTCGTGGCCACCCGCCGCCACGTCCCGGCGACGCCGTCCCATTCCCAGGTGTCCTGCAGCTCGCCCCCCGGACCGAGGGCGCGGCCGCCAAACAAGACCGCGACCCCGCGCCCGGCGTCAAACGCCATGGCCGGATCGACGCGATCGACCGGGCCCGAGCCGCCGGGGGACCGTTGGATCCAGTCGACCCCGTCCCACTCGTGCGTGCCAAACTGGCTGTGCAGCACCGCGCGCTGCCGCCGCGCGTCGTAGACCATCTCGCCACTGAACAAGAAGGTGGCATCGATGGCGCGCCACGCCGCACCGTCCCATTCCATCATGACCGTGCCGGCGCCCGACCCGCGAGCGCGCTCGGTGTTGTGCATGACCACGACGCCGCGCTCGGCGTCGTAGACGGCGGCGCCATCGTAATTGTAGCCGAAGGCGTAGGGCGACGGCACCGCTTCGGTTTGCGCGGAGGCCGGTGCCGCAATGAGGGCGAGGAGGGGGAGGAGGATGCGAGGCATGAAGCGCTCCGAGGGCGTGCGTTGGGGGTCACCGTGGATCCGCACGGCGGGTGTGGATTTGGACATTGCGCGCAACAAAACGTGTCGTCTTCCTTCGCGGCACGGGCATGAAGCCTCGGCCGTTGTTTGTCCAAGGCGCCGCCCGACTAACGTAGTGCGTGACGTTGACTGTCCTTGCCACAACTGCACCGGCGCCCGCACCCGCGCCGCGGGCCTGCTACGATGGCGTGATGGGCGCGCAAGAGACTCGGCCGTCGCTCCTGCGCCGTGTGCGGGATCAGCACGACGATGCCGCCTGGCGCGAGTTCGATGCGCGGTACCGCGGGCTCATTCTGCGCTACTGCCGCCGCATGGGCGCCCGCCCAGGCGACGCCGAGGACGTGCTGCAGCTGGTGTTGATGCGGCTCATGAAGGCGTTGCCAGGGTTCCGCTACGATGCGTCGCGGGGCCGCTTTCGCACCTATCTCGGGCAAGTGGTGCGGTCGAGTCTGGTCGACCACCTGCGGCGTTCGAGCCAGCAGTCGATGGGCGCGGCACCGATCGACACCGAGCGCTGGCGGCGCATCGCCGACGACGCGGCGCAAGCCGAGGCCGAGGCGATCTGGCAACAAGAGTGGATGGGGGAGCACTATCGCCGCGCGCTCGAGACGGTGCGCCAGCGCCACCGCCCCCTGACGGTCGACATCTTCGAGCGGGTGCTCGCGGGGGAGCCGGTCGACCACGTTGCCAAGCGCTTTGGCACGACGGCCGCCGCGGTGCACAAGATCAAGCAACGCATTCGCGATCAGCTGAGCGCGACCATCGGCGAGCAAATCGAAGTAGAGGACCGGCCCGGTGCCTGACGGCCCGGTGCCTGACAGCCCGGTGCCTGACGGCACGATGCCTGACGGCGCGATGCCTGACGGCGCGATGCCTGACGGCCCGATGCCCGATGGTCCGTCGCGCGCACCACGGGAGTTCGGGTTCGAGGATCCGGGGGATGTCTGGCTGCAGCACTTGCGCGCGGCGGTCGGCGCGGCGGCGCCGATCGACCGGCTCGGCGACTACGAGGTGCTCGGCGAAGTGTCCCGCGGCGGGCAGGGGATCGTCTATCGCGCCCGCGATGTGCGCTCGGGTGAGATCGTCGCGTTGAAGCGGCTGCGCCACGGCACCTACTCCACGCCCACGGAGATCGAGCGGTTTCAACGCGAGGTGACGCTCGCCGCGGCCCTCGAGCACCCGGGGATCGTGGGGGTGCGCGGCTTTGAGCTGGCCGATGGCCAACCGACGATGGCGCTGGAGTGGATCGACGGCGAGCCGGTGTCCGCGTGGGCGCGCCCAGGTGGGCAGCGCCGCCCGGTCGACGAGCTCCTCGCCGTCGCGGTGCAGCTTTGCGACGCTGTGCATTTCGCCCACCAGCACGGCGTGCTGCACCGGGACCTCAAGCCTTCCAATGTGCTCGTCGACCCAACCGGCGCGCCGCGGGTCGTCGACTTTGGCATTGCCAAGCCCCTCGACGTCGACCGGACCGGCCTGACGGCGAGCGACGAGTTTGTGGGGACGCTCGCCTATGCGGCGCCCGAGCAGCTGCGCGGCGGCCCGCTCGCGGTGGACGTCCGGGCCGACGTCTACGCGATCGGCGCGATTCTGTTTGAGGCATTGACCGGTCGGCGCCCGCACGAAGTGGCGCACAGTCTCGCCGATGCCGTCGACGCCGTGGAGCAGGGCAAGATCGACCGCCCCTCGGCCCACGGTCAGGGTGTCAGCTTTGAGCTCGACACGATCGTGCTCAAGGCGATGGCTGCGGATCCCGGGCTCCGCTACCAATCCGTCGATGCGCTGCGCGAAGACCTGCGCCGGCTGCGTGGGGGCGAGCCGATCCTCGCGCACCCGCCGAGTACTTGGTACCAGATCCGCAAACTGGTGTCGCGTCATCGTGGGGTCTGTGCGTCGGGATTGATGGTGCTGGTTTTGGGCGTCGCGTTGACGGTGGTGACCGCCGTGCAATCGAGCGCCGTGCTGCGCGCCCAGGAGCGCGAAGCCTTGGCCGCCGAGCTCGCGCAGAGCGTTGCCGGCTACATGCATGAGCTGTTTCGCGGCATCAGCCCGGCCCAGGCCGGTGAGGCCGCGTCGGTGTTGGGGATCGTGGAGCGCGCCACCGAGCGCATCGATCTGCATTTCGATCGCGAGCAGCCCATGCGTGCTGATCTGCGGAGCACCTTGGGCCACGTGCTCTCGGATCTGGGCCAGCTGGATCTCGCGGCGCGGGTGTTGCGGGAGGCGCAGGAGCTGCGCGAGGCGCAGGGCTCGAGTTTGGCGACGCGCCTCGCCGCGCGACTCCAGCTGGCGGCCGCGCTCGACGACCTGAGTGACTACCGCGGTGCGGCGACGCAGTATCGGGCGGCTCGCGACCTGCTCGCGGCGGCTGAGGATCCCAAGGCGCACGCGTTTGTGCGAGCGGACATCGATCGGCACTTGGCGGAGATCCTGCTGTTGACGGGTGACGTGGCGACGGCGGACGAGCGCGCCGAGGCGGCGCTCGCGGTGCTTCTGGCCCGACCCGACGCGCCGCGCGAAGTGTTGGCCGGGGCGCGGCGCACGATGGCGCGGCTGTACGCCCACCACGGTGATCTGGACGCGGCGGCCGACCAACTGCGGCGTGCGGTCGCGTTGTCGCGCGAGGCTTACGGGGATTTGCACCCCGTGCTCGCGGAAGCATTGTTCGAGCTGGCTCAGAGCGCGCGCTCTCGCGGCGAGCCGGAGGAAGCCAAGAGCCTGCTCGTCGAAGCGGAGGAGATCTGTCGGCGACTGCTGGCGGACGATCACCCGCTGCGCGGTCGGATCCACGGCATTTGGGGCCGCCTGCACCTGGCGGCCGGCGAGCTGGAACCGGCAAAGGAGCGTCTCGATCGCGCGCATGACATCTTGGTGCGGGTGCGCGGTGGTCGACACGAGTCGCTGGCGGCGGTCCTCAGTGGGCGGGTGCAGCTCGCGTGGCGGACCGGCGACGTGGATCGAGCCGAGCAGGTGGCGCGGGAGAGCCTGCGGATTCTGGAGGAGAACGCGCCCGACGATCCGTGGCTGCTGCCCGCCGCGCTCAACAATCTCGCCACCGTGCTCGCCAAGCGCCAAGGCGAGACCGCGCGCGCCGAGGCCGAGCAGCACTACCGGGCGGCCCTCGCACTACAGGAGCGCGGCCTGGGGCCGGACCATCCCCGGTGCATTCATCCGCTCAATGGCCTGGCGACGCTCGCGCTCAATGCCGGCGACCTCGACACGGCGACGTCGCTCTTCGGGCGCTGCGTGGCGCTCGGGGAGCGGTGCTTTCCTCGGGGGCACTGGTCAACCCTCGTGGCGCTCGGCAACCTCGCGATCGCGCACCGCGATCGAGCGAACCTTGCGGCCGCGGCCCCGGGTGACGAGGCCCAGGGTGACGGGCCCCAGGGTGACGAGGCCCAGGGTGACGAGGCGCCGCGAGACTACACGACGTCGCTCGAGGCGTTTCGCCGAGCCCTGGCAATGGCCGACGCGATCGAGCTGGCTGCGGCCCACCCAGACCGCGTGTGGATCCTCCACGAGTACTCGGCGGTTCTCGACGAGGCTGGTGATGTCGAGGGTTGCCTGGCGGCGCTGCGTCGGATCGTGGCCGCGGAGCCCGCGGGGAGCACCGCAGATCGGTTCCTCCGATCGCGATACATCTTGGCGAGCATCCTCATCGAGCAGGGCCGATCCGAACAAGCGCTGGGCCACTTGGACACGCTCGCGACCCAGCTCCGCGACCGGCCGGAGCAGGGCCCGGCCGGCGCGAAGATGCTGGCGCGCGTGGAGACCAAGATCGCCGCACTGCGCCAGGCGGAGACGCCCGCCGCCAAGTAACCGCGTTTCGGGGCGGCCGGCGGCGCCGAGCGTGGCGCTATAGTCGTGGCACGGTGAGAGCGTCCGAACGATACGAGCGCGTCTTCGAGCTGTTTGAGGCGGTGTGCGACCTGCCGGTGCCGGCGCGGCAGGAGCGCCTGCGGGAGCTGTGCGCGGATGATCAAGAGCTGCAGCAGGACGTCGAGTCGATGCTGGCGGCGGATGGGCGGGAGCACTCGCTGATCGATGCCGGCGAGTCGGGCCGCGGGGTCGCGGTGCTGGCCGCAGGGCTTCTCGGGAGCGGCGCCGATGGTGAGGCGTCGACGATTGCCTTCGACGCCGCGCAGCGTCGCGGCGCGGAGGAGCCTCTACCCACTGAGATCGGCGGGTATCAGGTGTTGCGACGGATCGGCGAGGGCGGCATGGGCATCATCTACGAGGCCCAGCAGGAATCCCCACACCGGCGGGTCGCCCTCAAAGTGCTGCGGCCCGGCGCGCTCACCCCGAGCCTCCTCAAGCGCTTTCGTCGCGAGGCGCACGTGCTCGGACAGCTGCAGCATCCTGGCATTGCCCAGATCCACGAGGCGGGCGTCGCGGATGCTGCGGGCACGCGGCCGTTCTTGGTGATGGAGCTGGTCGAAGGTCGCCCGCTGTTGGAGCACGCGGAGTTCTACCAGCTTGAGGCGCGGCATCGGGTGGAGCTGGTCGCGCGCGTGTGCGACGCGGTGCAGCATGCGCACCAGAAAGGCGTCATCCACCGTGACCTGAAGCCCGGCAACGTGCTGGTCGTGCCGGGTGGGCCGAGCGGCTCGGCCGACACCACGACCTTTGCGCACGCCACGGAGATCACCGGCGGCACCGGAACGCTAGACACCCTCGATGCGGTCGGTCAGCCCAAGGTGCTGGACTTCGGCATCGCTCGAGTCACCGATCCGACCACGGCCGCGCCCGTCACCCAGCAAACCGAGGTCGGCCAGATCATCGGGACGCTCGCCTACATGAGTCCGGAGCAGGTCACCGGCGATACGGCGATGGTCGACACCCGATGTGACGTCTACGCGTTGGGCGTGTTGCTCTACGAGGTCCTGAGTGGTCACAAGCCCCACGACGTCGCCGGCAAGTCGATCCCCGAGGCGGCGCGGGTGATCCAGGAGCATGAGCCGACGCGACTAGGTGCTCACGACCGGAGTCTGCGCGGCGACCTTGAGACCATCGTCGACGCGGCGATGGCGAAGGATCGCAACCGTCGTTACGGCTCCGCTGCGGAGTTGGCGGCCGACCTGCGTCGGTATTTGACCGACCTGCCGATCGACGCGCGGCCACCGAGCGCGGCCTATCAGCTCGCCAAGTTCGCCAGCCGCAACCGCGGGTTGGTGGTGGGACTGGCAGCGACGCTGCTGGCGTTGGTGCTCGGGCTTTGCGGCACCGGCTACTATCTGCTCGAGGCGATCCGGCAGGCCGACGCCGCGGAGTCGGCGCGGGTCGAGGCCGACAAGGTCGCGGACTTTCAGCTGCATCAGATCGACGGCATCGACGTCGCTGCCATGGGCGCGGAGCTGCGCCGGTCGCTGCTCGAGGCCGTGCCTACGGAGCGTCGGGAGGATCTCGAGTCGCGGCTGCGCGACGTCAATTTCACCGACCTAGCGCTGCAGTCGCTCGAGACGAACTTGTTCGAACGATCCCTGACGGTGATCGACACGGACTACGCCGAGCAGCCGCTCGTCCAGGCCAAGCTACTCCTGGCGACGGCGCGGACCATGCAGGGACAAGGCCTCCACGAGCCCGCCCTCGATCCCATGCGGCAGGCGCTCGCGATCCGGCGACGCGAGCTCGGGCTGGACCATCGCGACACCCTGGCCGCAGCGATTGACCTCAGCAAGCTCCTCGGGTTGGTGAGCCAGTTCGAGGAAGCCGAGGCGCGGTTGCGCGAGGTCATGGAGACGCGGCGCCGCGAGCGAGGACCGACCGATCCCTTGGCCCGCCAAGCGTTGGGCGGGCTGGTGGACGTGTTGTTCCTCGATGGCCGTGGCGAGGAGGCCCTGGTTCTGGCGCGGGCCGCCGTCGGAATCGAGCGCGGGTTGCTCGAGCCCGAGCACCCGGATCTCCTGGCCAGCATTGGTCGGCTGCGCACGGTGCTCATTCAGCTCGGGCATCTCGAGGAGGCCGAGCCGTTGGCGCAGGAGTTGCTCGATGTCTCCACGCGCCTGCTGGGCGCGCGCAGCCCAAAGACGCTGTCGGCGTTGTCGGACCTGGCGGCGCTGCGGCGGGCTCAGGGTCGACTGGACGAGGCCGCCGAGATCTACGAACGCACCCTGGCCGACGTGCGTCAGCTCCACGGCAACTCGCATCCCGACACATTGCTGGCGATCAATAACCTGGCGGCGACGCGTTTTCAGCAAGGCGAGTACGAACCGGCGGAGAGGCTGTTGCGCGAGGCGGTGGCAACGCAAGGCTCGGTGTACGGCTATCTCCAGAAGCCGGCCGTCCTCCTGCTCGAGAATCTCGCCTCGTTGTTCGACGTGACGGCGCGCGGCGCCGATGCGGAACCGCTGTGGCTCGAGGCCCTCGCGACGCGGCGCCGGTTGGACGGCGACCAGCACCCCGACACGCTGCTGGCGTTGCTGCATCTCGGGAGCGTCCTCAACCAGCGCGGCGAGCCCGCGCGCGCCATGCCGCTCATCATCGAGGCCGTCGATGGTGCGCGGGAGGTGTTTGGTGATCATGACGAGCGGACGCTGGTCGCCGCCGGGGACTTGGCGCAGTTGCTGGAGCAGCAGGCCGCGTGGGGCGAGGCGGAGCCCTACCGCCGGTTGGTTGTAGCCGGGCTTCGAGCCGACGCGCCGCTGCAGCGCCGCACGCTCGCTCGTTGGCTGGAGAAGCTGGCGGAGAATCTCACGCAGCAGGGTCGTCGTGCGGAGGCGGAGCCACTGCGTCTGGAAGTCGGGGAGTTGCGGGAAGCGGCGGCCGAGGAGGAGGGGGGCCGGGGGGAGAGGGTCCGAGAAGAAGGGGCGAGTGAGGCGCCGAAGTGATGCACCTTTGGACCCGACGGATCCCTGTCGTCAAGCTGGGCCACAAACGTCAATTTGGCCGGCCACGGGGGCAGCAGGGATGACGCCCAATCCCGCCGCCTTCCTGACGGCAAATCGCAGCCGAAGTGCTCGTGGTGGACCGTGGCTAGAGGCGCGCGGGGCTCTGTGAGCTCACGTATGTCGCCATCTGAGATCCTGACTTTCGACAGCACCCGTCGGCGCGTCCGCCGGTGCGGCATCGGGAGTTCGGCCGGGACCGTGTGGGGGCTCCTCTCGGGGATGGTGTCCTCGGCGACGCCTCGGACGTCGTCCCGTCCGGAATCCACCGCTCGATCAGGCTCAGGACGCGGCGAGGTCGAGTCGAGCGGCTGCTGCCAAGGCGTCGAATCGGTCATCGGTCTATGTCCTTCCGGTGCGGCGACCGGCGAGGAGGAGACCGACGACTTTCAACAGGGGTTTCTGGACTTGCGTGTCACAGAGTTTCGGCGGGGACGACAAGCTATAAGGAGTGGAGGAAGCTGACGCCCGATGGTCGGTCACGGCTCTTTAAGAAACTCATGAAGGCGGGCGGCAAGTGCAACCCGGTTGTTCGACTTGTGTGAAGAAGGGCCCGGCCGGCAATTTACAACAACACCCCTCTATTGCTGCCCGAGGATGTAGTCGATATCGGATCGATCCTTCTGGACGCCGCTGCGGATACAATACTAGGCCTTCCTGAAGATGCGTCCCTGGCGGTGGGCTTTTTGGCCCACGCCGAATTCGACCGTGCAGTTTATTCCAGTAGATGATCCTGGCCCTGCGCTTACCGGAAACGAAGTGTGGCGACTGGAAAGCGGGGGTTAGCAGGGATGGTCACAATTGAAGATTACTGCCAGATCCTCTCCAAGGAGAACCGGACGGGGCCCGCGAGTGAGAAGTTCATGGCTTGGGCACGAGCTGTGGGGATGCCGGACCATGCGTTGCTCTGCTTCGCGGCTTGCTGGATAGCGCAGGGGATCGACGGTGGAATTGGGAGTGTTGGACCGATGTTTGATGTGACGGAGATCATGAGATGGACGGAGGGCGACCCTAGGTACGTATCGGAAGGTCTTTTAGTGATCGGTTTTTGCCCGAATGGGGATTTTATTGCGCTGGATGCTCGAAGCAAGAAGGGGGCGGTGGTCTACGTTAGCCATGATGAGTACCTCGGATCAGATGTGAGCCCGAGGGATTGCCTGATACAAATCGCAAAGTCACTGCCGGAATTCGTAGTGAGTGCCAATCAGGCGACGTTGCCAATGGACTACTGGGAAGCAATAAAGAGAGAGGGATAGGGGGCTCGAGTCGCTGCAGGACTCGCGACTACCCCCGGTCCGACCCGGGTAGATGGGTAACAGATCTGGCCGGGCACATGGGTGACACTCGTTGGTGACGCCCGAGCCGGCTGTGGGCTCTCGTGCTCGGATGCCCTGGCACGAGACGGACCCTGTGACCGAGAGACTAAAGTTCGTGGCAGCCGTGGAGAGCGGCCGAGAGAGCATGACGGCGCTGTGCGCGCAGTTCGGGATCAGCCGGAAGACGGGCTACAAGATCTTGGAGCGCTACCGGCGCGATGGTCCGGAGGGCCTGAGAGACCGGTCGAGGGCGCCTGGATCGCACCCGAATCAGACGGATGCGGCGATCGAAGCGGCGGTCTTGCGGGTGAGGAAGGCGCACCCGACATGGGGCTCGAAGAAGATCCTGGCCGTGTTAGAGAGGGATGGGGCAGACCTGCCGTGGCCGGCGCGTAGCACGGTCGATGCGATCCTGAAACGGGCCGGACTCGTTCGCCCTCGGAAGAGGCGCAACCGGAAGCAGCCGAGTTCGCCGCCGGTCGTCGACGCGGCCGCGCCCAACGACGCTTGGTCGATCGACTACAAAGGTCGGTTCCGAGTCGGTGACGGGACGCGCTGCGACCCTCTCACCGTCAACGACGTGGCGAGCCGGGCTTCGTTGGTATGCCGCGCCATGGTGTCGCCGAAGCTCGAGGACGTCAGACGGCGCCTCGACCCAGTACGGCTTGCCGCGGGTCATGCTGAGCGACAACGGACCTCCGTTTGGATCGGCGGGCCTTGGTCGCCTCTCTCGGCTTGGGGTCTGGCTGCTGCGCCTCGGCGTTCAGCCGGTCTTCATCGACTGTCGTCCCTGCCGAAACAGCGGCACACGCAAGTCCTGAAACCCCTGCGGAAAGTGGCCTGCTCACCGCCGGCGGTCAGCACATGACACAAGATGTCATAGTCCTCCCGGTGCCGCCTCCGCTGCTTCTGGCGTGCCCCCTAGCGTGGCGGGCTAGGTCCTTAGCCCGGCGCGCGTACGTGGACTTGGGACGTCGGCGATCCGGCCAGTTCGTCGTGCTGAATCTCGGTGTCCCCGACGGGCCAACGATGTCCAACGCGGAGCGGGTCGGCCTTGACTGACGCCGGTCACCCCTTGGCGCCAGCGTCGACGAGATGCTCCGCCAAGGTGTCCAGCACGCTCTGGCGCAGCGGCAGGTAATCGAGGCCGAGCTCGGTCCGCGCGCGATCGCCGTTGACGGCGATCGGCCGATGCAGGTTTTCGGTCGCCGTGCAGATCCGCATCTGCCAGTCCTGCAAGAAGAGGAGGTACATCAGGAGATCGGAGTCCAGGTCCATGTCGAGTTGCGGTCTGACGCGGTCTTCGGCCAGCTCAATCGCCTGGGCGACTTCGTGGAGCCAGAGCTCACCCGCCGACAGAACGTACCGACCCGCCGCGGTCGGGTGCTGGAGGGCGGCCACGTGGGCTTTGGCGATGTCGCGCACGTCGACAAACGGCAGGCACAGGTGGAGGTCGGGGAGGGCGCCGGCGGCGATGGCGGCGACGAAGCGGGGGGCGATGACCGGACGCGAGGAGTGCGCGGGCCCGAGCGCCAAGCTCGGCTGCAGGCGCACGACGCGGACTGAGTCGCGCGTGCGGTCACTGAACTCCTCGATCATCTGCTCGGAGCGGACTTTGGCGTAGGCGTAGGGGTCGGTCTCTGGCGTGTCGCGACTCCAGTCGCGCTCGTCGAACACATGGCCGGGCCCGATCCGGTCGTGCACGACCGCTGCGAGCGAGGAGGTGTAGATCAGCGTGCGCACGCTGGCCGCCTTCCCGAGGCTCGACAGCACATTGTGCGTCCCACCGAGGTTGACCTCGACGAGCTCCTCCGGCGGCGTGTCGAGGCGGACCGACGCGGCGGCGTGGATGACGTGGTCGGCGCCGTCAAACACCGAGTCGAACCCGCCCCGGTGGGTGAGGTTGGCGACGTGCAGCGTGAGTTGTCCGGCGCCCGCGGCTTCGGCGATGGCGCGCAGGTGCCGGGTCTCGCTGTCGGTGGACGACAGGGTGGCTCGCACGTGATAACCCGCGCGCAACAGGAGGGCGACCAGGTGAGCGCCGATGAACCCTGAGGCGCCGGTGACGCAGACGATTTCGCTCATCTTCTTGGCTCGCTCAGCTGTAACCGAATTCGCGTGACAGGCACTCTTGCGATGTGGTTGGCGCCGATCCGTGGCGCCTTCGGGCTGCGACTTTGAAGAGTCGCCTGCCCTCAGAAGCTCCCGGCCGCCGGGGCCTCGTGGCCGCAGGCCACGGGCAGCGGCGCGGGGGAGTTCGCGTCCACGTCGGCTGCCGCAGCCGCCAGGGCGGCGACGAGGTCGGCCAGGTCGGCTTCGGTCAGGTCGGAGCAGATCGAGACCCGCAGCATCGAGCCGCCCTTGGGGGTCGACGGGTAGACAAACGCGGCGACGTGGTGCCCGAGGAGAGTCAGCCGCTCCTTGATCGCCAGACACCGCGACTCCGCGCCCATGCGAATCGACACGATGTGCGAGTCCTCGCACACCACCGAAAAGCCGTGGGCGTGGAGCCCGACGCACAGGCTCTGGGTGAGCTGTCGCAACGCGGTGCGCCGGCGCGCGCCCTCGGGGCCTTGGATGTGGTCGACGATCTTGAGCAACGCCGCGGCCATCCACGTCGGGATCGGTGCCGAGCCGACGTACTGAAGGGACCAGATGCGCAACGCCGAGGCCACGCGCTCGTCGTGGCAGGCGACGTAGCCGCCGAGCTGGCCCACGGCTTTGGTGAGCGTGCCCATGATCAGCACGCGGCGCATGTCACAGTCGGCCGGCAGCTGCGCGACGGCGACGCCGGCACCGGTCTTGCCGATCGTGCCCACCGCGTGCGCCTCGTCGAGGTAGAGGAGCGCGTCATAGCGCTCGGCCAGCGCGTAGAGCGCGGCGATGTCGTAGATCTTGCCGGACGACGACTCCAGCGTGTCGCTGCAGATGACGCGGAGCGCGTCGCCGCCGTGAACGTCCCAGCTCTGGGCCAGGGCGGCTTCCAGTTGCTCTAGATCCTCAAACTGAACGGCCTCGCAGCGCTCGGGATCGCTCTTTCGGCACAGGCGAATGGGCGTGAGGATCGAGTAGTGGCAGCGACGGTCGGCGAAGAAGATCGTCGGCACCCGGTCCGCCTTGGGCAGGATGCGCCCGGCGCGGGTGTAGGCGAGCATGTGGGGCGTCGTCATGCGCTGCCCCAGGGCCTGGATGACGTTGGCGTTGGCGGCGAAGCCGCTCGTGAAGATCAGGCTGTGGTTCAGGCCGTGCCACTGCGCGATCTTCTCCTCCAGCTCGCGGATCACGCCGGGCTTGAACACGACTTGGGCGGCCGTGCAGCTCACGTCGTACTCGGCGACCGCGTCGCGCATGTGTTGCTTGACGACGGGGTCCGACCCCAGGCCCAGATAGTCGAGCCGCGTGAAGTCGAGATTGGGAACCCCGTCAATCGTCACGTACTTGCCGCCGGCCTCGGGGCACGAGCTCGACTGCTCGGCCCGAATGCCAAAGCCCTGCTCCATGTGATCCAGGAAGAGGGAGCACTCGTCGTGGAGACGATCGGTGGCGGACTTAGCCGTGGCGCGAGGCGGGGTGCCCATGGTGCTTTTCCTTGGCGGCGAGAGGGGACAGTGGATGGAAGCCAACAGGGGGAGCACGTCAGTGCGTGGCCGCACAGGCAGAGCGTTCGCGAGTTTTTTGGCTCGCTTGGTGCTGAGGGGCTTCAGGCCCGTGAACGGGCGGAGCGCCAAGGGGCCGCAGCGAGAAATGCGCTTTTTTTGGGCGCGGCCTAGCGTCCGGCCGGCAGCAGGAGCACGCCGTCCGTCAGGCGCAGGTCGTCCAGGTGCCCCATGTGCCCGGGCGCGACGACGTGCAGGTGGCTGTGTCGGTGATGGTGGGTCCAGCGCCCGGCGCCGCCCTCGACGTAGAGGCCGACGAGCTCGACCTCGGGGAGCGCGCCGACGAACCGCCAGGGTGCCGGCCCGTCCGGCTGGGCGATCGGGCAGGCACCGGCGATCACGTGAAACTCAATGTGCGGAGCGTTGCCGCGGATCCGCACCGGCGTCGGCTGGCGCCGATCAAAGCCCTCGCGCCCCAGTCCGGCGGCGATCGCGGCGTCCAGCTCGGCGTACGTGGCGCACGTCGGGAGCGGGAACTCGCGCCAGGCCGCGACCTCGGCGCGGGCGAGCAGAGTCGCGGCCGCCTCGGGACCCGCCTCGGTGACGCGACACGCCGTGCCGTCGGCGCGGGCGATGAGGACGCGGCCGTCGAGGATGGTGATCTCGCCGGCGAGGGCGGCGAGCGCCCCGACCCCGATCGCGCCGCCCCGCTCGAGTCCCGCCAGGGCCACGCGCGGCTCGCTGCGGCCGTCGCGCAACACCTCGCGCATGCTGCCCCAGGCGACGACCGGCGGCGCTTGTAGCCGCGGGGCCCAGCATCCTCCCAAGGCGATCAAGGCGACCGCCGCCAGTGGGGCCGGCGCTCGCCCGCGCAAAATGTTGTGCATTGTCCTAGCTCGTGGCGACGCGGCGCCGCCCGCGCCCACGGTACCCTCGATCTCGGGCCAACGCACCGCCGTCTCCTCTGCCCCGGCCGCCGCCGCCGCTGTGGTCAGCGTTCCCGACGTTCGGCAGCGCGGTCGGCCGCCGGCGGTGCGCGCGGTGGTGCCCCCAGCGCATCGGCCAGGAAGGCGATGGCGCGCGGCCACACGTCGGCCTGCGCCGCGGCCTGGCCCTGTCGCGTGCCGCCGACCGCGGGTGACCAGCTGGCCGGGCGGTAGCCGGGCGCAAAGACCTCGTGGCCGACGTCGTCGTACGCCAGATGCTCGACCCGGTGCGGGAAGTCGGCGCGCTCGAGCTGTGCGACGATCTCCTCGCACATCGCCGTCGCCGGCCACGTGCGGTCATCGCGGCCGCTGATGAGGAGGATCGCGCCGGCGGCGCGTTCGACGGCAATGCGCGCTCGGGCTGCCGCCTCGCGGTCCTCGAGGGAGTCCTCGTACAGATCGCTGAGCCGGCCGGAGGTGCGAAAGCGCGCGGATGCGCTGTAGGGCACGAAGGGCAGGCCCTCGCCGTTGAGGCTCCATGACGAGGTCCGGGGCCAATCGTCGGCGATCGACTGAAACACGACCGAGCTGGGCACCGCGGCGACGGCGGCCCGCAGGTCGGGGCGGCGGCTCGCCATCAGCAGCGCGAGCTCGCCACCCTTGGAGCCTCCGTAGATGCCGAGCCGGTCTGGTGCGACCCGTGGGTGTCGCTTCAGCCAGTCGAGCGCCGTATCGATGAGCTCGAGGGGCACCAGTTCGAGCTCCGGTGGGAGTCCTGGCTCACCGAAGTAGGCCAGCGCCAGCGCGACGTAGCCGTGCGAGGCCAGCAGTCCGGCCGTCGCGCTGGGGATGCCACCGCCGGATCCGGGGACCACGAGGATCGCGGCTCGCGGTGACCCATCGCGCGGCGCGAAGAGGCGGCCGACAAGGGTGTCGTGGTCGACGGGCAGCTCCTCGACGGCGGCGGTCCGGAACCAGCGGCGCGTCGCCGCGGTCGCGACCGGTCGACCCGCCACGATTGCGGTGATCGCGACCCGCTCGGCGTCGCCGCCGGCGGGGCGCGGGTGCGCGCCGGTGACCGTCTTGCGATCGACCGACCACAGCGGGCCGGCGGGGTCGGTGCCGTCCCAGGCCGCCGCGAGCGGCGCGACGCGGCTGGGGTCGACGGTTCCGGCGGCGTCGGATGCCCACGTGGACTCACCGGTCCACAGTCGGCCGTAGCGATCGACGAGCTGCGAAAAGAGTACGACCTGCGTGTTGTTGGGTAGCCCCGACACGCGCACGGTGAGCGGCGTGCCGACGAGTGCGTCCCCGGCCGGCAAGAGTTCGATCCGTGGGGCTGCCGCTGCGCTCTGGGCCACGCCGCCGGCGGGCGCGGCGACGCTCAGCAGCGCGACGGCGAGGAGCCGGCGCGCGGCGTGATGGTGGGCACTCATCGTGGGGGCGACTCCGGCGCGTGGCCTTGGATCACGAGGTCCGAGTACACCACGACGGCGCCCTCTGGTACGGTGACTTGGGTCGCGACTTGGACCCTTGGGACTTGGGGCGCGGCGGTGAGGCGCCAGCGACCCGGCGCGACGCCGTCGAACACGAACGTCCCGTCCGCGCCGGCGCCGGCGGCCAACCCCGCGGTGTCGCCCGACTCGCGGATCGGCGTGAGCCTCAGCGTGACACCGGCGGCTGCCGTGCCGGGTGGGGTGACGAGCCGGCCGCGCACGCTCGGCCGCGCCAGGGTGAAGTCCTGTTCGATGTCGGCCCGGCCCACCAGGAGTTCGCCCACCGTTTGCATGCCGGCGCCGCAGTGCGGCATCACGCGCACCCGGTACGCGCCGGGGTTCACGCGCGCGGTGTAGTGCCCGTCGGCGCCGAGCGGCACCACGGTGTAGTCGCGGTCGGCGGGGGCCCCGAGGCGGCGGAACTCGAGGCGGCCGTCGGTGTGTGGTGCCGCGCCGGCGCTGGGCGTGCCGTCGGCGGCGAGCAACCGGCCTGTCACACGTTGCAGCGGCAGCGGAGCGTTCATGGCGACGTAGCGGCGTTCGCCGCGCGCCAGCTCGCCGTGCAGGCGGCGCGGCCGGCCGTCGATCTCGGCGTAGAGCCAAAACGATGCGGCCGGCAGGTGCTGGATCTCGAACCGGCCCGAGCGGTCGGTCCGGCGCCGTGCGCCGAGGGCGCCGTAGTCATGACCGAGCTTGATGCCGAGACTCAGCTCGACGTTCGCGGCGGGTTGGCCGTCGGTGTCGTAGACGACGCCTTCGATCCGGGCGGTCCCGAGCTCGAGCACCGCTCGGTCGTCGTTGTTCGCCGAGCGACTCCAGGCGCGGTGCAGGACGCCGCCGCCGGGCAGCTGCGCGCCAACGGACGAAACCGTCGGCACGTCGGCGAAGCGCGCGACGCCTGCCGAGGCAATAGGCGCCTGGACGACGTCGTCGCATTGTGTGGGGTCTTCGGGCACGAAGCCGCCCTGCCGCCGCACGAAGACGAGGCCCGACGCCGCCGGCGCGGGCTGGCCATCGATCATGACCTGCACGAGGAACGACGCGGTCGGCGCTGGTGTGGCGGCGGGCGCGGCGGCGGCGGTCGTGGGCTTTTGGGGCCGGGCCGCGTGGCGCGTTCGCGTTGCTGTGCGGGCGGGTGGCGTCCGGCTGGAGGAGGCCAACGGCGCCGCGCCGCGGAGCGCGCTGCTCGGCGCGGCGGGCGCGACGGCGTTCCTGCGACTCGGCGGTTCGGGGTGGTCCGAGTCGGTCCAGAACGCGCCGAGACCCGCCAAGATCAGCGGCGCACCGGCGCATGCCGCCAGGCGCGTCACGCGTGCGGTCGCCCCGAGACCGGGCGCTGTGGCCAGTGGCAGCGGCGGGCGCGCCGCCGGCGGCCGCGTGAGCAGGGGCGCGATCACCGGCAGCCAGTCGCGCACCTGGCGGCCGTGCTTGGCCTCCAGTCGGCGGCGCAGCGTCGTGAGCGCCTCCTGCATTCGCGTCCGCACGGTCGACGGGGCCACGCCGAGCCGCCGGCCGATCGTTGGGCTATCGAGCTCTTCGAAGTAGGAGAGCAGGACCACGGCGCGCAGGGGGACGGGCAGCGCAAAGACCGCGTCCACCACGGCGCGCTGGGCTTGCACCCGGGCGACGACGTCGGCGGTCGCGGCTGCATGCGTGGTCTCGCCGTCGTGATATGCGCGCTCCCGCGCGACGCGCGTGGCGTCGCTGCGTCGGCGTTGTCGGGCGAGGTTGCGCAGCACGGTGGTGAGCCAACCGCGCCCGGAGCCGCCGGCGACGGTGGGGGGTCGCACCAAGGCGCGCAGCCACGCGTCCTGCATCAGATCGTCGGCAAGGGACACGTCGCCGACCAGGGCGAGCGCCACGCGCTTGGCAAACTGCCCGTGGCGGCGGAGCTCCTCGATGGTGCGGGTCTCGGTCATGCGAGAGAAGGGGCGAAGAAGTCGGTCATACCCTCCCAATGCAGCCGGCGCCGGAGCCGTCGGGCAAAACTGGGACGCGACCGCGGCCGTCGGGGCGACGCGGCCGTCCCATGGGGTGGGCGGCGCGCCGGCGCGCCGTCCCCAGCGGGTCGTCCCCGGCGCTACGGCGAGCCGTCGGCGGCCGCCGCGCGCGCCGCCATGGCGTCGCGCTCGGCCGTCAGCGCCGCTTCATGCCCGTCGTGGTAGGGGCCGGGCAGCAGCCCGTTGCGCGGGTTCGCAAACATCTCACCGCTGACCACGCTCGAGAGCTGGCGGCTTGGGTCGTTGACCGAGCGCGCGACCTGGGTGACCAGGGCAGACGCGAGCATGCCGATGAGGTTGCCACCGCCGCCCGAACCCTGGGCGAGCCGGTGCTGGCCGCGCCAAATCTCGGTCCCGGTCCGCGCGTCGACCAGTCGGCCGGCGATCGCGACGCTGCTCACGGAGCTCACCACTTGGTAGCTCGTGCCCCACTCCGACACCGTCAAGTAGAGCACGGCATCCGGGGCGAAGATCTCGCGCAATTTGGCGAGGGGCACGGAGTGCATGTCGTTGGGTGTCGGCAGACCGTTTTCGCGCATCATGGCGTCGACGACGGCGACGGGAAACACGTAGAAGCCGCGTTCGGCGAGCGGTTGGGTCACCGTCGACAGGCAGCCGTAGCACGCCAGCGGCTCGATCGTGTTGTCGATCGGCGGCAGGACGAGAATCGAGCGGGGCGGGTTTTGCAGCCAGATCGAGTAGTCGAACGGCGGCGTCGACGCGCACGCGCTCAGCGCCAGGGCGCCCGCGAGTGTTGCACCGAGACGTAGGATGCCTCTCATGGTTGGGCCCTCATGGTTGGGCCCTCATGCGCGTGAGCATGCCGTTGATGAACCCCGCGCTCTCGGGGTACAGCTCGCGTTCGGTTTCGAACGCCGCGGTCGCTAGGTCGAGCTCGCCACGCATCGAGTACAGCAGGCCGATGTGCGCGTGCATTCCGGGGGGCACCGGGCGGTCGCGCTGCCGAGCTTGCTCGACCGTGGCGTTCATCGCCTGGATCTGCGCGTCGACGTCGACCTGCCCCTCGCCTGCGGTCAGCAGATAGACCGACTCCTGGTAGGAGCCCCACTCGTACCGCTGGGGTGTCGACGAGCAGGCCGCCGCCGTGACGGCCGCCGCTAGCGCGAGGATGAGCCGCCGCCTCATGGGCCGGTGCTCGGCGTCCACTGGCCGGATTCGATCGCGTCGACCAGCTTGTTCACGGTGTCGGTGATCGCCAGGTTCAGGACCTTGCCGTTGAGCGTCGAGTCGTAGCCCGCGTCGGAGCCGAAGCCGATCACCTCGCGGTCGGACAGGGCGTACTCGCCGGCGCCCTGCACCGA
Organism: Planctomycetota bacterium; assembly: GCA_039029375.1. Classification (GTDB taxonomy): domain Bacteria; phylum Planctomycetota; class UBA1135; order UBA1135; family UBA2386; genus JBCCGH01. Next base: position 19,893 of record JBCCGH010000025.1, read on the forward strand.
GAACACCACGCGCGAGTTGCGCGTGTCGATGACATTGAGCGACACTTTGCTGTACGCGGTTTGGGTCTTGCCGCGGCCGACAATGCCGAAGAGCTGCTTGTCGCCGACGGTCTTGCGCCCGAACTCCGTGACCTCGCCACTGACCAAGTAGTCCGACCCTTCGATCGACGGTGCTTCTCCGGAGAGCCCGGCCTCCTGCTGGATGGCCTTCAGGTTCTCCCGATCGAGCAGGTTGAACCGACCGGTCTGCGAGAGGTGGGTCTTGAGGATCGTGCGCGCCTGGCTGCCGAGGCGATCGACGCCGTCGCTAAAGATGCCGCGCCGGTACGGCGAGGCATTGTTGAACTTGCCGATCGAGAGCGCCGCTCTCGGGCCGCTGTAGCTCGTGTTGTAGCTACGCACCGTCTCGGTCTCGAGCGTGCGGTGGCTCTCGGTGCCCGAACAGGAGGCGGCGGCGAGAGCGAGGATCGCGCCCAACACCGGGCGTGTCTTATGTTCGTCCATGCTGTCTCCTTTAGACAGCTTGGCGACCCCAAGCACAATGGCCCGCCGCTCGTGCTGTGCAGCAGCCGAAAAGCGCGTAACGCGAGGCGGGGCGCGCTACTGCCGCGGCGCCTCGGGGACGCCGCGTCCGGGAGCCCAGCCGCTGTTACCAAAGAAGTCGGCGGCGCTCGAGCCCGGTGGCGCGACGGCGTTGATGCGCCCCAGCAGGTCTTGGCTGAGGCGGGTCTCCAGGGCGGCCCACGCGACGTCCAAGTGGCCCTCGGTGCGCGGCCCGACGATCGGCGCCGTCACGCCCGGTTGTTGCATCACCCAGGCCAGGGCCATGACGGCCGGGTCCAAGTCGGCGCCGCGGGCCACCTCGCCAAGGGCCTGCGCGCGCTCCAGCGCGACCGCCGTGACGCGTTCGGCGTAGACGCTGCCGAGCCTGGCGACGCGCGAGCCCGGTGGTGGCGCGTCGGCGCGGTCATAGCGACCGGCCAGCATGCCCATGGCGAGCGGCGACCACGTGATCAAGACGTGGGGAAGTGGGCCTTCGTCGCGAGGACGACCCCGGCGCGCCGGCCGCCCGCCAGCGCCGCGCCGAGCACGCGTTCACTGGCGCCGCGTCCGTAGATGTCCGCGGTGTCGAGGAAGTTGATGCCGGCGTCGAGCGCCCGATGCACGAGGCGGATGGACTCGTCCTCTGGGGTGGGGGAGCCGAGGTTCATGCAGCCCAGGCACAGGGGGGACACGCGAACGCCGGTGCGGCCGAGGCGGCGATGCTCCATGGCCGTCGGAGGATACCGCCGCGCGGTCGGGCGACGCCCCGCGTATGCTGGTCGCGGGCCGAAAGCTCCTCCGGACCATGCGCCGCCGTGCCACCGCCTTCGTCTTGTCTTGTGTCGTCAGCGTCCTGGCGTCGCCGACGCCCGCGCAGGACGGCAGTCAGATCGCGGTGGCCCCGAACCTGCTGGTGAACGGTGGGTTCGAGGATCTCGATTCGGCCGGTGTACCGGCGGCTTGGAGCGTGCGCACCTGGAGTGGCGCCGCTGACTTCGTGGTGGACTCCGAGGGCGGTCGCGGCGGCGGCGTCGCCGTGCGCATCGCCTCGGCCCTCGGCGCCGATGCCAGCTACAGCCAAGAGGTCGCCGTCCGGCCGAACGCGCGCTACCGCCTGAGCGCCTGGATCCGGGGCGAGGCGTTCGATCCGCATGAGGGGCTCGGCGCGCTGCTGAATGTCCACGAGCTGGCCCCGCGCGCCAAGACCGAGCCCGTGACCCAGCCGGACGCAGAATGGACGCGCGTCGAGGTGACGTTTAACAGCGGCGACCACACGCGCCTGCTGGTGAACATGCTGTTTGGTGGGTGGGGGCACGCCAAGGGCACCGCGTGGTTTGACGACGCGCGGCTCGAGGGACCGCCGCCCCTGACCGAGGTCGAGCGCCGCGCGTTCTACCGCGACCGCGCGCAGCCACTCCTCGCGGCGCACTGCTACGAATGCCACGGGCCGGGCTCGAAGGCGCGCGGTGGCCTCTTTTTGGGCAACCGTGACGCGGTGCTGCGAGGCGGCGCGTCGGGTCCGGTGATCAACGAGGATGAGCCCGACGCGTCCTTGCTGCTTCGCGCCGTCCACTACGACGTCTTTGAGATGCCGCCCAAGGGCAAGCTCGCCGACGCGGACATCGAGACGCTGACGCAGTGGGTGCGTTTGGGCGCGCCGTTCGACCCGGCCTTGGCGGTCGAGACGCCGCTCGCCGCGCGGCCGGCGCCGGAGTCGCAGATCACCGCCGAGCACCGCGCCCACTGGGCTTTTCAGCGCCCGAACGCGGGACCGGCGCCGCCGCGCGTGGCGGCGTCGGGTTGGTCGGACCACCCGGTCGACGCCTTCATCGCTCGTGGCCTCGAGGGCGCCGGGATCACGCCGGGGCGCCGCGCCGATCCGCAGACGCTGATGCGGCGGGCCTACCACGACTTGCTGGGGCTGCCGCCGTCGCGCACGCAGGTGGCGGCGTTTTTGGCCGACGACCGGCCGGATGCCTACGAGCGGTTGATCGACGAGCTCTTGGCGTCGCCGCACTACGGCGAGCGCTGGGCGCGGCATTGGCTCGACGTCGTGCGCTACGCCGAGTCGAACAGCTTCGAGCGCGACGACGCCAAGCCGTTCGTGTGGCGCTACCGCGACTACGTGATCGACGCCTTCAACGACGATCAGCCGTACGATCGCTTTCTGGTCGAGCAGCTGGCCGGCGACGAGTTGCCCGACGCCAACGCCACGACCATCGTTGCGACCGGCTACTACCGGTTGGGGCAATGGGACGACGAGCCCGCGGACCCCGAGCAAGCTCGCTTTGACGAGCTCGACGACATCCTGACGACCACTGCGCAGGGGCTGCTGGGGCTGACGGTCAACTGTGCCCGCTGCCACGATCACAAGCTCGACCCGATCCCGCAGAAGGACTACTACCGCCTGCTCGCGTTCTTTCGCAACGTGCGCCGTTACGGCGTGCGGTCGTCCCAGTCGGTGACCGAGCGCTCGGTGACCGTGATTGCGACGCCCCGGGAGCAGCGCGAGCACGCCGCCGCCGTCGAGGCGCACGACGCGGACGTGCGGGAGATCGAGACCGAGATGGCGGCGATCGCCCAGCGCGTGCGTCCCCGGTTCTCACCCGTCGACCGCGAGGAGTTCGAGCACGACCGCAATCGCGATGCGATCATTGCGAAGCACTACGGCGAGAAGGCGCCGGCCGCGGCGCGTTTTACCGAGCTGCACCGTCGCGTGCGGCGACTGCGCGCTCATCCGCCGGATGCGCGCGCCAAAGCCCTCTGCGTGAAGGAGCGCGACGGCGAGCCGCCCGCGACGTACGTGCTCGCCCGCGGCAATCACTTGGCCGCGACCCAGCGTGTCGCCCCGGGCTTTCCGCAGGTCCTCGGCTTTGACGACCCCCAGATCGTGCGGCCAGACGGTGGCGCCACCAGCGGTCGCCGGTTGGCCCTGGCGCGCTGGATCACCGCGCCGGAACACCCGCTCACGTGGCGCGTCTTCGTCAATCGTCTCTGGCAGCATCACTTCGGCACCGGGATCGTCGCCTCACCGAACGATTTTGGACTGCGAGGCCGGCCGCCCAGCCATCCCGAGCTGCTCGATTGGCTGGCCGCTGAGTTCGCGCGCGGCGGCTATCGCATCAAGCGGATGCACAAGCTGATGATGACGTCGCGGACCTACACGCAGGACTACCGGCGCGACCCGCGCGGCGAGCGCGTCGACCCGACCAATCGACTCTTGTGGCGGTTTGAGCCGCGCCGAATGACGGCCGAGGAGCTGCGCGACTCGGTGCTCGCGGTCAGCGGCAGCCTGAACCGCGCGCGCGGCGGGCCGAGTGTCTATCCCGAGGTCGCCGCCGAGGTGTTGGCCGGCCAGTCGCGACCGGGCGCGGGGTGGCCCACGTCCGAGGGCGCCGACCGCCATCGCCGGAGCATCTACGTGCACGTCAAACGTTCGATGCTGCTGCCGATCCTCGAGGCATTCGACGCCGCGGACACCGACTTCACTTGTCCGGTGCGGTTTCAGACCTCGCAGCCGACCCAGGCGTTGGCCCTCCTCAACAGCGACTTCATCGCCGAGCAAGCGGCCACGTTCGCGGCGAGCCTGGGTGCCGCGCACCCGGCGGACCGCCGTGCGCAGATCGAGGACGCGTTATGGCGGACGTTGCAACGCGCGCCCGCGGCGCGGGAGATCGAGCGGGGCTTGCGGTTCGTCGCCGAGCTGCAACGCCGCGAGGAGTACGACGCGTCTGCGGCGCTGGCGCGCTTCTGCCTGCTGGCTCTCAACCTCAACGAGTTCGTCTACCTGCGGTGAGCGTATGAACCCCGCCGATCCCCAACCCACAGAACTCCAGCCCACAGAACCCCAGCCCACAGAACCCCAGCCCACAGAACCCCAGCCCACAGAACTCCAGCCCACAGAACTCCAGCCGCCGCATGGTCACCGGGCTCGCTGCCCCGCCACGCGGCGCGAGTTCCTCTGGCAGAGCGGCTGCGGCTTCATGAGCACGGCGCTGGCAAGTCTGCTCGGCGGCAACTTCCTGCGGGCACAGTCGGTCGCCGCGGACGGTCAGACCCCGTTTCGGCACAGCGGCGACGACCGGCAGGGGCCGCACCACGCGCCGAAGGCCAAGGCGGTCATCTTCCTCTACATGTACGGCGGGCCGAGCCACATCGACACCTTCGACTACAAGCCAGCGCTCGTCGGGATGGACAACAAGACCGTCCAGGTGAAGACGTTTGGGCGCGGCGGGCACAAGAACGAGGGGCGCATCGTCGAGCCGCCCTGGCGGTTTCGGCGGTACGGCGAGTGCGGCAAATGGGTGTCGGACCTGTTCCCGCACTTGGCGCATTGCGTGGACGACATTGCCTTCGTCCACAGCATGACGGCGGACTCGCCCATTCACGGCTCGGCGATGCTGCAGATGAACAGCGGCCGCATTCTGTCCGGCAGCCCGTGTCTCGGCAGCTGGGTGAACTACGGCCTGGGGTCGCCGAACCAGAACCTGCCGGGCTTCGTCGTGATGCTGGACCCGCGCGGCGGCCCGATCAGCGGCGCCAAGAACTGGAGCTCCGGCTACATGCCGGCCGACTATCAGGCGACCGTCGTGCGCGCCGAGGGCGCACCGATCCTCGACCTGGCCAATCCCGACGGCGTGAGCCGGCGGGTGCAGCGGCGTACGCTCGACGTGCTGGGCGAGTACAACGAAGAGCACTTGGCGGCGTTGCAGGGCCACGACGCGCTGCGCGCGCGGATCGCGTCCTATGAGTTGGCCTACCGCATGCAGGCGACGGCGCCCGAGGCGGTCGATCTCGGCGCCGAGTCGGCGGACACGCGGGCGCTCTACGGCATTGACGACCCCAAGAGCCGGGTGTTCGGCCGCCAGTGCCTGCTGGCGCGGCGCCTGGTCGAGCGCGGTGTGCGCTTTGTCCAGCTCTACTCGGGTGGCAACCACAACGACCACAACTGGGACGCGCACGGCGACCTCAAGACCAACCACGAGCTCCACGCGGGCGAGACCGACAAGCCGGTCGCGGGCCTGCTGCTAGATCTCAAGCGCCGCGGCATGCTCGACGAGACCCTCGTCGTTTGGGGCGGCGAGTTCGGTCGGCAGCCGACCGCCGAGTACGCCGAGGGGACGGGGCGCGACCACAACGCCTACGGTTTCACCATGTGGCTCGCCGGTGGCGGCGTGAACGGCGGGATCTCCGTCGGCGCCACCGACGAGCTCGGCAGTGCCGCCGTCGAGCGGCCGTTCCACGTCAAGCACCTGCACGCGACGATCCTGCACCTGCTCGGTTGCGACCCGAACCGGTTGACCTACTTCTTCGGCGGCCTCGACCAGAAGCTGGTCGGCGTCGAGGGCGCGACGCCGATGCGCGAGCTCCTGACCTGAGGCTCCTGACCTGAGGATGGTGTCCGCGGCCCGGCGTCGGCGGCGCTACTGTTCGGCGGCCTGCTCGGCCTGGTCCTTGGCGAACTGCGCCGGCGTCGGCTGGTACTCCGAAGTGACCGTCGTGATGACCGGCGTCAGGATCCAAGTGAACGGGGGGAAACCGTACCAGTAGTTCTCGGCCGCGGATTCGATGATGCGCACGCGGTCGCCGTCGGTCTCGGCGATCTCCTGCGTCATCGAGTCGACCATGGCGCCGATGGTCGTGCTGCCGAACACCGGGAGCACGATGCCCAGGTTGAAACCGACGTTGGTCGTGCTGTGCACATAGATCGGCTTGCCATCGGCCCCGATGCGGCCGTTCCAGCGCTTGGCGCTGGAGTGGAACGCGCACGAGCTCAAGACCAACAGGGCGAGGAAGAGGGAGGTCACGGTCTCGATCTTCATAGACACGCTCCCGAACATCGCGCGTGGTGCGGGGAGAAGCCAACGGTGATCGACGATTTCGCCGGGTCGGCCCGTCGATCTGGCGCGCGCCGATGCGTCGGTGGTGACGGCGACTCGTGCGGCGCGGCCCGGGCCGGCGGTTTTCGGGTTGGCTGCGGCCGCCGGCCGCGCCGAAGGAAAGCGAACGACTGCCGCGAGCAGGCCGAATGGGTGTGAAGCGCGTGGAAGCCAACGAACGAGGTCTGGGCGAAACGACGGCGGTAGCGACGGAGCGCGCGGCGCCACCGGCCAGGGGCGTCGTCGCGGCGACGCTCCTGGACGAGTTGATCGACGGGCGGGCGCGGGGCGTCCAGGTCGGCGCGGGGGCGGACGGCCTGTGGTTCTGTGCGTTGCCGGGCGCGTTGGACGACGGCGTGCGCGCCCGGTGGCGCGCCCGACGTAGCGCGCTCCTGCCGCTGCTGTCGCCCCAGCCCGCGCCCGATGGCCAGCCCGCGCCCGATGGCCAGCCCGCGCCCGATGGCCAGCCCGCGCCCGATGGCCAGCCCGCGCCCGATGAGCCACGCGCAGAGGACGCGTCCGCCCGCGCGCCGCTGCCCGCCGCGCAACGGGCTGCGCTCGCGCAGCAGAGCCAGCGACCGCAGAGCACGGCGTGGGCGCACGCCCTGCGCCTGGAGTTGCGGGGGCCGCTGGACCTCGCCGCCCTGGAGGCGGCCTGGCAGGACGTGGCGGCCCGGCACAAGGCGCTGCGCGCTGGCCTCGATGACAACGCCGTCGTCGATCAGCAGTCCGCGGCGGCCTTCCCTGTGGTCGAGACGGCGGGCAGCATCGACGTGGCGGCGTGGGCGCAGCGGCCTTGGGACGCCGATGGCCCGTGGTGGCGTGCAGCGTTGTTCAGCACCGGCAACGGTGACCACACGCTGCTGTTGGCCTTCCACGCGGCCCTGTTCGACGAGTGGTCCGTCGAGGTCTTCTGTCACGATCTGCGCGCGGCCTACCTGCTGCGGCTCGCGGCCGTGCCGGTGGAGTTGGGCGCGCCGCCGTCGCCATTCCGGGCCTGGGCCGCCCGCGCCGACGCCGGGCTCGACGAGGTGGCGCGGCACCACTTCGCGGCTCGACTGCAGAACGCGCCGCGCCTGGAGCTGCCAACCGTTGGCGCGCGTCCGCCGGAGTTCACCTTTGCCGGAGCGGTCGTGTCGCGGCCGCTCCCGGCGGCGGTCACCGCTGCGGTCACCGCTGCGGTGGCCGGGGTGGCGCAGCGTCAGTCGGTGGCCGAGACCGCGGTGTACCTCGCCGCCTACGCCGCCGTGCTTGGTCGGTACAGCGGCCAGGGCGACGTGGTGGTGGGGATTCCGGTCCCTGGTCGCATCGACCCTGCGGAGGCGGAGGTCGTCGGCGGGCTGGATGGCGTGCTGCCGCATCGTCTCGGCTGGGCAGAGGAGACTTCGTTCGCCGAGTTGGTGCAGGCCAGCGCCACGGAGCTGCGTGAGGCGTATGCGTTCGGCGGAGTGGACCTCGGGGCCGTGCTGCAGGAGCTCGTTGCCGGCGGCGCCGCGGATCCGAGCCGGACGCCGCTCTGTCAGGCGCGCCTGTGTCTGCGCGACCGGCGCGGCCGGGACGCGTGCTGGGGCGACGCGTCGGTGGCGCGGGACCGTCTGGATCATGGCGGCGCGTTGGCCGACGTGGAGCTGGCGATCGACCGCACCGATGCCGGCGCGAGGTTGTCGCTGCGGTTTGCCCGCGACCTGATGGACCGCGCCGCCGCCGAGCGGCTCCTCGACAGCTACTTGGAGCTACTGACGGCGGCGACCGAGGTGCCCAGCGAGCTGGTGGGGCGGCTGCCTCTGCTGGGGGCCGCGGACCGCGACTTCTTGGCGCGCTACCAGGCCAGTGCGCCCTCGCTGGACGCGGCAGCGGTGGCGACCCCAACCGACGGAACCCCCGCCAACGGCACTGGCAACGCGGTGTTGCCGGGCAGCGTGCCGGAGGCGGTGCTCGCCGCCGCCGCGGTCCACGCCGAGCGGGTTGCCTTGACGTTTGCGGGTGAGGACTGGACGTACGCGCAGCTGCGCCAGCGCGTCCACGTGCTGACTGCCCATCTCCGCCGGCAAGGTGTGAAGCCAGGCGATTTGGTCGGCGTGTTCTTGCCGCGGTCGGCGGAATTGGTCGCGGTGGTCCTGGCCGTCATGGCCGCGGGCGCGGCCTACGTGCCTCTCGATCCGGAGTATCCCCCGGAGCGGATCGCTTTGGTCATCGACGACGCCGGGCTGAGCGCGCTGGTGACCGAGCCGTCTCTGGAGAACCTCTTGCCGGACGTGCCGTGTCCGCGGATCGGGCTCGACACCACCGCGGACGACCGTGCGGATGAAGGCCCGGCGGGTCACGGCGACGGGCCGGGGCCGGAGGACGTCGCCTACGTCATCTACACCTCGGGCTCGACCGGCAAGCCCAAGGGCGTCCGCGTACCGCACGGGGCCGTGGTCAACTTCCTCGCCAGCATGGCGCTCGAGCCCGGCGTCACGCGCGACGATTGTCTGGTCGCCGTGACGACGCTGAGCTTCGACATCCACGTGCTCGAGTTCTACGCGCCGCTGTTGGTGGGGGCGCGGGTGGTGGTCGCCAGTCGGTCGGCGGCGACCGACGGGGGGCGCCTGCGCGAGCTGCTGGAGGCGAGCGGCGCGACGATCCTCCAGGCCACGCCGGCCACTTGGCGTCTGCTTGTCGCGGCCGACCTGCGCGCGCCCGGGCTCAAGGCGTTGTGCGGCGGCGAGGCGATGCCGCCGGACCTCGCCGCCGCCCTGACGGAGCGCCTCGGCTCGCTCTGGAACATGTATGGGCCGACCGAGACCACCGTGTGGTCGAGCTGCTCTGAGGTGCGGCACGGTGAGCCCATCACGTTGGGACGGCCCATCGCGCAGACCGAGATCCACATCCTGGACGCGCATCACCAGGCGGTGCCCGTGGGGGTGACCGGGGAGGTCTACATCGGCGGGGTCGGCGTCACGCTCGGCTACCTGGATCGCCCCGAGCTGACCGCCGAGCGCTTCGTCACCGACCCGTTCCGGGGCGGGGCGGCGCGGATGTACCGGACGGGCGACTTGGCACGGCACGCCGGGCATGGCATCGAGTTCGCGGGCCGCGCCGACCACCAAGTGAAGTTGCGCGGTCACCGGATTGAGCTCGGCGAGATCGAGGCCGCGCTCAGTGAGATTGGCGCGGTGCGCGGCTGCGCGGTGGGAGTGCGCGAGCCGCGTCCTGGCGACGTGCGCCTGGTGGCCTGGCTGGTGGGCCAGCAACAGGAGTGCGATCCGCGGGCGGCGCTGGCCGAACGCCTACCGTCGTACATGATCCCGCAGGTCTTCGTGTGGCTGCCGGAGCTGCCGCTCACGCCCAACGGCAAGATCGACCGCAAGGTCTTGGAGTTGCCGAGCGGGTCGGCGCCAAGCGAAGCGACCGCCGCGTCTAGCGCGGCGCTCTCTGGTGTCGCCGGCATGCTGCAGAAGATCTGGTGCGGCGTGCTGGGGATCGACGTGGTGGCGCTCGACGACGACTTCTTCGCGCTCGGCGGTCACTCGCTCCTCGGGGCGGAGCTGGTGCAACGGGTCAATCAGGCGTGCGGGACGAGCTTTGACATCTCGTTCCTGTTCCGGGCCCCGACCCTGCAGGCGCAGGCCGATTTGCTGGACCTGGGCGTCGCGCTGACCGAGCCGATCGTGGTGCCGCTCGCGGAGCGCGCCAAGGCGCGGCCGGTGTTCTGCATCTGCGGCATCAACCTCTACCGGCATCTGGCCGACGCGCTCGCCGAGGATGCCCCGGTGTACGGCGCGCTCCTGCCGGCCGAGGCGCGCATGCTGGATGCGTCCGGCGCGGTGCCGACCGTCCAGGATCTCGCGGCGGGCTACGTCGAGGCGATCCGCGCGCGGCAACCGCACGGTCCCTACCAGCTGCTGGGAGTTTCGTTTGGCGGCACCCTCGCGTTTGAGACCGCGCAGCAGCTACGCGCGGCGGGCGAGGCAGTGAGTCTGGTTGCGGTCCTCGACGAGCACCGGGCCCCCGTTTGGTGGCGGTCGCCGCGGCGGTGGGCGACGCGTCGGTTGCGCGGCTGGCGGAGCGACCGGCGGGCGCGGTGGCCGGCGCCTCAGCCCGAGGGCGAAGCGGCGAGCGCCGAAGCGTTGGGTGAACGCCGCGAGCTGCTGTTCGACTACGCGACGCGGCGCTACACCGTCACGCCGCTCGACGCCGACTTGGTCTTTGTGCGCGCCACCGATGAGCCGGGCGCGGCTACGCGGCGGCCGGACGGCGGCTGGTCGCGCTGTGTGCGTGGCGCGCTGCACCACTACGACGTGCCCGGGGATCACCTGGGGATCCTCAGCGCCGAGCACGCCGGTGCGCTGGCGCAGTGCCTGCGCCCGCACTTGCGGCCGTGAGGCGCGCCGGGCTTCAGTTCAAGGCAGCAGGGACAACGCCTCGGCGTTGCTCACACGCTCGAGCCTGAGGCTCGTGCCGTCGAGGACTACGAACGCGTGGTGCATGGTCAGACCCGCCAGCGCCGTGGCCAGGCCGGCCGGCAGTGACAGCGCGGCGGTCGCGCGACCACGGCCGTCGAGCGTGCCCAGCGAGCCCGGCAACAGCGTGCTCCCCGGCGCGGTCAGGGTTGCCATCATGTAGGCGTCGAGGTTGAGCGGAATCGTCTTCCCGGCGAAGGGCGTCCCGGGGCTGGTGCCGGACAGCGAACCCAGCATCACATAGACGTCGTCGGCATACCTCGACCCAGCGATCAGGTCGTACTCCGCCGAGCCACCGGCCGAGGTGGAGAGCGAGTCCGCCGCGGCCCAGTTGGTGCGTTCCACGTAGGTCACGTTGAACGGACCGCCGCCAAAGCCGCCGCCGACCCTCTCGTCGAACACGATCGTGCCCTGCGGCGTCACTTCGATGGTGCGGGAGGCCGTCGTGGCGCAGATCAGCGTGTTGCCGCCGGGCAGGCGTTCCGTGCTCGACATGATCGAGGAGCTGAAGCCGGGCAGGGTGAACGTCCAAACAGGCTCGCTCGGTCCGTAGACGCCGCTGGGGCCGAGGGTGAAGCCGCCCTGGCCGTCGTAGGGAAGGGCGATCTCGTAGACGGTCGAGCGCGGGGTGACCTGGTTGTTGAAGATCGTGAGGTTCCCGGCCCCGGGATAGCCCTCCGGGACCATCTTGACCGAGTGCTGGCCAAACAACGTGCGCGGCGCGGTCTTGCCGTACGCGGCCGGGTTGCCCCAGCGGTAGATCAGGTCGCCACCCATGCCGCGCGTGCCGCCGGTGTGGCCGGCCGCCTCAGCCGTGGTGGTGCTGTGATCGATGACCCAGATCTCGTTCTGGGTGCGGGAGCTGATGATCACGAGGTCGCGGAAGGGGTCGTAGTCGACCGAGTTGCAGTGGTTGAGCTCGCGGGTCGTCGTCAGGGGGTAGTTGAGGTCGATCAGCTCGGGGTGGTCTTCGACGACGCCGAAGTTGGCCTTCGTCGCGTCGAAGTCCTGGATCAGGTGGTCCCAGACGTGCCACTCCCAGACGATGTCGCCGCTGGTTGGGCCGGTCGGTCGGACCTCGATGACGTGGTCGGGCAGCATGGTCGCCGACACGCGCGACGTGTTGCGGCCTGCAGCGATGGCCTCGGCGCGCGTCCTGGTTTCCCACGCGATCATCAGCACGTTGCCGTTCGGCATGGGCTCGATGTCGTGGTGCGTGGTGACGCCGCCGGTGTTGTAGCGGAAGTCCCAGACGAGCGTGCCGTCCAGAGTCACTTCCTGCACGCCACCACCCGCGCCGGCCCCGCCGATGCCGCCCACGGAGACCGTCCGCACGAGGTTGCCGTTGGGCTTCAAGTAGCAGGCAAGACCGGGAAAGAAGCTGCCCGGCCAGGTGTGCACGATCGTTCCGTCGCGATCGAGGAGCTGGGTGTTGGTGCTGCCACCCGATTGATAGAGACGATGGCCCGGCTCCTGTGCTGCGCCGGCGCCGGTGAGCGTCGCGAGGACCAGGATGCCGAGGGAGCGACGACCGGGGGAGAACGAAGAAGACATGAGGTGCTGGAGGGCGGGGAGCCCGACGGAGCCAGAGGCAGGTCGCTCGATCATGTCGGTTCGCCGCCGTCGTGGCGAGGGGGGAGCTCCCGCGCTCGGGTGGATGAAGCCTTGACAGCTGCGGTTGGACTGTGCGAAAAACTTCGCATCATGATGCGAAAAAATTCGCCTCTCCTGGTGGTGGCTGGTCTGACGCTTGCGCCACTGATCGCGCAACCTACGGAAGTCCCGGAGATCGTGGCTGGCCCGACGGCCCGCGCGGTGCACGAGCGCGCCGCGGCGCTCGTGCCCTTTGGCTACTCGGGCCAAGTGCTCGTCGTTCAGGACGGAGTGCCGATCTTGCATCAGGCCTATGGAACCGCGGTTCGACGCGACGGCGTGCCGCTGTCGACCCGGACCGCGATCGGCATCGCCTCGATGAGCAAGCAGGTGGCGGCGGTGGCGGCGCTGCGTCTCGTCGATCGAGGATTGTTGCAGCTGCACGCCGGCATCGGCGAGCACTTGCCACAGTTGGGACCGACCAAGGGAGCGTTGACCCTGCATCAGCTGCTGACCCACACGGCGGGGCTGCGCGGCGGTGACTTGGCGCCCGACTTTGGCTTTCGCGACCGGGACCACTTGGTGACCGCCATCGCCGAGCAGCCGTTGGCCCGGCCGCCCGGTGGTCCGTGGGAGTACGCCAACTCGGGCTACAACCTCGTGGCGTTGCTCGTCGAGGCCGTGTCGGGTGAGGACTACGGTGCTTTTCTGCAGCGCGAGGTCTTCGCTCCGGCGGGGATGGAGCATGCCGCCCTCTGGCACGATGCGCGCGACCGCGGTCTCGCGGTGGCGCACGCCTATCGGGCCTTCGTCGACCGCGGATCGCCGCACGATTGGCCGCGCAACTGGCGCGTGCACGGCGCTGGTGACGTGGTCGCGACGGCCGCCGACGTGTACCGCTTGCAGCGGGCAATCGACTCCGGCGCGTTGCTCAGTCCGGCGAGTCGGGCGGCGATGTTCACCCGTCACATTCCGCTGATGGCCGGCGACACGACGAGCTATGGGTACGCGTGGTTTGCCTACGAGAGCGAGGCCGGCGGGGCCGTGTTCGAGCACGGCGGCGATTGGGAAGGCGGCTACAACGGCGTCTGCTTTCGCTACCCGGCCACGGAATCGATGATCATCATCACCAGCAACGCCCGGGACGACGCCGGCGTCTGGATGCGCCAGTGGCTGCAGGGCGACGCCGAACAGCTGCTCCACGGCCGTGAACCAGGTCCGGCACCACCGGTCGTCCGGCCCCTCGATGCGCGGACCCGATCGCGCCTCGTGGGGGGCTGGCGCCTGGCGCCGGGCGATCGGATCGAGTTCCGCTGGGATGGCACCCACACCTGGCTGACCGGCCGCGGCCAAGCGGCGGTCGATCTGCTCGACGGTGCGCCGGCCCGCGCCGACGCCGGCACCGCCGCCGCGACCGATCAGTGCCGCCGCCTGATCGGGGCGCTTTTCGGCGACGAGGACGCGGCGTTTCGCGCCGCCCTGGGCGCCGCCGGCGTGGCGCATCTGGCGGACTACCTCGCCGAGTGGCGCGGCTTCGTCAGCTTGCATGGGCCGCTGCGGGCCTTTGACATCGGCGGCGCCCTGCAGCGCGGCGCGAACGCGGTCGTTCACGCCGAGCTGCGGTTTCGCGATCGACGTCTGACGCTGGCCACGCTGTGGCGCGAGGCCGGCCACGGGCGACTCGGTGGCACGTGGGTCGCGCCGTGTCCAGAGCCTCGCGCCCTGGCCGTCGCGCGACGGCCCGATGGCGGCCTCATCGCCTATCAGCCGTTCCGCGATCAGCGCGTCGACATCGCGCTGCGGCGCGGCGACGATGATCGGCCCCTCCTGCAGCTCACGGTGTCTGGCGTGACCCGTGATGCCGTGCCCGAGTCGCTGGACCGATGACGAGCTTTGATCCGCAGTTTTCGCGCCGCGAAGCGCAGATCATGGAGTTGGTCTACCGCCTGGGTGAGGCGACCGCGGCGCAGATCCGCGAGCAGATGGCGGACGCCCCGAGCAACTCGACGGTGCGCAAGCTCCTGGAGATCTTGGTGCAGAAGGGCGTGCTGCGGTTTCGCCGTGATGGCCCGCGATACGTCTACCGGCCGACGACACCGCGCGCCAAAGCCATGCGCGCTGCCGTGTCCCGGCTGATCGACACGTTCTTTGGCGGGTCGGCGGCGGATGCCTTGGTGGCGATTGTGCGCAACCACGGCGAAGCCCTGGACGAGGCCGCGCTCGCGGAGATCACCGAGCTGGCGCGCAAGGCGCGCCGCGAGGGGCGGTGATGGCGGCGGCTTGGCTCGAGGCGCTCGGTGCGGCCGTGCTTGGTGGGGCCCTCACGGTGGTCCTCGCGGCGCTGTTCGCTCATCGACGCCGGCACGGTCCAGCGCGACAGCGGCATCTCATTTGGCTCGCGGCGGCGTGCGCCCACGTCGTCTTGCTGCTGCCCCGACCGGCTGGGCTGCCGCGGTGGTCGTTGCCGATCGGCCCGGTCGCCGTCGCCTCGAGCCCGCTCGCGGTGCGTGCGGCGGAGCGCGCCGTGACCACCGGTCATGGCAGGCCCGCGAGTCGCGGCGTGGCCGCGCGCGAGCGAAGCCCAGGCCGGGTGGCGCCACCGCGCCAGCCCGGGGCCGCGTTCGACCCGACGTGGTTGCTGGTCCCCTGGTCGCTCGGGGCACTGCTCTTTGCCTGGCGGGCCCTCCGTGCCGAGCTCGCGCTGCGACGCGCCGCCACGCGCGGTGCGCCGGCCGGCGCTCCCTGGTGCACGGCAGTGCGGCACGCGGCGGACGCCCTGGCGGTTTCGCGTCCCATTGGCGTCGTCTCGAGCGCCGCGGTCTCGGCGCCGGCCGTGTGCGGCGTACTGCGGCCCACGGTGTTGGTGCCGGCGAGTGCGGTGTCTTGGCCCGACGAGCGGATCCGCATGGTCGCGATGCATGAGGTCGCGCACGTCGCGCGCCGCGACCCGGTCGGCCATCTCGGTCTCCGCGCGATCACGGCCGTGTTCTGGTTCGATCCGGTGCTGCGCTGGGCGGCGGCGCGCGCGCGAGTGGCGGCGGAACTCGCTGCCGACGAGCGCGTGGTCGACACCGGCGTGCGGCCGTCCGACTATGTCTTGCACCTCGTCGCCGTGATCCGGAGCCTGCCGGTGGCCACGCCGGCCGGCGGTGCCGCGAGCGCGGCCCCGTCGATGTCCGGCGCCGGCGAGCTGGCGCATCGCTGTCGCGCGTTGTTGCGCGGGCGGGCAACGGAATGTGCCCACGTGCCCGCCACGCTGGTCGCCGCGGTGCTGGTGATCGCGGGAGTGGCGGTGCTGACCCCGGCGCGGGGAGCTGCCGCCGAGGGAGCCGACGCGGAGGGAGCCGACGCGGAGGGAGCCGGCGCGGTCGTGGCCGACGCGGCATCCCGCGCCGCACCGTTCTGGTGGGGGACGCCCGCGGCGCCAGCGACCGGCTGCGAGTACGCCGGAGGCAGGCATCGGGACCGCTGGTTTGACGCGGACGACGGCGTCACCCTGCGCGAGCTGTTCTGGCAGGGCGCGCAAGACACCGTGCACGTGATCGGCAGCGGCGGGCTGTGGTTTGCGGCGACCGGCGGCGGGGCGCTCGTCTGCCGCACGCGCCGGGCGTGGCTGCGCGTGACCGTCACGGGACCCGGGCCGCGCCTCGACTACGAGGCGAGGTACAGCGACGGCAGGCTCGACGCAGCGTTGCGGGTGGACGGCGTCCTTGCCGACGCGCACGCCACGAGCCGGTGGCTCGCGGCCATGGGCCGCGAGGTCGATCTGCACACGGCGTTCCGCGCCCCGCACCGCGTGCCTCGACTCTTGGCGCGCGACGGGGTCACGGCGGTGTTGCGGGTGGCGGCCGCGTGCCAGGGTGGCCACGCCGCGGGGATCGTGCTCGCCGAGTTGTTGCGCCGGCGGCGCCCGTGGACCGTCGCCGACGTGGTGCCGGTCCTGGAGTGCGCCGCCGCTCACGTGCGTTCGGACGCGGTGATGGTCCAAGTGCTCGGGCGCGCGGCGGCGACGGGGACCCTGACCGAGCCGCGCGCCCGGCGGGCTTTTCGCCTCGCTGCCGCACGCCTGCGCTCGCAAGCGGCGCGTGAGCAGGCGGCGGCGCTGCTGGCGCGCGCGTGAACGCCAGCTGGGGCGCGTTGTTGCGCTGCGGTCTTTGCGATACAAAGTCGGTCGCCATGGCGACCCCCAGAACCCCTGACCTCCCCGCTCCGCTGGCGCGCTTGCACCGTTGGGCGCACGCGCAAGGCTGGCTGCACCGCTTCACGCTGGTGAACCGTTTGCTCTTGGCGATGGCGTTCATCCCAACGGGCATGGTCAAGCTGTTGGGTCAACGTTTCACGCTGGTCTCAACGGACAACCCGGTCGGCTTCTTCTTTGAGGCGATGTATCGCACGGGACCGTACTGGCACTTCATCGGCTTGGTCCAGGTGGCCGCGGCGCTCCTACTGCTGGTGCCACGCACGGCCGCGGTTGGCGCTCTGCTGTTCGCGCCGGTTGGCCTTAGCGTGTTCCTGATCACGTGGGGGATGGAGTTCCCCGGGACGGTCTACGTGACGGCAGGGATGCTGTTGTCGGTGACGTATTTGATCTGCTGGGATGCCGACCGCATCTATGCGGCGACGGCGCCACTGCTCGCGCGTCGCGGCGGCGGCGGGCTGCTGAAGCAGATGCACTGGATCGAAGCCCTGGGATGGGTCTCCGGCGGCGTGGCCGGGATCGCGCTGCTGCTCACGATGCGTGGCTTTGTGCCGGTCGGGGCCCGGGTGGGGCTGCTGGGTTTGGGCCTCGCCGCCGCCGTCGCCGTCGTCGTCGGTTGGATTGCGGGGGCGTACCAGGCGACACGCTGCGCCTCATGACAGCTGACCGCCCAGCGTTCGTTGACCACACGCGCGCAGGGCGATCGCCGCGGTGCCAGCGATCGCGTTTTGGGCAGGGCGCGCGGTGGACGACAATGCGCGGGTCTCGTTGACCCCCCTAGGAGGCACACATGCGTTCTACGCTGTTCTCGTTCGCCGCGCTCGCTCTCGTCTGCAGCCCCGGAGCCACGCAGACCACCATTGAAGTCAGCGGCGGCGGCGACGCGATCGCCGTGGCCGTGGCGTCGGCCAAGCCGGGCGACGTGCTGCTGGTACGGGCCGGTTCATACGCCGGCTTCACCGTCGACAAGGGCATCGCCATCTTGTGCGACCCCGGCGTCCAGACGTTCGCGGTCACGCACTTCCAGAGCGCCTCGGTGTTCGTGCGTGACTTGCCGGCTGGCGAGCTGTTCCGCTTGCGCGGTCTGACCATCGGCCGGGACTTCTACTTCCCCGGCCTCAATGTCGAGGACGCCGTCGGCGCCGTCTACGTCGAGGATCTCGTGACGCCGCGGGTGAGCGTGAAGAGCTCGGCCCATGTGTCGCTCAACGGCTGCGACGTGCAAGGCGACCAAGCGGCGGCCTTGGACATTGAGGATTCGTCGGTGTGCGTCGCCAACTCCCGCGTTGCCACCGTGAGCTTTCTCTACGCCACGCCCGGCATGAGCGCGGCGCGCTCGCGCGTATCGCTGCGCGGGAGTGAGATTCGCGGCAGCGATGGCTCGATGCCGCTCAGCGTTGCCGGCGAGGCGGTGTTGGCGACCGACAGTGAGCTCGTGTTCGGCGCGGGTACGGCCGGTGCGACGATGCTCTTGGTGGCCGGGGACCCGTCGTTGCCGGCAGTGCTGGCGACCAATGGCTCGGTGCGGCTGGATCCTTCCGTGCAGTTCGTCGGCGCTGCCGCGGTCGCCGGCTCGGCCACGATCGACGTCCGACCGCAGCCGTCCATCGACACGCGGGGCGCCGCGGCCGGTGAAGTTTGGACCGTGACGGCTCACTCCGAGGTGGGCAGTACGACGACCACGTTCCTCGGGGTGCCGTTGACGCCGCTCCCCACGCCGTTCGGCGACCTCTGGGTGTTTCCGTGGGCTGGGCTCCAGCTGGACTCCGGCGTGGTCGGACCGAGCGGGACGCGTACGTTCACGTTCACCCTGCCGCCGATGCCCGCCGCCATCCCGGTGATGGTGCAGCCCATCGCGATCCTGACCAGCGGCGATCTGATTCTCGGCGCCCCGGCCGGCGCGATCCTCAACTGAGGGCGGCGGCCGATCGCGCGATGGCGCTCGGATCGCGGCCGGCGAGGCCCGTCAATCGAACGCCGCGGCGGGGTCTTGGCCGTAGTAGTCGCGAAGTAGCCCGTAGAGCGACTCGTGCCGCGACCGCAGCGGCAGCGGCTTTTCGAAGAACGTCTCGGTCGCGACGGCAAAGAACTCGGCCGCGTTGGTCGCGCCGTACTCGTCCAGCGCGGTCCGGCGCCCCGCGTCGACGTCGCGCCGCAGCTGCGCGAACTCGCGGGTCATGATCTTCTTCCAGGCGCGGTACTGCGCCTTGGTCCCGAGTGGCGGCGTGCCGTTGCCGTAGTCGTCGAGGAAGTCGAGCTTGTGCGCGAACTCGTGCAGCACCAGGTTGCGGCCGTCTTTGGGATCGGCGGCGCCGGAGACCACTTGGTCCCAAGCAAGGATCACCGGCCCTCGCAGCCACGCCTCGCCCGCCCGCGCGGACGCGGCGCGACCATCGGCACCGGCCGGGGCGACGAATGCACTCGGGTAGACCAGGATGTTCGTCACGTTGCGGAAGTAGTCGTGACGCAGGCCGAGCAAGAGGCGCGCGGCTTGCGCGGCGACCACGACCCGCACCTCGTCGTCGATGGTCTGGCCCCCGCAGCCTTCCCAGCGCTTCTCCTCGACCAGGACCCGCAGGGTATGGCGTAGCGGCTCGTGTTGTGCTTTCGGCAGGCGCGCGAGGAACGGCTGCCGCTCGACGTGGGGGAGCCACGCCGCCGGGAAGGGAGTCGTGTGCACGCGCTTGGCGGGCGCGGGTGCCAGCCACGCCCGCAGCCAGGCCTTGAGTCGGGAGAGCATCGCGTGATTGGGTGCGGTGCTCAGGCGGACAACGGCTCGGACCCCGAAGCGCCGCCAAACTGCGGCAGCGTGTCGAGAATGGGAGCCCACGCCGGCGCCCGGTCGGCGTAGAGGTGGCGGTCGGGCAGGGTTGGCGGTTGGTCAAAGCACGCCGCGGAGATGTCGAGATGGCCGGGCCAACGTGGTGACTCGTAGGTGATCGTGGTGCCGCAGTGCCCGCAGAATCCGCGCGTCGCGTCGGTATCCGAGCGGTAGTGCCGCAGCTCGTCCGCGCCCGCGGCGATCCGCACGGCCTCGCCGGAGAACGTCACCCAGGTCCAGGACCCCGCGCCCTGGGCGCGCCGGCAGTTGGCGCAGTGACAGTGACCGGCGCGCAGCGGCGGCTGCGTCGGCTCCAGCTGAACTCGACCGCACAGGCAGTGGGCACGCGGGTTGGCCATGCGCGCATCATGCCGAACGCGGACGCCAAGTGCGACGCGGGAGTCGTCCAGCGAGCCCTATCGCGGCGCGAACAGCGTGACCTCGAGGCCTTGCGTCCCGGCCAGCCCCAGCGGCGCGCCACGGTCCGCGATCAACCCCTGCGCGTAGAGCTTGGCCTGCGCCAACGTGGGGTCCGTTGGCATCGCGAGTGGCAGCGAGAAGTGGCCGCCACCGGGTCCCGTACCGGCGAGTCCGGCGACCGGGATGGCCACGAGTGCTGGCCCAATGTCGACGTGCAGCGGCACGCCCAGGTAGGCACCACCGGCCGCGGCTGGCGCGACGCCGAGCAGCAGCACGGCTGGCGTACCGCCCAGCGCGTTGGCGATCGCGAGGGTCATGTTGGGATTGCCGAGATACGGCGGCTCCATACCGATGAGCCGCGGCCAATGGCCGGCCGAGCCGGCGGCGCCCACGCCGTAGCTGCGCGGCGGTCGCAGCGTCTCACTGTAGAGCGTGGGCCGGTCGAATGGCGGCAGCTCGGCGGCGACACGCGGATCGGTCAACGCGTTGCGGAGGAACGCGACCAGATCGCTCTTCTCGCCGTCGGTCAGACCGAGCGGGACGATGAGTGGGTTCTTGTTCTCGTCGTAGTCGCCACCCCGATCGTAGAAGTCGACGACGCCCTCGAGCGTTGCCTGGCTGCCGTCGTGAAAGTACGGCGCCCGCAGGCCGACGTTCCGCAGGATCGGCATCTTGAAGGCACCCTCGTGCCCCGGCACGCCGGTCACGACGGCGCGGCCGCGGTCTTCGGCCGCGGGGCGCACGCCGATGTTGAAGAACAGCTCGTAGTTGATGGAGGTGCCTTCCGGGAAGCGAGGGTCCAGGCCAAAGAGGCGCCGTGGGCCGGGATCGAGCCGGGCGAAGAGTGGCTGGAAGTGGCAGAAGAAACAGCGTGCCGCGCCTTCGAACAGGTCGTAGCCGCGCTGCTCTGCGGGGGTCAGGGCGGTCGTCTGGCCGGCGAGGTAGGCGTCGATGGGGGCTTGATCGGAGATCAGGGTGCGTTCGTAGGTCGCGATCGCCATCGCGACCCGCGCCGGTGTGACCTCGGGCGAGCCGAACGCGCGATCGAACAGCGCTGGGTAGGAGTCGCGCCCCATCCACGCTTCGAGCGCGGGGGGAATGTCAGTGGCCAGCGCCAGCGGCTGTGACTGCTCGAGCTGGGCTGTGACGGCCGGCCAGTCGCGATCCACGTGGCCCATCTCGACATCGGCGATCGGCGGCTCGACGACCTGACTCTCGAGCGCGGCGTCGCGGCGGAGCAGGACTTCGCCGGTCAGGGGGTCGCGAAAGACGCCGTTAGCGCGCCCGTCCCAGAACATCGTGCGCGACTGGTAGGCCGCGTTGATCATCGAGTTCGACTTGCGCCGGGTGACCTGCGGGTCGAGCCCAAACCAGGGGGTCGGTAAGTACGTGCCGTCGGCGCGGCTGCGGACGACTCCTGGCGAGCCAATCGAGTCGTCGCCCGTACCGAACACACCGTCGGGCCCGGGGTGGGTCGATCCGGGGCCACCGGACCGTGGATCCGAGCCGCCCGTGGCGGGGACGTGACAGGTGCCACAGGCAATGGCGCGCGTGGAGGAGAGCTGCTCGTCCCAGAACAGCACCTTGCCGAGGTTGGCCTTGTCGGCGGTGATGGGGTTGCCGGCGGGGACGGGCACCGAGGGCAGCTGCGCGGCGGCGGCGTTGCTCAGCCATCCAAGGGCGGCGAGACAGAGCAGCGACCGGGAGGTGAGGCGCATCGCAAGACCAGGTGCCATGGCGCGCATGCTACTCGACGCGCCCGCCGGGGTGGCCGGCGACGAGATTCCGCGCCGCCGGGCCCGCCGAGCGCCCGTGGCCGCCGTGGCGCCGACGTCGTGGCCTGTCCGCGCTTGGCCGCGGCGGCAGTGCAATTCTCGGAGGAATCGGGTACCGACGACGTAACGACGCGTTCGCTGCGCGCGGCACCGGCGGCCAGTTTGTGTTGGTTGTGCCCGAGCGTCGGTTCGTGTTCGTCCATCGCGGCGACACGGACAATCGGCGGCACGTGAACGGCGGCGCCATCCTGCGGATGGCGAGTGTGCTCCTCGAAGCGCGGACGGGCAGCCCCGATCCCGATGCCGCGATGGGGTCGGTGCTGGCCGCGCCGTTCGCAAACCCCGGCCCGGTGCCGCCCGAGCTCGAGGCCCTGGCCCTCGACTCGGCCGTGGCCGAGCAGGTCGCCGGGGACTACGAACTGGCGCCGGACATGCTGGTGACGGTCCACGTGTACGACGACCGTCTGTTCGCGCGGACCCGCGATGGCGAGGCCGAGCTCTTCTGTGCCGGGGGGTATCGGTTCTTTGCCAGAGCCGTCCAGCTGCAGATCGAGTTCGAAGTGGCCGACGGCCGCGCCACGGGCTTGCGCGGCGAGCTGATGGGGCGGCCGATGCGGGCGCGTCGGCGGTGAGCGCCGGGCAGGGCTCCGGGTGAGTTTCCCGTGCAACCCCGGGCGGCCGTCCGGTCACTAAGTTGCCCATAGCACCGTTGGACGACCGGGACCTGATCGCGCAGTTCTTAGCCAGTCGCGACGAAGCGCAGTTTCGTCTGCTCTATCGCCGCCACGCCAGCGCTCTGTACCCGCTGCTGCGGCGCTTGCTGGCGGGGCGTGGGGCCGAGGTCGACGACGCCTATCAGGAGTGCTGGGTGCGCATCGTCGAGCGCCTGCCCCGGTACGAGGGGCGAGGGTCGTTTCGGGCTTGGTGCGCCGGCATTGCGCTCAACTGCGCGCGGGAGGCGCAGCGCCGGCCGCGGCTCGGGCCGTTGCTGCACGAGCCCGTCGACGCGGCGGCGGCGGGAGCAGCACAGGCGGCGGGCCGCCTCGACGTCCAGGCCGCGCTGGCAGAGTTGGCGCAGGGCTACCGCGAGGTGATCGTGCTGCACGACCTGCACGGCCACACGCATCCCGAGGTCGCTGCCTTGCTCGGCATCAGTACCGGCACGTCCAAGAGCCAGCTGTCGCGGGCCCGCCACGCCCTGCGTCAGCTCATCGGCGAAGACCACGCGAGGTAACGACCCATGGAACCACCGTCAGAGACCCACGCCGACCTGCCGCCCGCCGTGCTCGAGGAGCGCGTCGTGGCCGCGCTTCACGCGCGGGGCTTGCTCGTCCCGGCGACGACCGCGGCCGTGGGCTCCCAAGGCGGCGGCCGTCGCGTAGCGGCGGCGGCGGCGCTGGTTCTCGCTGGCCTCGCGGCCGCGTTCCTCGTCGGTCGGGCCAGCGCGGGCGGCGCGCCGACGGCGACGCACATGCTGCTCCTGCGCGGCAGCGCGACCGCGTCGGTCTCGGCCGGCGAGCAACGCGCCCGCGTCGCCGAATACGGGCGGTGGGCTCAGGAGCAGGGCGCGATCGTCACCGATGGCGCACCCCTGGGGCGAACGGGCGCGTTCCTGCGCGCGGGCGACGGCGCGGTGCGGGAGACGGCACCGCCCGCCTCAGCCCTCGAGCTCTCGGGCTGGTTTCTCCTGCGCGTGGACTCCTTGCACGCCGCCACGGAGGTCGCCCGCACCTGTCCCCACCTGGCGCACGGCGGCGCGATCGAGGTGCGTGCGCTGACCCACGATCCCTGAGTTGGGGTGCAACCCTTGGACCGGGTGCGCGCACCAAGGGGCATGACCCGACGCACGCGGTGGTGTCTCTGCGCGTTCTTCTGTCTCGCCCCAGCGACGGCCGCCCAAGACGAGGCCCCGCGGTTTGCCGTCGCGGGTTTGGTGTTGCCGTCCGCGGCGCCCGCCGCGGACGCCGCCCTGTACACCGCCCTGGGGTTCGAGCCGGTGCGTCAAGCCGACGCCGCGCAGCTGCTGCGGCTGGGGGACCTTCTGCTCGTGCTCGACGGCGGGCGTCCGTGCCCGCGCGCACCCGCGGTGGCGCCGCTGCACTTCAACCTGCGCGTCCCCGACCTGGAGCAGGCGGCGCGAACGGTGGAGCAGCACGGTGGCCAACGGCTCGACCCGACGCCGATCGCGTTCGTCCTCGGCCATGCCGTGCGGGTGCGCGACGCGTCGGGGAACTTCTTTGAACTCGTCGACCTGGCGCAGCGGCCCGTCGACGCGCCGCGGCTCTTTAACTTGAGCCTGCACAAGGCTGGAATGGCCTCCCTGCGCGCACTCTTCGTGGACCAGCTTGGGTTCGCGGTGTTCTCGGACGACTACCTGCCGCGCACCCTGCCGCTGCACCAGCGCGGTGCGGCGCCGCTCGTGTTGCATGACGACACCCACGCCGATCGCCCGGTGCCGCCGGCCACCGCGCCGGGTCGTGGCGCGGCGTTGCTGCTGGCGGCGAAGGATGCGCTGGCCGCGCTGGGTGCGTGTGACGACCTGCGCGCCGAGGCCCCGGTACCCTCGGTGTGGTTTGGTGCCGTCCTGGTGGTGCGCGCCGAAGGCGGCGTCGAGTTGCGCTTGGCGTCGCAGGACGCCGTCCATCAGGCGGTCCCTGGGCCGGGTGTCGGCGGGGCGACAGGTGGTTGAGCGGCGCGCGGCGGCAGCGCGTCGAGCCACGCGACGAGCTGTTCGAGCGCGGCCGGAGCCCGCTCCTCCATGCCTCGCAAGATGTCCATGGAGTCGGGTACCTGCGGTCCGTCGGCGCGAATGCGATAGGTGATGTGCGTCCCGTGAGGATGCTCTGCCAACTCCCAGGCGAACGACAGGGAGCCCGACTCGTCCGGGGTCTGCCCAACGATGGCGAAGCGAGTGTGCTGGACGACGTCGACGAGGGCCCACTCGTGGGTGCCGTGCGCCGTGACGGTTCGACCGACCGCTCCCGTTTCGAAGGGACCGTCGAGCTCGATGCGTTCGACCCCGGGCTCCAGCTCGTGGTTGCGGAGATCGGTCCAAAACTCCCAGACCATCTGCCGTGTGGCCTTGGTCACGGCCTCCTGCTCGCATGCCCACCGGTGCATCGCGCCCTCCGTCTATTCTGGAGTAGATACCCGGCGTGCCGTTGCGCAGCAACGTCGGGGCGGCGCTACTTCGCGCCGAACGCCGCCGCCACCGCGCCCGACACGACGAGCCCGGCGGGGTTGGCGCCGGGGTCGCTGGCGATCCCCTGCAAGTACAACGTCTGCCCGAGGAAGGCTGGGTTGGCGAGCGGTGTACTCCAGCCAGCGACCCCCGCGGCCGAAGCCGCGCCGAGCGGCACGGTGCCGTCGAGACTCAGCAGCAGGTCGCAGCCGGGCATCCCGGCGAAGCCTAGGCTCAGCGGCAGCGGCACCGCGCCGAAGGTCGAGGCGGATGCACCGAGCAACAAGAACCCCGGGTTGCCGGGCGGCAGCTCGCGCAGCTCGACCGTGAAGGTCGACCCCAGCCACGGCAGGCTGGTGGGCGCGAGGACCGGCTCGATGCCCTGCGCGCCGACACAGCCGGTCCCAAAGCCCGTGGTCGTCGCCGGGCGGGTGGGCGCGTACTCCCAGGTCTCGCCTTGCTCGGACAGCACGAGGCGCGCGGTGCCGGGATGGAACGCCAGCGGGCCGGTCCGTGCCCGCTGCGCCGACGGGCGCAGGATCCAGTCCGTCCCGTCCCATTCCCAAGTGCCGTTCTCCACCGACGTGATCGCGCCGTGCATGACGAGGCGCTGCCGCGCGAGGTCGGCGACCAGGCGGGCGCCGGCGCGCTCCCGCGGCCGGGTCGATGGCTGTAGCTCGCGCCACTCGGTGCCGTCCCACTCCCAGGTGTCGGCGCCCGGCGGCAAGGCGTAGTTGGCACCGCTGAACAGGATCGTCGTGCCGCGTGTGGCATCGAACGCCATGCCGAAGTTCGAGCGCGGCGACGGGCTGGTCAGGGGTAGGCGCAGCTGCCAAGAGCTGCCGTCCCACTCCCAAGTGTCGTCGAGGATCTGGCCATTGCCAAACCCACCGAACAGCACCGTGCGCCGGCGGATTGGGTCGTACGCGAGTTCGTGTGCTTGGCGCTGCGGTGGGCGTACCGGCGGATCGAGCTCCGTCCACACCGTCCCGTCCCACTCCCAGGTGTCGTCGAGCTCGCCCCTGAAGTCGTAGCCGCCGAAGAGCACGGTGCGACGGCGTGCGGCGTCGTACACCATCGCGTGGCTGCGTCGCGCCGGTGGTGGGGTGGGGGCGCTGCGGTCGATCCATTGGGCGCCGTCCCACTCCCAGGTCGCGTCGGACAGGCCGGTCGACAGCGTCGCCGCGCCGCCAAACAGCACCGCCCGATCGCGCGCGGTGTCCGTGGCCATGGCCGCGGCGGTCGCGGTGGGCGGGTGGTCCACGCCGATCTCGTTCCACGCCGCGCCGTCCCAGCTCCAGAGATCGTTCTCGGTCGAAATCGCCGACGACCTGCCGCCGAACAGGACCAGGTGCCCCTGCCCCGGATCGTAGGCCATGGCGTGGGCGTAGCGCGGGGGCAGGCTGCTTGTCGGGGTGCGGTCGACCCACTCGGTGCCGTCCCACTCCCACGTGTCCGCCAGCCCGTTGATGCCACCGTAGAGCACCACGCGACCCCGCGCCGGGTCATAGCCCATCGCGTGCCGCCAGCGCGCCGACGGCGCTCGCGCTGGCGTACGCTGTAGCCACTCGGTCCCATCCCACTCCCAAGTGTCGCCGAGCCCGCCGCCGCCGGAGGCCAGGCCGCCGAAGAGCACGACCCGTTCCCGCGCGTGGTCGTATGCCATGTGATGCCAAACGCGGCTCGGTGGTCGCGTCGCCGGGAACCGCTCGGCCCATTCGGTGCCGTCCCACACCCAAGTGTCGTTGCTGAAGACGCTGGACCCGATCTGACCGCCGAAGAGTACGGTCCGCTGCCGCGCCGCGTCGTAGACCATGCCGCGCGAGTAGCGCGCTGGCGGGGCTTGGATCGGGAACCTCTCGGTCCATTCGGTGCCGTCCCATTCCCAGGTGTTGTTGCTGCGAAAGAAGCCGGCGCCGAAGAGCACGACGCGACCCCGGGCCTCGTCGTAGGCCAGTGCGGTCTGCGTGCTGGAGGGCGGCTGCGGACCCGGCAGCGTCGGTCGCTCCCACGCGCTGCCGTCCCATTGCCAGAGCTCGGCGCCGCCGAGGCCTTGCCCTACGACGACGAGGCGCTGGCGCGCGGTGTCGTACACCAGGCCGTGGTCGGCCTGCGGGCCGGGTCCAAACTTGGCGAGTCGGGTCCATTCGACCTGGGCCGGCGCGGGAGCGCTGGCCACGCCAAAGGTCACCAGAGCGAGGAGGAGGCGGTTGGGTTGCAAGTGGTGGCTCCGTCTTCGTGGCGCCGCGGCAGGCGGGACCAACGCGGGAACGTTGAACCGGCCGCGCCCGTTGCGGTTCGTCCCGCAAAGTCGGGGGCCCGATTTCGAGTCATCGCAACGTCTTGCTGACAGGACGCTGTCAGGAGGGGGTCCGTAGAAGAAGAACGTGGATCGCCGCCCGCCACGGCGATCGCCCAACTTCAGTCACCCCGAGACCCAGACGTGAGAGACCCAGACATGAACGACGCGATCACCCCGCTCTTCTGTACCGCCCGGCTCGAAGACACCAAGGCATTCTACCGCGAGCACCTCGGCATGCGGCTCGCGGTCGAGCTGCCGGGCTATGCGGAGCTGCAGCGCGGCGAGGGCGGACCGCTGCTCGCCTTCATGGCGCCCGAGGTCGGCAAGTTTGAGCCGGCGTCCGGGAAGGGCCTGATCTACTGCTTTCAGGTCGACGATGCCGACGCCGAGCACGCGCGTTTGGCGGCCGCGGGTGTCGAGATCCTGGAGGGGCCCGGGGAGAAGCCGTGGGGCGAGCGCGCCTTCCTCGCCGTCGACCCCAACGGCATCACTCTCTACTTTGGGCACCGGTTGCCGGCCAAAGTGGAATCACTGGCGGCGGCCAAGTAGACCGACGCCTTGCGTCGCGCCGACCGACTCTTCCAGATCGTCCAGCTGCTGCGCGGTCGCCGTGTCATCACGGCGAGCGAGTTGGCGGCGGAGCTGGAGGTCTCGCCGCGCACGATCTATCGCGACATCCAAGATCTGCTCACCTCGGGCGTGCCGATCGAGGGCGAGGCCGGCGTCGGCTACGCGCTGCCCCGCGGCTTTGACCTGCCGCCGTTGATGTTTGATGCGGGCGAGATCGAGGCCCTCGTCGTGGGCGCCCGCATGGTGGAAGCCTGGGGCGACCCGGAGCTCGCGCGGCGCGCCCGCAGCGTGCTCGCCAAGGTCGAGACCGTGTTGCCCGACCGGCTCAAGCCGCGCCTCGATGACGTCGCGCTGTTCATCCCGACTGGCGCACCCCCGGCCCACGCGGCGAAGCTCCAGCCGCTGCGGCGCGGCGTCAACGAGAAGCGCAAAGTGCATCTCGACTACGTGGACGGTGCGGGGCGCGCGACGTCGCGGACGGTGCGTCCCGTGTGCCTGACGTTTTGGGGGACGACCTGGCTGGTCTCTGCTTGGTGCGAGCTGCGCGCCGGGTTTCGCAGCTTTCGCCCGGACCGGATGACCACGGTCGAGCTGCTCGAGGTGCCGTTCGAGGACGAGCCCGGGAAGGACCTCGAGGCGTTCTTGCGCTCGGTGCGGCGCGACGACGGGGATGGGTGATGGGGCTTCGCCCTTGATCGTGGTGCGGGCCGGCGCACCATCGCTTCGTGATCTACGCCAACCACGCGGGCACGAGCTGGCCCAAGGCACCCGGGGTCGCCGCGGCGATGCACGCGGCGCTGCTGGCCGACCCGCGTGAGAACGCCGAGCGCTACCGCGACGCGCACGCGGCGATCGGTCGCTTCTTGCGCATCGAGAGCCAGGATCGGCTGGTGCTCACACCGTCGTGCACCGCCGCGCTCGCGGTGATCGTGGGCGATCTGGCGTGGCAGCGGGGCGATGCCGTGCTTACCTCCCAGCTCGAGCACCACGCGCTGGCGCGGTCGGTGCAGAAGCTGGTGACGGAGCGCGGCGTCGAGCATCGCATTGCGGCATATCAGCCAGGTCGACCGATCGATCTCGACGCCGTCGAGTCGCAGCTGCGCGATGGCCGGGTGCGCCTCGTCGCCGTGACGGGCGCGTCGAACATCACGGGCGAGTGTCTGCCCATCGCGGAGCTGGCCACGCTCGCGCGGCGCTACGGGGCGCTGACGCTGCTCGACGCGGCGCAGGTGGCAGGGCTGTTGCCGCTGGATGTCGCGGCGCTCGGCATCGACCTGCTGACGTTCGCGGGTCACAAGGCGCTGCTCGGGCCGCTAGGCATCGGCGGGTTTTGGAGTGCGCCGCACGTGACATTCGACTGCCCGACCGCCGTTTGCGCGATCGGCGCCCGCGATGACGCCGGCGCGCGACGGCGGCCGGCGCCGGGTTTCTGCGACGTGGGGTCCGTCAACTTGCCCGGCGCGATGGGACTCGCGGCGGCGCTGCGGTGGCTGGGCGAGCGCTCGGCCACGGATCGCGAGCGGCCCTTGGCGCTCGCGCGGCGGTTGTACCAGGAGTGCCTCGCGCGGCCCCGCTGTCGGGTGCTCGGCGGGACCGCGCCGCCGACCGCGCCGCGGACCACGACCGTGTCGCTGCTCGTCGAGGGTCTGCCCTTGGAGCGGGCCGAGGCGCACTTCGCCGCCCGCGACATCGTCGTGCGGGCGGGGCAGCACTGCGCGGCGATGGCGCTCGACGCGCTCGGTGAGCCGGCGGGCTGCCTGCGCCTCAGCGTCGGCGCGACCAGTGGCGAGGACGACGTGGCCGCGATTCTCGCCGCGCTCGATGAGGTGTGAGGTCGCCGGTTCACGGTGGCGTCGTCTTGCGCGTTGGGTCGGTCTGGCGGGTCTCGAGGCGCATCGCGACGAAGGTCCGGCGCGTCACCAGCGTCATGTCGAAGGCGCTCTCGAGCTGTGCCCAGAGGAGGTAGCCTTGGGGCGTCGGGCCTTCCTTCAGCTCCAGCGCGGTGAGCCCACCGAGGTACAGGTCGCGCGTTTGGGAGAGCTGGTGCAGGCGGTCGAGGATCTGCGGGCAGGACTGCCGCAGCCGATCGGGCGTGAGGCGGCGCCAGCCGTTCAGCTCCCGCAGCCAGAGATCGTAGGCGTCGCGGAGTAGCCACTCGGCCTCGTACGGATGCGCTGTGAGGACGAGCGGCCGCTCCCCGGTGGTGGCGGCGCGGAGATCGGTGACGTAGGCCGGCGACCCGCCGGGCCGGTCGTGTTCGGCGACGCCGTGCCACGCGAGTCCCGTCCCGAGCAGCGCGGCCGTCCAGATCCAGCGTTGTCTCAGGTGCGCGGCCAGGCCGATGGCAGCCGGCCAGACCAAGGGCGCCAGGTACGCGCCGCGTTCGTCGCCAGCCACCAAAGCCCAGGTCAGGCCGACGTAGAGTGCGACGGCAGCGGTGAGCACGACGGCCGGCGATCGGTGGGCGCGCTGGCGGCTCAGAGTCAGGAGGAGCGCGAGCGACACGGGGAGGTAGGGCCACAGCCAGTCGTGCAGGAGGCATTGCGCCAGGCCCTCGAGATGGGCAGCGCAGGAGCTCCGATCCGTCGTGACGCGGATGAGCTCCAGGTGGTGATCCACAAACCCCAGCTGCGTGGCCGGCGGGTTCTGGCCCCCGGCGGCGATAAACGCGAGCGTGAGCGCGGTCCACAGCAGGGCGTGCGCGGCGACGGCGGTGCCGAGGCGCGATACCGGCAGCCGCGGCGTCTTGCGCTCGCGCCCGGCGACGACCCAGGCGAGGATCACCGGCAACAAGAAGTGGCCGGTGGCGTGCGCCTGGGTCGCCATCGCGGTGGCCGCTCCGAGGGCGGCGAACCGCGCGCGCGTGGGGGCGTGCGCGCAGCGCACGCCGCCCCACCAGGCCACGGCGGCGAACGGCAGGAACACGCCGTGCACCTCCGGGACGGTGGCGAAGAAGACGTTGGCCGGCGCCACGGCGCAGAGCACGCTCGACCCGACGATCGCGGCGGTGCGGCCGGGTCCCATCCAGCGAGCTGCCGCTTGATGCCAGACGAAGACGGCCAGCGCGGTGCCCAGGGCCGACGCCAAGCGCACCGCCTCAAACGGTGACAGCCCCATTGGCGTGAGCACGTGGGTAAGCAAGAGCAAGATCGGGCGGTACCACGGGTGTCGCCCGTCCGTCCAATCCCCCTGATAGACCGCAATGAGCGCGGCGTGGCCGTCGGATCGGTAGAACGCGTCCTGCGCCAGGCCCGCGTAGAGCGCGAACGCGGCGGCCGCGAGCGCCAGCCCGCGCCAGACGGTCGCGCTCGGCCTGGTGCCGGAGTGCGGCACGGGCAAGCGGGCAGACCACGAGAGGGCAGTAGACACGGCGAGGGGGGCTCCGTGGCTCGGGCGGCGCGTCGCCCGAACTCTCCTTCAGCGACTGGGCGGATCCTACTGCAATGCGGGACCCCCTACGCCGCGAAGCGTGGACCGACGGCGATCACCCTTCGCGCGTGCCGCCACCGGTAGGGCAGGGGAAGGGACTCGTCGGAGGAGCGGTCGCTGACGGTCCTGGTGCGCGCTACGCGAAGACGATGCGGTAGACGACTTCTTTGAGCGCCGCCGCCAGCGACGCGTCATCGATCCCGGTGTAGGCCACTTCGATGAAACCGTTCTCGTCGAGGAGGACGAGGGTCGGGAACACGTGTTGGCCCTCGGCGATGCCGAGCGCCTGAGCGAGAGCGAGCTCGTGATCGAGCGCCACCGAGAACGGCAACACGCCGAGGAAGTCGGCGTAGAGTTGCGCGTTTGCCGATGAGCGAGGCTTGGGCGTGCGTACACCACGACAACCTCGACCTGGGTCAGCTGCCGCCCAAAGTGGGCGAGGTGGTTCTCTAGCTGCGCCGGCGCGCGCGGTTGGCCATAGACCCCGCCCGTGAGCACCAGCAAGACCTTGCGGCCGGCGAGGTCCGCCAGGTCGAGAGCCTCGGACGTGAGGCGTGGCAGGCGGCGCACCGTCGGTCGCTGCCCTTCGAGGTCCGGGCGGCGCGCCGCGGTGGACGCGACGGGCACGTCGCTCGGCGGCGCGCTGATCGGTCGCTGCAGCGCGCCGGCGTAGAGCACCGCCAGAACCAGGACGACGGCCAGAAGGCCGGCCACCGCGGCGAGGAGCGGGACGCGGGCGCGGTTGCGTCGCAGCCAGCGCGTGATGCGAACCGCGGTCGTCGGCGGGCCGGCGGTGGTTGGTTGGTCGTCGAGATGCCGCTCGAGGTCGGTCGCGAGGTCGGCGGCCGACGCGTACCGTTGCTCGCGGTCGCGCTCGAGCGCCTTCATGGTGATCCAGTCGAGGTCGCGGCGCAGCTCGCGCAGCAGCGCGCTCGACTCGAGGCGGCGCAGCTCGGCGACGCGCGCCGCGGCCACGGCTTGGGCGGCGACCCGCGTGCTGGGCGTGGCGAACCGACTCTCGAACAGCCGCTGGCGCACCGCGAGAAAGTCGAGGCCGCGCAGCCCGTCGCCGTCGAACGGCAGGCTGCCAGCGAGCAGCTCGTAGAGGATCATGCCGAGCGCGTAGACGTCGGTGCGCGCATCGACGCGGGTCGCCCCGAGCTCGGCCTGCTCGGGACTCATGTAGGACGGCGTGCCCATGATGTGGCCGTCCTCGGTGAGCAGCGTGCGACCGGTGAGGTGGTGGTCAGTAGCCTTGGCGACGCCGAAGTCGATGATCTTGGCCCACGGCTGGCCATCCACGGTGGCGACGAGCACGTTGTTGGGCTTCATGTCGCGGTGGATGACGCCGCGCTCGTGGGCGTGGTGCAGACCGCGGCAGACTTGGACGAACAGCCGCTGGCGCGCGGCCAGGTCCAGTCGGTGCTGGTCGCAGTACTCGGTGATCGAGATGCCGGGCACGTGCTCCATCACGAAGAACGGCCGGCCGTCCTCGGTGCAGCCGGCGTCGAGGACGCGGGCGATGTGGGGGTGATCGAGGCGCGCCAGTAGCTGCTGTTCCGCCTCGAAGCGCGCGATCACCTCGCGCGTATCCATGCCGAGCTTGATCACTTTGAGCGCGACGATGCGTTCGATCGGCTCGGTCTGCTGGGCACGGTAGACCACGCCCATGCCGCCTTCGCCCAGGATGCCGAGCACGCGATAGCACCCGATGCGTTCGGGTGGAGTCGAGAGATCGTGCGGGCGGCGCATTGCGCGCGGTGAGGTTACACAACGCGGGGCGCGCTGGCGCTGGTGGCGCGGTCGACTTTCGTGGACCGCGCGCGAGGCGGGGCGGCGCCGGGGCCGCCGGAGCTACCGGACGGTGTCCTGCAGGCCGTTGGAGAGCGTGGCGCTGAACACGTCGACCGCTTGGAACCAGACGGTGCGGCCCACTGCCGGCGCTGGGACCACGAGCGGGACGCTGGTCGTTCCTGCGGCAGTCGCGAACCGGGGCGCCAGCAGCCGCACCGGCGGCGACAGCGCCAGCGGGCCGAACGACGTGGGCACGGGGCCGCTGCCGATCACGCTGTAGGCGGTCTGCACCAGGCGGCCGGGTGAAGCCCCGGTGGTGGAGAGCGTCGCCGTCGAGCCCGCGACGAGGTTGGCGACGTTGAGCGTGAAGCTGCCGCCCGACGAGGCGGTCGCGCGCCATGCTGCGACCGTGCTGGCGGTGTTGTTCATCGAGCGGGCGTTGTTCTGCGAGCCGTTGCCCATGGTGTAGCCGGCCCACGACGACGACGGGCCAGAGAACACCTGCACGCGCGTGCCCGGCGCGTACGCCATGATCGTCCGGTAGCGCTGGTCCGGGGTCCGGTAGCCGTAGCTGTAGGAATACGCGGCCGAGCCGGCGCTGCCCGGGTCGTGGGCGCAGCCGAAGTTGTGGCCCAGCTCGTGGCCGAAGCTGTAGTAACCGGTGGCGCAGCCGCGGTTGGTCACGCTGAAGGCGCTGTCCTCGAAGCCGGCGCTCACGGTGGTCATCAGGTACGCGATACCGCAGTACTGACCGTTGTCGACGATCATCGCGACGGCGTCGGCGCCGTATTGGTCGCGGAGCTGATGGACCTGGTCCATCCGGCCGTCGGACTTGCCCGCCAAGTGCGAGAGGATGGTCGAGAAGTTCGACGATTCGGTGTAGCCGACCATCTCCTCGGTGTGCACCAGCCCGACGCGCTGGTTGACCGAGCTGTTGGCGTAGGCCTGGTTGGTCTCGGCGATCGCCAGGTTGATCAGGCTGAGCATCGCCGACGTGCCGCCTTGGCGGTTCTTCGCCAGGGTCGAGTAGACGGCCAGGATGTCGACGTCGGGCATGCGCGCCGCGGGTGGCGGCGCCGTGGGGGCGGTAGGCGGGTCGCGGTGCCGTCGGGCGGGTCGCTGCAGGTCGACCCCCGGGGCGTCGACGCCGCAGGGTGGCGCGCTGGCGTTGTCGAGCTCGCTCAGCCAGTGGACGGCACCGTCGGCGCTGGCGGGGTTGACGCGATAGACGCGGTCGCGCCAGCGGATGGTCGCCGTGACCGCGTCGCCGAACACCGAGAACGTCGCCGCGCCGGTGCCGGTTGCGTCCCCGCCGAGCGGCGCGTCCCACGTCACGCCGCCGCCGTAGGCGTTGCGCAGCGTGGGCTGGCCGGCGACGGCGACGCCGCCGTCGAACAGGTCGAGGCGCAGGCCGGGGCGCGCCGCGCGTAAGGCCGCGAGGTCGACCTCGACGAGGCGGCGCTGGCCGGCCAAGGCGTCGTCACCGATGCCGGGCGTGGGGGCGGCGCGCGGCGCGCGAAAGGCGCGGTCGGCCGCGGGCGACTGGGCGGCGACGGCGGCGGCGGAACCAGCCACGCACATCGCGAGGCTGAGGAGCGGTCCGCACGGGATTACCGCGGCGGGCTGGAGAGAGACGAGCAGCTTCATGGGGCGCCTGCCTGCGAAGGGGGCCGCGCCGGACACTCGGGCGGCCGAGGCGGGCTCGCCGCTTCGGATGCTCGGCGCGCCGCGGCGCGGTGATGCATGGGACGGCGGCCGCGCGGGCGTCGCAGAGGGTGCGGCCTCCGCACGGTCGTAGGGTCCTACTTTGCCCCGGTCGAGACCGGAAGCCAAGGGGTGCCGCGCTGGGCTTGCGCTCGGCCGAACCGTCCGCGCTGTGGGTCGCATGTCGGCGTCGGGGCGACGCCTGGCGCGCTCCGGGCGCGCCAGGCGGGGTCTCGCCGGGCCGGACGAATGGGTGACGTTTGTCTTCGTCTTTCCGAACTGGCGCCTGTCGTGTCTAGCCTCGGTGAACCCCCTCTGGAGATCTGCATGGGCCTACGATTCCTCTCTCTGCTCGTCGTGACCGCGGCGAGCGCTCTCCCGGCGCAAACCGTTTGGACCGTCGATGACGACGGCGGCGCCGACTTCACCTTGATCCAACCGGCAGTCGACGCGGCCTCGAGCGGCGACGTGATCCTGGTGCGCGCCGGCATCTACAACGAGTTCACGCTCGCCGGCAAGGGCGTTGCGATCCTCGCGGACCAGGACGCCGACGTCTTCGTGTTTGCCATGGCCGGCTCGATCAAGACCACCGTGCGCGACATCCCGGCCGGCGAGCAGGCCGTGCTGCGCGGCTTGGTCTTCCAGCCGCCCCTCGACATCGACGAAGAGATGCTGGTCATCGAGGATAACGCGGGCGTCGTCTGGCTCGAGGAAGTCAGGGTGCTGTCGATCCAGCCCTTCCCCTTCTTCTACTTCCTCGGCCAGAACTCCAACGTCGCGATCACCAACAGCGAGCGCGTGGTGCTGGTGGATTCGGAGCTGTTGGGCGCGCACGGTGGCCAACAAGGCCAAGGCCTCGAAGCCGGTTCGATGGCGCTCCTAGCGACGAACAGCACCGTGTTCGCCCACGGCACGCGTTTCGTGTCCGGCGGCACCGCGGTACTCGGCGGTCCCGGGCGTTCGGCCGTGGATGTGCGCGGCGGCCGCTTGGTGCTGCGCGATTGCACGGCGCAAGGTGCCGGGGGCGGTGCCGGCGGATTCTTCGGCATGCTGCCCGATCCGGGGAACGGCGGCCCGGGACTCACGCTGTCCGCCGGCGCGGAGGTGTGGTCCATCGGCACCGACCTCCTGGGCGGTCCGGGCGGCACCCGCGCGTTCGGTGGCGGCATGGGCATGGTGGGGCCGCCGTTTGTGAATCAGGGCGGCGCGCTCAACGAGGACCCCGATGCCGAGGCGGCCCAGCTTCGCGCCAGTCGCGTCGTCCGCGACGATGTCATCGACGACGACGTGCGGCTCGTTCTGCAGACCGAGCCGGATTCGAGCGCGTTCCTCTTGGTGCGCCTGTTCAGCGCGGATCCGTTCTTTATCGGCAGCCTGCCGGGCTTCTCGGGCGTCGGCGCGGCGCCGATCGCGCTGCCTGCCGGCGTCACGGATGGCCAGGGGCAGTTGTCGATCGAGATCGGCATCCCGACCCTGCCGCCAGGCCTCACGACCTGGAACGCCACCGCGCAGATGGTCGTGACGACGCCGACACCGCGCCTCGAGCTGTCGAACCCGTCGATCTTCACGATCGTCGACGAGCAGTTTTAGGCTTTAGAGGGCCAGCAGAAAGTCCATTCGCCACGCAAAGCGCTGTCCGGCCGGACCTCTAGACGCGCGCGCCGTGGCTGTCCCTAGCGGCTGTCCCTAGCGGATGGTGCCGCGGATCGTCTGGGAGGCGCAGACGCCGGACGTCGCCGCCGGATCGGCCATCCACCACTGGAACCAGAAGGACGTGCCGACCGGGAACAGCGGCTTCGGGCTGAATCCCAGGGCGAAACCGAGCCCGCCAGAACCCTCCTCATCGAGGACCAGCGGCAGCTGCAGGTCGGGACGGGGGCCGAGCACGCCGCCGAAGACCGGTAGGGCTGCTTCGGCGGCGCCGATGAGCAATACGGCGGCGGCGTGGGGCGGCCCCTCGGTCAGCACGAGGGGGTGCCAGGAGATGAAGCCGGGCCGCTCGTGCAGCGTGCCAAGAGCGGTGAAGTTCGGGGTCGTGGTGGCGCAAGGCTTGGCCGGGCCGCTGGAGACCCACTGACTCGCCACGGGTGGGGCGAGGCTGGCGGCAACGAGGAAGAAGGCCCATAGGCCGGAGGAGGGTGCGCGCATGGAGAGCAGTAGCCACGCAGCGCGCGCGGTTGTCAACGCGGCAAGGAATCCCCGCAGCGGTGGCCCGCAACCCCAGAGTACTAGACTCGACAGTCTAGCCCGCGCGTCCGAGGAGATCCGCCGCTAGCTGGCGCAGCGTCGGTTCCGGGTCCTGTTGTGCTGCGTCCGCCAACAGCTTGCGGGCGAGCGCACTGTCGGCGGCGACGGTGGCGAGCTCGACCAGGGAAGCGCGCCGCACCGAGTGCTCCGCGTCCTCGCGCAGCACTTCGCCCAGGAGCTCGATCGAGCCCAGGCGGTCCAGGGCGGCGAGGGTGCGGACCGCGTGCCGCCGCACCCGAGCGTCGGCATCGGTGCGCGCGTGCTGGTGTAGGGCGCGGCGCGCCGCGGGCGAGGTCTGCTGGCGCAGCGCGGTCACCGCCGCGAACCGAAGCATCGGCGCCGGCGCCTCGAGATAGGGGGTCGCAGCCGCGAGCGCGCGCGCGTCGCTGGTGTTGCCCAGGGCCTCCAGCCAGACGCCGACTGCCGGGGGCTCGTTGGCGCGTCGCCCGTACTCGAGCAAGCGGTCGAGGGTCGTCGCGTCGCTGCGGTCGCTGAAGGTGCCGAGTAGGAGCAGGCTGCGCGCCTCGAGGTCGGCGAAGGTCGCGGGCGTCTCGACGGTGGCGAACACCGCGTCGACGAGCGCCGGCTGGGGTGCGCGAATCTGGAACAGCGACTGCGTGGCGGCGTGCCGGAGTGTCAACGACTGTCGCCGGTCGGTGTGGAGCTCGGCCAGCGCGGTCTGCGCTTCGCCATGGCCGGCGGCGCCGAGTGCGTCGACGAGCAGTCGCGTGCTGGGGGCCTCGTCACCGGCGGTGCGGATCATCGCCAGCGCCTGGGTCGCGCGCCCGGGCTCGAGGCGGAGCCAGTGCATGAGCCTAGTGAACGTGCGGGCGCGGGCCAGGCGATCGGTCGCCGCATCGGCAGCCAGCAACAGGTCGGCCAGGTCAGTGCCGGCGAGCTCCCGGCGCCAGCGCGCGTCGATCGTGGCCTGGATCGACGCCTCCCGGTCCTCGTCGGCGCCAGACACCGACGCCCAGGGCCCGGACCAGTCGGGGCTCGGCACGTCGCCGTCGCGGAACGCACGCAGCCGCAGCGCGCCGACCAGCTCCGCCTCGATCTGCGCCGGGAGGTTGGCGATGGCCGTGCGGGTGGTTTCGTGCACGTCGGCCCCACAGATCCAGCCCAGGTGGCGGGCAAAGCTCGCGGTCGCGGTGCCCGTCACTTCGGGCGTCGCCAGGGCGTCGGCGGAGGGGGCGTCGCGATCGCGTCGGCGTTGGATGCGCAGATCGGTCGTCGCGGTGTCGGCCGGGCGCGCCGCATAGTCGCCGCGATAGGCGCCGCTGGCGTCGGCCTCCTCGGTGCGCCACGCCTCCGCCGTTGGCTCCGGCACCACGAAGCGAAACGCCGAGACGAGCGTCCGGGCCACGGCCCGGGACTTGGCGTCCAGATCAGCCGCAAACCGATAGCCCCGGGTGTTGCCGTCCACGCCGGCCCGCACCGCGAAGCCGGCCTGGAGCGCTTGGACGGCCGCGGCGGTGGCCAGTCGCGCCTCAGGGGTGGCGTGGCCGCCGGCCGCCGGCGTCACGGCGACGTTCGGCAGGGCAACGTGCAGCAGGATCTCGTCGCCCCGCCGATCGAGCACGGTCCACGCCGCAGTGCCGGTGAGGCGCGAGGCTTCCATGGTCGTGACGGATCGCGGCTGATCCGGGAGCTCGCCGCGCACCGTCACTCGGTGGTCGAGAGTGAACGCAAACTCGATCGTGCGTCCTACCGGTGCACCGTGACACCACGGCTCGGCGACGGTTCGACGCAGCGCTTGGCGTGCCGCCGCGCCACGGGGACCGGCCGCCGTCGGCCGCGCGCTCGGCGGACCGCCGGCCGGGTCGCGCGGCAGCGGCCCCGGCGTGCCCGTGCCGGCCTGGGTCCACAGGATCGTGGTCGCCAGGCCGAGGCCTACGACACCGGCGAGCACCCATCGGCGCGCGTTCATTGGTCGCCTCTTTGCCGGTGCGCTCAAAGGACGCGCACGAGGGTCTGGATGATGCCGAAGATCGACTTCTGGTCGACGTACGTGCGGCAGATGAGGCTGGTGGGCAGCCCGAACTGCGAGCACACCTTGAGGAACAGGCGATACGACCCCAGCGTGTGCGTCGCCACGCCGGTCAGGCTGCCTGGACCTTGCCCCCAACGACTGCTGCTCGCGCCAAGGTTGACGTTCAGCGTGTTGGTGCCGTAGTCCAACTCGAACCCCAGCGTGGACGGCGTCTCGGCCTCAACGATGTACACTTGGCCTCGCGCCGAGCCGCTCATGAAGCCCGACTGATGCACTCGGTTGGGGATGCCGAGGCGCACGGTGGCGTCGACATCGAGGTCCGTCGTGACCGTGAGATGCCCCTCGAGGAGCACCTGGGTCCAGCCGGCGAACACGTTCGTCCGCACGGCGGCGAGGGGGACGAAGGTGAGTGGGCGTGATAGCGCGAACGTGCGGTCCGACTGGAACACGGCGGACGTGCTCTGTTGGCCGCCGTAGCGCGACGTGAAAGTGCTGCCGCCGAACGGCGACGCGAACACACTTCCCACCAGATCGAGGTCGTAGTGAATGGCCTCGATGCTGTGGTTTAGGAAGTCGATGTCATTGGTGAACGTGCTGCCCGTGTTGCTCGTGGCGGTGTAGCCGTAGGACGCATACGCGTCGCTGCGTTGGTCCGCCCCGGCGATCCATCCGCCGATGGTGCGGCCGGCGCTGCCCGAGACAGTCTTGCCGAGCGAGATGATCTGGCCCGGCAGGGTCGTGCTGGACGCGACGAGCATCGAGGTCAGGAGGGCCGTCTGGAGAATGGAGGATCGCATGATGAGGTCTCGCTGAGCGGCGCGGAGTCGGTTGGCTCCAGCGGCGGCGCCATCGCCGGCTGGGCGTTGACCTCTAGAAGCGAGAGCCACGCCCCGAGCGCACGGGGTTTCCCGCTCTTCGGGGGCGCTGGGCCCGGGGGGACGCCGCGTTTTTGGCAGAAACACCGGACAAACGCGCGATCGGCGACACTGGAACGGTCGCATGGCCCACGGTCCCGTTGCCTTTGACCCCGACGAGCTCCTCGCCGAGATCGGCTGGGTGCGGGCGTTGGCGCTGCGTGTCGTCGCCGATGCTCACGTCGCGGACGACCTGGCGCAGGACGCCATGCTGGTCGCGCTCCGGGGCGGCGCGGACGGGCCTCGGCCCGAGTCGCGGCGGCGTTGGCTCGCGGCGGTGGTGCGGCATCTGAGCCGCACGCGGCGGCGCGGCGAGCGGCGTCGCGTGCGCCGTGAGGCGGAGGTCGCCAAGGAGGCGGTCGCGCCGGCAACCGTCGAGCTGATCGAGCGGGCCGCGATGCAGCGGGAGTTGGTCGGGGCGTTGCTCGAGTTGGACGAGCCCTATCGATCGACCCTGCTGCTGCGGTTCTTCGAGGGGTGCTCGCAGCGTGACATCGCGACGCGCCTGGGCGTGCCGACGTCGACGGTGGGCAGCCGCATCGCCGAAGGGCTGAAGCGCCTGCGGCGGCGGTTTGGTGTGGAACGCTCTGGCGCGGGCGCCTTGATCGCCTGGCTGCAGCGACCCGCGGCGGCGGGATTCCCGGCTTGGCTTCCAGGAGTGGCTTTGAT
The DNA here is from genome assembly GCA_039029375.1 of Planctomycetota bacterium. Lineage (GTDB taxonomy): Bacteria > Planctomycetota > UBA1135 > UBA1135 > UBA2386 > JBCCGH01. The sequence goes on from JBCCGH010000025.1 coordinate 60,370, forward strand.
GGCACTGCAAACGAAACTGCTGTTCGGTGGGGTCTTCCTCGCCGGGGTCGTGATCGCCACGGTGGTCGGGTGGGGCGGCGGCGCGGCGGGCGAGCCGGTCGCCGCTGCTGAGCCTGCCGCGTCGCTACCCGCGAGCCCGGTGGTCGACGCCGTGGTCGCGAGCGACGCGCGGCAACGGGTCACGTCGGTGCCGAGCGCGCCGGGAGCGAGCGGGGACCGCCGCGCGTTCCACGAGATTCCTGAGCACGCCGGGCTCGAGAACCGTCGCACGCGGGTGCGCGGCCAGGTGATCGACTTGAGCGGTACCCCGGTCGGCGGGGTCGAGGTGCGCGTGTCCGGGTGGAACGACAAGGCAGAGTCCACCACGCCCGGCGTGACGACGGACGCGATGGGCAAGTTCGAGACGGAAGGCCTGACTCCGTTGACGGTGCGCGTGCATGACGAGCGCTACGCGACGGTGATGGCAGGGGCCATCGAGCGGCCGCCCAGTGGCGACGCGATCGTCGTAGCGGCGCTGCGAGTTCCGTTGGGGGGTGTCGTGGTCGATGCCGATGGCGCGCCGATCGCCGGGGCCCACATCACTGTGCAGGCCGACGTGGCGGCCGACTTACCGCGGACTGGGCGCGACGTGACCACGTCGCGCTTGGTGGTGCCCGAGGCGCATTCGGACGAGCTCGGCCTGTTTCGACTCGACGGCGTCGCGATGGTCGAGAAGGCCCATCTCGTCGTTCGCGCGCCGGGGTTCATTCTGCGCATCCTGCCCATGCCGGTGGGCGGCGACGCGGCGATGGTCGTCGTGCTCGAGCGCGGCAGCGATCGCCCGTTCACGATCACCGGGCACGTCGTGCTGGAGGACGGCTCGCCGGCGGTCGGCGCCTACGTGTCGACGGGGACGATGGCGTCGACGGCGGACGCGAGCGGTTACTTCGTCATCGACCTCGAGCCCTGGGTCTCGTTCCGCGCCGACGAGGACAAGGTCGTCACCGTGACCGCGGTGCGCGACGGCTTGCGCCCGACGTCGCGGACCTTGTCGTCGATCCGCGAGGCGCGTGCGTCCGGCTGGCCGGACGACATTGTGCTCGAACTCGGCGGCGCGCCGCTCACGATCCGTGGGGTCGTGGTCGACGAGGAGGGCGAGCCCGTGCGCGGGGTGCTGGTCGAGCTGGCCGAGCCCTCGTCCTTCGGCTTCATTCACGCCGAAGGCATGCCGGCGAGCTTTGGGGTGCCGCGGACCCAAGAGCAGTTGGCGGGTGGCGGTGAAGCGCGGACCCACGCCGGGGGAGGTTTCACGTTGGGCGGTTTGCTCGATCGCCCCTATGCATTGCGCGTGCTGCAGCGGCCGTCACTGCTCGCGACGGTCACGCCACCCATCGATGCGGGCGCACAGGACGCGCGGATCGTACTCGATCGCCGTGGCCTCGGGACGATCGCCGGCCGCATCGTGGACCGTCACGGCCGCGGCGTGGGCGGCGTGCGGGTGGCGGTGTCGTGCAAGCGGCTGGTCGAGCTGGTGATTGGTCGCAGCGTGGTCTCCGAGGACGACGGCTCATTTGCGCTCGAAGACGTCACGACGGATCCCGCGTTCTTGCGGCTCGAGGGTGACGCGATCGTGCCCGAGCTGTTCCGCGAGTTGCCCGACGGGGCCGATCTCGCGGCCCTGGAGCTCACCGTCGGCCGGCGACGGCGCGTCCAGTTCGAGTGGGGCGATGCCGCCGGCCGCGGCGATGTCCTCCAGGTCGTCGATGAGCACGGTGCGCCGCTGGTCATGATGCGCCTACAAGGCGGCGGCATGGGCGAGGTCCCGACGGTCGAGTTCCAGGAGACGCCGACCGAAGTCCTGGTCGTGTCCGACCGCGCGACCCACGCCGTCGTGACCCGCGACGGCCAGGAGGTGCAGCGCCTGCGCCTGCGGCTCGCCGCCAACGAGCTCAACCTCGTGCGCCTGTAGGAACGTACGGTGCCGCGACAAAAACCGCCGCATTGGGACCTCGCGGGCGTTGGTCACGCCTTGCCGCGGCCGGTCGCGCGGCGACTGCGGCGACCGGCGTGCGAAAGCGGCGGTTTTTGTCGCGGCACCGTACGTTCGGATTAGGGCTCGAGCACGACCCACGCCCCGTCGCGTCGCACGAACAGCTGCTCCGAGACCGAGTTGGGCATCGACTCCGACTTCGCGGCTTCGGCCCGGAGTTGTGCGACGGCGTCGGGGTCGTTGCGGTCCGCGACCAAGAGGACGTCGCGCGCTGGCACAGCGACCGCTGGTTCTTCGAAGGGCAAGAACAGTAGGTCCCAGAGTCCGTCGACGAGGAGGAGGCTCGCCTCAGACTGCTCGTCGAAGACGACGGTGCGCACCGGCTCGTTGTGCACGAGAAGGCTCGTGACGCGCGATTCGAGCTTCTGCACCGCGGCCGCGCGGAGCTCCTGGGGCGTGAGCCCGAGATCGGTCACTTGGCGTCGCGATAGGACGTGCAGCGACCGCTTGCCGTCGATCGCGTACAGCACGACGAGATCCCCGGCCCATGGCTCGAAGTAGGTGGCCTGGCCCGCGTCGGCGCCGTGCTCGCGAACGTAGGCATGCTGGGCCGCCACGTAGTCCCTGTGCCGCAGGAGCGGGACCAGGTTGTCGAGCCCGCCGTCTTGCGGCTTCAAGTCCTCGAGACCCGCCCTCGCCGTGTACTCGAGGATCTCTTGCCGCTGGCCAGGGTTGGCCACGGCCTTGGCGTAGGCGTTGCACAGGTGGAACGTGCTTTCTCGCTCGTCCCACTCCATCTCGACGTGGAGCTCGCCTTGCAGGATCGCTTGGATGCCGGGGGCCAGACCCTCGAGCACGGCGCAGAAGTCTTGGCCAAACGTCTCGCGGGCACGGCGATCGTTCCACTGCGCTGCCTGCGGCGTGGCCGCAAACGCGGCGTAGCCTTTGAGCGACTCAAGCCAGCCCTGGTCCGTGTGGAAGTGATCGATGTAGGAGCGCAGCGCGCGCAGGGTTGCCGCGTGGTCGCCGGCGAGGAGTGCGGCTTCGATGTGCACCACGTGAGCGTCGAAGTAGCCGGGCTCAGCCGTCACACCCTCGGCCGCGGCGGCCCGCGCCGCGGCGAAGTCGCCCTTCTCGATCAAGCAGTCCGCGCGGAGCGCGGGCAGGGATCCCTCTGCGCCGACGACCCCTTCGAGCCGATGGATGGCGGCGATGGCGGCGCCCCAATCCGCCCTGAGGATGTGAGCATCGAGCGCAATCCAATCGCGCGCGGGCTCATCAGAGGCGGCGCTGGCGGCGAACGCATCGAGCAACGCCAGGTGGCCGTCGACATCGCCCAAAGCCGCGGCAGAGGCGACCGCATCAGCCAAGACGATGCGCTCGTTCTGCAAGGATGGGGGGAGTGCACGATAGGCGGCGAGGACCGCACGGTGGTCGCCGCTGTCGACTTGCGTTCGAAACTTCGTGGCCGGGGCCGACAGCATGTTGTGGCGCGAGAGGCCAAACATCCGCGCGATTGGGCCGGGGGCTTGCGCGGGGTCGTATCGTGCAATCTCTTCCGAGTACGGGCCGCGCAGCCATCCGTCGGCGTCACACACTCGAGCACGGCTGCCCTGCACGCACAGGACGAGTTCGAAGAAGCCCGCGCCCTCGGCGCAGTGGCCACGAAACAGCAGGCGAGGCTCTCCGCGGACGGTGCGCACACGCAGGAATCGTGTGCGCTTGCTCGTGTCGCACGGCGCAACCATTGCTGTCACGTAGCCCGCCAATCCGCGACCTTTGGCGAAGCCCTCCCGAAAGCGCCGGGCAAACTCCGGAGTGCGCTCTGACAGTTGCAAAGCGCGCTCCAGCAGGGCCTGGGTATCGAGATGGGATCGCAGCCGCTCGGCGTCTCCTGCGTCCAAGACCTCGGCCAGCTCCTGCCCCAACGCCTCCAGGTCCGGGCCCGACTCCGCCACCGCCTGCGCCCGACCGGTCCCCAGCAACGCCGCGGCGACCAAGCCCGCGCGGGCGCCCAACGCGCGCCGTCCCGGCACCTTCCCGATCCTGTGCATTGCCGCATCGTAGGGCGCTTGGGGAACTTTGCATCGGTTGAGCCCGCCACCCCGGGCCCGGGTTCATGCCCTTTGATTCCCTCACCGAACCCGACCTTTCGCATGACCCCTCGCGACCTCTGCTGTGCCATGGCCCTCGCGGCTGTTCTCCCAACCGCCGATCTCGCCGCCCAAGCCCCGACGCTGCTCTTCGACGTCAACCAGAGCCCGCGTCCCAACCCGGGCTCGTTTCCCAACCGCGCCGCCATGGTGGGCGGCGCGCTCTTCTTCGTGGCGCAGACCCCCGACCTCGGCGGCGAGCTCTACGTCACGACCGGTGCGCCGGGTTCGACGCGGCTCGTCGCCGACCTGGACCCGGGGCCGTCCAGCTCGTGGCCGGGCGGTTTGATGGGTGTGGGCAACGTGCTGTTCTTCTCCGGCGAGGATGCCGCGACTGGCCAGGAGTTGTGGCGCTCGGATGGCACGGCGGCGGGGACGTTCTTGGTGAAGGACGTGCGGCCCGGCCCGGCCTGGTCCGACATTCGCGCCAAGACGGCGGTCGGCAACCTGCTGTTCTTTACCGCGGACGACGGCACGACGAACCGCGAGCTCTGGGTCAGTGACGGTACCACCGCGGGGACCCACCTCGTCGCCGATCTGAGCCCGGGGTCGAGCCAATCGTTCTTGCCGCAGCTGCACGGCGTGGGCAACACGCTGTTCTTCTCGGCCGCGGCGAGCGGCGCTGGGGATGAGCTGTGGCGCTCGGACGGTACGGAAGGCGGCACGGTCATGGTCGCGGACCTGGAGCCGGGCAGCCGTGGCAGCACGCCGATGGACATGGTCTCGAGCGGCAACACGCTGTACTTCACGGCGGTCACGACCGGCGCGGGACGCCAGGTGTGGCGCAGTGATGGCACGGCGGCGGGTACCGTGGCGATCAGCGACCTCGGCGCCTACGCGTTCCCGGACAACCTCGCGGTGGCGGGCAACACGGTCTACTTCACCGCGCGCGACAGCGCCGGCGAAGAGCTGTGGGCCTCCGACGGCACGCTGGCGGGCACGCGGCGCGTGCGCGACATCCGCCCGGGCGCCGTGTCGTCGACGCCTGAGGTGCTGACGGCGGCCGGCGGCCGCCTCTACTTCCGCGCCGACGATGGCGACACCGGCGTCGAGCTGTGGACGTCGGACGGCACGGCCGGCGGCACCCGGCGCTTGCGCGACATCAACCCGGGCCCGGCCGACAGCGGCCCGACCTGGATGCGCGACGTCGGCGGGCGCCTGTTCTTCATCGCCGACGACGGGACGAGCGGCGTCGAGCCGTGGGTCTCCGACGGAACGACAGCTGGCACCGCCCGCGTCGCCGACCTGTGGCCGGGCGCGCCGACGAGCTCGCCTGGCGTGCTCGGCACCGACGCCAGCGGCCAGCGCGCGATCCTGCGCGGCGACGACAGCACGACCGGGGTCGAGCTGTTCCTCTCCGATGGCACTGCCGCCGGGACCACCCTGCTGGCCGACGTATCACCGGCGACGCTCGGCGCGACGCTCGGCAGCGACCCCGATCACCTGGTCGACGCCTATGGGACGCTCTACTTCGTCACGGAGGACGGCACGTCGGACACCCTGTGGACGAGCGACGGCACGGCCGCCGGCACGCGCGAGCTGATCTCGTTCGCGGCGACCGGGCTGCTGCGCGAGGTCGTGCCGGCGGCGGGCACCGTGTTCTTTTCGGCGGTGCATCCGACGCTCGGCTATGAGCTGTGGAAGACCGATGGAACGCCGGGCGGCACGCAGGTCGTCAAGGACATCTGGCCGGGCAGCGGCAGCGCCAGCCCGCGGAATCTGACCGAGTGGAACGGCGAGATCCTCTTCGTCGCGAGCGACCCGACGTTCCGCACCGAGCTGTGGCGCAGCGACGGCACCGATGCGGGCACCTTCTTGGTGAGGGACATCGCGCCGGGCACGCAGAGCAGCGCGCCGACCGGGCTCATCACGCTGGGCGACCAGGTGTTGTTCGTGCTCAACACGTCGTTCTTCGGCTTTGACCTCTGGCGCTCCGATGGCACCGAGGCGGGGACCGTGTTGGTGAAGACGGTCGGCAGCACGCCGCGCACCGCCCCGCCGCAGATCACGGTGGTCGGCGACCTCGCGTTCTTCACCGTCACGAGTTTTGCGGAAGGCGAAGAACTGTGGGTCTCGGATGGCACGACGGCGGGCACCGGGCTGGTGCTCGACATCCAGCCTGGGCCAGGCAGTAGCTTCCCGGGAGGCTTCGCCGCGGTCGGTGACCGGCTCTACTTCCGCGCCGATGACGGCGTGGCCGGCTCGGAGCTGTGGGTGAGCGACGGGACGGCCGCGGGCACGGCGATGGTGCGCGACATTCTCCCCGGCCCGTTTGGCTCGTCGCCGTTTGCGATCACCGAGGCACTCGATGGGCAGATGCTGTTCCGCGCCGATGACGGCGTCAGCGGGGCGGAGCTGTGGAAGAGCGACGGCACGGCGGCGGGCACCATGATGGTGGCCGACCTCAATCCGGGCTCCGGCGGCTCCAACCTCTCGAGCATCACCGCGTCGGGCACGCGCTATGCCTACTTGCGCGCCAGCGACGGCGTGTCGGGCAACGAGCCGTGGATCACCGACGGCACTGCGGCCGGGACGATCCAGTTCGACCTCAATCCCTTGCTGGGATCCAACCCCGCATCCTTCCGACTCAGCAGCGGCCAGGTCGTGTTCGTTGCCGACGACGGCGTCGTGGGAGCCGAGCTGTGGGCGGCGCGCTCGGGCGCCACCACGCAACGCTTCGGTCGAGCCTGCGGCTCGGTCGGCGTTGCCAAGCCTGGCCTCCGGAGCACGGACCCGGTGCTCGGCGCGGTCGTCGCGGTCGATGGCGACGCCGCGGTACCCGGCGTGCCCGCGGTGCTGTTGGCGAGCCGGCCGCTGGTCGCGCCCCAGCCGCTCACCGCTGGGTGCGAGCTCTACATCTCGCCCGCGGCCTTCTTCCAGCTGGCGGCGGTGGTGCCGACGACGGACGTGTGGAGCGCCGGCTTCTTCCTGCCCAACGCCCCCGCGCTGAGCGGCGTGGCGCTGGCGCTGCAGGCGTTGCAGGGGCCGACCGGCGCGCCGCGCGGCGCCGACGTCTCGAATGGAGTACGGTGGACGTTCGGCCAGTAGCCCCGCGGCCGAGCGCCCACCAACCACGGACCACGATGCCCCACCATGCGGGCTGAGCGACGCGAGCGAGAGGCGCATCGAGCGTTCTGCGGCTACCGGAACACCGGTGATCCCAAGGCGGCGACGCGGGTCTTCGACCTGACCGAACCGCTGTTGCTGGTGTTCGCCGGTCACCTGGTGCGGGACCGGGCCACCGCCGAGGACGCGGTGCAGTGGACGTTCGTGGCCGCGTTGGAGGACGCCGGCTCCTTCGACCCGGCGCGTCCGGTGATCCCGTGGCTCACGGGCATCCTGCTGAAGCGGATTCAGCACGAGCGCCGGCGGTCGCGCCGGCAGATCGACCCATCACGGCTCGAGCCACGGCGGGCGCCCGTCACTCCGGACGCGGCGGCCGAAGCGCAGGAATACGCCGAGTTGCTGCTGGCGGCCTTGGAGCGACTGCCCGAGTCCTACCGCGACGTGCTGCGGCTCAAGCTGCTGCAGGGGTGGGGGCCGTCGGAGATCGCCACCGAGCTCGCCCGGCCGCGTGAGACGGTCAAGACGCAGCTCACCCGCGGGCTCGCGCTGCTGCGGCGGGACCTGCCCGCGCGCGGCGCCCCGGTGTTGGCGGCGTTGCTCGCCAATGCGGCGGGCGCCAACGCGGCCGGAGGTGCTGCGGTGGGAGTGCCGGCGAGAAGCTTGGTACCGCCACCGCAGGCGAACGGGCATGGCGGCGGGGCGACGGCGGCGGCGCCGCCCAGCGTGGGCGACGGCGGGGTCACGCACGGCTGGCGGTGGCTCTGGGTCGGGGCAGGTGCGCTCGGTGTCACGTTGGGGCTATGGACCTGGGGGCGGAGTGGCCCGGACCTGGTGGCCGAGGATCGGGCTGGCGCCGCGGCTCCTGCGACGGCCACGGCGAGCCCCCCGGCGATGCGGGAGCGCGCGGCGCCGGGGGCGAACGAGCGCGGTGACGGCCGCCGCTCGCCGGTCGATGGCGCCTCGCGTTGGACCGTGGCGGTGCGGTGGCACGACGGGGCGCCAGCGGTCGATGTCGAGGTCGCGGCGCGGCCGGCTGGCGATGAGGTATGGGTTCGGGAGCGACGCGTGCGGACGAACGGGCGCGGGGAGGCCGAGTTTGTGTTGGCCGCGGCGACGGCGGACGCAGCCGCGGCGACGCGTTGGCGCGTGCGCACGGACCGTGGTGAGGCGCCGCGCGTGATCGATCTGGCGCAGCGCGCGCGGCTCGAGGTCGCGTTGCCCGCGGGTGTCGTGGTCGCGGGGAGTGCGCGCGACGCGACGGGGGCACCGGTGGCGGGGGCTCGCGTCTGCCTCGCCGCACCGGGGGCCCGGTCGGGCGAAGCGATGACGGCGGCGATCACAACCGCGGACGGTCGCTTCCACCTGCGCGACGTCTTGCCCGGCAGCGCCGTCGGTGCGTTTGCCGCGGGCCTCGGCGGGCCGCGTTGCGTCGCCATCGGCACGACCGGCCACGCCGACCTGACGTTGCCGTTCTTTCGCGAGGTGACGCGCTTGCGCGGCATGGTGCGCGACGCGCAGGGCGAGCCTGTGGCCAACGCCCACGTGCTGGTGGGCTGGTCGGCGCTGGCGGCATGGGAGCTCCAGTTGCCGTTGCCGAGCCGGACGCGCACCGACGCCGCCGGCGTGTTCCTCTGTGACGAGCAGTGGGGCGAGGCCGAGCTCCCGGTGTGGGTCGCGGCGCCCGGCTTGGCGGTGGGGCAGCTCGTGACGCCGCGGCTGTCCGCCGGCATGGAGCACGCCGTCGACGTCGTGCTCCGCGCTGGCGCGGCGGTCCGCGGCAGGATCCTCCGCGCGGATGGTCGTGCGGCTGCGCGCGTGCGCGTCGAGATTCGGCAGGCGACGCTCGAGCCGCCGACGGGCTTCGAGTTCATCGGCGCCAGCTTTGGCCGTTGCGTGACGATCACCGACGCGAACGGGCGTTTCGAGGTCGAGGGGCTTCGCCCCGGCAACAGCGAGATGCGGGTGCGCGCCGGGTCCACCGCCGACGTCATCGCCGGGCGCCGGGAGCTATCGCCGGGGCGGCACGAGTGGGATGTCGTGTTGCCGGCGACCGCGCCGCTGCGGGCGCGCTTGCTCGATCCCGACGGCCGGCCGTTGTCGGGGTGGGTCGTGCGCATTCGCCGGCCGGACGACGAGCTGGTGGCCGAGCTCGCGACGGGAGCGGAGGGGCGCGTACGCCTCGACGGCTGCGCCGTGGGGGATCGCTTCAAGCTGTTTTGCTTCCAGCCCGACGCGGTGCTCGGCGACGCGGGGTCCGGGCCCGAGGTCGAGATTCGGCCCGACCACGAGCACACCGTACGCGTGCCGCACGTCGGCATCGCCAGCGCGTTCGTGGCGTGCACGCTGCGGCGCCCGACCGGTGTGCCGCTTGCCGACGTCCGGCTCAAGGTCGAGCGGATCGACGACGCGGGCGTGATCTACGCCGAGCAGTGGACCGGCGCCGCCGCCGATGGTGTCTACCGCGTCGGGCCGCTGCTGCCTGGCCGCTACCGGGTTGCCGCGGCCGCGGCGGGTCTGGGCATCGTCGACCTCGGCCGCGTCGAGCTCGCCTCGGCCGGCGAGGCCGATCTCGGCGAGCACGCGTTCGCGGAGCCGGGCGAGCTGAAGGTCCGCGTACTCGATGCCACGGGCGCGCCGCTACAGGCCGAGACTCTACCGCTGATGCTGGAGGGAGGCGAGGTGCAGACTGGTCTGCGCGTGCAGGCCGGCGCCGGCACCGCCATGGTGCAGCCAGGGGTCTACACGTTGAGCTACATGGGCGGCGCCGGCGCCGCGCTGGCCGAGGTGATTCGCGTCGGGCCGGGCGAGCAGCTCCAGCGCGACCTGGTGCTCACCGCCGGCGTGGTCCGCCAGACCAAAGTGTCGGGCATCACCCGCGACTACACTCACTTGCGGCTTCGCTGGTTTCGCGACGAGCAACTGGTGGCCGACGAGCCTCGCACCCTCATGACGCACGTCGGGCCCTGGACCGTGCAGCTCGAACCGGGCTCGTACCGCGTCGAGACCCGCGACTTGCTCGGCCGCGTGGCGACGACCCGCTTCACGGTGACGGCGGAACCCAGCGACGACGTCATGCTCCTCCGCTCGCCGCGCTAGAGAGGACGTACGGTGCCGCGACAACAACCACCGCATTCGCCGTGGTCGCTCCCGACGCCTGGACCCCTCTCAGCCTGATCCGTCGGATCGCCGCGCAACGGGGGCGCGATCGGCACGATCACCCGGTGATCCGATGATCGGGTGTTCCGATTGTCGAAGGAATTCGGCCCCAGGGGGGCCAGCACGTCATGCACATTCAACATCGTCCGCAACTTTCTGCGCGGCCCGACGCCATGCGGCTGCGGCCACCGCTCGATCACTCGGCGGCCGGCGACTCGGCCAGTGGTCGGTCGACGGGGAGGAGGCTGCACAAGCCACTGACTCTCGGCACGTCGCCTGCCCCGGCCGACGCGGGGGCCCCGAAGACTCTCTTCAGCAAACTACGCGATGGCTTGGTGAGCTTGTTCCGTCCCCGCGAGGCGCAGATGGCGCCGCCGGGGACTCACCTCGACGCGCCGCGACCGTTCTTTGCCCAGTTCCTGGAGGGGCAGCACCGGTGCGGCACGGAACCGCCCCAGGGCGAGATGGTGACATTGAAGTTCCCGTCGGACAACGAGGACGGAGGGACCGGCCTGGACGGGATCGACACCAGCGAGATGGTGACATTGAAGTTTCCGTCGGACAACGAGGACGGTGGGACCGGCCTCGACGAGGTCGATACCAGCGAGATGGTGACGATGAAGTTCCCGTCGGACAACGAGGACTGTGGGACCGGCCTGGATGGGATCGACACCAGCGAGATGGTGACATTGAAGTTTCCGTCGGACAACGAGGACGGTGGGACCGGCCTCGACGGGATCGACACCAGCGACATGGTGACGCTCAAGTTCCCGTCGGACAACGAGGACGGCGGGACCGGCCTCGACGGTCTGGACACCAGCGACATGGTGACCCGCAAATTTCCATCCGACAACGAGGACGGCGGCGCGGGCGGCTGCTAGACCTCGAACAAGCTTAACCCCGGGGTCGCGCGGCAAGAATCCGCGAAGGCAGACCGCTTCCGCGCCAGCGTTGGGTGGCTGGCGTTGGCGGCGGCCGGCGATGTGGTTTGAGTGGAGCTGGCTCCCGTGACTCTTGTGGATC
>JBCCGH010000026.1:0-70688 GCA_039029375.1 Planctomycetota bacterium
CCCAACGTCGCCTGTCAGTCATACATCAGCATTGATGGAGGGATCATCGATGTTCCCGGTAAGTGATGCATTGCATCTTCTTTGTACCGTTGCCGCCTTGCGACCGGCGCCGATGTCTCGCGGATAAGGCCCCATCTGCCTGAATCACACCACTAGTCGGCGAAGCGAAACCGCGCGATGGCCCACAGTGCGGCGAAGCCGTCGCGCCAAGTGATCTTCTTGCCCTCGCCGTAGTTGCGGCCGGCGTACCGAATCGGGACTTCGAAGATCCGCAGGCGCTTCTTCGCGAACTTGGCCGTCAACTCAACCTCGATCGTGAACCGCTTTGAGCGAATCTCGATGTCCTGCACGAGCTCGCGGCGAAACAGCTTGTAGCAAGTCTCCATGTCCGTGAGGTTCAGCCCCGTGAACATGTTGCTCACGAACGTGAGGAAGCGATTGCCCATGTAGTGCCAGAAGAGGTGCACCCGGGCGTATTCACCGACCAAGAAGCGTGAGCCATAAACGACATCGGCGCGCGCCTCGCGCACCGGCTTGACCATTCGCAGGTAGTCGTCGGGGTCGTACTCCAGGTCCGCATCCTGGATGATGATCACGTCGCCGAGCGCTTGGGCGAACCCGGTCTTCAGGGCCGCGCCCTTGCCCTTGTTGCGCTCGTGCTTGAAGCCTCGGACTTGGTTCGGATGCGCCGTGGCCAGCTCGTCGATCAGGTCGCGGCTGCCGTCGACGGAGCCATCGTCGACCAATATGATCTCCTTGCGGATCGGTACCTGCCGGACCCGGTCGACAATCGTCTGCAGCGTGGCGATCTCGTTGTAGACGGGGATCACCACGCTCAGGAGCAGGTCGTCGCCCGCCGCCGCGCCAGGCTCGGGCTCAGTCGCGCCGTGGTCGTTCATCAGTACACGAACATGGAGAGAGGAACGGGGCCGCGCAACCACGAGTTGCGGGGGCCACGTCAGATGCTCATCGGCAAGATTCCGTCCGGCCCCCAACGCCGCTGCCGCGGCCGGGCGGCGTCAGCGGCCGATGGTGATCTCGACGCCGTCCGACAGTCCGAGCCCGAGCGCCGGCGCGCCGGTGGTCGGGACGGCCGCCCATTGCGTGAAGAGCATCTTGGAGAGCAGCGTCGGGTTGCCCGGCACGGCGAACTGCAGCGACGCCGCCCCCCCGGCGCCGACGCCGGCGGGGAGGGCCAGATTGAACGACTGCGCCAACTGGCACCCCGGGGCCCCGGCCGGCGCGAGATCTAGGGGCAAGCTCAGGCCGCGGAACAGATCGCGAGAGACCCCGATCATCAGCATCGCCGGGCCCGCCGACTGGGCCCCGGTCAGATCCAACGAGAACGTCGAACCCAGCGACGGACGGCCCGAGAGCCCGGCCGCGAGCCCCGCGCAGGACGTGCCGTAGGCGGCCCGCGTCACTGAGTCCCAGGTCTTGCCGATGCGAATCTCGTCGATCTCCACGACTGAATCGCCACCGTCGCGGCCGCGGTACAGGGTCAGGAACAGGGCATCACTGAATTCCTGGCTCGAGGCCTGACGGTTGAAGGTCCATTCGCTCGGCCCCACCCCCTGGCCCGCCAGCCGCTCCTCGTTGGTGTGCACGGTCTGCCACGGCTCGTAGGCCTTGAAGCTGAGCCAGTCGCGGTTGCCCTTGATGATGGACTGGCCGCGGATCTGCGCGACGACGAAGTAGGTCGTCTTTTCCTTCATCGCTACAGGGGACGCCGTGCCCGGCCAAACCAGGACGCGATTCCCGCCGACCCAGTTGCCGTCGACGTCCCAGCCGATCCGCGTGCCGAGCTGGCGCGGCCCGCTGAATTGCAGCTCGAACGGGGTGATCTCGCCGCCCTGATCATCGCGTCGGACCAAGAAGCTCAAGAAGTGCGACGCGTCGTTGTCCAGGTCGATCGTGAAGCTCAGCCCCCGGATGCCGCGGTTACCGAGGTCGTCGCGAAACCCGCCGCCGTCTGGTACCCAGCCTCGCGAGCCGAACGAGCTGCTGGGCGCGGTCGCGGTCGCCAGGCTCCCGGCGGACAGTGCCGGGCCGAGCGAGCGCCGCGGCCCGGAGACGTGGAGCGGCAACTTGCCGCCGCTGGCCAACAGCGCCACGTCGGCCGGATCGAGCGCGTCATCCCAGATCGCGACGTCGTCAATGTCGCCGTTGAACTGAAACTGCGGCCCACCGAGGTTCTCGTAGTAGCCGATGAACATGCGGTTGGGGTTCCGCACATAGCCGAGGAACCCCTCCTCGCCCTCGCGACCCACTCGCGCCCCGTCGAGATACAGCAGCGCGTTGCCGTCACCGTGGCTGGTCACCGCGAGGTGGTGCCAGTTCCCGTCGGCGAGCGAAACACCGCCGCTGCCGATGAAGCGGCCGCGCGTCGCGAACTCACCGCGCACGTCCCAGGACAGCGTGCCATTGCGCAGGAACATGCGCGCGTGCTTGTCATCGGGCGTGGTGGTGTCGACCAGGCTCAAGATCGTCTGATCGTTCGCCTGGTCGGTGGTGCGGACCCACGCGGTGATCGAGCCACGCAACATCGTCGCGAAGGTGGCCACGTGCGCCGACAGATCGATGTAGCTAGCGCCATTGGCGGCCAGCGAGCTGGTCGACCACGTCAGTGGGGACGGCGAGGGCCCGTAGCTGGCGTTGACCTCGATCCCGTGCGCCGCGAGGGGGCCGAGGTCGAACCCGTGGCCATCTAAAGGCCACCAGCTGGCGAGCCCCGTCGCTAGATGGCTCGGCCCTTCCCAGCCGCCAAACCAGCCGAACCCGCCGGCCGCGCCCTTGATGACGGGGGTCGAACCCGCGGTGACGCCGTAGTCGAACGGCTCGTACGCGAGCAGGCCCTGCGCTCGGGAAGCCGCGGCTCCGAGTCCCAAGCACAAGAACGACAGGAGCAAGGACCGCATGATGACGCCGACGGCGCCGGGCGCGGCCGCCATCTTGTCGAGCGTAACCCAATGCCAGAGGCCCCGCTAGACGCCGGATTGGGCGCCGCAAGCCCGCCGCACCGCACCGACCGTCACACCGCCGGCAGCTGCCCCGCCTCGCGCTCTTCTTGCTGCCGACGCAGCTCGGCGTCGCTGGGCGTGACGGCACGCGTGGTGTATGGCGCCACAATCGCCTCGGCGAGCGAGTCGGGGTCGCAAAACGGCTCCGCCTCGCGCGGCGCCGCCAGCCACTGCTGCATCGCGCCTTCGAGGGATCCCGCGACGACGAAGGCCGCGGTCGCCGGATCGGTCGCGAACAGGCTGCCGTCGCGTTCGCCGAGCACGAAGAGCTCGCGAATGCGGGCCCGCACCCCGCGGAACAGCGACCGGAGGTCGTCGCGCACCTCGGTGGTAAAGCGACCCCGAAGCTCCGTCCCCAGCACCCGCACCAAGCGCGCGGCCTGCGGGAACCGCACATGGGAGCCGACGTAGGCGGCCGCGAACGCGCGCAGTTGCGCCGCGCCCGTGCCGCGGCGCGGCACATCACCGACGGCATGCCGCAGCCCCGCGCGCCACTCGTCGACGATCGCGAAGAACAGCTCTTCCTTGCCGCGGAAGTGGAAGTAGACCCCGCCTTTCGTGACGCCGGCGCGGCGCCCGATGCCGTCGACACTCGCGCCGGTAAAGCCGCGTTCGGCAAACTCATGTGCGGCGGCCCGCATGAGGCGATGGCGGAGGGTCGGGTCCTTGGGCCGAGGCATCAGTGCACTGAGGGCTGTGACTTCTTGAAGTGAACGGCCCGAAGGCGCCGCGGCGCGGCGCCAGCAACGTCGACGAAAGCCTGTAGCATCGATCTCGTTACAGGCTCTGAGGGGCGAGGAAGATCGGTCATAACCGATGAGCGGGCAAGAGGGAGAGGCCCCCGGAGCCGGCCAGCGGGACTGCCCAGCCGGGGGAGAGTCAGATACCCGCAAGCATCTCATTGAAGCATCCTGGTGGGAATCCAACCACCCGCATGCTTCCGCCGCCACACCCCCAGCCCTATGGTGGCCGCCCCTCTCGCGGCCTCGTCTCCGCGGCAAAGTCGGTCGACCGTGTCAAAGCGCATCAGCCCCAGCCCCAAGCCAACGTGGCTCAAAGTCCCTCTGCCCCAGGGCGAGGAGTCGGCTCGTCTGCGCTCGATCCTGCGTGAGCGCGGGCTGCACACCGTGTGTGAGGAGGCCAGGTGCCCCAACCTCGGTGAGTGCTGGGATGGCGGGACGGCGACCTTCATGGTGCTCGGCGACGTCTGCACTCGCGGCTGCCGGTTTTGCGCGGTGAAGACCCACGCCCAGGGCACGCCGGTGGACACCGCGGAGCCCGACAAAGTCGCCGAGGCCGCCGTTGCCATGGGCCTGCGGTACGTGGTGCTCACCATGGTCGACCGCGACGACTTGCCCGACGGTGGCGCGGATCACGTCGCCGCGACCGTGGCGGCGCTGAAGCGCCGGGATCCGCAGATCCTGGTCGAGGCGCTGGTCGGCGACTTTGCCGGCCGCGGCGCGGCGATTCGCACCATCGCGCAATCCGGCGCCGACGTCTTCGCCCACAACGTGGAGACCGTCGAGCGGCTGACGCCGCGGGTGCGCGACTTCCGCTGCAGCTACGAGCGCTCCTTGGACGTGCTGCGCGCCGCCAAGTCGAGCCACCCCGGACTGGTCACCAAGTCGTCGGTGATGCTCGGCCTGGGCGAGTCCGAACGCGAAATCGAGCAGACCCTGGACGACCTGCGCGCCGCTGGGACCGACGTCCTTACGCTGGGCCAGTACCTCCGCCCAACCCTCAAACACCTGCCGGTCCGCGAGCACGTGCCGCCGGCGCGGTTTGAGGCGCTGGGTCGGCGGGCCGAGCGCAAGGGCTTCCTGTACGTGGCGTCCGGCCCACTGGTGCGATCGTCGTACCGGGCCGCCGAGTTCTACCTCGAAGGAATGCTCCGGCGGCGCGCCGCCGGGACCGAGACCCCCGTCGCGGATCCATCATGACGAAAGCGCTGACGATCATCGAGAACGACGGCAAGGCGGCCAAGGGCAAGGACCCCAACCTGTCAGCCGAACAACTCGAGAAGCTCTACCGAACCATGGTGACGACGCGCGTGATGGATGAGCGCGCGCTCGCTCTCCAGCGACAGGGTCGCATCGGCTTCTACCTCATGTCGACCGGGCAGGAGGCGAGCCACCTCGGGTCTGCGTTCGCCCTGCAGGACAGCGACTGGCTGTTTCCGGCGTACCGGCAGCCCGGCATCTTGCTGCTGCGCGGCGCCGACCTCGACGACGTTGTCAACGAGTGGTTCGGCAATGCCGGTGACCTCTGCAAAGGTCGCCAGATGCCCGTGCACTACAGCATGCGGTCCATCAACTTCTTCTCGATCAGCTCGCCGATCGGCACCCAGATCAGCCAAGCCACTGGCGCCGCGATGGCGGCGAAGATCCGCAAGGAAGACACCGTGTTCATGACCTTCATGGGCGACGGTGGCACCAGCTCGAACGACTTCCACTGCGGGCTCAACTTCGCCGGTGTCTACAAGTCGCCCGTGGTGTTCGTCTGCGAGAACAACCAGTGGGCGATCTCGGTGCCGGTGGAGCAACAGACCGCCTCGGAGACCATCGCCGCCAAGGCGCAGGCCTACGGCATGCCGGGCGTGCGGGTCGACGGCAATGACATCCTCGCGGTCTACCGGGTGTGTCGTGAAGCCGTGGAGCGCGCCCGCCAAGGCGAAGGACCAACGCTCGTCGAGACCGTGACCTACCGGATCGGCTCGCACAGCTCGTCGGACGACGCCAGCCGCTACCGCGATCAGGCGGAATGGGAGCGGTGGAAGGAGCGCGATCCGATCCAACGCTTCCAGCGCTACCTCAAGCACAAGAAGATCTGGAGCGAGGAGCTCGAGAAAGACGCGACCGAGTCGGCCAAGGAGTCGATCAACGCGGCGATCAAGCGCGCCGAGGAGCGCGCGGAGCCCTCGATCGACAGCATGTTCGACGACGTCTACATGAACACCACGCCACAGCTAGACGAGCAGCGCGAGTCGCTGGCGTCGCTCGAAGGTCCCGCCGAAGAGGAGCAGGGCGCCTTCCCGCTCTGACCCGCGTAAGGAGCCATTGATCATGACCGCGACTGACACGGGCAAGGAGTCCGGAATGAAGACGATGACGCTGCTCGAGGCGCTCAACGACGCGATGCACACCGAGATGGCCAACGACGACCGCGTCGTGGTCTTCGGCGAAGATGTGGGCCTCAAGGGTGGCGTGTTTGGCACGACCCAAGGCCTGCAGGAGAAGTTCGGCACCGAGCGCTGCTTCGACACGCCACTGTCCGAGTGCGGGATCATCGGCACCGCCGTGGGCATGGCGGTCTACGGCATGCGACCCATCGCCGAGATCCAGTTCCTCGACTTCATCTACCCCGCCTTTGATCAGATCGTGTCGGAGGCGGCCAAGATCCGCTACCGCAGTGGCGGCGAATACACGTGCCCGCTCGTCATCCGCGCGCCGTCTGGCGGCGGCATCCGCGGCGGCCACTACCACAGCCAGTCGAGCGAGGCGTATTTCTGCCACACGCCCGGGCTCAAGGTCGTGATGCCGTCGACTCCGAGCGACGCCAAGGGCCTGCTGATCGCGTCGATCCGCGACGAAGACCCGGTGATGTTCCTGGAGCCCAAGAAGATCTATCGCGATCTCAAGGTGAAGGGCGAGGTCCCAGCCGGCGAGCACATCGTGCCGCTGGGCAAAGGTCGCGTCGTGCGCGAGGGCACCGACTGCACGCTGGTCGCGTGGGGCGCGATGGTGCAGGTCGCCGAGAAGGCGGCGGAGCAGGCCGCCGAGCGCGGCCGCAGCATCGAGATCATCGACCCGCGCACGCTCGTGCCGCTGGACGAGCCCATGATCCTCGAGTCAGTGAAGAAGACCGGACGTGCCGTCATCGTCTGCGAGGCGCCCCGCACCGGTAGCTACGCCGGCGAGATCGCGGCGATCATCGCCGAGAAGGCCATCGAATACCTCGAGGGCCCCGTGGCGCGTGTCACCGGCTTCGACACTCCGTTCCCCTACACGCTCGAGAACCTCTACATGCCGGACGCGCGCCGCGTGCTGCGCGCCATCGAGCACACCTTCAACTGGTAGCAGCACAAGGTCGTTCAGGAACCCGCTATGACACTCAAGGAATTCCGTCTCCCCGACATCGGTGAAGGCATTGCCGAAGGCGAGATCGTCGCGTGGAAGGTCGAGGTCGGTCAGCAGGTCAAGGAAGAGGACGAGTTCGTCGAGGTCATGACCGACAAGGCCACGGTGATGATCACCGTGCCGCACGATGGCGTGATCAAGGAGCTGAAGTGCGGCGAGGGTGACGTGGTGCCGGTCGAGAGCGTCATCGCGGTGATCGACACCGCGGGCGGCGGCGGCGAGAGCGCCCCCGCGCCGGCGGCCGCCGCCAGCGCGCCGGCACCAGCACCCGCAGCACCGGCGCCGGCCGCCCCGCAACCCGAACCCGCCATGGCCGGCGCGGCGCCGGCGCCGTTCACGCAGGCCTCACCCGGTAAAGTGCTGGCCGCGCCCGCGACCCGACGGCGCGCCCGCGAGATGGGGGTCGATCTGCAGCAGGTGCAAGGCACGGGCCCGCGCGGCCGCGTGACCAACGACGACCTGCAGGGCTTCCTCGAAACCGGAACGCCGGCTGCGCCGACGGCCGCGCCCGCGGCGGCTCCGGCGGCGGCACCCGCGATGGGGACCCCGGCGCCCAGCTTCGCGCCGATGTCGGTGCCGACGACCGACCGCGAAGAGCGCATCCCGTTCCGCGGCCTGCGCCGCAAGATCGCCGAAGCGATGACGCGGTCCAAGCACACGGCCGCGCACTTCACCTACGTCGACGACATCAACGTGACGGACCTCGTCAAGCTGCGCCGCGAGGCCAAGGCTGAGTTCCAGAGCCAGGGCGTCAACGTCACCTACTTGCCCTTCATCATGAAGGCGGTGGTCGAGGCGCATAAGCAGTTCCCGATGATGAACGCCTCGCTCGACGAGGTCACCGAGGAGCTGGTCGTCAAGCACTACTACAACCTCGGCATCGCGACGGACACCGACAACGGCCTGATCGTTCCGGTCATCAAAGACGTCGACCGCAAGTCGATTGCCGAGCTGGCGCGCGACCTTCAGGACCTGGCGGCACGCACTCGCGAAGGCAAAGTGTCCATCGACGACCTCCAGGGCGGGACGTTCTCGATCACCAACGCCGGCAACATCGGCGGGCTGTTCGCGACACCAATCATCAACTTCCCAGAGGTCGCCATCCTCGGCGTCCACGCGATCAAGAAGACGCCGGTTGTCTCGGACGACGGCCGCGTCACCGTCGGCGACGTCATGTATCTGTCGGTCAGTATCGACCACCGGATCGTGGACGGCGCGATGGGCGCGCGTTGGATGAACGTGGTGAAGGAATGCCTCGAAACCCCGCGGCGCCTGCTGCTGGGCAAGCTGTAGCCGCGCGCGAAAGGGCCGCTCAATGGCGACGTCGAGATCCTCGGGCAAAGCAAAGAAGCCCGCCAAGAAGAGCAAGTCGCGGACTCCGCGCCGGGCCCCTCAGCAAGAGGAGCGCGACGAGCCGGCGGCGGCGGGCCCGCAGGCGATGGTCTCCGTGCTGCGCGACGATGGCACCGTGATCGACGGGCGCGACCCGGAACTCGCAGAAGACCGTCTGCTGTATCTCTATCGCACCATGGTGTCGGTCCGCGAGTTCGACCGACGCATGCTGGTGCTGCAGCGGCAGGGCCGAATCGGCTTCTACGGTCCGATCCTGGGCCAAGAGGCCGCGACGGTCGGCTCGGTCGCGGCTGTCGATGAGCGCGACTGGATCTTCCCGGCGCTGCGCGAGGGCGCCGCGGCCATGATGCGCGGGTTGCCCACGGAGCTCGCGGTGGCGCAGCTCATCGGCAATGACGCCGATCTCTGCAAGGGCCGACAAATGCCCTGCCACTACACGTGGCGCAAAGGACGCTACATCGCGATGTCGTCGGTGGTCGGGTCGCAGATCACTCACGCCGTGGGTGCCGCGATGGCGGCCAAGCTCCGCGGCGACGATGCGGTCGTGCTCGGCTATCTCGGCGACGGCGCGACCAGCACCAACGACTTCCACGCCGGCATGAACTTCGCCGGCGTGTATGGCGCACCCGTCGTGCTGTTCTGCCAGAACAACCAGTGGGCGATCTCAGTGCCCGTCAGCCAGCAGCACGCCTCGGAGACCATCGCCGCGAAAGGCAAGGCCTACGGTGTGCACAGTGTCCGCGTGGACGGCAACGACGTGCTCGCGGTCTACCAGGTCACGGCCGAAGCGGCAGCCCGCGCCCGGGCTGGCGACGGCCCGACGTTTGTCGAGGCCGTGACGTATCGACGCCTCGGCCATTCGTCGTCCGACGACCCGTCGCGCTACCGCGACGAGAAAGAGGTCGAGACGTGGGAACGTCGCGACCCGGTGCAGCGCTTCCGGCGCTACCTAGAACAACGCGACCTCTGGGACGACGGCCGCGAGCAACAACTCAAGGACGAGATCGCGGCGGAAGTGAACACCGCGATCAACGAAGCCGAAAAGGCGGGGCCACCGGCCCCGGAAACCCTCATCGAGGACGTCTGGGACGAGCCACCGGGCACGCTCCAGGCGCATTTCGAACATGAGCACCGCAGCTGACCCCCGTTCTGGATCTTCCGCCGCCAAGGATTCCATGAAGTACGACGTCGTGGTGATCGGTGCCGGCCCCGCCGGCTACGTCTGCGCCATTCGGTGCGCGCAGCTCGGACTCAAGACCGCTGTCGTCGAGAAGGAGTTTCTCGGTGGCACGTGTCTCAACGTCGGCTGCATCCCGAGCAAGGCGATGATCGCCGCCGGCGCCTTGATCAAGAAGATCAAGCACGCCGAGGTGATGGGGATCCAAGTCGAGGGGCTTGGGCTCGACGTCGGCAAGCTGGTGACGTGGAAGGAAGGCATTGTCGGCAAGCTGACCGGCGGCGTCGGCAGCCTGCTGAAGAACCACGGCATCGCGGTCTTTGCCGGCACCGCCACGGTCCGCAGCCGCCACGCGGTCGACGTGCTGGAGCATGGCGACGCCGGAAAGACCACGACGCTGGAGACCAACCACGTCGTCCTCGCGACCGGCTCCGTGCCAATCGAGATTCCGGGCTTCGCCTTCGACGGTGAGTACGTGTGGTCGTCGACGGAGGCACTCGCCCCCAAGGAGCTGCCGGGCCGCATGCTGGTCATCGGCGGCGGCTACATCGGCCTCGAGCTCGGCCTCGTCTACCGCAACCTCGGCACCGAGATCCGGGTCGTCGAGTTCATGGACCGCGTACTGCCCGGCATGGAGGCGGAGCTCTCCAAAGAGATGGGGCGCTCGCTCAAGAAGAAGAAGGTGCCGGTGCACCTGAAGTCGAAGGCGGTGCGTTGGACCAAGAAGCGCACCGGTCTGGTCGTCGATGTCGAGACCAACGGCAAGACCGAGCAGTTCGATTGCGACGTGATCCTCTCGACCGTGGGCCGGCGGCCGTTGTCCGCCGAGCTGGGGCTCGAGGCCGCCGGCGTGAACATCGAGCGCGGCTTCGTCACCGTCGACGCGCAACGCCAGACCAACGTGCCCGGCATCTGGGCGGTCGGCGACGTCGCCGGTCAGCCGATGCTGGCGCACAAGGGGAGCCACGAGGGCCTGATTTGCGCCGCCGCCATCGCCGGCGATCGCGGTGCGGCCTACGACCCCGCCTGCATCCCGGCGGTGATCTTCACCGATCCGGAGATCGCGAGCGTTGGCCTCAGCAGCGAAGAGGCCAAGGCCCAGGGTTTCACGCCGGTGGAGGGCAAGTTCCCCTTCGGCGCGTCCGGCCGCGCCATGTCGCTCAACGAGACCGAAGGTTGGGTGAAGGTCATCGGCGACGAGAAGACCGACAAGCTGCTCGGGGTCCACATGATCGGCCCGGAGGTCACAGAGCTGATCGCCGAAGCCGCCTTGGCGATCGAGATGGGCGCCACGGTGTCGGACATCGCGCAGACGATCCATGCGCATCCGACCCTGCCCGAGACCGTGATGGAGGCCGCCGAGGCCGTCCACAACATGGCGGTGCACATCTACCAAAAGCCGAAGGCGGCCAAGTAGCGCGCGGCGGCCCCGCTACTGGGTGATGAGCGTGACGCCGCTCGGCTCGAGGGCGAGTGGCACGCGCACCACTTGCTCGTCCTGCCTGGCGACCATCACCACCGCCTCCTCGCTGATCGACACGACCTTCGACTTGCCGTCCTGAAGACGGTGCTGCGACGAGGTGGAGCTGCTCGTGGCGAGCTGCTGCCGAATCGGCACCTTGTTGCCGGACGCGTCCTCAAAGTGGATCCGGGCGCGGGCCAGCGCGGGGTCGGCCAGGTCGACACGCACGTGGCAACGCCGCGCCAGCACGACCTCCAGGCCGCTCGTCGGCACCCCGGCCTCGAGGTCGATCTTCTCGGGCACGAAGCCATCGCCCATGAACTCGAGCTGAACACCCGCCCGCGGGAAGTCCTCCAGGCGGAAGCGCCCCTCGGCATCCGTCGCCTCGGTTCGGCCGGCGTGCACCCAGTTGACGCTGTAGCTCGTCTCGTAGACCCGGGTGTGCACTTCGATCGAGATCGTGCCGGCAGGGGCGCCGTCACGCGTGACCACGCGACCCGACACCTCGCCGAAGAGGTCGGCCGGCAGCTGGACGACCACGGCTTCGGCGCCACCGGAGATGGACGGGGCGGTGTAGCCCCACCCCTGCTCCCGGTGCAGGACCCGCAGCCGATAATCGCGCGGCGTGAGACCCGGGACCTCGAACCGGCCGGCGTCGTCGGTGCGCCCGACGGCCCGCACCGACGGCCCTGACAGATCCAGCGGCACGATGTCGGCGGGCGCAGCGAGATCCTCAACGAGCTGCATCCCGACGACGGGAGTCTCGCCCCAGGGGAAGACCGCCGCCCCGACCACCGGGGTCCCGTCGGCGAAGAGGACTCGCCCCGAGATCCGAAGCGCGGGCCCCGGCAGCTGCAGATCCTGCTCGAGTGAGGCTTCCGCCGCACTGCTCACGCGAGCACCGAAGTCGGCGATGACCGCCGCGCGCCAGCCCGGCATGCTGGCCAGCAGCGCTTCGCCGCTGCGCACGCGCGCCCCCGGCGCGAGCTCGAGCCGATACCGACCCGCCGCGTCACTCTCCGTGCGACGCGCCCCCAGCTGCACGATGGCCCCAGGCACGAGCGAGCCGCGCGGGTCGGTGACCGTGCCTTCGATGCGCAGCCCCGCGGCTGCAGCAGGCTCGAGGACCACAGTCAGGGTCGCCGGCGTCGCTTCGGTCACCGGCACCGTAGCGGCGCGATAGCCCGCCTTGGAGATCTCCAGCCGACCGAGGCCGACGGGCACGGCCGGCAGACGAAACTCGCCGCGCGCACCGGCGCGGACCGGGGCCAGCTCTCGCCGCACGGTCTGGTCCAAGGCGCGAGGGAAGTCCAGCAGGTCGCCGACTTTGCACCGCACCTGGGCCCCTTCGAGCGGCACGCCCTCAGCGTCGGTCACCGTGCCCCGCACATCGAACGCGCGGGCCACCACCACGAGCCACGGTCCGGTCTGCCAATCGCCCGCATCCGGCCCGCGCACGTGCACCGCCACCCACGGCTTCGCGACGTCGAGGCGGCCGGACGCCAGAGGCCCCGACACCGCGAACCCGCCATCCGTCGCCGTCTCCGCCAACGGCACCCAACCGTGGGGATCCACGGCGTGGTCCGGGCCGCCCCGCGGCCGGATCCCCACCTCCACGCCGGCGAGGGGTCGACCGCGCGAGTCGACCACCGCGCCTTCCCAACGCTGCGGCGCGGATCCGGCGGGAGCCTCGGCCGCCAGCGAACGACGCGGCTCGGCGACGGACGTATCCACGACGGAGGCCGCCGGAGCCGTTCCGGGATCGTGCTGCGGCGCGGCGGCCGCCCCGACTTCGGACATCACCGTGGCCGGCCGCGGCCACACCGCCCAACCCAGGCCACCGAGGGCCGTGACGAGAACCAAGACCAACGCGGCACGCACTTTGTTCATGACGAGGACTCCCAGCCAGGCGGACGACGACGCGAGGACCAAAGTTGGTGGCGGGGCGGCGCCCCCACGCGGCCAGCCGATGGCGAGAAGCGCCGGGGCCCGGCGCCAGTCACGGCCAAGCTCGGCGCGCAACTTGTCGCGCACCCGTTGCAGCCCGCGGCGCAGACGCTGCCGCACGTTGGCCTCCGAGACGCCCGCCTGCTGGGCGATCTCGGCGATCTCCAAGCCGCCGTCGTAGCGAAGCACCACCGTCGACCGATAGGGCTCGGGTAACTCGAGAATCGCGCTCACAACCGCGCGCTGCACCTGGAGGCGCTCGACGGCCTCGGCCGCCGCCGGCTCCACTCCAGGCGATTGCTCGGCGACGCGATCCTCATGCCGCCGGCGCCGGGCGTCATCGCGTCGCATCGAGTGAGCGACGTTGATCGCGATGCGGCGCAGCCAAGAGGCCCGGGCCGCCGGGTCCCGGGGGCTGCGGCGCAGCGCCCGCAGCCAGGTCTCCTGCAGCACGTCGTCGGCGCGCGCATCCCCCACCAGCGCCCGCACGATCGGGCGCAGCCGGGCCTCAGCGCGCTGCAACGCGTCGCTGCCAAGGTCGAAGGGAGGGCTCGTGTCGGTCATCCGGAACCTGGACGCCCGCCGGCGACGCGCGTGACAAGAATTGTCGCGCCGTCGCCCGGTCCCCCGCCACTGGCCCCGGCCAGGCGGCGACGGCCCCCTCACAAGGGCCGTCGCGACCGCCCTCGACCGGCTCAGCGGATCACGGTGTGGAGCCCGTCGCTGCTCAGCAAGCCACCGGCCACCGGCGCCTGCACCATCTGCCAGTAGAGGTCCGCCGACACCACGCTGTCGATGAGCGGCATCTGCGCGGTCCAGAAGCCGCCCGGGTCCGTGACGCCAATCGACGCGGCGACCATGCCGACCGGGTCGAGCCATAGGAAGCAGCCCGGCGCGATCTGGGTCAGGCTCGGCGCGGGGTTGGGGCTGACCATCAGCACCGTCGCGGTGTTGGCCATGCCCCACGCCGTGAACACGAAGTGCTCCGAGCCGGCGTATGGGTGATTCCGCGCGCCTGGGTTGTCCGGGAGGATGTTTAGGCCCCCGCAGCTGACGCCGTACTTGTCGTTGCGCGCGTCCGGGTGGTACTGGAGCCGGCGAACAAGCACGGACGACGGCGCCGCGTCCAGGCCGTAGCCAATGACGAACTCGTAGTCGTCGTCGTTGTAGCAGACGGCGGGCGGCGTGGCGCCGATGGTCGCATGCGAATAGACGACCGCCTCTTCGACAACACGACCGCGGAAGCCAGTGCGCGCCACGCGCAGATCACCGCTGTCGTCGGCGTAGGCCACCGCCCAGTGCGATCGCGTGTTGTTGTCGAAATCGATCGCACGACCACCCATCGCGGCGCGGAGGTCGTTGCCCGGCCGTCGGACGAGGATGCGGGTCGGACGCTCCACCGGGCTCGCCGACGTCTCGCTCCAGTCGAAGCGCTGCACGGCGATCTCGTTGCCCGTGCTCGCGGAGCTAGGGTCGAGGTTCGGCCGCATCGTGAAGCTCACCATGAAGAAGTCGTTGCTGCCAGCAACCACGGGGTGCAGCTTGTGCCGCGTCGCGTCGCCATCCGGGCCGAGCGCGGCGGTGCCGGCCAGGGTGCCGTCCTGCTCGATCCGCTGGGCGATGATGTCCCAATCGTCGTTGGGGTTGGCGTAGTTGAATTCCTGCCAAACCGCGACCCACGAGCTACCGAGGTAGGCGTCCTGGGTGATCTGCGGCCACTCGGCGTCGTAGCTCGGGATCGACGACGTGTGCAGGTTGGTCGGCAAGCCAATGCTCGCGGTGCCGGCCTGGACGGTCGCGCCCAAGACCCGCGAATTGGCAGTGTCGCGGGCGTCGATATCGCGCTGGAACACGACGTAGGCGGCGTCCGCCGTCTGCGTGCGAGTCTCGCCGGCGATCGAAGGAAACCGGTCGTACTGACCGATCACTGTGCTCAGGAACGTCAGCTGGCCGGTGCCCGGGATGGGCAGGCCACCCTGTTGGAAGTAGATCCGCACACCAGAGCTGCTGACGAAGTCGCGGTGGAAGGCGAGAGCCCAGCGGTTGGCCTCACGCACGAAGGCCGTGGACGCGGAGCGCGTCGACCACCCCGCCGTGATGTCGGAGTAGGGCGAGCCAAGGAACGTGAAGTCGTCCTCGTAGACGCGTACGTAGAGGTCCCAGTCCGTCGCCGACGTCGCGCGGGTGTACGCGACCATGATCTCGTTGTTGAGGTCATCGCGGCCGACGGCCAGGTAACCCGGATCGATCGTCGCCCCGAAGATGGTCGACACGGTCGAGGTCGACGTCAGCGGATCGATCACCACGGGGTAGACCGCATCGCGGAGCATGTCGCTCGTCAGGCGCAGCCGAACCGTCTCACCGTCAAAGCAGGTCTGCACCGGCATGTGCCGATCACGCGCGTCGATCGCCAACGCCTTGCCGTAGCGGACGATCTCACGACCGGACTCGTCGGTGAACGACAGGTCCTGATCGGCGAAGCCAGCGGCACGGGCCTGCAACGGCGATTCGATCCGCCCTTGAACCACGACATCCCCGGCGCCGATCGGCCGGTCGAGGACGAACGTCTGCTCGACGCCTTCTGGCAACACGTCGTAAGCCTCGGTGACGTGGGGATAGCGCAGCTCGTAGCGCCAATCCGTTGCCGAAGCCTCCGCCTTGGTGCCATGATCCACGATCACACGACCGCCGACAGTGATGCGGTCCGTGCGCCAGCGCATCGGCAGGTTGCGCGGCGCCTGATCGCCCAGCACCGGGTAGAAGGTGAACCCGTCGTCAAAGGCGACCTTGTAGTCCGGTCCCGCGGCCCAGTGGCCGTAAGCGCCACCCATGGGGTCGTCTTGCTGAGTGTGGATCGGCACCATCCAGTCCGCCGGCGGCGGGGCGTCGGCGGCGGGCGAGCGCTTCTGCGGACTCTGAGCATGAACAACAGCGGCGGCGCAGAGGCCACACGCCAGAATCGAGCGGAGTTTCATCACATTCCTTTTCGTGCTGGGTGTGCTCGCCGCCACCAGACGGCGATCGTCCGCACACCCGCAGGGCCGAGCCCGACGTCACCGCTTTCCCGCCAAATTCCGCCCCGCCCCGGCAACGGCCGGCCGGTGGGGGCGTAGTCTGAAGGCCTCCATGGACCGCGACTCCGAACGACGCCTCGTCGAGCAGGCGACCGCAGGCGACCCACCATCGGTCGCGGCGCTCCTGAACCACTACCTGCCGCGGGTCCGGGCCTACCTGCGGCTGCGGGCCGGTCCGGCGCTCCTCGACAAGGAGTCCGCCTCCGACCTCGCCCAGTCTGTTTGTCGCGACGTGCTCGAGAACCTCGAGCGCTTTCGCTACGACGGCGAAGACGGCTTCCGCCGCTGGCTGTTCAAGACCGCCCAGCGCAAGGTCCTGGACCGCCACGCCTACTACGGCGCCAAGAAGCGCGACCTGCCGCAGGCCGCGGCGACAGACCTCGACGCGACCCTGGCGTGCTACGGCGAGCTCTACACCCCGAGCCGCGACGCCATCGCCCGGGAGGAGCTCGCGCGCCTAGAGCAAGCCATCGAGAGCCTCCCGGACGAAGTCCGCGAAGTTGTCATCCTGGCGAAAGTCGTCGGCCTGTCACGCAAGGCCATCGCCCAAGAGACGGGAAAAAGCGAAGGCGCGATCCGCATGGCCCTGCACCGCGGACTGGCACGCCTCGCCGACAAGCTCGCTCGCGAGAGTGGGTAGCCCCCGCCTGCCCTGTACGCCGCAAACCCGGAGCCGTTCGTGCGCATCATCCTCGCCCTGACCACCCTTCTCGCTGCGGCCAGCGCCCAAGAATCGACCGCCGCGGCGCACGCCACCGCAGCCGACGCAGTGCGGACCCGCGCGCTAGCGATCCACGAGCGGGTCATCACGCTCGACACCCACAAGGACATTGCCCCTCTCTTCACGCCGGCCGAGCTGCCGAGCGACCCGCAGAAGCGCGAGCTGTTCCGCCAGAAGTACGATCCAGCGGTGCGCGGCGAGCAGCAGGTCGACTTCCCCAAGATGCGCGAAGGGCTCTACGACACGGCGTTCTTCATCGTCTACGTCGGTCAAGGCGCGCTCAACCCGTCGAGCTTCCAGCGCGCCTACAAAGCGGCGATCACCAAGTTCGACGCGATCCACCGAATGACGGAGCGCTACCCGGAGGACATCGAGTTGGCGCGGTCACCGGCCGACGTCCTGCGGATCGCTGGCGCCGGCAAGCTCGTCGCCTGCATCGGCATCGAGAACGGCTATCCGATGGGCGAGGACTTGGGACGCATCGCCGAGTTCCACGAGCGGGGCGCTCGCTACATGAGCATCGCGCACAACCGCCACAGCCAGCTCGGTGACTCGCACACGCCTGAGGAACCCATGCACGGCGGCCTCAGCGACCTCGGCCGCCAGGCAGTCGACGAGCTCAATCGTGTCGGCATCATGATCGACATCTCGCACGCGGCCAAACCGACCATGCTCCAGGTGCTCGAGCAGTCGGGGGCGCCGGTGGTCGCCTCGCATTCTGGCTGTCGCGCCGTTTGTGACCACAGCCGCAATCTCGACGACGAGCAGCTGCGGGCGCTGCGCGACAACGGCGGCGTCATCCAGTGCGTGGCACTGGGCTCGTTTGTCGCCGCGGATCGCGAGCAAGCCGACGTGGCCGCGTTCGTCGACCACATCGACCACGTCGTCCAGACGATCGGCATCGAGCACGTCGGCATCTCGTCGGACTTCGACGGCGGCGGCGGGATCCCCGGCTGGAACGACGCCAGCGAGACCTTCAACGTGACCCTCGAGCTCGTGCGCCGCGGCTACACCGAGGAGCAAATCGGCAAGATCTGGTCGGGCAACTTGCTGCGAGTCTGGGCCGACGTCGAGCGCGTCGCGACCGAGCTGCAGGCGCGCGACGCGGACCGCGGCAAGTAACGCCGACCGCGGTCGCTCACCGGTCCGTCAGCTCGATCTCGTCGAGAGCGAGCCGCGCCTCGGCCGAGCCGAACCCGCCGCCAAAGCGGAACGTCAGCTTGGCGATGCTGCGCAGATTCAGCGGCGTGCCGTGGCGGAAGTCGGCCAGGCGGATGCGGACCGTCTCGAACTCGGTGTTCCAGCCGAACGGGCCACGGGGGCCCGAACCACACCCAAAGCGCTGGTACGGGTCCTCGATCCCGCCGCCATAGGCACCGATGTTGATCGAGCTGGTCCGCCCGCCACTGTCTTCGAGGGTCACCGTGAACGTGACGTCCACGACCTCTGCGATGGTTTCGGGGGCGCGCGTGATCTGCGCGGCGCGGAACGACAGATACTCGTAATCGCCGAACCGGCGCTGCGAGCGCAGCAGGTCGTAGGAGATCGCGCCACCCGGAGTCACGACGAACGCGCAGCCGTAGCTGTCCGTCCGAAACGCCGCGGTCAGCCCGTCGATCGTGCAGCCGTTCATCGGATCGACGCCGGGCCGCCAGGTGAAGTTCGGCGGCGTCGAGGAGTCGATCAGCCGACCCTCGCTGTACTCGAGCACCGTCTGGCTCGCCGCAGCACCGGAGCTCGCCAGCGCTGGGCTCGGGTTGGTGTCGAAGTCGTCGATCACCAGACGCGCCGCCGGCTCTTCCTGTAGCTGCAGGTTCACGTGGGCGTTCGGATCGACCGAGGATCCGAGGGCGCGAAAGCTCTCGAACGGCCGCCACAGGTAGTCCTTGCTGCCGTAGCTGCCACGCACGTAGTGCTCCAGCAGCGGCAACACGTAGCCGCGCATGATCTTGTGCGTCTCGGCGCGGCCGATCAGGTCGGGCCCGGACGCGACGGAGCTGCCGCCACCATCGTGGAAGTCTCCGTGCCCCACGCCGTAGAGGCTGATGGATTGGCGCGCGCGGGTCGCGCGCTCCATCAGGTGGTACCACATCAGCAGGTCGCCGGCGTTGGCGCAGCCGTTCACGTCAGCGTCCGCCTGACCGACCCAAAGGTGGTACGCCGGCACGTCGCGCGGGTGCGACGCCGGGACTCCCGTTGTGCCGCCAAAGTCAACGGGCGCGATGCTGGAGATCAACTTGATGCTCGCCTTGGTGTAGTTGGCCGGCACCGTCGTCCCCCGGAACAGACGATCGTAGGCCCGCGCCACTCCATCACCACCGCGGCTGTGACCGATCCACGTGATGTTGTCGGTATCAATGTGACCATCGAGGACGCCGCCGCCGATCGCCGCCAGATTGCCGAGCAGATAGTCGGTGTTGTCCAGCGTGGTCAGCGCCGCAGTGTGACTCCCCGGCACCGTGTTGTTCTGGTGGCTCATGACCACGTAGCCGTACGACGCCAAGTGATAGCCGAGGTGGTCGTACCACCGGTAGTTGTGGCCATTGCCGTGGCTGATCACGACGAGCGGCACGCGGCCCATCGTCGGGATGTTGGTCGGGTAGTAGGTGTCCTGCGCGAGCATGGCGCCACCGGTGTAGAGCATCTCGGTGACCGGGTTCGGGCCGGCCATCGGAGCGCTGCTCGAACCCCCCGCCGCGAGGTCCCGCATGATCTCGAAGCCCGGCTCGGCGCCGGCGTAGCCATCGATCAGGTCATCACGATCGAACACGCCGTTGCGGTTAACGTCGATCACGACGTCATAGCCCACACCCGGGCGCACATCCCCCGACGCGGCGGACTCGTTCGGTCCCAACAACGTGCCGGTATCCACGGTCAGGGTGTTGGCCTGGATGCTGCCAAGCGCGAACGTGATGGACTCCGCGCCGCCGAACGAGACGTCGGCGAGAGAAGGGTCGCCGTCCCACTCGGCGCGGGTCTTGGCTGCCACGACGTAGACGTCAGCGGTCCGACCGTTCAGCGCCGGATAGCTCTGCGTGTTGACCGCGACCTCCACCGACGAACCGCGGTTGAAGGCACGCACCGTTTCGAACGAGGGGAACTGAGACAACGAGCGGCCCGCCAGCTGGGGTCCTCGATCCACGACCAACAGATCCGCGCCGTTGCTCCAACACCAACTCGCCGGAGCGCTGCCCTCGCCAACCCAAGCCACCATGAAGAGCTGCCCTCCGTGCAGCCGCGACTGGTTCTGAATCGGCAGGTTGAGGGTCGCGGTGCCCGTGGTGAGGTCGACCGGCAACACCAGCAGACCTGGGGAGAACGCGAGCGCAACGGACTGCCCAAAGAGGGTCACCGGGCCGGGGGCGACGTCCACGAGCAAGAGGGCCGGCCGACCGGCGGTACCGGTGACCGTGACGGTGACCGTCGAGCCGATCTCGGCGACCGCGGACGTGAGACCGTTGAGCTGGAGCGTCGCCCCGGCTGGAGCGGGCTCAGAACCGGAGCTGGCGGCGGGCGCCGCGACCAGAGAGCAAGCGGCCGCCGTGGCCGCCAGCAGGGAAACAAGACGTCGCATAGTGATGTTGGGAAGACAGGCGGTCGACCACGGCCGCGGGGGCACGGCCGGGACGCATCATAGCTGGCTACTGGGGCGTCGTCTGTCGGGCGGCCGAGGCTACTGCGCCATCCACGCCGGCCGGTAGCTCTGCCCGAGCGTCACGATCTTCTGCAACAGCTGCTCGTAGTTCAGCCCGGTGGACGCCGCCGAAACGGCGAAGTCCTCGTGCGCGCACAGGTCCGGGTTCGGATTGGCCTCCAACACGAACGGTCGACCGTCCTCGCTCAACCGCAGATCGATCCGCGCGTAGCCCGACAGCTCGAGCGAGCGGAAGATGCGCTTGGCGGCGCGCTGAATCTCCCGCGTGACCGCCTCCGGCAACTCCGCCGGTTCGCTGCGGATCCCAACCTTGCGTTGGTAGGCGAGGTCCCACTTGACCTTCGAAGTGAGAATCGGCTCCGACCCCTCGGGGAGGTTGTCGAACTTGGTCTCGCGGATCGGCAATGCGGTGAGCCGGTCGTTACCCAGCACGCCAATCGTGAGCTCCCGCCCGGGGATGTACTCCTCGGCGATCGCATCGGTCCCCACCGTGCGATGCACAAAGGACACCCGCTCGGTGAGCGCTTCGAAATCGTTCACGATCGACGCCTGCGCAATCCCCATCGACGCCTGCTCCGCGGCGGACTTCACGATCAGCGGAAACGGCAACTTGCGGGGCCGCCCGAGCGCGCGGCCGAGTCGAAACATCGAGAACTTCGGCACTCGGATCCGGTGATAGGTCATCACCTTCTTTGACAGGCCTTTGTCGCCCGCCAACAGCAGGCCGCGGGGATTGCAGCCGGTGTAGGGCGAGCGCAACAGCTCCAGATAGCTGACCACGTGGGCGCTGTAGGCACCGACGTCGAGGAAGTGGGTAAGCAGGTTGAAACACAGGTGCGGCTGCAACTCTTCGATCGCGCGCCGAATCGGCAGAAGCTCATCGCCCACGCCAAGGACATGCACCGAGTGGCCGAGGGAGCGCAAGCCCTGGCGCACGTCGTATTCCATGAGCCAGGGGTTCATCTCCTCCTGTGACAGCCCTTCCACCGACTCTGGCGGCACCAGGCTGTCGTGCATCAGGATTACGATGCGCAGTGGTTTCACCGCCAGAACTCGCGCTTGCGGCCGTGCAGAAAGCTCATGGTGATGGACGTGAGCAGTGCCGATGCCGCCACTTCGGTCGGCCGATCCGACTTCGTGAGCCGCAGACGCTGCCGCTTGCAGCCCGCGATCATCTCCTTGAGTGCTTGATCCACGACGTAGCGATACTGCCCGGTTGCCGCGGCAACCTGGTTGCGCAGGCCTTGGCGATGCTTCACCAAGAAGGAGGCCGCCGTGGCCCGGCCTCGGTAGCCCGGGTCGGTCGAGAACACCCGCAACAGCTGAGCATCCAGCTCGCCGCGGCCATCGGGGGCATAGGCGTCTTGCTTGCGCGCGTAGTACTCACGAAGGGTCAGCTGCAGCCGCGGCAGTGAATCCACACGCTGTCGACTCGTCACTCGCGCCGGCGCCGGCCCGGTCTCTGCCATGAGCTCGTCGACCGTCTCGAGCTTGCGTTTGGCCGGCCACCCCGCGTAGCGCTTGCGCCACTGCGACCCCGGCTGCAACCAGACCGCGAAACACTCCGCCCAGTCCTCGGCGGGATGACTCTGGGCATACCAGTAGTCCAGGTTGACCACGTAGTTGCGACTGCGTGGTCGGGGTTGATAGGTGCGGCTGTAGGGCTTGGAGAACGCGCCAAACGCCTCGCGCCACCGCTTGCGCCAGTGCAGGCGGTAGGCGTTGTCGATGGCGTGGCCGGTCTCGTGCCGCAAGAGCTTCATGCACCAGTCGTAGCTGCCACCCTCGACCTCGAGCATGTGTCGATGCTCGATCCGCGCGAGGCGCGGGTGCGCGAGAAAGAACGGCACCCCGAAACCTGGTACGCCGTCGGGGCAAAACCAGCTGGTCGACAGCCACACGTGTGGGCGAAAACGCTGCCCCGCCTTGGCCAACTCTCGGTAAAGACGCTGAATTCTGCCCTGCAGCGCCGTGCCTTCGACGACGAGACCGAGGTCACACAGGCGGACGTCGAGCAGGTCCTCGTAGTCCAATCCCGCCCACCACGGCCGGTTCCGCGACGCTGCTGTTCTCGACGCCATCGGCTCTCTGCCGAACATCATCTTGTGCCAAGCGGGGCTGGACAAGCACGCGGTCGACTCCAAGATGGTCGCCACCACCGCCACCACGGCTCGACGTGGAACAGCTACTGCATTCTGACACCGTCACAGAGGGCATCCGCGTCCAGGCCGCGGCGCAGTACCTCCCTGACGAATCCGACCCCCAGGCAGACCGATTCGTCTACGTCTACCGGATCGTGATCCGCAACGAGGGCAACCGGCGGGCCAAGCTGCTCACCCGGCACTGGATCATCCGCGACGCCGATGGGCACCGCGAGGACGTGAAAGGGCCCGGCGTGGTCGGCCAGTTCCCGGACTTGGCGCCAGGCGAGACCTTCCACTACGTCAGCGGCTGCCCGCTCCGCACCCGCTGGGGCACGATGGAAGGCACCTACACCATGGAGCGCGACGACGGCGACCGCTTTCCAGCGGAGATTGGGCGCTTCTTTTTGGCACCGACGGCGCCCGCTCTCGAACGGCTGGTCTGACCGCAGGACGCCGTCGCATCGCGCGCCTCAAAAGAACGCGGGCGTCCGGAACGAGTCCCGGACACCCGCCTGGCGCCGACCCACAGGTGAAGGGAGAGGAGAAGGAGGAACTGCCCGTGGTCGCGGCCCGGTTGCAGGGCCGTGGTTCGGCGCCACAGAGATCTACGAACGGCGCGGGTGCGGTGTTCCGTGATTGAGGTGCGCCTTCGCCTGCTAACAGGCCGTTGAAAATGTCATTCAGCCATCAGGGCGGCGCCTCTCGCGCAGCTCGACTCGCGAAAGCCTCGCCGGAACCATCGATTCGCCTACGTTTTCGCGGGCCGACTGCATCGAGGATCACCCTGCCGGCCAAAGCACTTCTTCAACGGCCTGCTAACCGCCGCCGGACTTTGACGATGGCAGCCAGGGCCGCTCGGCCACCAAGTCATTGAAGCCGAGCTCAGCACCCAGCGCGGCCAGCTCCGCTTCGCGCACCCCGCGCCAACGCAGCCCGTCGAGATCCTCGGGAAGTGGCACATCGGTGCGCAGCGTGGCCAGGGTTCGATAGAGGCTGACCGCTTCCCGCGCCGCGCGAAGACTGGCACCGAGCGCAGCACGCCCTCGGACCTGGACGTCCCAGGTGTCCGGGTCGTCGGGGATCTCCTCGAGCCGCTCATAGCGCGCGAGCACAGCCGCCGCGGACTTGGCGCCCCAGCGAGGCACGCCGGGAATCCCGTCCGCGGTGTCACCGACCAACGCCAGCCAATCGGGAATCGACGCGGGCCCCACGCCGAACTTCTCCCACACCCCGGGCTCGTTCATCAGCTTCTGTCGTCGGCGATCCAAGCACACGACTCGGTCTCCGCGCACACACTGGGCGAAGTCCTTGTCCGGCGAGCAAAGCACGACCTGCTCGACGCCATCCGCCTCCGCCCATCGGGCCGCTGCGGTGGCCAACGCATCGTCGGTCTCGAACTCAATCATCGACCAAACGACGACGCCCAGACTGTGCGCGGCGCGCTCGACCAAGGGGAACTGGGCCCACAGCGCGGGCTCGATCCCCGCGCCGGTCTTGTAGCCTTCGAACAGGTCATTGCGAAACGACTCGATGACCGTGTCGAACGCACAGGCAACGTGGGTCACGTCGGGCTGCCGCAGCAGCCCGGCGATCGTCCTGACAAAACCAACGGTCGCGCCGACTTCGAGCCCCGCCGGACTCGTCCGCGGCGGGGCTCCATAGAACGCGCGAAACAGCTCGTAGGTGCCGTCGACGAAATGCAGCCGCGTCACTGGACGGTGACGGTCACCTGCTGGGTGTCCGAGACAATCAGCGGACTGGCGATGCCGGTGTAGCCCGTGAACTCAACGGGCCAGCCGAGAGGAAAGCCCGCCGGGACCGGGATCGGCAGGTTGAACGACGCGCTCTCGCCGGGCTGCAGCACTCGGGCGTCGGCCAACAAGCTGAACACGAGCGGGATACCGTTGATGCCGGACAGCGTGGCGACGCCGAACGCGCCGAGCGGCTGCGCCGCGTCGTTCTGGTAGCTAAAGCTCAGGTCGATCGTGGTGCCGGGGGCGACCGTCGGCGACGCCGCGCTGAACGACTGGTCGATGGCGGTGAGCCGCAGCACGTACGCTCCGTTGTCCATGTCGCTGACCATGATCCGGGTGCGATCCCACGGATACACGCCCCAGCAGCCGGCGTAGGGGCCACCAAAGCAGCCGTTCGCGGTCGGCGCATACGTATCGTAGTGCGCGATCTCGACCGGGTTCGGCGGGTCACTGATGTCGAGGACGCGCAGGCCTTCCTTGTAGTAGGTCACGAACAACAGGTCGCCGTGCACTTGCACGTTGTGCACGACACCACCCGTCGGCCCGGCCTGGTAGGAGCCGACCTGCGTGATCACCTCGTAGCTGCTGATGTCCCACACCAACACATGACCATCGGTGGTCTCGTCGGTCGTAAACAGATAGTTCCGATCGTCCGTCGGCCACATGTTGTGGGTGAACGCACGGGAATAACTCTTCCGGGCCAACTGCCGCGGGAGGCGTGGGTTGCTGACGTCGTAGATGCCAAAACCGCTGTTCCACAGCGACACGTAGGCGATGTCATCGAGGACAATGATGTCGTGCGAGAAAGCTGTCGTGACCCGCGTCAAGTAGACCGGGTTGGTGCGGTCGCTGACGTCCCACACCTCGTTACCCGTTGCCGTGTAGAGGTAGTCGCCATCGATCCAGAGGTTGTGGACCGAGCTGGTGGGGAAGCCCAACGAGCCCACCAAGGTGGGATTCATCGGGTCAGGCTGGGCATCATAGATGAACGCACCCTGCCCCGTGGCCTCGTCGGACACGTAGATGTAGCGCCCATCCGACTTGATGTCGCCACAACCGTAGCTGCCCAACGACACCGGATAGCCCGGCGGGTGAATGGTGTTCATCACCGGGTTCTGCGGGTCGCTCACGTCCACGACGGCAAAGCCCTCGTGACGGCGCGCGACGAGCATGTAGTTGCCCAAGCCCCACACGTCGCCGGTTGAGCACGGTGGCAAAGAGATGTGCGAATCCAGCACCATGTTGTCCGCGGACTGTGCCGCGAGGCCGGAGCCGCCCATGGCGACGACAACAGGGACCATTGAAGACAAGAGAACGCGCACGGTCATTCCACTCCGCTCCGAGGGTCACGATTGGGATGCGCGAGTCAGGAGCGAGTGACGTGCCGCGCGAGCCCTGGGGCGCTAGGATCTTAGCAGATCGCCGGGCCCACACCCGCTCGCGACGGCCACGCACCCGCCGTTGCGGCCGCCCCCGGGCCCGCCTCGCTCATGACGCCGCACACCGAAGTCCACAGCGCCAACGCCCACGGCCTGGACCTGGACTGGGAGCGTCGGGACCGTGAGATCGGCGAGATCTCCGCCAAGTACCGGGAAGTCAAGGAGCTCAACGACGGCTACGCGTTCCGCTATCCGTCCGGCGAATCGTGGCAGACCCGCATTCGCGATGTCCGCGATCACTACACCCGTCATTTCCCCTACTTCACGACCGAGATCGCCGTGGAGCCCGGCGACGGTTCGGTGTGGCTCCGGATCACCGGCCCGGACGGGGCCAAGGAGCTGCTGGAGCGGGGCCTCGACTACGCGGCTGGCAAGGTCAAGAAGGACGGCACCGAGAACCTCTCGGCGTGGGAGAAGCTCATCAAGGTCGGCGGCCGACGCGCCACGTGGTGGTGCCGCTCGCTGCCCGACTTCCTGGTGATTGGTGCCGCCAAAGCAGGCACGACGTCGCTCTTCTCCTACCTCAGCGAGCACCCCAACGTCGCACCGGTCTTCCGTAAGGAGATCTACTTCTTCGACATGCACTGGGGTCGCGGTGCGCGCTGGTATCGATCGCAATTCCCCACCGTCTTCGCCAAGCACTGGGCCCGCCGCAACGGCCGCCCCCTACTCGCCGGCGAAGCCACGCCGTGCTACATGTTCCACCCGCACGTGCCCAAACGCGTGCTCGAGCTGGTGCCGAAAGCCAAGCTGATCGTGCTCCTGCGCAACCCGGTGGACCGCGCCTACTCGTACTACTGCATGAACGCGCGGCGCGGCCTCGAGCGCCTCTCCTTTGAAGAGGCGATCGACCGCGAAGAAGAGCGGCTCCAAGGCGAACTCGCCCGCATGGAGGAAGACGAGAGCTACTTCAGCCTGAAGCGCCATCATTGCTCCTACTTGGCGCGCGGCCTGTACGCCGACCAGCTGCGCCACTGGATGCGCTGGTTCCCGCGGCAGCAGTTCCTCATCATGACCAACAAGGAGCTGCGCGACGATCGACAGGGCACCCTGGCACGGGCTCAAGAGTTCTTGGGCTTGCCCGTGCGCGACCTCCCCGACACCGGGCGGCGCAACTACATCCCCTACCCCGAGCTAGCCTCCGAGACGCGCAAGCGCCTCGTCGAGCACTTCGCGCCGCACAATCAGCAGCTCTACGACCTGTTGGGGCGACGCTACGACTGGGACCGTTAGTGACGTTCGCGGCTACTTGCCCATGGCGCCGCGGATCTTGCGGTAGCCCCCTTCGGCCATCGCTCGCAGCGGCGACGGCTGCGTCGGGTTCGTGCCGATGACCTTGGGCGGCCGCAGCATCTTGCCGTGCGCGCCCAGCGGCGGCTCGTAGCGCGCCAGGAAGTCACGGAAGACATCCGCGTAGTCATCGCTGCGGAAGAAGATGTAGTTGAAGCCCGCGCGTTGCTCGCACCACAGCTGCTGGATCTTTTCCTCGGTGAGGATCGCCGAGCGATTGGTGCGCAGCTGGTCCAACGAATACCGCCAGCCGAGCGCGGTCATCTCTTCGATCAAGGTGCGGCACTCGGGGATGCTGAAGTCGACCTCCAACAGCACCGTCTTGAGATCGGGATGGCGCAGAGTCTCGCGGCACCCAGCCATCACGCGATGCTCCAGACCGTCCACGTCGATCTTGATGTGGCTCGGCGGGGGCACCGCCCCGCTAGCGACGAGTGCGTCCAGGGACGTCGACACCGAGCCCTGCTGCACGCGCTGCTCCTTTTTGGTCGTCCCGCGCCCAAACACCATGTCCTTCGTCCAGGTGTTCTGGTTGAAGTCGTGGTGCGAGTAGCCAGCGCCAAACGCGCCGAGGTGCAGATGCCCGACGCGCTGCTCGTCGCTCATCGCCAGGCAGTACGCGGACACCCGGCCGTGCAGGTCGTTGAGGTAGATGTTCTTGTTCAGCTCGGCGTAGTTGAGCGCCTCGGGCTCGAACGAGTACACGCGGCAGCCGGCGACAACAGCAGCGAAGACCGAGTACAGGCCGATGGTCGCCCCGATGTCGACCAAGACCTCGTCCGGGCGCATCGTCTCCAGCCAGGGGATCGTCGTCGGCTCTTTGGTGTAGAGCGTCAGCACGCGCCCATAGATCAAGTCGTTGGTCTCGGCGTACCGCAGGATCTTGTCGTCGACCTCGACCTCCAGACAGGGCAGCGTGACGAAGGTGCCTTGATGGGTCGCACGGCGCACGAACTCGAGCTCGCGGGGGGTCTTGGCGGAAGTCACGATGCCGAAGCCTCTCTGGGGTTCGCGCGCCGTGGCGGCCTCTGCCGATGCTCCTCCACGACGCGGTAGTAGTGTTGACGCTGGTCGGCCATTGAATCGACGCGGATCGCGAAGTCGGTGGAGACGGCACGACGACCGAACAAGACCTGGTGTGACACTTTGCGGCTGTCGACGAGCCAAACGTCACCAGGGTCGAAGAAAACGACGTGTCGCGGTTGGCCGTCACGGCCGGCCTCCGAAACGCGACCAAATACCGCGAAGTTGAGGTCGTGACAGATGCGCCCGGGGGTGGCCTGCCGCACGAACTCGGGATCGAGATCCTGCAGATGCGCCCCGAGCATCTGGTCGAGATTCCAACTCACGTTCCAGATCCGTGGTGCATCGTCCAGGTTGACGAACAGGCGGAGGTGGTGGTCGGGCAAGTCCTCGCGGTAGACGTCGACGTGGAGGTTCTCGTTGAGGGTCTCCGAGAAGCGCCACGTCATGCTGTGGTGCAACGGCCGATAGCCCGGGAAGAGTCGCTCGCACAGGGTCTTGAGCTGGCCGTTAATGGCACGCACTTGCTCGACGAAGGCGCGGAACCGCCTCTTGTCGCCAGCAAACACCTCGCGCAACACCAGTGCCGCGATACCGGTATCAGGCAAGGCTGGACGCAGCAGTCCCCCGAGATCTTCTAGCTCCGCCAACATCGCGTGCGACGGCAGCTTCTTCAGCGTCTTCGGCTCCGTCGGGAACTCGACGCTGGACAGGAACTCGCGGTCGTAATCCAGCCGGAAGTCACGCAGATAGATCGCCTTCCCGCTCTCGTAGGCCGCGACCACCCGGTCAGAGTCCACGCGCGCGAGATCGCCCGCCTCAACCTCTTCGAAGTAGTCTTCGAGTTCCGGATGCTTGAAGAGCCTCATCGAGCGGTGCTGCCGCCAGGCGATCCTACTGGAAGGGTGGCCACGATGGCAGCGCTCGTCCGATCCGACGACGGCGGTGGTCGAGCAGAATCGCCAAACGCAGCGAACGCTCGCGGACGGTCCGACGCAGTCGATCGCGCGCGCCGGCGTCGGTGCAGGCCCGCAGCAGGTCCTGCAGCGTCAGCAGCTCCTTGCGCAACTCGACCTCCTCGGGCAGCACCCCGGCGCCCTTGAGGAGCAGATAGCCACCGCGGAGATCCTCCGGCACGCGCGACAAATCCTCGAGCTGCAGTGGCTTGCCTTTGCCCGGCAAGTCGTCGAACTCGCCGCGCGCGATCGCCTCGCGGATCTTGGCGTCGGCGATTCGATGCAGCGCGTCCATCGGCCTGTCCCTGGTAGGGGACGTTCTGTTGTAGCCGGTCCACCCCGCCGCCGCATCGTGCGGTATGGTGGTCGACCGCACATGAGCGAACTGTTGTCGCAAGTGCGCGCGGCCCGCGAAGCCGAGAATGGCCTCGAGCGAGCCCTCGCGCTGACCATCGAGCACTTCCGCGCCGAGTCGGGGACCATCCACCGAATCGGCGACGACGGCCTCCTGCACCTGGCGGCCGCGACCGCGGGCATGCCTGAGCCGGTTCTCGCAGCGATCCGCGCGATCCCGGTCGGCAAAGGGATGGCCGGCCTCGCCGCCGAGCGGGCCGCGCCAGTCACGGCCTGCAACCTGCAGGAAGACACGACCGGCGACGTGCGCCCCGGTGCCAAGGCGACCGGGATGCAGGGCGCCATCGTGGTCCCCTTGCTGCGCGGCGAAGCCGTGGTGGGGACGCTGGGGATCGCGAACCGCGAAGAGCGCACCTTCGCCGAAGACGAGGTCGCCCTCCTCCTCGAGGTCGGCCGCGCGCTCGCCGACTAGCGGGGCCCGCTAGTGGTGTGATTCAGGCAGGTGGGGCCTTATCCGCGAGAC
The DNA here is from genome assembly GCA_039029375.1 of Planctomycetota bacterium. Classification (GTDB taxonomy): domain Bacteria; phylum Planctomycetota; class UBA1135; order UBA1135; family UBA2386; genus JBCCGH01. The sequence goes on from JBCCGH010000026.1 coordinate 30,029, forward strand.
ATCGGCGCCGGGCGCAAGGCGGGTCGCCGCAGGCATATTGGTGGATACGGCGAGGACGACCCAACGCTGCGAGCGGCGCTGAGGGCCGTGGATAAGGCCCCAGATTCCTGAATCACACCACTAGCGCCGCCGCGGCCGCCAGGAGCCATCCACGTCGGGCCGCTCGTCAGCGTTGGCGAGCTCGAACGCGACGAGGTAGACCAGCCTTGCCACGCGTGTCAGCTTGGGGAAGTCAATCTTGTCGACCGTGTCGTCCGGACGGTGATACTGGGAGTGAAACCCGGTGAAGAAGAACGCGATCGGGATGCCCTGCTTCGCGAAGTTGTAGTGGTCACTCCGCGTGAACACGTCTTCCTCGTCGTACTCGTAGTCAAAGCCAATGTGGGCATCGTTGACGGCGAGACAGAGCTCGTGCAGGGCACTCGATAGCTTCTTGGTGCCGATCAGGTGCAGCGAGTTGGCGTTGTCGTCGGCCGACTCATGCACCGTACCGCCGCGCACCTTCTCCTCGCGTCGGCCAATCATGTCCATCTGCAGCTCCGCGACCATGTCGCCATGGGGAACGATCGGATGGTCCGCGTAGTAGCCCGAGCCGATGAGCCCCTTCTCCTCACCGGAGAAACACATGAACAGGATCGACCGACGCGGCTTGACCTCGTTCTGGCTAAAGGCCCGCGCGACCGCCAGCACACCGGTCGTCCCGGAACCATCGTCATCGGCACCGTTGTTGATGACACCACCGCTCGAACCGATGTGGTCAAGGTGGGAGCCAACGCCAACGACTTCGTGTTGCAGCTCCGGATCGGAACCGCGCAGCATACCAACGACATTGCCGCCAAAGGCCGGCCGCTCCTCCATGCCGACCCGCACTTGCAGCGTCAGTGATCCCTGCCGTGCCGACAGCTCTTCGCGAATCCGCTCAGCCGTGGCCGTGCTAATCACATAGGTGTTGGGGCGGCGAAACCGCGACGACAGCACGCGACTCCGCCGACCGGAGCCCATGCGCACACGGCGCTGCACGCGGGAGGCGCCGTCGTCATCGATGGTCAGGATCGCCTTCGGCCGGGCCCGCCAAAGCGCGCGGGTGGCCTCGGTCCACCGGCTCAACGCCGGACTCTCGTCACGGAACAGCACCGCCTTCCCCTCGAGATCCGCGTCTTCCACATCTGCCGCGCTCTGGGCGAGGAGGTCGACGATCGGCAGGTCCTGCTCGGACGCCTCGCTGATGCGGCCCCCCACGTCCTCACCCGGTATGAGCCGCAGGATCTCCGTCCCATCGTCCGCCACCAGCGCTAGGACGCTGTCCGCGGTAGGCCCAGCGCTCACGAACGGCACGTTCTGAAAGAACGTCCCGTCGTCCCCGACCGGCTCGAGGCCGAACTCCGCGAAACGCGCCGCGACATACTCCGCGGCCAAACGGTAGCCCGGCTGACCGGTCTCACGGCCCCCGAGCTCGTCCGAAGCCAAGTAGGTCAGCCATTCCTCGCACGCCGAGGCCTCGATCGACGCGAATCCCTCGCGCCGGTCCTCGGGCACCGACGAAGCATCGGCCGCGGCGGGAGACTGCGCGCCAAGAAGGGAGAGCGTCGCCGCGGCAGCGACCCACGCGATGAGGCGGTGTGACATCAGGGCTCCGGAAGGAAACGGTCGGCACTTTACGTCCCGAGGTGCCCAAGCCGCTGGCTCGAACCGCATCTCGTTGACACGCCCGCCTCAGTCGCCAAACCGCACGGCGACCTCCCCGGGCGGCTTGCGATCGCTGGGCGCTTCGCGCGCCTGCAGGGCCTCGGGCAACGCCTCAACATCACCGCGGCACCCCACAGCGAAGGCCGCCATCGCCTCGAACTCGGCTTCGTCCACGCCGAGAGTCTGGTAGGCACGGTTCTCGTCGAAGCCGCCCATGAAGTGGGCGGCGAGACCGAGCCGGTGGGCCTGCAACGCCAGCGAGAAGGCGGCCGCGCCCGAATCGAATGCCGCCCAGCGGTTGGGCTTGTCATTGCGCGCAAAGCGCCGCCGGGCGAAGACCACGCCGAGCAGCGGCGCCTTGGCCGCCCAAGCGCGATTCGCATCGGCCAGCAGCGCCGCCACCTGCTCCCGCCCACTTGGGGACATCGCGTAGACGAAGCGCCAAGGCTGCTCGTTGAAGCACGAGGGCGCCCAGCGCGCCGCCTCAAAGAGCGCCCGCACCTGCGTGTCGGGCAACGGCTCGGAGGCAAACGAGCGCGGGGACCAGCGCTCGACAAACTGCGGATCGACGTCGGCGTCGGGGTGTCGGCTCATCCCGCCATGGGAGCAGCCTCGATCCGCCGAGACAATGTCGACCAGCCCCCCCTGAGCCGCCGCCCGCTCGGGACCCTCGTGAATCGCCATCGATGGTGGCGGCCGGCGCGGCCGCGCCGCGGGACGCCCTCGCGACCGAAGACGCCCCCACTTTCCCCCCAAGGGAACACCCGGTAACAGATTTGGGCAAACCCCAATAAATCGGGTGACGATCTCCAACGGATGCGACAAAAAGTGATTTTTGGCCGTCGCGGTCCACGGTTTCGTGCGTTGCTTCTCTAGACGCGACTCGCTCTCACCTCGCACGCGATGCCGATCCACAGCACCTGCCCGCACGACGGACTCGAGAACGTCCTGTATAGGCTCGTCCGACGAGTCATCGTCCAGCGCCACACTCCGCCCGCCGCACCGTCGCCGCCGAGTCTGGCGGAGATCACCGGAGAGATCTCGCGCCGCCTGCAACCGATGGACGTCTCGCACCTCGAGCCGCTCATCGCCAAGACCGTGCGCGAGGCTCTGGTGGACCACCAGCGCCGCTAGCCCCGACAGGGACAGCGACAGCGAGACGGCGACCGCCACCGAATCGAGAGATACGCTCTGGGGATGTCGCGCAGAGCTCCCCGGATCGTCAAGTCGAACGGCGAAATCGAGGGGTTCAAGGAGAGCAAGCTACGCGCCTCCCTGCGGCGGGCTGGCGCCAATGGCGCCGAGGAGCGCCAGATCGTCGCGGCGGTGCGCCTCTCGCTCCGCGACGGCATGACCACCGGCGAGCTCTACCGCATTGCTCACCGGATGTTGCGTCGCGCGCGGCGGCCCGCGGCGGCGCGCTACAGCCTGCAAAAAGCACTGCAGGAGCTGGGTCCTGGCGGCTACCCGTTCGAGCAGTTCGTCGGCGAGCTCTGGCGCGCGGAAGGATGGCGGGTGAGGGTTGGGGCCCGCCTCCGCGGGCACCTCGTCAGTCACGAGGTGGACGTCGTCGCCACCCGCCCACGCGGGCCGAAGCGCGGCCGGGAGCTTGCGGAATGCAAGTTCCGCAATCGCGCCGACGGCAAGGTGGACGTGACGGTGGCCATGTACATCTATGGCCGCGCCTGCGACCTCGAGCAGACGCGCGAGAGCTGGAGCTCGTTTTGGCTCGTGACCAACGGCCGCTTCACCAGCGACGCGCTCGCCTATGGCGAGGGCATGGGACTCCAACTCCTGGCATGGGACCACCCGGCGGGCGACAGCCTGCGCGAACGCGTCGACCGGGCGAGGCTGCACCCGATCACGGCACTCACCCACCTGCGCGTGCGCGACAAACGCGCCCTGCTGAACCGCGGCATCGTCCTCTGCCGCCAGCTCAGGCGTCGACCGCGCCTGCTGGACGAGCTCGACTTGCCCGATCGACGCCGTCGACAGATCGCCAACGAGGCCGCCGCCCTCACCGAGGAGTAGCGCTCCCGCCGACCAATCGCCCGCCGCTACACGCCCCAGGCACCGCCGACCTCGAGGTTCGCACCGTTCACGTAGCGAGCCTCGTCCGACAGCAGAAACCTCACTGCGGTGACCACATCCTGGACCGAGCCCAAGTACCCCGCAGGGATGGTCGGCAGAGCTGCCGCGAGCGCGTCCGCCGTGTCGCTCCCGGAGTCGATGTAGCCCGGCGAGACCGAGTTCACGGTGATGCCGTGGGGCGCCAAGAGCTTGGCCAGGGTCCTGGTCAAGATGAGCACGGCGGCCTTGGCGATGTAGTGCCCGGTGATGAACGGCTGCGCCACCATGCGATCCGCCCTGGCCATGCCGAACGTGACGATGCGGCCAAAGCCACGCTCTTGCATCCCGGGCGCCACAAGCCGACCGAGATAGAAGACTGGGTGCAGGTTGTGGTCGAACATCTCATGCCAGCCGTCGAGGCTCTCCTCGAAGAGCGGCACGCGGTGATAGGGCCCAGCACATTGAATCAACGCGTCGATGCGCCCCCACTCGGATTGCACCCGCGCGACGAGCTCCCGACATGCCTCGTGGTCCGACACGTCGGCCTGCAGCGCCAGCACCCGAGCGCCAACGACGCCGGAGAGCTCGTCTTCCAGCGCCGCCGCGGTCGCTGCGCTGTGGCGATAACAGAACGCCACCGCCCAGCCAGCGGCGACGAGGTCACGAGCGATGGCGGCGCCGATCCCCTTGGCGCCGCCGGGAATCAAGGCCACGCGCTGCATCATCGGGCCCATCTTGAGTCGCTTCGCCAGGGTGGTCCAGTGCGCACCCGCGGAACGCCGAACAACTGGAGTGCGACCGTGCGCCGCCCATGACGACGATGCGACGACAACTGCTGCTCTGGTCCCTGGCCACCGCCCTCGTGATCGGATCCGGCGCTGCCGCCACGTTCGCGTGGTGGTGGACCAAGGAGCCCATGCTGGACGTCCAGCACGCCCCGGCCGTGGTCACTCGGCGCAGCGGCGAGCTCAGCGCCAATCTGTGCGGCACCGCGTTTCGCCGCGCCAGCCTGCGCTACCGGGTGAACGAGGGCGACTGGACCGACTTGGCGCAGACCGATCCGCGCAGCCCCGCCCCCTGGTGGACGATCGAGCTCCTCCCCAAAGTCCTGCGGGAGGGCATCAATGACGTGGAGATCCACGCCAGCGCTGTGGGTCGCACAGCCGCCACCGAGCGCCTCACCTTCGAGTACGACCCGGCGCCCCTGTCGCTGCCGACGCTCGTCGACTGGCGCCAACCGCTGGAGGTGCAAGACGGGCACTGGGAAGTCGTCGAGGTCGACGGCGAGCGCCGCGTACGACCCGTCCCAGGCTCCGAACGCTACGACCGCATCCTGCTGGCCACCGGCGCGTTCGCCGGCGGCCGGCGCGTCGAAACCGACATGGTGTTCCGCGGCTTTCGGCCGTGGCAGACGTGGGCTGGCTTCGGTGTCCTCACGCTTTGGGGTGGCCATCTCGACCAGCCCGGGCGCTTCCCCCGCAACGGCTGGCTCTACGCAGTCGCCTGGTACATGAAGCCGTACGGTCCCTGGTGCGAGTTCTCGGTAAAGCAAGGGGACGGCGCTCGCGTCGACGCGTTCACCGGGAACGGCATCGCCGATCCGCACCCCGACTCGCGCTGGTCGCTCATCGCCGAATGCTGGCCCGAGACCGACGGCCGCGGAGAGCACGTCGGCTATCGCCAGCGCATGAAGCTCTGGCCGAGCGGCGAGCCCGAGCCCGCTGAATGGCTCGAATGCAGCGACCGCGGCGGCGCGCGCCTCCCGGCCGGCGAGTACGCGGTGGCCGTCGTGGCCCACGAATGCCAGGTCGAGTTCGGCCCGTTGCGGGTCCTGCCTCTCGCGACCGCGCCGGCGCGCCCCAACCGTTAGGCGGGTCGCCCGACGGGCCGACCCGTTCACAACTCGGCTGCGTCGTGCCCTTTCGTTCGCGCCCACGAACGAAAAGGCGGCCGGGGGGAGATGAGAACAGGAGTCATATTGCGGGGAAGGAAGGAGGAGAAGCAGGCTCCGGCTCACGCTCCCAAAATGGGACCGCGCCCCCCGGCCACTGGGAGTCCTAATGGCTCCGACGGCTAGCCGTCAAGCGCCGCGCCCTTGGCGGCGGCCCCTGGGGCCCGCGGCCGGCCGCCGCCGCGGCGCTGCGATTCCCACACTGTGGGCTTGTCAGCAACCCCGGCGACGGGGATGAACGGGACCCCGTGAGCGCGAGACGACGCAAGCCCGAACGCCGAGCCGAGCTCGTCGTCGACAGGCTGTCACCGAAGGGTGACGGTCTGGCGTCGCTCGAGCAGGCCACCGTCGAGGTACCGCGGGCGGTGCCCGGCGACCACGTCGAGGTCGTCCTGGGTCGCAAACGGCGCGGCCACTATCAAAGCCGCGTATTGCAGCTTCTGCAGCCGGGACTCCCCCGGCGCGAGCCTCCCTGCAGCCACTTCGGGCACTGCGGTGGCTGTCGGTGGCAGGACCTCAACGAGACCCATCAGCTGGCGCTGAAGGAAGGGATGGTCCGCGAGGCGCTGCAGGCTCACGAGGTCGATCCCGGCGTCTGGCACGACATCCTCGGCGCCGCCTCGCCGCTCCGCTATCGCAACAAGATGGAGTTCTCCTTCGGTGCCGACCGCGCGGGCAAGCGCTTCCTCGGACTCCACGAGCGGGGCCGATTCGATCGCGTGTTCGATCTCGAGTCGTGCCATCTGCAGCACGAGAGCGGGGACCGCGTGGTCGCTTCCGTGCGCCGCCACGCCGCCGATCTCGAGCTCTCGATCTACCACTTGCGGCATCACGAGGGCTTGCTGCGATTCTTGGTGGTGCGGCGGACCGAGCATCACGGCCAGCTCATGGTCAACCTGGTCGTGTCCGAGTACCCGCGGCCCGATGTCGACGCGCTCGTCGATCGCGTCCTCGACGACGTGCCGGACATCACGACATTCATCGTGACGCTGCACACGGGCCGCGCCCAAACCGCGCGCGGCCAACGCGAGTTCGTGCGGACGGGCTCCGGCCACATGCTGGAGGAGTGCAATGGCTTGACGTTCGAGGTCTCGCCGCACGCGTTCCTGCAGCCGAACACGCGCCAGGCCGAAGTTCTGTATCGCCAGGTCTTGGCTGCCGCAGGACCGCTGGACGGCGTGGCCGCCCTCGACCTGTACTGCGGCATCGGTTCGATCTCGATGCATCTCGCGCGCAGCGCCGACCGCGTCATCGGCATCGAGGAAGTCGCCGACGCCGTGCTCGACGCCAAGCGCAACGCCAAACGCAACGACCTGACCAACTGCCAGTTCGTCGCGGGACGAGTCGAGGACCTGCTGCCCGGCTTCGCGGCGGCGGGTGCGCGCTTCGCGTTGGCAGTCGTCGATCCGCCTCGGGCTGGGCTTCACGACCGCGCGTTGGCGGCGTTGGTCGGCTTGGCCCCGACCGCCATCGTCTACGTGTCGTGCAATCCGCAGCAGCTCGCGGTGGACTTGCGGGCGCTGGTCGAGGGCGGCTACCGCGTCGAGCACATCCAGCCCGTCGACCTGTTCCCGCAGACACCGCACTGCGAAGTCGTCGCCCGACTCACGCGCCCGGCGTGAACTCCTGCATCGCCACTGGGGCTCACAAGCACTGGGGCTCACAAGCACTGGGACTTCACAAAAACTCGCATCGGCCCGGGGTCCCCGGTCGCCCGAACTCCGCTGAAAGCCAGCGCGCCCCTGCGCCAACGAATCACGGAGACCAACGATGCGAATCCTCCCCTGGACTGCGGCCCTTCTCAGCCTGGCCGCCCCCCTCTGCGCCCAAGACACACTGATCTTCACCACGCTCCACGAGGAGCTGACGCGCTTCCCCAAGCCCACGGGACTCTGGCTCGTCGATCCGGGCGACGTGATGTGCGTGACACCATCCGGCAACCCAGACGCGATGAAGTTCGCGCCGCACGATGCCTGGCTCACGCTCATCGGCGACGATGACAACGACGCGAGCATCTGGGAGGACTCGCCGCCGCGCAAGATCGACGCACTTCTGTGGAAGTTTGGCTCCTACGGTCCAAGCCCGCGCGAGCTGTTCTTCTCCACGGCGCAGAACGTCGCCGGGTGCGTCAATCTGAACGGCACGCCCCGCGCCCTCCTGGACGGCGACGTCGCCCGCGTGCAGGCCGACGGCCAGTTCCAGTTCTTCCTGCGCGAGCGACAGATCCGCAACGCGTTCCAAACGCAGGACGACCTCAACGTCGATGCAGTCGCCGCGGACTGCACCCGTAACATCGTCTACCTGTCGTTTGAGGAAGACCACGTTCTGACGACGCAGAACGCCGGCGTGGTGCTCGTCGAGGACGGCGGCATCGTGGCGGTCCGAGTCACCGCGTGTGGCGCGCCCAGCACGATCGCCGGACCAGGCGCGCTGGTCGCCCACGAGTCCGAGGTGGACGGATGGGTCGCCAACTCCGGCGTGCGCGATCGGTCGGGCATGCTGGCGACCGCCATCAAGGACACCGACGGCCTGCACGTCACGAGCGGCACGTTCCAAAACCAATGGGGCCAGTGGAACAACCTCTTCTTCTGCGGCGAGGCCCTGACGGGCACCTCCGTCCTCGTCACCGCCGGTGGCGGCTCCATCGCCATTATCAACGGCGTGCCCATGGGCCGCGCCGCGGCTGCCAGCACGGGCGAGCGCGCTGGACTCCAGGGCGGCCCGGTGCCCCACGCTCTGAGCCTGAACGGCCTCGAGCTGCGGACCCGCGTGCGGCCATGCCACTTTGTCCTGGAGACGCCGGACCCGGTGATCGCGCCCGGTGACGCGGCGGTGGTCGAGGCGTCCACTGGGACCCCGACCGCCTTCCTGCTCGCCGTCAACCCGAACCTCGCCTGCTACGCGCACCCGACGATGCCGTGGGCCAACTCGTGCTTCCCCGACCTGATCCAGTTTCAGGCCGTCCTCGGCCCGGTCGCCCCAGCCGGGGGCTACACCGTGCTGAGCCTGGGCGTCCCACTGGTGACCACCGCGTTCGACCTCGTGTTCCAGGGCGTCACTGTTGGTGGCACGGGCCCGCAGTTGAGCACGCCACTGACCATCGAGGTGCAGCCCTAGGGCTTGCACTTGACCGATCAAGCCGCGAACCGTCGGCCGGCACACATCGACCGACGGCTGCGGCTGTCTCCTGGGCGATGCGCTAAGCTGCGGCGATCGCCGTTCTCGCAACGCGCCGACGGATGTCCCCCGATGGCCGACCCGACACTGATCCCGGATGGCCCGCCCGACTCGGGCGACGGCGACGCTCTCACCGCGCTCGTGGAGCGTGGCCTAGCACAGCTTGAAGACGGCGCGACGCTCGACGTCGAGCATCTGTGCCGCGAGCACCCCGAGCTTGCCCCCGCGGTGGTCGAAGCGCTCGGCCTGCAGGACGACCTGCCCGAGCTCTGCCGACGCGCTGCTGACGACCCGCTGATCGGCGCGCTACTACAAGGCCGCTACCGCCTCGAGGAACGCGTCGGCGCCGGCGCGATGGGCACGGTCTATCGCGCCTTCGACCGCGATCTCAAACGCATCGTCGCAGTGAAAGTGCTGCGCACCGACCTCGGCGTGCGCAGCGTGCGCGAGCAACGCTTCCTGCGCGAAGCGGAGGCGCTGGCATCGCTGCGCCACCCGCACGTCGTGGCGATCCACGATCGCGGATCCGCGCCAGACGGCACCGCGTTCTTGGTCATGGACTACCTCCAGGGTGCGTCCCTCGCCACGATCCTGGAGCGCTGCGCCACCCTCGCCGATCGCGACGGGCTCCCCGCCGCGTACGCGGGCACCGCGTGGCTGGACCCCCTGCTCGGTCCGGGTATCGCGACCGAGAGCAGCTTCCTGCGCCAAGCCGTGCGCTGGACGGCTGAGATTGCAAGCGCCCTGGCGGCACTCCACAGCGCTGGCGTGCTGCATCGCGACGTCAAGCCGTCCAACATCTTCGTGACGCGCGACCGGCGCGCGGTGCTGCTGGACTTCGGCCTCGCCAAACGACCGGAGGACCTCACGGCGACGATGCCCGGCTCCCCGGTAGGCACGCCGTGCTACATGGCCCCTGAGCAGCTGGAGGGCCAGGCCGAGCTCGGCCCGAGTGCCGACGTCTACGGTTTGGCCGCGACGCTCTACCACGCCATCACCCGCAAGCCGCCCTACCAAGGCGAGAGCAGCATGCTCCTGCTGAGCATGGTGCGCGACGATCCAGCGCCGGCCGTCCGCGACTATCCAAACCTCCCGCGCGACCTGTCGGCGGTCCTGGACACCGGGCTCGAGCGACGGCCCAGCCGCCGCTACGCCGACGCGAACGCGCTGGACCGCGATCTCACGGCGTTTCTCGAGCATCGCCAGGTGTCGGTTCGGCCGCTCACAACCGTGGGGCGCTGGTGGCGCGCGGCACGGCGCCGGCCTTTGCGCACGGTGTCGGTCGTCTCCACCGCCCTGGCGGTCGCCGCGCTCGGCATCGCGCTGCCGTTGTGGCTCGACGCAACCGCCCGCATCAACGCCGAAGAATGGGGCGAGCTCAACAAGCGCCTCCCCACCCAACTGGCCATCGAGGGCGATCCCGAGCAGCGGCTGCTGGTCCCCGGAGCAGAGCGCAACGGCTACATCGCCACCCTCGATCGCATGCTCGAGCTCAAACCCGAAGAACTACCCATCCGGCTACTGCGTGCCGCGCTCTATCTCGATCGGAACATGGCCGGCGACCGAGGTCGCGCCGCCGCGGATCTCGCCGCCATCAGCGCGGCCGGGGGCAGTGCCTACCTGCGCGAGGTGGCGCAGCGCTACGCCACCGCCGGCGACGCCGAAGGGCGTGGCGGCACCAAGGCCGTCGATCTCGACGACCTCGAGCACACCCCGGAGACGCCGCAGGAGTGCTTCGTCGCCGGGTTCCACGAGCTCCGTAACCGCCATCGGTCGGGGTTCGCCCAACGCTCGTTGACACTGCTCGATCGCGCAGCAGAGGCCTACGTCCCTGCGCGTGACCTCCGACTGATCGCCTTGCTCGCCACCGGCAACTTCGACCCCGCGCTCGAGGAGGCGGCCTATCTCGAGGGGCACTACGGCAGCGAGACGTCGCGCACGCGCTTTGCCATGGGCGTCGCCCACTTGGTGCGCCGCGACCTCCAAAAGGCCATTGGCTGCTTTGAGACGTGCGCCGCGCTGCGCCCGGGACGCCACGGCCCGATCCACAACCTCGGCGTCGCCTACCATCGCTTGGGCGACCTGGACCGCGCTCGCGACCACTTCGAGCAGGCGCTCGAGCTCCGACCCTGGTTTTGGAACTCGCGCTACCACCTCGCCGAGCTCACCGCCGAGGCCGGGGACTTCGAGACCGCTCGACAGCTCGTCGAGGCCATCGAGCCCGTGGCCTTGGGGGCGGAGCGGTGGAAGCACGGCTACCTCCTGGGCTCGATCGAGCTCAAGCGCGCGTTGGCCGCGCACGGCGACGGCGACAAGGACACCGTCGAAGCCGCATCGACGGCCGCCGTGGAGTGGTTCCGGCGAACCCGCCGAGTGACTCCTGCCAGCCGCCGCGGCACCGTCCAGCTCAGTCGCGAGGTGGCTGAGGCCCTGCTCATTGGCGACCTCCAGGAAGTCGTCGCCCGACGCCTTCGGCTGCTGCGCGCGGACCCCACCAACCCCTATCAGATCGCCAACCTACGGGCCCTGCTGCCCGGCGCGGGGGGGTTGTCCGCGGCCGCGGCGGAGGCCCTTGGGGAGTACCTGCAGGCGCTGGTTGAGACGCTGGCGCCCAACTTCGCCCGCCCCACCGACGCCAAGTAGCCCGCGACCGCCCAACCGCGACAAAACGCCCGACCTCTGGCCCGAGCCGAGGTCGCCACCGCGGATCTCCAGTAGAACCCGGCTGCGGCCCCACCCTACCGACACCCACGACACGCCCGCCCCCCCCGCCCAGTCGGGAGTCGCGCGGGTTTTTCCGTTTTCCAGGTGGTCGCCGCGCCGCTCATCGCGCTCACCGGATTGGCCCCCCGCACCAACGGTTGCCACCATGGTCCACAAGCTCACCGCGCTGCTGTTTAGCCCTATCCTACTGACCGCGACGGCCGCGGCGCAGGCAGGAGTCATCTCTGAGGGCCCGTTCGCCGGGGCCAGCTGCGTCCACTCGACTGCGCTCGACGACGGGTCCGGTCTCGACCCGGCCGAGCCGTGGCTCAAGCCCACGGGCTTTGAGACCGACCTGCCCGATACCTGGAGCGACCCGTTCGGCGATGCCGACCGGCCAGACTTCAGCAAGGCGGCGCTCTTCGCAACCCAGTGCACCAACCCCGCCGCGGCGGCCAACGTCGACATCGATGCGCTGTCCGCCGGGCTCGATCTAGTCCTCGCGCGCCCCAACGGCACGGTCAACGTGAGCGGCGACAGCTGGGGCGCCATCGCCTTCTCCCTCGGTGCCGACGCGCTCGGCACCCGAACCTCCGAGGGCAACGCAATTCGCGCCGAAGTGGCGACATCCGGGGGCGCAAGCGCCGACGTGTTCACCTACATCCTGCAGGGGCCGAGCGTGCCCATCGAGCCCGAGCTCATCGATCGCACGATGCGATCGCAAGACAGCACCGAGATGGGGCTGCCCACGGACACCGAGCTCGACGCCCTCGACCTGCACATGCCGGTGTTTCGGCTGGACCGCCCGATCCTCAACGAGGTGCCGCCGCCAGGCCCCAATGGCCGGCGGATGTACTTCTCGGTGTCCACGGCCACGCAAGACGCGATCCCCGAAGAGTGGTGGAACGGCACGCTGCGCAGCGGCGCCACCATCTTGGTCACGAGCTGGAATCAGTTGCAAGAGGTCTGGACCTGCCCGCGCCCGTTCCTCACCTACAACGAGATCGGCCTGGACCTCGGCGACGACCTCACGGCGCTCGCGGTAGATGAGGGCCGCGGCTACATCCTGTTCTCGTCGACGCGGCCGGGCCACGACCCGTTCATGTTCCTGGACTACGGCGGGGGCTCGACGGCGCCACTCCCGTACACCTACGACATGGGCGGCGGCGTGCGCACGTGCGTGTCGATCAAAGCCGGCGTCCAGTCGACCGATCCAGTCGATGCGATCTGCTGCCTCGATCCCGGCGACGACGAGCCGCCGCGTGGCCGCCACCCGAACCAGTACATGTTCGGGACGCCGCTCCCGCGTCAACTGGTCTTGCCGGCGGGCTTTCCCAACTGCTTCCTCTACCGCTTGAACGGCAGCGCGTTCCGCGACGTCAACACGGCCGGCCAGCCTGTACTCCTCACCTACGGCGTCGGCTGGCCGCCGAGTGGCCAGGGCGGCGTGGCGGCGCTGTGGTTCGTGCCGTTCCCGGCGGTCGTGGGCTACACGCGCAAGCTGCCGCCGGTACACCGCGGCAGCCCGGTCGAGGCCCGGTTCCGTTTGCCCCGGCCCGGCGGTGGCGGCGTCCTGGGCATGCGATGGTTCGCGTTCGCGCCACCGTTCATGCCATGCGCGACGTCCGCGGCGTTCCCACTGTCGTTCGAGCTCCTGTGACCATGGACTCCGCCACTCCCAACGATCCCGCCCCGCGCTCGGCGTCGGCGTCGCTTCGCGACCCGAACGCGCGCGAAGAGCTCATCACTCGCTTCTATCCGCGTGTCCGCGCGCTAGTGCACCGCCAGCTCCAGCAGGACTATCGCCGACGGCACCAGTGGATATTGCCGCTGTTCAGCACCGGCGACATCGTGCAGGAGGTCTTCTGTGGCGTCGTGCGCAGCCTGCAAGACGCCACGTTTGACGACGAAGACGCGTTTGTGAGCTATCTCGCGACGTTGGTACGCAACCGCATCACCGACGAGCTGCGCTTCCACGAGGCGGCCCGGCGCGACGCCCGCCGCAGCGACACCGCCGGCTCGCTGCCGGGCGAGAAGTGGACCGACCCGCAGGCGGCAACGCCGGCCGGCGCGGCGAGCACCGCCGAACAGATTCAACTCGTGCGCGAGGCGATCGACGGCTTTCCCGAGCGCGAGCGCAAGGTGCTCGAGCTCCGGCTCATCCACGGCGAGACGTTCGGGCGCATTGCTGCTGACACTGGGTACGCCTCCAAGAAGACCGCGCGCCAAGCCTTCCTCCGCTGCCACGCCCGGCTGCTCGTGCACTTGCAACGACGCGGCGTCGGCCGCGGCGTCGCTTCTTCCCTCGGCCCGACGACCGAGGACTGAACGGCGGCCCCGGAAACTGCCGGGATTCCCTGCCCGCCGGCGCGGCGATCCGCCACGATCTCCACATGCCGCGAGAGATTTGGCTGGTCCGGCACGGGGTCACGGAGTCGAACCGAGCAAGCGTGATTCAGGGGCAGACCGATTCGCCGCTGGCGCCAGCCGGCGTCGAGCAGGCGGAGCGACTGGCGGCATGGTTGCAGGCCCGCGGCGAGCGGTTCGATCGGCTGGTGGCGAGCCCGCTGCAGCGCGCCCGGCGGACGGCGGAGGCGCTCGCCGCGCAACTCGAAGTCGAGATCGAGATCGATCCGCGCTGGATGGAAGCGAGCTACGGCGAGCTCGAAGGCCGCCCTGGCGCCGAGCTGCAGCCACTGCGCGCCCTGCCCGAGCCCGAGGCCCGCGTCGCGGCGCCGGCCGGCGGGGAGAGCATGGCCGACCTCGAAGCACGCGTCGTCGGCGCGTTGCGCGATTGGACCGGTCGGCTGGCCGATGGCGAGCGCCTGCTGGTCGCCACCCACGGGGGTCCCATCGGCGCCCTGGTGGCGCACGTGATGGGCCTGGCCTACAGCCCACAGGTCAGCCGGCGCTTCCGTCGCGACAACACCGGGGTGACGGTGTTGCGCGACCGAGCCAGCGCGCCGCTCGATCTCCATCTGGCCCTCCTCAACTCGGTCGACCATCTCCGCGAGGCCGCGGGCGGCTGACTGACCACCGCCGGCCCACCGAGTTTCGTCTGCAACGATGAAGCGCTGCTCGGCGTTCGGATCAAAGACTGAGTGCAGCAACCACCGTCTTTGGAGGAGAAGCCGGCCATGCCAAGAGCCTGCCCCAGGCCGCGCCGCGCGTCCGTTGTCCGACTCGATCATGCTTTGCGTTGGCTCCTCGCCGTAGGAGTCATCGCTCTGGCACCCGTCGCCCAGCCGCCCAACTCGCTGGTCGTGCTCGCCGACGATCTCGGAATCGAGAATCTCGCCGTCTATGGCAGTCGCACCAGCTCGGTGCCGCCACCGACTCCCACCATCGACGCACTGGCCGCCCGGGGTGTGCTCTTTCGCAACTTCTGGTCGCAGCCGGAATGCACGCCGACCCGCGCGAGCCTGATGACGGGCCGCTACGCGATGCACAACGCGGTCGGCAGCGTCAACATCCCCCACGGCGGCACCCTCGAGCTCGCTGAGACGACCTTCGCCGAGCACCTCGCCGACGCGAGCTACGCGGCCGCGGCATTCGGCAAGTGGCACCTGTCCTATCTGACGACCGGCGCGCGACAGGCGCCCAACCTGCAGGGCTTTACCCAGTTTGCCGGCACCTACGCCGGCGCCGTGGACCCCAGCTACTACAGCTACGAGTACGTCGTGAACGGCAGCGTCTCGACGTCGACGACCTACAACACGACCCAGATCGTCGACGATGCGATCGCCTGGCTCGCGACCGCGCCTGAGCCGTGGGTCTGCTACGTGGCCTTCAACGCACCCCATTCGCCGTATCACGCACCGCCAAGCCAGCTCCACTCGTACGACCTCGAGGGGCTCGACCCGACGACCGACCCGATCCCCTTCTACAAGGCCATGATCGAGGCCATGGACACGGAGTTGGGTCGACTGCTGGGCGCCTTGGGTCCAACGACGACTCGGACAGACGTTTGGTTTCTCGGGGACAACGGCACACCCGACGCCGTCGTCGAAGCGCCGCTGCGCCCGGCTCGGGTCAAGAGCTCCGCGTACGAGGGCGGGGTCAACGTGCCTCTCATCGTGGCCGGTCCCTCCGTGGGGGCACCCGGGCGCACCGAAGGTGGCCTCGCCCACGTCGTCGACCTCTTTGCCACGCTCGCCGACACCGCCGGCCTACCGCCGTGCCCAAAATGGCTGGCGTGCGACGGACGCAGCCTGCGCCCGTACCTGCAGTCGTCCGGTGGCGCACCAGTGCGGGACGCCATGGTCAGCGAGCGATTCATCGGTCTCGACCCCAACCGCAACGGGTTCGCCTGCATCCGCGGCGAACGCTTCAAGCTCATCCGGCGCTACCCGACCGGTCAGGAGGAGTACTACGACCTCAGCCTGGACCCAATGGAGCAATCGGATCTCCTCGCGGGTTCCCTCTCACCCGCCCAGCTCCTATCACTCGAGCAGCTGCGCAACGAGCTCACGGTGCTCCGCGCGGCGAGGTCGCAGGTCGAGCTGTTTGGCACTGCCCAGTGCGCCGGCTCCAACGGCAACCCGCGGCTGTCCGTCCGCGGTCTGCCGACGATTGGTCAGAGCCATGCGATCGCGCTCGCCGACGGAGCGACGACATCTGCTGCGGTCCTGCTGGGCGGCGCGTCGCGGGCTTCCCTCGGCGCAGTACCTCTTCCACTGGCGCTGGCGACGCTGGGCGGCGGCCCGCGCTGCTCGCTCTACACGTCCTACGAAGCGATTTGGCCGACGCTCACCGATGGCAGTGGTGACGCCAGCCTGACGATGCAAGTCCCGGACATGCCGATCCTAGTCGGGGCGACGATGCACCACACGTGGCTGGTGCTCGACCCGACCGCGCCCGAAAACCCGCTGGGGCTCACCGCCTCCGATGCCGCCCGCACGGTCTTCGGCCGGCCCTAGTGGTGTGATTCAGGAATCTGGGGCCTTCTCCACGGCCCTCAGCGCCGCTCGCAGCGTTGGGTCGTCCTCGCCGTATCCACCAATATGCCTGCGGCGACCCGCCTTGCGACCGGCACCGATGTCTCGCGGACAAGGCCCCATCTGCCTGAATCACACCACTAGGCTATCGGACGTGCCATAGGTCGTCCGGCAACTCGCGGCCGATCGACGTGTTGCGCCGGATGATCACCGCCAGGGTCTGACGCTCGACCAGCGTCTGCAGCTGCGGCGACAGGTAGCGTTGGTACCAAAACCGGTCCCCGTCGCGAAGAGCCCTGAACTGCCGCGCCAAGACGGCCCGCACGGTCGGCCCGACGAGCGCCCCTGACACGTGATCCTCAGCGAGCCCACCGACCCAGGCATCCACCTCATCCACGCTGCTGTAGGCGCTGGTCAATCGCGCCCGCACGTCGGGATCGGAGCTCACATCGGCAAGACTCCGCAGTGGCCGCAGACCAAGCTCTTGACGCAGCTGGTTGAAGCCTGGCACGC
Source organism: Planctomycetota bacterium (assembly GCA_039029375.1). Lineage (GTDB taxonomy): Bacteria > Planctomycetota > UBA1135 > UBA1135 > UBA2386 > JBCCGH01. The sequence continues at coordinate 47,066 of JBCCGH010000026.1, forward strand.
CGTGATCGCGGCCCCTCTGGATATTCAGCGAAGCGAGGTCAAAGCCACCCGAGCCGGGCATGCCAAACAGGAAGTTGCGGATCGCGTCCACCACCATGACGTCGACCTCCTGCGCCGGCTGCGCCGCCAAGCCGCGTAGCAGAGGCTCGATGCCGTCCCGACTGATCAGGTCCGGCCGGAAGAAAGCCTGCGCCAACGGCAACGGCCCGTTGCCGAGCGAGGTGCCGGTCGCGTCTAAACGCTGCAGCACCGGCGACAGCATGCTGTGGCCGAAGCGATAGCTCGCGGCGGCGAACACGTTGGCGATCGACGGGTCGACATCGATCCGGTAGCCCGAGTAGGGCCCGAGGGCGCCGCGCCCCAGCAGCACAGGCAGAAACTCGCGGTAGGAGATGGCCTGCATCTCGGCGCCGACGATCGCCCGCGCGATGTGGTACACCTCGTCGCCGGTCAACCGCCGCGCCACACCGCGACGCCCGCGAGACCGCCGGCGTCGCTCGTCGCGGCCATTCCCGCGGCCCGACGCCTGGGCCTGGGGCGCCGACGAAGCGAACGTCTCGCGGATGCGATCCGCCCAGTAGTTGTGCTCGCGGACGAACAGGGTGTGCATGGCCGTCAGACCGACTTGCTCATTCGCGCGGAGATCGCCCGCGAGAAAGAACTGCGGGTCGGGGCTAGGCGCATTCGCGAGGCCCGCTTCATTGAATGGCAGCAGGTTGCCGGCGCTGGTCGCCAGGCGGCCGCTGCCGTCAAGGACGCGCAGGGCCACGGCCCGCTCCGCGTCGGACCCATAGACATTGGACGCGTCGATGAAGGCGGATAGCTCGTTCACCTGCTGTCGAACACCGAGGACAATCTCATAGAACGACCGATCCAGGCTGATGGACCCCGTCCCCAGACCCTCTGGATCAAACCATGGGTCGCCGGCTGGCACCGGGATGTCAAACGGCTCCTCAGGCACCAAGACTGGCGTCTCATCGAGGTCGTGGTCGAGGAACTGGCCCCACTGCCAAACAAAGTCTGAGACGCCGCGGCGATTGGGCCGCGTCTCCTGCTGCGCACTGATCAGGTTGCTGATCTCCCGCGCGCTGCGACGCCGCGCACCGCTCGGCGCGCCCACGTCATCGGCGTAGTCCGGCGTCAACCAACGCACAAACGGGGTGTGCGCGGCTCCCCACTCCGCATGGACGGGGTTGTTGCCGGCGCCGTCGAAGCTACGCGCCTCCCGCAGAAGCTGCAGGAAGTCAGGGCGCATGTCTTGGGATCGCAGTGCGCTCGCTCCGAGCGCGACTACCGCGAGGGTCGCTGCCAGTTTCATTTCATCACCTCATTGGGCACTGGGTGCCGTTCTGGTGAATCGATAGACCGGCGAACGCGACCGGTTCGGCTCCAAACAAAAGGAACAATTCTCGGCGCGAAAGCCGACGCACCGTTGGAACGTCCCTGGCGCAACAACCGATCTTCGCTCGCGACGACGGCGAGAATTCCGACGAGCCACGGATACACCCGCCCTTGCTGTCACGCGGCAAAGCGGCACGATCCCGGGGAGCCTCAACCCCCAGCACCCAGCCATGCTGCGCCCCCACCGTCGCCCGTTCGCATCCCGTCTGCTGCTCGCGGCCCTCACAGCGCTCAGCGCTTGCGGGCTCCCGTCGCGCGCGGCGCTGATCTCGGAGGATCACGGCGAGCTCGAGCCACTCCCGGGATTCGAGCATGTCCGCGCCGTCGACGGCTACCCAAGCCCATCCCTGCAAGAGTCCTTCGACCAAGCGGTCGCCTCGTTCGCCCGAGCGCCGGTCCCCGAGGACGGGCGCCGCGACTTCCCGATGCTGGTGCTCAGCTCAGGTGGCGTGAACGGTGCCTTTGGCGCCGGAGTCCTGACCGGCTGGACCAAGCGGGGCGACCGCCCACCCTTCTGGTTCGTGACCGGCGTGAGCGTCGGCGCGCTCCTGGCCCCGTTCGTCTTCGCCGGGCCGGAGTTCGACGATCGGATGGAAGAGCTGTTTCGCCGCATCGAGCCAGGCGACCTCCATCGCGAAAAGGGGATGCTCGGCTCCGTGCTGTGGGACGAGTCCTTGATGGACAACTCACCGCTACGTAAGTCGATCGAGCGCGGCGTGGACCACGAGCTGCTTCGCGCGGTGGCTGCGCGCCACGCCGAGGGCCGGCGGTGCCTGGTCGGGTCGACCAATCTCGACCTCGGCGAGTTCATTGTCTGGGATATGGGGGCCATCGCCACGCGCGGCGACGACGCGGCGCTGAAGCTGTTCCGGCAGGTGCTCACGGCTTCCGCCTCGATCCCGGTCGTCTACCCACCGGTCCGCTTCAAGCATGGCGAGCGCGACGAGCTCCATGCCGATGGCGCCGTGATACGGCCACTGTTCATCCCACAGAACGTGTTCGACGGCTATGCCTCGGCCGAGCGCGCCGGGATGAGTTGGGACGACGTCGACGCCACAATGTACGTCGTGCACAACGGCTCGCTGCGCCCGCGCGCCGCCAAGGTCCCGCGCGACACCCTGGCCATCGCCACGCGCACCGTCGTCATGATGAGCTACACCATGGTGGCCGAGCACGTGCTCCACCTCTACATGCTCTCGCGGGCGTGGGGCGCCGACTTTCGCTTCGTGACCCTGCCCGACGGCCTCGAGCTGCCCGTCAACGACTTCACCCCCAACGACACCGAGCGCCTGTTCTTGCTCGGCCAGGGCCTCATGGAGCAGGACACGGCCTGGGCCAGCGCGCCGCCCGGCTACGTGCTGCACGAGGATCTGGGTCGGATCTCGCCAGCCCTCAGCGAGGCCACGGCGAGCGACCTCGATGAGCTACGCGCCCAGCTGAGCAAGATCGAAGAGCTGCTCAGCTCGGTACGCGCGCAGCTTGGCGCCAGCCGTTAGTGGGCTGGAGACTAGCCCGGATCATGCGCGAGTCTTCACGCCCAGCACGCGCCAGAGCCGCTCTGGCAGCGTCAGACAGGCGCCAGAGGCACCTGCCGGCTGATGCCGGCGAGCGACAGACTGCTCGACGGGGCGTCACCCCGCCTCCGCGGTCGGTCGCTCGTCTTCCTTGCCACAGCGGTCCTCTCACGCACTGGACGCCAACCCTCGTGCATGATCCGGGCTAGTGGATCAAGGCACGAAGGTCGTCGCGTCGCCGCGCAGGCCGCCGTCCGCGTCGATCCAGGAGTTCAGCACGATGCCGCCACTCGGGTCGATCAGACGCATGATCATGGTCGAGCCCAGCGGCCCCGCCATGTTGGGGTTGACGGCGCCATCGCGCAGGTTGGTGCCAACTCCCGGGTGCAGCATCGCGTGGTTGCTGGAGCCCGTCGATGCCCCGGTCGGCTCGACGATCCGATCCAGGTTGTAGACGACGTTGGCCGGATCGAACGTATCGGCCGGCGCGGTCCCTTCGCACTTCACGCGCTCGTCGTCCGAGTCGAGTGGGTTCACCGGGCAGCCGTTCTCGTCGAACAGGAACAGGCCACTGCCGAGGCCGGCCACCATGTGCACCCACAGCGGCGAGTTCAGCTGGTTGCCCGGGTTGCGCCCGATGTGCGACTGCAGCAGGGTGAAGTTGAGGTTGCCGAAGTCGTTCGTCGCGATCGCCGTGCGGAACGCGCTGTACTCGGTGCCGAAGTTGGTCATGCCCTCCGTCGTCAGGTGGCACGCCACGCAATAGCGGGGCCCCTCGTTGTCCGAGGTCACGCGGCCGCGGATCGAGTGCGCCATCATCGCGTTGGTCGCCAGCGACGGGAACACAGCGCTCGGGTTGGCGCCACCAGCGTTGCGGTCCGAGAAGGCGAAGATCTGCGAGTCGACGTTGTTGCGATCTTCCCACTGGAAGAACGTCTTGGTGTTCGGGCAGACCTGGCGGATCTTGTTGTCCGCACCAACACCAAGTTGGAACGGCACCGGCGATTGGTAGACGAAGTCGGCGTTCTTCTCGCGGAACACGATCCTCTCGCCGGTGATGTTGCTGAAGTTGTTGCCGGTGTTGTACTCACCCTCGAGGTGGCAACCCATGCACGTGTTGGTCCATGACGAGTGGCAGGAGGCACACGTCATGTTGTCCATGTGGCTGAAGCCGGCCCCCGTCCCGCCGGTCTGCTGCGGTCCGATCCCCGTGGTCGCGCTGCCGTCGTCGCGGCCCATCGCGTAGCTCCCCTTGGCGCTGTAGAGCGGCAACGACGTGAAGGGGTGGGTCTTGCCGCTATCGACGACCACGTCCAGCGTTTGCTTGACGTAGTGGCGGTTGCCGGTCAGACGGCTGTAGAGGTAGTAGTTGCCATCGGACTCGCGCACGACGTGCGCCAGGGTGTTGCCCTTCGCATCCACGGCGAGGTCGGCCTGCTCCCCGTTGTGGGCGGTGCCCCGCTGCGTCGGGGCGTAGGAGTCCACCGCGCCGTGGCAGGTCTCGCAACGAATCGCCACCGACTGCTCCATGCGGCTCATGATCGGTGCGCTGCTCGGGTTGTTGACGTCGCCGCCGTGCAGGTCGTAGCTGCCGTGACAGTCGATGCAGCCCATGCCTGCCTCATGGTGGACATCGGCCGGCGTGTCGTCGCGATCGTCGCCGTCGTAGTCCTCAAACAGGATGTACTGGTTGGCGTTGCGGCCGTTGAAGGTCCGGTTCTTGACCACCGGGTCGAACAGCCGAGTGTCCTTCGCGGTGTTGGTGTACTTGACCGGGTTCGCCGGGTACTGCACGCCGCGCCGAAGATCCTGATTCTGGTCCAGGCGGATACCCCAGTACTGCATCACGGTGCGGTTCGAGCCCTGGTGACACCCGGCGCAGGCGTAGTCGTCGATGCCCTCCATCTCGTGGCCGTTGGACATCGTCTTGCGCACACTGACGATGCGGTGCGCACGCACGTGCGCGGTCTCGGGCGCGTCGACGTCGTCCGGATCGGCCGGCTCGAACTTGTTCACGTTCGGATCGAGGCTGCCGCTGCGGCCACCGAGCGAGTATGGCATGTGGCACGCCGTGCAGCCGGACGAGCGGAAATCACCGGCCCGGTTGTTCGCGCCGGCGCTGCCCAGGTGACAGTCGCCGCACGTGAACGCCACCTGCTCATGGAACAGGTCCGCCAGCGGCGAGTCGGATTTGACCTGGCCATTGGCCTCGATGTCGTCGACGAGGTTGGCAGAGTCGTACTCTTCGTTCCGGAAGATCTGGCGCGGCCCCTCGACCCTGCGGCTGTAGACCGGGAACTCGAGCAAGCTGCCCACGGGACCGACGTTCGCGGCGCTGAACGTGAAGTTGGGGTCGGTGATCGCCCGCACCGCGAGGTCCGCGGCGGTGTCCTCGTAGAGCCCCTGATTCTCGGTGATGTGGTTGTCGACCCCGATCGCGTACGTGGCCCCTGAGAACACGCCGCCTTCGGTTGCGAGTACGCCCTTGGCAACGCACTCGGCGTGGCCCGAGTGACAGGCGCCGCAGGCGCGCGCTTGGGTCACGACCCGGAGGTCGCCTGGGTTGATGAACTGGAGGTAGTCGATGGCCGAGTAGGTCTGGCCGTCGACTGTGTAGTCCGCGAACTTGTCGATGCCCGCCAGCGTCAGCCGGTTGAAGTAGGCGGTTCGGTTCCGGATCAGGTTGTCGTCGTCGCCGATCTGCGGCGGTGGTGGCACATGGCTCGACTCTTTGTCGTCGCCCAGCGGGTTGCCGCCGTGGCACGTCACGCACTTCAGGCTGGGGGCTGCCGGAAACGGGTGCGGGTTTTCGAGGCCTGGGCCGAGGTAATCCTCGTTGGCGCCGTTGTGGCACACCATGCAGGATTCCGTCGCGAACAACGCCTCGCGCCCGGAGGAGTCAACGCAGCTTGTCGCGAGCGTTGCGACCAACGCCGCTGCGAAGAGGGAGGTCCTACTCGAGTGCGACATGCTTACCTTCCCCATCCAAAGGTGGGAGTCCACGGGTTGCCGGAGCCGCGCCACCGGAACTCTGGCGAGAGCGAATCCGCACACGAGAGGCAGTCCCAGTGACTCGGCAGTTGATCGACCACTTGCAGCAGACCTTGAGCCCTTGACCGACGGTCCTGTCCCCAAACGGGACCCGCCGACGCGAGACGCCTCCCCTCCCGGGGCTTCGTCGGCGATTTGGCGGGCGCGACTGTCGAGCAACTCACCGCGGCCCGGGCCTGCTTTGGACGGCCCGGTGCCACCGGCAGTTCGGCCGCCCTATTGCCGCGTTTCCGCCTGGTTCCACCGCGTGGGCAAGTGGCAACGATTGCAGCGGTCGACCCAACCCAGCGGGATGTGCGGCGGGTTGATCGCTCCGGCTAGATCATCCCGGTGGCAAGTCACGCATTCGTTGTCGGTGGGGATGAACTCGCCAACCCAGCCGCCGGGGTGGCAGCGGTGACAGGCAACGCCAGCGTGGGCTCCAGTGAGCGGAAACCGCGTGCGGTTGTGCATCGCGACCTGGCCCGAGGGATACCAAGACACCTCGTTGTGACACGACGTGCAGTCGCGATTCAGCTCGCCGAAGTGATAGTCCTCATGGCACCCGGCGCAGCCTTTGGCGGCGAACACATCCACCGGCCCACGGTCGTTGTGACAACGCAGGCAGCCCGCCTGCGCGTGGGCACCGTTGAGCGGCACGCCGGTCTCACGTTCGTGGTCAAACTCAAAGTTGCGGACGAGGTCGTTCCAGTCCTGCCCCACATGACACAGATTGCAATCCGCCGGGAACGTGTCGTGGGGCAACACAGGACCGAGACCGGACCACCAACGGTGCCGCTGAGCGCTCCCGGGACCTTGGGTCACGCAACTGAAGATGGCACAGGCGACCAACGCAAAGCCGACCGCCAGTCGCTTGCTCGGGGGAAGTCGCATTTCAAAAACTCCTCTGCACGTGACATCCCAGGGTCCACGAGACGTCCGAGTCCCAGACTCGGCTCTCGCCGCGGAACGAGAGGCTCCAGCCCGTGTCGGTGTAATAGCTGCGGCCCCCGCCGAATCGGTGCAGCAGCAGGTCGTCGCGCTCGTCCAGGAAGCCGACGAAGTGGTGGTTTGAGAGCTCGTAGAACACGTCCCAGGCGCCGCTACCCTGTACGCTGGCCAAAGCGACACGGCCGCCCGCGGCGGCCTCGAACTCGCTCGTGTTGCCAAACAGCGTGACCGACGTCCGCGTTCCGTCGGCGACCAGATCGTCGACGTCGACCTGCGTTTCCAGCGCCCCGCCCTGATCGTCCTCGTCGTCGTACCCGGACAGATGCGCGCTGAGCCGCGTCTTTGGCGTCATGAAGTACCAACCGCTGAGCCCCAGGCGATCGTAGCGCACGTCGGGCTCCTCCGTCGGGATTGGTCGAAAGCCCTGGCGCTGCACCTCTGGAAAACGCAAACGGCGAAACGTCAGGTCGATGCCGTTGCCACTGGCAAAGCGCCGGCCGACCGAGGCAATCGCTTGGGTGACCTCAAAGCCGCTGTCTTGGTCTGGGCCGTAGTAGTAGTCGACCCACACCGTGCTGTAGGCGTTCCAGCCCGTCGCCGGCAGATGGTGTGCCTTCAGCAAGATGAGATCGCGGTCCGTCTCGCCCTTGTGCCAGGACTTCTGGTAGGCACCGCCGATGCCCGTCTGCTCGCTGTCGTCGGCAAACCAGTGGTAGTAGCCAGCGGCCTGAAAGTCTTTGAAGCTGTCGAAGTCGTCGTCGAGCTGCGGCAGGAACCCGAGAGTCGCGCCGAAGCGATGCCCATCGGGGGAGCGCCGCGTCCATTCGGCGCCGTCTAGGATGCCGAGCTCGGGCATGCCGGACTGCAGGAACCGACCGACCTGCCAACGATCCTCAGCGAAGCGGGTGCCGCCCCACTGGTACGAAAGGCGCCGCGGCAGCGCGTCGAAGCCGGCGACCTCGTTGACCTCGGTGCGGTAGCCGACTTCGGTGTTGAAGTCGAGGATGCCGCCGTTGCCGAAGGGGTTCTCCAGATTGAAGTCGGTCCCGATCCGGAAGAACGTGTCCGAGTACGTGTCGGAGAACTCGTCGAACGACTTGTAGGTCAAGTCAGCGATGAAGTAGGCCCGCCCCGAGAGACGCATCGCCCGCTCCTCGGGCCGCACCGGTCGGACCTGGGCCAGCAGAGGCTGGCCCGTGCGATAGTCGTCATCCTGGTTTTGCCACGGCGGGTGCTCCGCCGGCTGCCCGGGCTCCCCGACCGGGGCCCTCACCGGAGCCTCGGCCGGCGGCTGGGCCGGCGGCCGGCCCGGTTGAGTCGGCGGCGGCTCGGGAGCGGCAAACCGCGAGCGCGGGACGAGCACCTCGCCGCGCGCGCCGATGGCGGCGACCAAGCGTCGGTCGCGAAACTCGACGACCGCCGTCCGCTCATCGACCTGTGACACCGAGCCGCGGTACATCCCCCCACCTCGGGGGTAGAGATGGACCAGGTCCCCCACCTCAATCCCATCGCGCTGGCCGCGGTCAATGACCGCGATGGCACCGGGCCGGTTCTGGGTCACGCGGAACTCGACGTTCTCGATGCCCTGCTGCTGCGCGAGCGCCGGTGACGTCGCCGCCAGGCAAAGCGAGATGATGGCGATATAGCGGGGCTGCACGGTCATCTCCTGCGTCGTCGCAGTGGTTGGCGATGCGCGCCGTGACAGTCGACGCAGTTGGTCCCAAGTGGCCGGTAGCGGACGAAGATCGAGTCGCCGTGCTGCTCCGACTGATGACACGCGGCACATGCCAGTCGCCGGTGTGGCTCGCCGAGTCGGAACCGCGAATCCAGGTCGTGGCGGAAGGACAAGCGCGAGAAGGTGTGCTGGTCCTTGTGGCACCGAGAGCAATCGGTGGTCTGGTTGCGCTCGAACTGCCCCACGTGCGGATCCCGGTGGCAGCTGGCGCAGTTCTGGCCGCGGGCCCGGCCCCAAGTCCGGCCGAGCTCATCCGGGCGCCGCAGCGGCGTATGGCAGGATGAACACCCGAGCTCGCCGTGGGCCCCCTCGAGGGCAAAGCCGGTCCACTGCGTGTGATCAAACCCGAATGGCAAAGACCGAAATGACGCCAGGCCGTGACAGCGCGCGCAGTCCGTCGCGCCCTCGACCTGCTTGGGTTGGTGGGGCAAGTCGAACAACCCTTGATGCGGATCGCGATGGCAGCTCTGGCACCCTTCCACGCGACCAAAGTGCTCGCTGGCGATGCCGAAGCGGCGTCCGGCCGCATCCGCGCTCTCCGCGCGGGGGTGACAGCTCTCACACTGGTTCTGGGCGTGCGCCCCTGCCAGCGGGAAGCCGGTCCACCGCGCGTGGTCGAACTCCTCTGGCGCCACGTCCTCGAAGTGCGTCGTCAGATGACAGCGCGCGCACGAGCCGTGCTTTACGTCGGTCAGCTCCGTCGCAAAGCGGTCGAAGTAGCCACGATGAGCGTCCTCGTGGCAGTTGCTGCACTGATCGGGCGTGCCATGGAAGACGCGCGGCCCGCCATGGCCGGGGACGGAGTGACACTGGTGGCAGCTCAGCTCCAGATGGGTGCCGGCGAGCGCCAGCCCGGTCCGGGCGTGCTTCTCTGGCGAGAACGCGTGCGGCGTGAAACGCTGCCGCTCGTGACACGCTACGCAGCCGCCGTCCGCGAACGGTCCCGCGGCGAACTGCCCGCCGTGCGGATCATCGTGGCATGCGTGGCAGTCGTCCTGGCCGCGACCCGGATAGCGCTCGGCGTAGGCCGGCTCGGCCGGGTCGTGACAGTCCGTGCAGGCGACCTCGTGATGCGGCCGGTCTAGATGAAAGCCCGCGGCGGCGTGCTGGTCGAGCGACAACGTCACCCCATCCTGCCGAAACCGCATGTGCTCGGCCTCGTGACACTGTACGCAGCTCTCGCCCTCGGGCCGGCTCGCTGCCGCGGCCACCGAAGCGATCAGGTCGCCACCGTGCGGCGACTCATGGCAGTCGGCACAGACGCGCCCCGTCGTCTCGCGACCCGCGGCGAGACGGATCGTGTGCGATTCCAGCGAATGAGCGTCGCCGTGCGCGTGGCACTCGCGACAGGTCAGGTCGGCGTGGCCGCCGCTGAGGGGTAAGTGCTGGTCGTGGGAGTCGAACGCCTGCTCGTAGAACGTGTCCTGACTGTGGCACGACGTGCAGTCGACGCGCATCTGACCGTCGTGCGGATCCTGATGGCACGAGGCACAAGCCGCTTCCAGCCCGAGATAACGCGCCTCTCCTTCTGGCAGCACCGGCTCGGCCGCGTTCAGGTGGCAATCGCTACACGCGGCCTCCAAATGAACACCCCGCATCTCGAACCCAACCAGGTCGTGATCGAACTGCTCGACGTCGGCCACCCCCGCCAGCGCGAAAGTGCGCGCGTTCACCATCGCGAAGTCGGCGCCGTGATGATCGCTGTGGCACAAAGCGCACTGACCGGCCTGCTCGTCGCTAATCATCCCGCCGTGCAGCCCGGTGTCCGCCTCGACCTGTTGGCCGATCGCCTCGTGGCACTCGAGACACGAAGCCGTCATGTCGGAAAACCAACCGCCGTGACACGACGCACAGTGGTTGCCGCCATCGAGATCGTCGACCCGCGCGTGCACCGTCGCGACCGGACCAGGGGAAGCCTCCCCCATGTCGCCGGACACGAGATAGAGCACCACCGCCGCCGAGAAGAGCCCCAACCAGAGCTGCGGGCTCAGGAGGCGGGCGAGCGCGCCGTCACGGGGTTCCCGGAGCCAGCGCCGAACGGTAGAGGTCCGCTCGCCGCCCTGGCCCGAATTCCGTTGACCGCCCGCAGCACCGCTCATCCCACTCCTCTTTCGAAGAGGAAGACGCCGTAGCTAAGGGCATAAATCACGTGAAGGACGACGAGCACCACCATCAGCGCCGCGACCCACCGGTGGAGGTAGCGCCAGGTGCCTAGGAGGGCACGCAGATCCTCGTAGTGCGCGGCCATCATTGCCACGCGATGGGCCCTTCGGGCCAACTCCCGGCCTTCCCGGATCTCGTTCTCCGGTAGGCGTTGCTCGCGCCCCTCCTTGGTAAGCCGGCCGAGGCAACGGGCGAGCTCGCGCTGCCCGCCAATCATGGCCGCCACCCGCCCGAGGAATGAGCCGCGCCATTGCCGGTGCTCGATCAGCATGCTGACCTCGGCGCGCACCCGCTCCCGGTACGCCCGCTCACCATGCCCCCAGTCATCGGCGACAAACCGCAGCTGCTCCTTCACCTCGGCGAGCTCCAGCTCGCGGCCGTTCGCGGCGCGCGGGACGTAGGCGTAGAAGTAGCGCCCAATCGCGCCGGTCACCAAGAGCACGACCAGGGCCCAGAACGCATTGCCTCCCGGCGTGTCGCGCGGCGCCATCGCGCCGTGCAGCATCGCGAAGAGCAGAGCCAAGATCCCCGTGGCGACGTGACTGGTCATCCACGCCTGCAGGGACCCGAAGCCCAGGCGACACCAGCTTGCACGCCGCAACAGATAGACGAGGTTGACTACGACGAGCAGCGCCGCGAGGACCCCGAACCAGAAGCCGAGACCGACACCTGGACTCAGCCAACCGTGCTTCTCGTGGGCCGGACGCTGGGCCAAGCTGAGCCCGTAGTAGTCGGCGTGGTAGCTCGCGAAGGCGAGCACGCCGAGAGCCAGTACGAAACCGGCCGCCAGGGCTTTGCCGAGGCCCGTCCCTTGCTCCTCGATGGGGGCCGCGGGCTCTCGCAACGAGGAGTCGAACGAGACCCCCGACGACCGCAGCAGCTCAAAGGGCGGGATTCCCCCCGCCATGACGAACACGTCGTCGTTGCGCAGGCGCACGGTCTTGCTGGCGTCACCGCGTTGCACCCGTAGATCGACGGCCCGTGGGTGAATCGCCACGACCGCGCTGTTCATGACGGCCACGATCGAGCCGTCCGCCAAACAGGCCTCGAGGCGGCGCTGGTTCTTGCTGCGGATACGAAAGAAATCGCCGCGGCGATACGACAGATGCACCGCGTTCCCAGGCTGTTCGGCCAGCCCCATCGCCGCCTCGACGGCGCTGTCGCCGCCACCGACGACCAGGATGCGACGTCCTTGATAGGAGTGCGCGTCCATGAGGCTGTACGCGACTTTGCTCAGGTCCTCGCCCGGCACGTTGAGCTTCGTCGGGACACCGCGGCGCCCGAGCGCGAGACAAACGTGCCGCGCGACGAACCGATGCGTCTCGGTCGACACGACGAAGTGGCCTGCAGCATCGCGCTGGACGCCGGTGAACACCTGACGGTTCTCGATCGGTAGCTCGTGCTCGGCGGCGATGCTCTGCCACAGCTCCATCAGCTCTTCTTTGCTGAACGCGGAGCGCTTCATGCGCCCGTAGAGCGGCAGATCCACGGGCTCAGTCATCACCAGCTTGCGTCGCGGATACTTCGCGACGGTGCCACCAACGCCCTCTTCTTGCTCCAACGTGACGAAGCGCAGCCCCCGACGCTTGGCCTCGAGGGAACACGCCAATCCAGCCGGCCCCGCACCGACAACACAAAGATCCAAGACCCTCGGGTTTGGCTCCTCTGGCCCGTCTTCGACGCGGCGGGCGACTTCGGTGGCAACCTTCGCCCCGTGCTCGATCGCCACTTTGATCAAGGCGTGCGCCGTGACTTCACCCGCCAAGAACAGCCCCGACGAGCCGATCGCCTCGAGCCCGTCCAGTGCTGGGATGTCCTTGCGCTCGGTCAAGTCGCCGAGCGTCATCGTGATCGCACCGACGGGACACTCGCGCTCACACGCGGCAATCCCCTGGCAGCGACCGCCGTTCACGACGACCGCCTGACCGTGCACCAGCTCGAGCACGCCGTCCTCGGGACAGACGTCGACGCACGTGCCACAGCCGAGGCATCGCGACAGATCGATGTCGGGATACTGGAGCTGCGCCTTGTCCGCACCGATGGCGACGGCGTGATCCCGCTCTTCGACCCATTGGGCCATGCGGTTCAGCTCTATGCGTCGCGAGAGCCACGCGAAGAGCGCGACCCCAAGGACACAAACGACCCCTAGGAGGAGCGGCACGTTATGGTCGGCGGCGGGTGCCGGTTGTCCCTTTGAACTGCCCCAGACCGCCGTCGAGACCGCTCACGGCTGCCGCGATCAGCGCGGGGCGCGTGCCGCTTCGACGCGCATCGGCAGCGCTGCCGACTCGATGTAGGCTCGCGCCGCCACCATGGACTGATCCAACCAGCGGTCTAGCTCGGAAGCGCTGTGGTTGAGCACAGCCACGTCTTCCTGCAAGGCGCCTAGGGCCGAGGCATTGAAGTCAAACCCCAAGAACAGCGCGTGGTCACGCAGCGTCGTGTTTAGTTGGACGTAGGCGTCCCGCGCCGGCTCGACGGCAGCCACGACGGCTTCGTAGCTCTCACGGGTGAACATGAAGCGGCTCTCGCTTCGCGCGCGCAGCTGCTCGTTCGAGAAGTTCGCCAGCGTGGCCGCCCACTTGTCGAACACCGGGCCGGCCGCCGCCTTCATCGGCTCGATTGACGCGGTCAGCGCTTCGGCCTGCTGCTCCGAATGGTCGATCGCCGCGGTGAACTCCGCGTACGCGACCAGCGGGTCGCCACGGAACTCTGGAGAAGTGAGGATCTGGAGCTTCTCGACGGCGGTACCCGCCGCCTGCCGCGCCAGCTCTGCCTCCACGTGCACGCGCTCGATCCAACCCACCAGGTCGTCGACCTTGGCGAGAGGGTTCGGGGTCGACGAGGCGCACGCCGCCATTCCCAGCAAAGGGAGGACGACGGCAACGGGATTGGCGAACCTGCGCTGAGTCACTTGCTTTCCCACCACTTCAGTTGCTCTCGATCCGGGCAATGCCCTTGCTCGAGGCGTTCGGCAATCGCCGGGGCCGAGGTTGAGCCCGGATGAGACGCACGAGCTCGCAGCCCGGCAGAATCTGCCGGGCGGCCGGCTCCGCGCCGCCTTGGCGGGCGACGGGGAGCCGCGGACCGCCGGCAGCAGGGCCCCCTCCGGACTCGCTGCTGGTGACGCGCGCCCCGGGTCGCCGCTGGAGCCGGGTGCCTAAAAGACCGGCAGAAATGGCGGTGCGCCGCCGGTCGCGCGGATCACGGATGCAGCGGCACCGTCGATTCTGGCGACACCGCGCCAACCCCGCGCTCGGTGAGCACGCTGCGAATCACCCGGCAGAACATGCTGAACCGGACCGGTTTGGCGATGAAGCCGTCCATGCCGACCTCGATGCACCGGAGCTGGTCCTCCTGCATCACGTTCGCCGAGAAACCAATGACCGGGGTCCGCGCCTGCCCCTGCTCGTCCTCGCGGCGCCGGAGTTCGCGCGTGGCCTCGTAGCCGTCCAGGACCGGCATCTCGCAGTCCATCAACACCAAGTCGTAGCACTCGACCGCTAGTCGCTCGAGCGCCTCGCGCCCGCTCTCCGCCGTCGTGGTAACCGCACCGAGTTTGCTCAGCATCCGGACGGCGACCTGCTGGTTGATCGCATTGTCCTCGGCCAACAGCACGGCGGCGCCATCGAGCGACAGGGGGAGCTCCGCGGCAGGCGCTGGCGCCGGACGGCGCTGGGCGATCGGCATGGGCAACTCCACTACAAACGAGCTGCCACTCCCGGGCGTACTACTCACGCGGATGCTCCCCCCCATCATCTGGGCGAGCTGCTTGCAGATCGACAAGCCGAGGCCAGTCCCCCCAAAGCGTCGCGAGATCGAGCCATCCCCCTGCGAGAACGGCGAGAACAGCCTGCCCACCACGTCGGGCTCCATTCCGATCCCCGTATCGCGCACCTCGAGCAGCACGGCTTGGGTCGTCGCCGACTTGGTGGTCGGCCGCAGGTGGACGGACACCCCGCCCCGCTCGGTGAACTTGATGGCGTTCTGGACCAGGTTCCCCACGATCTGCTGCACTCGCAGCGCATCGCCGACCACCAGCTCTGGGAGTGACGGGTCGCAGTCCAAGGTGATCTCGAGCCCTTGCCGCACCGCGGTCTCGCTGTGCAGCGCGACCGCGTCGGAGACGGCGACGGCGAGCGCAAAAGGCACGGACTCGAGCGTCATCCGTCCCGACTCAATCTTCGCGATGTCCAGGATGTCGTTGAGGATCCCGAGCAGCGTTCCGGCCGACGTGTGGATCGTCTGTGCCAGAGGCCGCGCTTCTTGCGACAAGTCGGGCGGCCCCATGTCGATCAGCATCTCGGCCATGCCGAGCACACCGTTCATCGGCGTGCGAATCTCGTGGCTCATCGCGGCCAGGAACGACGACTTGGCGCGGCTCGCCGCAAGCGCTTGCTCACGCGCCGCCACCAGCTGGCGGGCCATACGGTTGCGGGCGGTGACATCGCGAAACACCGCCAGAAGCCGCGGCGCGCCGTCGATCTCGAACGTCTGGAGGCTGGCCTCGAACGCCCGCTCCTCGCCCCTTGGCCCGGGCACCACCAGCTCGCGCTGCGCCCGCTCCGGAGTCTTGGCCGCCTCGTCGAAAAACTCCACGAGCTGGCGTACGTGGTCGTTTACGTAGCCACGCAGGAGTTGCTCAGCTGCGGTGTTGAAGTCGACGAGCGCGCGCTGCTCGACGTCGTAGACGACGATCGCGTCCGCCGCGCCCAACAACAGCCGACGGTATTTCTCCTCGCTCGCCCGCATGGCCGCGTGCGCCATGCCGTGATCGATCGTCACCGCCACACGCGCCGCGAGCATCCTCAGCATCCGTTCCGTAGACGCCGCCATCGGCTCGGTGCGAACCGTGCCCAACACCAACGCCCCGACGAGGCGATCGCCGACCCGCGCCGCAATGCCATACAAGCTCCGCAACCGCGGGTTGAGGGCGTCGCGAAACAGGAGGACCGGCTCGTCGGCGGGCGCGGCCTCCGGAGAGCAACTCCAACGCGCCGGCTTCGGCGACTGATTCAGCCGCGTGACGACGGACTCCGGCAGCGCCAGCGTGGCCCGGCGGCGCCGCGGCACGCCGATGGCGGCCAACAGGTCGCCGGTCGACTGCGCCGCGACCCGGCCAAACACGACCACTGCGTCCATCCGCAGAGCACGCGCGAGGCGCTCCACGAAGGAGTCGAGGTCGGCCTCGAGGTCGAGCGATTGTCCCAGGCAGCAGGAGAGCTCATACAGCAGCGACAGCTCGCGGATCTGCGCCTCCATCGCGCGCTCGTCCGTCACTCCTTCGCCGCTGCGAGTCATGCTACTGCGCTGGGTCTTCCGTCACCGTCGGCCAACGACGTCCACCCCGCCGCCTACGAAAAGGTCAACGACTGGAGTGACTTGGCGTGGAACTGCGGAGCGCCGTTCTCGAGCGAGCCGATCTGGCCGACCGTGAGGGCGCCGAACGTGGCCACGTCGTCGCCGAGGCCGACGCTTGCTGCCAGGAGATCTTCGCTGCATCCATCCGGCGTGGTGCCCAGCGTGATGTCGCGGGTGAAGCAGGCGAACAACAGCCCCAGCGCTGGGTTGCCACCGGCGAGCGCGCGGCTCTCGCGACCGACCCGTTCCGCCGCCTCCAGCATCCCGCCGCGTTCGCCCTGCATCATCCGCAACACGCCGTGCTCGGGCATCACCGAGCAGCACTGCAGGGAGCCGTCCCCTTCAGCGCCCAACAGGCAACGCAGCACGAAGCCGCCAGAGTCTTGGGGCAGCCCGAGCGGGTGCATCATCGCAAACTCGGCGAACCGCTCGGGAGACGTGAGATCGACACCCTTGTCGCTGGCAAACCGCCGATAGCGGTGCGCGGCCGGCTCGAACGCCAGCTCGATGAGCCGACGGCCAGAGCTGCGAGTCACCTGGATCGGCGGCCCAAAGGGCACGCAGCCGTGGCGTAGGTCGCAGCCAAGCGGTCCATCGCTCGATAAGGCGATGCACATCGCGGCGCCAGCTCCCATCTGCTCACCGGCAAACATCATGTGCTGCGGGTAGGCGGGATCGTCCGCCGCGCCACCCCCAGCCAGACGCAGATCGCCTCCCGTCTCGTCGTCGACCCCGCGGACGATATCCACGGCGTTGCCGCCAAACGGATCCGCGAACACCAGCATGGCACTGCGGCTCCAATCGAGGCGGCCGACTTCGCGCTCGAGGCGGTCGACCGCTGCCGCGGCGGCGCGCCGGCCACACTCGCGCGAGTCGTTCTCGGCGCCGTTCGCCCAGCCGACCCGAGCCGTCAAACTGCCGCCCAACGCCAGGACCGCGACGCCGTCGCGGAGGACGCGGCCCTCGTACATGATGCCCGGCACGCGACAGCCAACGACCTCCGCGTCGTGCGGCGCGCTAGCGAGGCCGGCCTTCACCTCGCGGGGATCCCGTCCCTGCGTGTAGAGCGCGAGCACCAAGGCTGGCGTCGTTTCGCACCGGGCCATGGCAGCACACAAAGCGGCGGTCGCCGCAGCGCGCGTGCAGGCGGACTGGTCGTAGCCAACGCCCGCCGAATTCCGAGTCGAGATCTGCATCGGCCGAGATATCGACAGCCGATGTCGGCGCCTGGCGGATCACCCTGAGAAGTCCCACAAGGGGACGAGGTCGTAGCCCCACCGCGAGCCCGCCTCGGCGGCCCCGAATCTGCCTGTCCGAGGTGGCGCGAGCCAGCGCTAGTATCGCCCGAACGCGTCGCGACGGCCGCCGCCGAACGTCTGCGTGTAGGTGAGCAACACCTGCAGGCCATCGAAGTCGACGTCACCGACCGCGTCAAAGTCCAGCTCACTACGCGTCCATTTGGCACCCAAGCCAAAGTAGGACCCGTCACCCATCGAGACCTCCACGCCGCCACGCGCGTAGACGCCGAGCCGGAACGAAGAGTCCGATGTCTCGTCGACCTCCGTCTCAGAGTACAGGTACCCGTACCCAATCTGCGGGCCACCGCCCACGTAGAGGCGGACGGCGTCGGCCACGGTCAAGTTGGCAAACGGCCCCACGAGCAGCTCGGTCAGCACAACATCGGTGCGCAGCGACAGGCTGGGCGAGCCGCCATCGTCCAGCATGGCCCGATCGTCCCACCAGCTCACAAGCAAGCCCCCCTCGAAGCCCAGCTCGGCCACGGGCCCCGACAGCAGAGGCCGTTGCCCGATGATGCCAAAAGTCGGCAGGGTGTCGATCTCGGTCTCCACCACACGGCTCGGGGCTGCGGGATCCGCGCGTCGGAAGGCGAGATCCTCGGTCAACGTCGCCCCCAACAACGCCTGCACGTGGGTGCGCTTCGTGACCAGAGGCCGAGCCGCGCGAGACTGCGGCGCATGCGACACGGTGCCGCAGCACGCTAAGAGCGCCACCAGGCCAGCCAACGCGCAAGAGCCCGCCTGTCGTCGTTGGTCAGTCACGAGGGACGCAATCGTCCATCAGGTCGCGCAGTACCAAACGCAGCGCGTCGAGGTCGTATGGCTTTTGCAGGAAGCGTGTGTGCGCGTCGCCCTGCACCGGCGCCTTGCGGCCGTCGCCGCCCGACGTCACCACCACGGGCATGTCGGCCCGATGCCGGCGCATCACCGCGAGCACTTCGCTACCGCTCTTGACCGGCATCCGAACATCGACGACCGCACCAGCCCAGCGCCGCGGTTCTGCCTCGAAGCGCAGGAGCCCGTCACCGCCATGCTCCGCGACCTCGACGACGAAACCGAGCCGCTCCAACATGCGACGCCCGGCGGCTCGCGACGCCTCATCGTCGTCGACCAACAACATGTCGCCCGCCCCCGACCAGCGAAAGAAGGCCGAGGAGGGGGGCTCCGGTGCCACACCGGCGGACGCGGGCAAGAGGACCTCGAACGTCGTGCCGCCACCGTCGCGCTCGGATCGCACCCGCATCGAGCCGCCGTGGTCTTGCACAATGCCGAGCGCCGCCGCGAGACCAAGGCCGCGGCCGCTGGGCTTGGTGGTGAAGAACGGCTCGAACGCGCGCGCCAGCGTGTCGTCGTCCATGCCGGGCCCGTTGTCCCGCACCTCGACGACCACGTAGCGCCCCGGGTCAAGACCGTCGTGATCACCAACGATCTCCACCGTCTTCGTGCTCACGGCAATGATGCCGCCGTCCTGCCCCAACGCGTCGGAGGCATTGGTGACCAAGTTGAGCAAGACTTGCCCGAGCTGGGTCGCATCGGCCTCGACGACCGGCAGCCCTTGAAACAGGGTTGGCGTGAGCACACATCGCGGCCCGATCGAGCTCCGCACCAGACGCAAGGTGTCGGTCACGACGCGGTTGACGTCGACCGGCTTCGACTCTTTACGTCCAGCACCAGCAAACGACAGCATCTGCCGCGCCAAATCCGCGCAGCGCCGCGCCGAGGCGCCGATGTCCTCGAGACACTCGTGCTCAAGCGTGTCAGGCTGCACGCGCTCCAGCACCAAGTCGGTGTTGCCCAGGATGCCGACCAGCAGATTGTTGAGGTCGTGAGCCACGCCACCCGCCAGCAAGGTCAGGCTCTCGCTCCGTTGTGCGACGCCCAACCTGGTGGCGGTCTCCCGCCGCATGCGTGACTCGGTGAGACGACGCCGCGCGCGTGCATAGGACTCGGAGAAGAACAGCACCGCTGCGGCGAGCACCAACGAGCTCGCCACGATGATCCACACCGAGTCCCAGCGCGAGCCGATCTCTCGCGCCAGGGCACCCAGCGCCACGCGGAGCTCACCTTCGGCCTCGTCGATCTCGTCGAGCAGCTCCGCCGCGAGGCCCTGATCCGCGTGCCTCGCGGCCACTCGCATGCGCCGCACGGCTCGCCGCAGACCGGGGTTGGGGTTGGTGCAGGCGGCGTCGATCCGGTCGCTCGCCGCGCGCAGCGCCTGTGCGATGGTCGGCACGCGTTCGTCGATCTCACTCTGCGGCAAGACGACCAGCCGGTGAGTCTTCTTCAGCACCCGAGAGAGGTCGCCCAACAACGTCGCACTCCACTCGACCTGATGGCGCAGCTCGCGGGCCGACATCATGAGCCACACACTCGAGACCACGAAGGCCAACACCGACGCCCAGAGCACGCACCGCACGATCTGCAACACGCGCGGCGAACGATCCTCCGGCAGGCCTCTGGTCGCAGACGTCATCGACGATGAAACGCCCAGGTGACTCGACGCCAGCCGATGACAACGCGCTCGACCCGGACCGCGACCGAGGCGCCGCATGCTGCCGAGGTCAACAAGCGAAATGGATGCAAAGGAACCGGAGAGGGTTGGGGGCGCGAGAGTGTAGCAGCCCGTCGCGACGGGTCTTTAGCAACTGGCGTTTCCCCCGCCCACGACCGACACCGCGGCGCCGCCCGCTCGACGCTATGGGCCTGCGGAGGCATCGGCCTCGACGCGACGGAGCCAGGCACACAGCCCGGCGAAGAAGCCGTCACGGGCTCGACGCTCGAGCCACGGGTAGTGGCCGCAGCGCGCCAGCTCCCGATACTCGAGGCCCGGCACATAGCGACGCAGCACGTCACGAGTTGAGGCTCCGGGATGTGGATCGGCCTCGCCGTGCAACATCAGAACCGGCACACCAATCGCCGCGAACGCCGCCGGATAGACATCGCGCTCCTGCAAGCCCAGCATGTCCTGCCAAGTCTCGTGATGGGCCCGGGCGTCGCACCGCTGGAGCTCGAGGTCGCTGCCGGACAGGACGTCGTGCGAAAAAGCGGGCAACAGGAGCGCTCCCATGCGGGCCATCCGCTCGTCAGGATCCAGACCGGCAGCGTTCAGCGCCGCCAAGTCCACGGCGAGCTCGCCGGCACAGCGCCGCTCGACAGCGCGCTGGAACACCGCACGAGAGGCCGGATCGAACGTCCCGCAGCCGATCAGCACGACAGACCTGGCCGCCTGCGGATGGGCCGCCGCAAACGCCAACGCCAACATGGCTCCCCACGACGCCCCGATGAGCGTCGGCCGCTCGCCGGCCAACCGCTCATCGAGCAACGCCCGCAAGTCATCGACGTGGGTCGCCACGGTCAGCGGCTCGGTCCCGGCGCCACGCTGGAAGGGCTCCCACACGCGATGCGTCGGCGCCAGCGCGCGCGCGACGGGGGCCATCGTGCCCGGCGCTGCCGGGCCTCCGTGGAGCAACACGACGGCGGGCCCTCGGTCTCCGTAGCAGCGCACGCGCATGGTCTCGACGCCTCGACCCGGGCCACGATGCCGGGGCAACACGCCGAAGAAAAGGCCTCGGACGCAAACGCCAGGCGTGGGCTAGTGGTGTGATTCAGGCAGATGAGGCCTTATCCGCGAGACATCGGCGCCGGTCGCAAGGCGGGTCGCCGCAGGCATATTGGTGGATACGGCGAGAGACGACCCAACGCTGCGAGCGGCGCTGAGGGCCGTGGATAAGGCCCCAGATTCTTGAATCACACCACTAGGGAGGTTGCCCGTGAGGGCCCCAAAAAAGACGGTGCTGGAATGAACCGCTGAGGCGCGCCTACGGTTGAACGGCGCCATGACGCTACGCCTCGTTCCGGCACGTCTCCTCGCCGCGTTGCCGCTGGCTCTGGTCTCGGACTTGTGCGCCCAAGATCCGACCGAACCCCCAGCGCCCACCCAAAGCCAGAATCCGCCGGAGGCCCCGCACCAGGCCAAACCCGTCATCGTCACCGCGGCGCGGCTCCCCGAGGACCCGTTCGACGTGCCGTATGCCGCGCAGAGCGTCACCGAGGCCGACGTCCGCCGGCGCGCGTACCGCACGGTGCCGCAAGCGCTCCGCGACGTGCCGGGCGTCATGGTGCAGGAGACGGCGCACGGCCACGGATCGCCGTACATCCGTGGTTTCACCAGCTTTCGCAACCTGTTCCTGATCGACGGCGTGCGCCTCAACAACTCGGTCTTCCGCCCTGGTCCGAACCAGTACTGGAACAGCGTCGATCCGCTGTCGATCGAACGACTGGAGATCGTCAAGGGGCCTAGCTCGGTGCTCTACGGCTCGGATGCGGTCGGCGGCACGGTCCAGGCCATCACGAAGTCGCCGACGGCGTTCGCGGCCGAAGGCGCCGCCTACGGCGGTGCCGCCTACCTGCGCTACTCGACCGCCGAGGACTCGATCCAGGGGCGCGGCGAGTTCTCGCTCGGCTACACCTGGAGCAACGGCCAGAGGACCGGAATTCTTCTGGGCGGCAACGCGAAGTCGTTTGGCGACCTCGAGGGCGGCGCCGACGTCGGCACTCAGTTCGACACGGGCTATGACGAGACCGACTTCGACGTGAAGGTCGACCACTGGCTCGATGAGGACACGCGGCTCACCCTGCTCCACCAGCGCGTCACCCAAAACGACGTGCCGCGGACCCACCGCACGGTCAACGGCATCACCTGGCGCGGCCTGGCCCAAGGCAGCGACCTGCGGCGCTCGTTCGACCAAGAGCGTCGCCTGACCTACCTCCAACTGCACCGCGAGAACAGCGGCGGCGCCATCGACGCCGTCCGCGCCAACGTGTCCTGGCAAGAGCAGGACGAAACGCGCGACCGGATTCGTGGCAACGGCAACCAGGAGTTCACGGGGTTCGAGGTGGGCACGCTCGGCGCCTGGCTGCAGCTCGAATCGCCAACCCCACTCGGCCGGCTGGCGTATGGCGTCGAGTACTACCGCGACCACGTCGACTCGTTCTTTCGGCGGGCGCAAAACCCGACGCCCGCCGATGCGATCCAGGGCCCGATCGCCGACGACGCGACCTACGACCTCCTCGGCGTCTACCTCCAGGATCAGATCGACGTGCACGAGACCGTGCAAGTCACCCTGGGTGGACGCTTCAACTATGCGGCAGCCGACGCGGACAGCGTTCGCGACCCGGTGTCCAGCACGCGCATCTCGCTCGATGACGACTGGACCTCGTTCGTCGGCAGCGCTCGGGTCCGCTGGACCGTGGTGCCGGATCAAGTGAACGTCTTCGGTGGTGTGTCACAGGGCTTCCGCGCCCCCAACCTCTCCGACCTCAGCCGGTTCGACACGGCCCGCAGCGGCGAATTCGAGATCCCCGCGCCCGGCCTCGACCCCGAGCACTACATCACCTACGAGATCGGCACGCGCGTCGCGACCGACGACGTGTCGGTGCTGGCGTCCTACTTCTACACCGACATCGAGGACCAGATCCTGCGCTTCCCGACCGGCGCCACCAACCCGTCGGGCGAGAGCGAAGTCACCAAGGCGAATGTCGGCGACGGCCAGGTCTACGGCGTGGAGCTCGGCACCGCGGTGCGCGTCGTCGATGACTGGACGGTGTTCGGCAACGCGACGTTCGTCGAGGGCCGCGTCTCGAACTTCGACGGCACAACGCCACAGCTGCGGGAGACGTACCTCACGCGACTCATGCCCTTCACCGCCCAGATCGGCGCCCGCTGGGAGGAAGCGACGGGCCGCTGGTGGGTCGAGACGGTGCTACAACACGCCGAGGCCGCCGATCGCCTGTCGTTCGGCGACCAGCGTGACTCCAGCCGGATCCCACCGGGCGGCACGCCCGGCTACACCGTGTGGCACCTGCGCGGCGGCTGGCAGGTGACCGAGACCGCGAGCGTCGACGTGCTGCTCGAGAACATCACCGACGTCGACTATCGCATCCACGGCTCCGGCCTCAACCGCCCTGGCCGCAACCTGATCGTGGGCGTCACGACGCGGTTCTAGTGGGGCGATTCAAAAGTTCGCCACATATGTCGCTGGCCCTCTGCGCCGTTCGCGGCGTTGCGTCGCCTCAACTTGTCCACCGACAAGCCCTGCGGCGACAGCGCCTTGCGAACAACACAGATGCCTCACCGACATATGCACCGAACTTTTGAATCACCCCACTAG
>JBCCGH010000027.1:0-70361 GCA_039029375.1 Planctomycetota bacterium
CGGCCTCCGCGTCCGGGACGTGCTTCTTAGTGGAAGAGATGTAGGCCTTGCACATGTCCATCGTCACGCACTCGATGGCTCCGATCTGTTCCGGCGTCAACGACTTGTAGAACCCGCTGAGAGTGCTCTTCTTGCGGTCGTCGGCCACGTAGATCACGTCCGTTGAATCCAGGCCTGCCACCACGGTGACGTACTCGTGCCGCTTCTGAAACGACGTCTCATCGACACCGATCGCCCTGAGCTTCAGTGGCGGTCGACGTGCGAGGCCTCGTGGCTACCGCTCGCTGCATGATCCCGTCGACTTCGTCCCACGTGAGCTGCTAGCGCCGCGCGACAGCCGCCGTGGTCGCCTCCTTCAGCCAGTCGATCCCAGCGCTCGCGATCGCGCTCATGTTGGGAGCCCGGTATGCCGTGCGCACGAGCTCGACGCCTGCCTCCCGCAGAATGTCGGCAAAACCGGCAACGAACTTCGCGTCGCGATCGACGACCAGGTCGCGCATCGTCCGCAGGAAGCCGTCCTCACAATCCGTGAGGTTCCTCGCCACCTGGGCCATGAACGCGGCATCTGGATTGGTCGTGACGCCCGCAACTTGGACAGCGCGGGTCGAGTGCTTGATCACGAAGAGGACGTAGCGGGTCACCAACCCGATGCCCGTCCAGACGTCGGTCGTGAAGAAGTCCGCGCCCGCGATCGCGTCCGCGTGGGAAGCGAGGAAAGTGCGCCACGAGGTCGGGCGCTCGGGCGCGGGCTTGATGCCGTGCTCCTTCAACGACTTCGGGATCGTCGACCGGGCGACGTCGTGGCCCACCTTCCACCTTCTCCAGTTCGCCCTGGATCCGGCTGTAGCCCCAGGAGGAGTTCTCCGTCGCCATCCGGACGATCAGCTCTCGGATTGAACGCATGACACCAGGCCTCCCAACGCGTCGCCTCGCGGGATGGGCCCACTTCGCCCGCGATCAGGCGACGATGCCAGCGCATGATCGTGTCGGGCGAGACGATCGTGACGACACGGTGCAGCAGTCGCCAGCCGAGCGGCTTGCCCTTCGCGGCAAGCCGCCGGCGTTGGTCATCGGTAAGCCGGAGTCGCCGACGGCCAAGCTGCTCGCGCAAGACACGGTTCTCCTCGACCAGGTAGGCGACGATGTGGGCCTGCTCGCGGTTCACCCAGCCCGCGAACGTTGCGAGCAAGAGCCGAAGTGGGAACGAATCGGGCCTCGCTCCCGATTCCTCGGCTCCGACCTCGATCCCCCCGTGCCTATCCGAACACTGGACGAACCTGAGCGCCCAGCCTCGCCGCCAACGGGCGCGGCGTCGCCGGAGGAGCCGGCGAGTAGGGTCTACCTATCAAAGTTCGGGTGGCAGTCTTCGATCCACACCGACCCTTTCGTCCGCGACTTCGACCGCTGGGCCCTGGGGCACAGCCACCGCCCAGCAAAGAGCCGCCGGCAACGGCGGAGCGGAACGGGGCCCCGGGCACGCGCTCTTTCCCGAACACTGCCGGATCGCTAGCCTCCTCGCCTCGGGGTCGAGTTATCCCGGGGGCAAGATCCCGTGCGCAACGTCATCTTCGTCTGCTACAGCAAGCGGGACCAGGAGCTGGTCGGGCTGTTGCTCGACCAGCTGCGCCCGATGGTCAACGATCACCACGAACTGGAGTTATTCGTCGACGTCGAGCACCTCGCGCCGGGCGAGCGCTGGCACGAGAAGGTCCAGCGAGCCGCGGAGCACGCTTGCGTCGCCGTGCTCTGTGTCTCGCCGAAGTTCTTCAACGTGGATTACGTGCGCAACCACGAGCTCCCGGAGTTCGTGATCGCAGAGCGGAACCGGGATGTGACCCTGCTGCCCGCGTGGTTGAAGGAAGCCGCCCCGGCCGAGCGTCCGATCCGCCTGCGCGACAACTTGGAGTTCGAGGCCGCGAAGCGTCAGGGCCTGTGGGACAAATCCGAGACGCTCGAGGGCGCGTCAGCCGCCCGGCGCGACGAGCTCACGGCTCAGGCAGCCCGCGACATCCTGACGCACGCCGAGGCCCAACTGGCCGCTCAACGCGCCGCGCGACGGAGGCCGAGACAAGGGACGCCCACGATCACCGTGTCGCTGCCCGATAACCCACGCTCGGGCACCATCCGCTACGAGGCCGACCACAACCGCCACGTCGCCACGCAGCCCGTGGCCGAACGCCTCCCGCGCGATCCCGGCGCCGCGGCCTACTGCCGGCTGTTCCCCGAGAACGCGTGGTCGCGACTCATCAGGTACTTCGACCAGGGCACGGCGACGCCCATCGACCTCCCCTTGCGCGTCGGCATTCGCACGGACACGCCCGGTGTACACCGCCTCCCTTGGCACGGCGCCTCGTACGAAGGTCGGCCCCTCCACGACCTCGGCTGGTCCGTGGCCTTCCAGCGCGATACGGTCACCGCGGGCAACGTGGACGTCAGCGAGTCGCCGCGCGTGCTCGTCATCTGCGACCCGCGGGCGACCGGCGCCCATCACCGCCAGCTTCTCGCCCAACTCGACAGCGAGTCTGGCGCAGCGGCGCGGACTCGGCACACGACCGGGGGCGCCGACACGGCCGATACCGTCCGAGAGTTCGCCCCCGACGTGGTGTACCTCCACGCCCGGGCGACGCGCAATGGCGGTTGGTGCGCCGCCGACGGCGACGCGGATCTGGCGGCGCTCGCGCCGTTGGGAGCCGATCCGCCCAAGGCCGCGCTCCTCGCCCTCGATGGCGAGCGGCCCTCGGACGCCTTGCTACGCGAGGCGATGCGGCTCGCGGACCGCGTGCCGTTCGTGGCCCTGGTCGCCGCACCCGCGAGCCGCGAGATGCTTGCCGCCTGTTCCCGCGCGCTGTCCGCGCTGACGATCGAAGCGCGGTCCCCCGATCCGGTGTGGAACGTACGCGAAGCGCTCCGTCCCACACTCGATGATGGCCCTGTTCCCGCGGTCATTTGGTGGAGCGGTCGCGGTGACTACCGCACGACCGGTGCCCGGCGCAACCCACGCCGACGCCTCATCGCGCGCCTTCTGCTCGATCGCGTCGAGCAGCGCGCCGACGCACGTCACGCGATCGACGAGATGATCTCGCGGCGGCGCCGGGGCATTGCGACGGTCGCCTTCGGCGAGGACGGCAACCTCGTCGAGGCGTTCGGCGCCCAAATGGAGATCCACCTGCTCGATCGGCTGGAGGAGCCACTCAAGCGCGTGCAGCTCCACTTCGAGGAGCTCGACCGACTCGGCGGCGATGCCCTGCGCGACGCCCTGCTGACCCAGCTGGGCTGCCAGAGTTTCGCTGACCTCGAGGAGGCCCTGACCGATCTGGCTCCCGGTGGCGGCAGAACCGACGGCAGTATCCTCATCCTCGATCTCGGTGCCCGCGGCCGCACGAACGACACGGTTTTGAGAGCATCCGAGCTCGAGGCGTTCGCGGCATTCACCGCCGACGTCGTCAAGTGCGCACCCCGGCACGTCCGCGTGGTGCTGCACCTCTCGGTGCAAATCAGCGACGCTAAACGGGCGCGGCGATTCCGCGACGCCGTCAACTCCCTGCCCATCGAGCCGGCGCTGTTCCGCATTCACGCCTTGCGGCAGCTCGACCGCGTCCAGCGCCCGGAGCTCGTGGATTTTCTGGCCCAGGCCCGGGAACAAGGCGACTTCTCGAACCACCTCGCCATCGATGTCGCTGCGGACGAGCTCATGCAGTCCAGCGAAGACGGTCGCTTCGACCTGCTCGTCGGAGCGATCGACCGCGCCCAACGCGACCATTGGCTCGGCTTCGCCGACCCGCCACAGGGCGATGGGACCACCAAGCCGGAAGGGCACGAGGATCAGACCTTCTGACGCGGCACAATCAGCTCCAATGACCAATGGTCCGTTCGAGATCGTGCGCCCCTCCACCGCCGAGGAATCCGCGGACGAGCGCCGTCGCCGGGCCGCGGACGCGTTTCACGGGGAGGCGGCCGAACAGTCTCTGAGCCGCGAGCTCCGGCAGTGCGACCACACGCTGGCCGAGACCGCCGCCGGCTACGTCGTCGACGCCGACCTGGCGACCGCCATGAACATGGCGCTTTGCGTCCGCGCGCCGCTGCTCGTCACCGGTGAGCCCGGCACCGGAAAGACCCAGGCGGCTTACCACTTGGCCTGGCTGCTCGGTATCGACCTGCTGCGCTTCCAAGCCCGCTCGACGTCGACGGCCAACGACCTGCGCTACGACTTCGACGCCGTCGGCTACCTGCGCAACGCGCAGGACCCGGAGGAGGACCGGAGTCCGCGCAGCGCCTACGTCCAGCGCCGCGAGCTGTGGCAGGCCTACGAGGCCGAACACCGCTGCGTGCTGCTTATCGACGAGATCGACAAGGCGCCGCGCGACTTCCCCAACGACCTGCTGCGCGAGCTCGACGAGCACCACTTCAAGGACCCCTTCGCAGCGCCGGGCCAGCCCGACGACGTCGTGCCGAAGGCGGGCCCGCCGATCGTCGTCGCCACGAGCAACGCCGAGCGCCGGCTACCCGACGCGTTCCTGCGCCGCTGCATCGCCCACCACATCGAGATCGACGAGCCGTTTCTGACCCGGGTCGTCAGCGCCCGTCTCGACGCCTTCCCGCGCCTCGACGAAGACGTACGGCGGCGCGCCGTGGAGCTGTTCTTCGAGCTGCGCAACGAAGACCTGGCCCACGTGCCATCGACGGCCGAGCTGCTGACGTGGCTGGCGACGCTGTCGGCCCGGGGTGCGGACCGCGGCGCGCTGGATCGCCCGCTCGCCGAGTTGCCAGGCATTCAGGCTCTGATCAAGGACCACCAGGACCGCGCGCGGCTGCGCGAGCTGCGCTGACCCAGGAGCAATGGCCGACGCGCTCCAGCTCGAGTCCCTGCTGCGCGACCTTCGGGCCCGCGGCTTCCGCATCGGCGAGCTCGAGTACCGGCGGCTGAAGGCGGCATTCGCGTGCGCGCCGCCGCCGCCGGCCGAGCAGCTCCGGGCCGTGGTGCGCGCAGCGGTCGTGCACCGGCAGGGCGACGCCCAGGCTTTCGAGAACGCGTTCCGCGCCTGGCTGCTCAAGGCGCGGGCAGCGCTCGGCCCCGGGGCCGAGCCGCAGCCCGAGGTCGGCGAGGCCGAACCGCCTGGCCCACCGCGCGGCCGCTCACCGCGCGCGCGAGCCGCCGCGGCGATCGCTGCAGCCGGAGGACCACGCCGCCGGCGCTGGCCGCGCCGACTCGCCATGCTCGCTGTGGTGTCCGTGCTCAGCCTGGCCGTTTGGTGGTCGACCAGATCGGACGAGCAGAAGCCGAAGCCCAACGTCGGAGGAACACGGCAGCCGGGCGGGGCCGCCTCCCCGCCGCCAGAACCCAAGCGCGCGCCCGACGGAATCCTCGCCCAGGTCGCCGTGCACCGGCTCGAGCCGGTCGGCGACCCCGTCCCCCGCGCGCCGGCTCCGGCGCGGGGCGCGTGGCTCTTCCTGGCCCTCGCCGGGGCCGCCTCGGCCGCAGCGATCTGGCTCGTCTACCGCCGGCGCGTGCAGAACCTGGAGCCCGAGCCGAAGCGGTCGGCGCGCGTCGCCCGCGATCTCCGGGCCCGGCCGGAGACCGCAACCGCCACACGCGCACATCTGCTCGACCGCGACAGCGCCAACGAGTTGGTGTTTGGGGTCGAACGGTTCGTCGCCGACGAGTTCATCGACGTCCTCGACCTCGACGCGACGGTCGCCGCGACGGCACGCGGGGCCGGGATCCCCGAGCTGCACTACCAAAAGCCACTGCACGACCGCGCCGTGTGGCTGTGGTGCGACGACGCGCTGGCTTCGCGCGCCGCGCGGCGGCTCGTCCTCGACACCCAGGCCCGGCTCGCCGCATCGGGGCTCGCCGTCGAGCGCGCGACGTTCTGGCGCTCGCCCGAGGTGCTCGTGCACGACGACCACTCGCGCACCAGCCCACTGGCCCTCGAGGGCCAACGCGACGGCGCGATCGTCGCCGTCGTGACCGACGGATCGGGGCTCGCGGCGCGGCTCGACGACGGCCGCACCGAGCGACGAACCCGCGACCTGCTGCGCGGCCTCGCGACCTGGCCGCGCCTGGCGCTGGTCACCCCGGGCGCAACCACCGGCGCCACCGAGCACATCGGCGCTACCTATGGCCTCGAAGTCGTCGAGCTCGAACGCATCGGCGACTTCCTCGGCGCGTCCCCCAGCACCGGACCCGAACCGCCCGTGCCAGTGCGACCCATCCGATTGACGGCCGCGCACCGGCGCTGGGCGATGGCTCTGGCGCTCGGCGACGCCACGTTCGGCGACGACGTGGCCTGGGCCCTGCACGGCGCCCTCGCGCTCGACTGTCCGCGCCTCGACCTCGACCGGGTCGTCGCACAGGCGACCGGTCGCGCCAGAGGGTGGGCGTTCGACCGCGGCCCTCTGCGCGTCGAACTGCTCGACGACCTGGCCCGCACGGTCCCGCGGACTGCCACCGGCGCAGCATTCGCGATGCCCGGGGACTCGACCCTTGGGCGCACGCTGGCGTTCTGGCGCGCCCGGCTGCCGGCGCACGACGACGTCCCGACGCGGTTCCGCCGCGCCTGGTTCGACCTGTGGGACCGCCCGGCGGCGGCCGCCGACACCCTCGAGGCGCTGGCACGGACCGGCCACCGCGACTCGGTGCGCGCCCTACTCCGCGACTTCATGGACCGCCGCGACCGGGACGCCGCGCTCGACCGCCACGGCATCGCCTGCCTGCCGTGGCCGGCCGACGCGATCGGCCTCCGCGAGGCCTTTCGCCGCCTCGCGGTGCTGGGTCTCGGCGAGGCCGTGCTCGCCTTCCGGCCGCCGCACATGCCCACGGCCGTGCGGGCCGCGCTGTTCGGCGCCCTCGCGTTCGGCGCGCTCGGCGCGTTCCGCGCCGCGACCGGCTCGCCCGTGGACCGGGCGGCGGCCGCGTACCGCGTGGACGGTGAGACGCCGCTCGGCTGCAACATCAAACGCGGAGACGCCACCACCGCGCTTTGGCGCGGGCAGGACGACGTCGGCCAAGTCGCGCTGACCCCCGGGGCGTTGCGCACGCTCCGGTGGCACCAACAGGAGCTGCCGAACCCCGACGCACGCATGGCGGGCGTCGCAGTCTACCGCGCCGGCCGCAGCACGCCGACGGGACCGGCCGCCCGCGCATCAAGCATGGCGCTGTCAGTCCTCCTCGTTCACGACGCCGACAGCGCTCCCGGCCGGGACTGGGTGAACTTCGCCGCCGAGCTCCTCGACCGCGGCACGGTCGACGTCGCCGTGCTGGGGAGCGACCGCGGTGCCATGCAACCGTGGCTCGACCAGAAACGCACACAAGTCGCGGTCGTGGACCGAGCCAATGTAACGTGGACCGGACAGGGTCCGGCGTGGGCAGTGCTGCGGGCAATCGAGCCACGCGTCCCCCGGGAGCTCGGCTCCGAGCTCCGTCCGCTCAGGGAGCTCTGGCCGGACGCCATCGTGTCCGGCGTGGGCGAAGGCACCGTCGCCTGGGCAGCCCGGGAGCGGCTACGGACGCAGACGATCGACCTCGGTCACGGGGTCGCGATGGAACTCACCCGCGTGCCCGCCGGGACGTTCCGGCTCGGGAGCCCCACGGCCGAGGAAGGGCGCTACGCCGACGAGGGACCGATCGAGGGCGTTACCGTAAACAGCTTCTGGATCGCGCGGACGGAGACGACGCGCGCGCAGTGGCGCGCAGTCATGGACCAATGGCCTTCGTCGTGGGCAGCCAACAAGAGCGACGGGGCGCTGCCCGCCACAGGCGTCTCCTGGCTGGAAGCCGTGAAGTTCTGCAATGAGCTCTCGCGGCGCGAAGGCCTCACGCCAACCTACAACCTCCGAGGCGAGAGCGTCACGTGGAATCGTCCCGCGGATGGCTACCGGCTGCCTGTCGAAGCCGAGTGGGAGTACGCGTGCCGCGCGCGCACAACAACGCGCTACCCGTGGGGCGATGATGGGAGCGACGATGCGCTGACGGCCCATGCCTGGTGGCACGAGAATACGGCTCTCGAGCCGCAGCCTGTCGCAACCAAGCCGCCCAACGCTTGGGGGCTGCACGACATGATCGGCAACGCCTACGAGTGGTGCTGGGACGGCTTCAAGAACACTCACGACCCGCGCGGGCGCGACGAGGTCGGTGAGGGGCGCGTGGTGCGGGGCGGCTCCTTCGTCGTCCTCTTCGACGCGAGGTACCTGCGTTCCGCGTACCGGAACGGGTTCGCGCCCTCGGACCGGAACTTCGTCGTCGGGTTTCGCTGTGTTCGTGCCCCGCACCGCCAGCACTAGCCGATGGACCCTTGCCCTTTGTCCGTGGGCCTCGCTCTGCCACGCCGTCGCGCTTTCGCGCGACGGCTTCGTACGAAACCGTTTGTCAAGTTGGCGACAGACCCAACACTTTGCCGTCATGATCCTGACAATTCCGGAGGCGGCTGCCCATCTCCAGAAAACCGAGCGTCAAGTCCGCTACATGATCCAGATCGGCCGCCTGAAGGCTGACAAACGCGCCGGCCGCGTAGGCGCCAGCTCGACGCCCTCCGCGACGCCGGATCCGGCCGTCGGACCACCGCACGCTGGAGCTGCTGCACCGACTGCTCGAGGCCAACGCCCGCGTCTACGATTCGCCAACCGCGCGGCGGGTCTTGCGGCTCGACCAGGGGAGCCTGCCGCCGGACTGCGGGCTCGGGCTAGACTCCTACCTAAGCCAATGGTGCGGAGCGTTATACCTCGACGGGCTCGATCACTTCGTCCTGCGCAGCCTTCAGCCGGCGCGCTACTTGCGTTACATGGACGACTTGGCCTTGTTCGACGACGATTCCGCGCGCCTCGCGGCGGCGCGTTCCGCGGTCGCCGAGTGGCTCTGGGCCGCGCGCCGGCTCACCCTGAAGTCGAAGGGGCCGAGACCCGTCGCCACGGCGGAACCCTTCGTGTTCCTCGGCCACCGGATCAGCCGGGCGGGAATCTCGCCGAGCCGCAAGCTCAGGCGACGCTTGGCTGGGCGCGTCCGGGCGGCGGCGGAGCGGGGACCGGAGGCATTGCGACGGACCATCGCTGCCTATCGCGGGCTGATGCTGTTCGGGACGGAGGGCGTGGCGGAGATGTCACGTAGATGACAGTGTCGACGTGGTGACCACCGGCGCGCCGGCTGCCGCCGGCGCGGAAGAGAAGCAAAGGGCAACGGGTCAATCGGCGAGGTGCTGGCGGTGCGGGGCACGAACACAGCGAAACCCGACGAAGTCGAACCGGTTCGAGGGCGCGCGCCTGCGCCGGAACGCGGAACGCAGGAACCTCGCGAAGTCGACGACGTCGAAGAAGGAGCCGCCCCGCACCACGCGCCCCTCACTGACCTCGTCGCGCCCTCGCGAGTCGTGAGTGTTCTTGAAGCCGTCCCAGCACCACTCGTAGACGTTGCCGATCATGTCGTGCAGCCCCCAAGCGTTGGACGGCTTGGTTGCGACAGGCTGCGGCTTGAGACCCGAATTCTTGTGCCACCAGGCATGGACCGTGAGCGCATCGTCGCTCCTATCATCGCCCCACGGGTAGCGCGTCGTCGTGCCGGCGCGGCACGCGTACTCCCACTCCGCCTCGGTCGGGAGCCGGTACCCGTCGGACGCCCGGTCCCACGCGACGGCGTCGCCGTCCCGAGGGTACGCGGGTTGGATGCCCTCTCGTTGCGATAGCGCATTGCAGAAGCCAACCGCGTCGTCCCACGATACGTGGGTGGCCGGCAAGTCATCGTCGCTCGCGTCCGACGCCCACTGTTTCGGGCACTGTGCCTGTGGCATGAGCATGCGCCACTGCCGCCGCGTCGTGGGTGTGCGCGCGATCCAAAAGCTGCTCACTTCAACACCGTCGATCGGTCCCTCGTCGCCGAAGCGCCCCTCCTCGGTCGTCGGACTCCCGAGCCGAAACGTCCCGCCCGTGATCGCGACGAGGCCGAGCACGGCACTGGTTTGGGCGGGTGCCTCCTGCTGGTCCTCGGACTCTGGCCGTGCCGGCTCCCGAGGCGCCCATCGCGGTTGCGCCAGTAGCCCAACGGGAAGCGCGACCCCGAGCAGCAGCACGAGCGCGCCTCCCAGCGCAACGCCCGGCGGAACGAGGAATAGGAACGCCGTCACCACGACGATGGCAGCCCACCAGCCGTAGGGAACGAGCCGCAGCCGCGCAACCGTGTCATGATCCACGACCCGCCACACGGCGTAGGCCAAGCCCGCAGTGGTCGCCGCCAGCTCGAACACGGTCCCGAACGCCAACAGGGCGGCATCGTACCGATGGGCCGACGCGCCGTAGACCGCCAGATCGCGCGCCACCTCGTGCCGAAACCACGTGCAGCGAGCCAAGGCCGCAACGGCGACCAACAACGCCAACAGCCCGCGGGCCCGCAGCCGCTCGCGGGACAGGGCCAACACCATGCCGCTGAGACCCACGGCCAGGCAGAGTGCGTAGTCGGGCAGCGCCGCGACGGATCCGAACCTGCGCCTCAGCGCCGCCACCTCCGACCCCTCCCAGAACGACGCGACCCAACGCACCTCGTCCGCGGTCCACGCGAACAGCAGATCGAACAGGCCGACGCCCGTCGCGCTGCGAAGCTCAAGGTCGAGCACCAAATGCCGCCCCCAGGCGGCGACGCTGATGCCCCACAGCACCGCCACGGCTCCGGCGAGCGCGCGAACGGCCACGGCGTCTCGCGCGACGCGGTCGATGCGTCGCTTGGCAGGCAGCGGTGAGCTCGTCATCGGTCTTCCCGCTCACGCAGTGTAGCGGTCGGCCCGTCTACGGACCGCCCAGCCCCCTGCGGTTTCGCAGAAAGCCGTGGCGGCTCTGCCCGCCGCTTCGTGCGAGGAGTCGCGCACATCCAAAGCCTGCTGGAGACGAGTTGTGCGAGCCAGTCGTTTTCCCCGGCCAGGTAAAGCGACGAGCGGGACCTGCTCACGATAGGGCCCGCGAACGTGGCGAGTCGGGAGCCGACGGGGGAACCAGCCGAGCGTCGCACCCAGCCCGTCTGCACTCCGCGAACTGATTCTTGGAGCTCGGCGCGGATCCCTCTCGAGCTTCACGCCCCTCTCGCCAACTCCACCAGCTCACCGTCCTCGGGCTCACGCCGATTCTCGCCGCCAGCTCTTCGTGCGTCAGTCGTTCGCGATCACGCAGTGCGAGGATCGCGGAGATCTCTATCCTGGTGTGGCGTTTCGTCACGCTGCAACAACCTGACAGTCACCCGTCTCGATTCTAGGTGGGCTCGTTGCTGCGGATACCGACGACCAACATGGCCACGATGAACCTGGGCCGATGAGGTCGGGGCGCCGCCGGCGTGACCCACCGGATCCCGCCGGGGGCGGTGCGGGGTCCCGGTGCAGCCGGAGCGGCTGCCCGACCCTGACGCGGCCGTCAACTTCAGCACGCCGGACCGTCGGCCGGGCGGCATTTCTGTTCCGGATTCGGCGGTCGCTGCAGCCGTTAGGCACGGCGGCAGCCGTTCGTTGCCGATTCAGCCCATCCGGAGCCAATGCACGACCTCCCGTTGCGTCGGATCCCGCGTCTCTGCCTGATCGCGGCGGTCCTTGTCCCCCTCCTTCCCGGCCAACACCCGTGTCCCCCCATGGACGACCGGCTCGAGGCAGACTGCTGCACGACGCCGACCCCGCACCTGCCGGCCTTCCCGCCCGTGATGATCGGCGGGGACTACCGCAGCCACAACGTTCGACATCCTTTGCTCGGGTGCAGCGTGTTGGGCTCCACGGCCGTCACGGTCACGCTCGGCGCGCCGCAGCAGGTCGCCTGCAACCGCTGGAACATCAGCATCAGCGTCTCGACTCCCCTGGGTCTGGTCGCGACAGGTGTCCTGCTCGGCGAGTATTCCCGCACCTTCACGTGGAACGACCCGAGCAACCAGGTCGAAGAGCTCTCGCAGGTGTGGCGCTTCATGCTGAACGGCGACCTCACCTTTCAGCCCACGATCGCCGTGACTCCGCCCCCGTGCGCGCCGCTCTTCAACAACGCCGCTCATTTCGTCGGCAGCATCGACTACGAGCGGCACGCCGTGTTCGACCCCGATGAGATCCGCTGCGACTGGTCGTTCCGTCTGGACTTGACACACCACGACCAGGGCATCCATCACAACGTGTGCCGGCCGCTACTCAGCCCCGTCACCGGGCACGTGGACACGCGTTACACGCTGACGGCACCGGCCTCGATGATCGCGCCGGGACCGACTCTGACGCCGGGCAACTTCACCTACGAAGCGACCCGCGAGATCGACGTCGTCCTCGGGCGCTGCTACGCCGAGAACGACCTCGGCCCGCAGCCCACCCTGATCACGCGCGTGCCAGACGCGATGTGCCCGTTCGAGACGTTTGAGGTCATCCAGGGCACCTCGGAGTGCGCCGGCGTCGCGCGCGGCTTCCAGACCGTGCCCAACAATCCGCGTATTCCGACCGGTTCGATCGCCGTCTACCTTGGCACGCACACCGGCACCGGGGGCGCCTTTCCCGGGGATCTGCGCGTCTTCACGCATGTCGCGATCCTCGGGGTCGATTGGCACTGCAACACCAACCCGTCCGGCAACGGCGTGCTCTGCCACGGCGTGACGACGGACACCGACCCGCTCACCACGGGAGATATCCACCCGTTCGGCATCTTCAAAGACGGCATGGCGGAGAACCACGTCTTCACCATGATGACCGACCTGGTGAACCACGTGCTGCTGCAGGAGCCAGGGCCGGTCGCGGTCGCCAACTTCGGGTGTCCCGACTTCGCGGAGCTGCTGATTCAGCTCACGCTGTAGCGGCGCCGCCGCTACTTCGCCGCCAAGCGCTCGAACTGATGCTTGGCGTAGTCCTCGAGGAGGGCGGCTGCTTCGGCGGCACCGAGCCCCGTGTCACGCCGAGCATCTCGGCGATGGCCGTGTTGTGCACGCCCTGAGCGTGCAGCTTCTTGATCGTCACTCGTGCCTCCTGATCGAGCTTGGTCACCGCCGGCGCCTCCCAGCCGAGGGAGATGCTCGATCAGCGGCGACCCCAGGTCACGGCGACACCCTCGTAAAGCTGGGTGTCGCCCTAACTCGATCCTCAGCCGTCGCCCTACAGTAGACCAACGTCGCCGTCGTCAATCGCAGCTCCTGGGGCAGCTGCGCTTGAGCTCCCGAGACTGACCTCTCGCACAAGCCGCTCGAAGCTTCGCGCATCCCTCCACGTGCGAGTCCCTACCCGGTGCACTCAACACCAGTTGCACGGAGACTTTGCGACTGCGGGGGCTACGAATTCACGATCGAGATGTCCGGGCCGTCGCGCCCTGCCGTTTCCCCTTGGTGTGGCTTCACATCGTTTCATATCGTCTCCGTCGGCCTTTACCCTAGACTGTGATGCGACAGATTGGGGAGACCGCCGTGGCGAGTCGACAGCAGTTCGTCCACGGCCTTGGTCCCACGAGAACCGCCTGGAGAGCCACGCGACCGCGGAGGTGGCATCCGCTATGTCGAGGACAACGCATCTATTGGCCAGATGGCGAGCCGGGGATGATGACGCGCTGGATCAGCTGATGAGACGGCACCTGCCGCGCATTCGCGGCATGGTGCGCCGGCGACTCGGGGGGGTGCTCCGGCGGAAGGCGGAACTCGACGACTACGTCGAGGAAGCCGTTGTCGAGTTTCTCCAGTACGGACAGCGGGTCACCATCAACAACGGCCGGGCTTTTCGACAGTTCATGGTCGCCGTCGTCAGGTGCGTGCTCTTCGACAGCTACCGATGGTGGAAAGCGAAACGGCGTGACTTGGCCCGCGAGACTGGCCTGCCGCAAGACGCTATCCTCGAGCTAGGCAATGGTACAGCGTCCCAGCCCGCCAAAGTCGCGAGTCGTGGAGAGAGCATCGAATGGGCGCGCTTGGGGTTGGAGTTCGTGAGGGACAAGGAGAAGCGAATCCTCATGATGCGGGTCCACGAAGGTCTGAGCTACCGCGACATCGCAGCTCGGTTAGGCATCACGGAGCACGCCGCATGCAAGCGCTACCAACGCGCGGTCGAGGCCCTTGGAGTCGCCATCCACAAGGTGCGTCGGGGCGATCTCTTCAGGCCGAGGGACGACCAAGCTGGCGATGACGAAGCGCCGCTCTGACTCGACGGGGATGGACCCGTTGCATTCCGTCCTGACGGGGTTTCGCGACGCATGGTTCTCAGGCCCCCCCCTCGACGTGGACGCGTTCTGCGCGCAGCATCCCCTATGCGGACCGGAGCTGCGGCAGCGGGTCGAGTGCTTCGTGGCCGCGGCCGAGGGAATCGAAGAAATCGAGCGTCGCGTTGCACAACGACGTTCACAACGACCCGCGCTGCCTCGCAAGGTCGGCCGGTACGAGGTATCTGGGTTTTTGGCCAGCGGCGGGATGGGTGCGCTGTACCTCGGACGGGATCCAGAAGTCGACCGAGCGGTTGTGATCAAGACTCTGCACCCGCACCTCAGCCTCAACACGAAGGCCGCCGACCGCATCCGTCGCGAGGCGCGCATTGGCGGCCGGCTGGCGCACCCGGACATCTGTCCGATCCTCGACGTGGTCACGGTCGACGACAGCTTCTTCGTCGTGATGCCGCTGCTGGATGG
Source organism: Planctomycetota bacterium (assembly GCA_039029375.1). GTDB lineage: Bacteria > Planctomycetota > UBA1135 > UBA1135 > UBA2386 > JBCCGH01. The sequence continues at coordinate 14,581 of JBCCGH010000027.1, forward strand.
AGAGACCCTCCAGGATCGAATTGCGCTTGCTCGCGCTGGAGTGCCGCTTGACCCCGAGAGGCTGTGGGCGACATTCCACGGTGGGTCGCCGAGCGACTCTGAGGAGGCCGCGGGTGCAGCGGAGCCACCCGGACGCTGCGGGTTGGTCGCGATGCTGCGCACGATGGAGCGTGTGGCTCGAGCCGTGCACGCTGCACACGAAGCGGACATCGTCCACCGCGATCTGAGCTTGTCGAACATCATGATCCGTTCCGACGGCAGCCCCGTGGTGCTCGACTTCGGTCTCGGCGTCGAGACCAGCGACGAGGGACAGCCCATCACCCGGACGGGAGAAGTCGCGGGCACACCGGGGTTCATGGCGCCGGAGCAGGTAGAGGGTCGGCGAGATCAGATCGACCGGCGTACCGACGTGTACGCGCTCGGCGTGGTGCTCTACCAACTGCTGACTCTGCACCCACCTCACCGCGGCGCCACGGTGGAGGCAGTGTACCAGAGCATCCTGCGAGGCGAACCCGTGCCGCTACGCAAGAGATGCAAGGCGGTCCCACGCGACCTCGAGACCGTGTGCCTGCGCGCAATGTCGGCCGATCGCCGAACGCGTTATGCGACAGCGGAGCAGCTCGCTGCCGACCTGTACGCCGTGCGCACATCGCGGCCGGTGAGCGCGCGGCCGTGCTCGACGATGCGCAAGTGGTGGTATCGCTGCCAGCGCAACCCGCTCGCGGCCACGCTGGGTGGCGTGGCCGTAGTGGTCACCGCGGTCGCGATCGCGTCCGGCCTGGCCTACTGGGGCTCGCAGAGCGAGCGATCCGAGAACCATGACCTCGAGATGACCTGCCAGGACGCCATCTGGGAGATTCGCTCGGCGGATAGACAAGGCCAACCGCCGCCGCCAGAAGCTGAGGCGAGGCTGCGTCGTCACCTTCCCCAGTGGCTCTGCGACTGGTTCGTGAAGGATCCGCTGGACGACTGGGCGATGCGACGGATGACGCGCGGACTCGCCGAGACGTTCCGGCAGGGCGGTGACGAGCCCGAGAGCATTCAGCTGGCATTCCCGGGCGGCGTCACCAGTGCACGGCCGGTGTTCCACGTCCACAGCCGACACGCTGCGGGCGCACCCCGTCACTTCGTCGCGACGATCACGGGGCCCGGCGGGAGTTTCGAGCGCGACGTCGTGCTGCCGGCTGGGCAACGCGCGGCGAGCTTCGAGCTGAGCAAGGCGCTCGTTTCCGGCGCGTGGCGCTGGCAGCTCCGACGGCACCGAGGCGAGCATCGCGCCGATCGGGATCCTTATCCGGAAGCGGCGATGGAGTTCGACGTCGACGCGGACAGCATGGCGCTTGCGGGGCCATCCGAGTCCACCGGTGACGAGGTGCTGGATCGGCAGATGCAGGCCGCGTTGCGGCTCGGCGACGGCCGCGCACAGGCTGCGCTTGCGCTGCTGGCGACGAAAGTCGAGACCGTGGCAACGCGCGACGGCAAGGCCCGCAACCTGCTGCTCAGGATCCGGGCGCACTCGATCCTCGGTCGACGCACCGAGGTGCAAAAGCTAACGGCTCGATACCGGGACCTTCAGGATGGAGAGGACGACCGATGATGTACCTAGCCCTCGCTCGGAGTGCGTTCGCGCTCCTCTTGGCGACTGCCGTTGGCACCCTCGCATCGACGTCGGCCCTGCCGGCGCAGCAGATCCCGAAAGAAGCGCTCGCGAGCTTGGAACGCGAGATCGACGCCGTCGAGGCAAGTGTCGCGAAGGAGGAGTTTCGCGGAGCTCGAGCTTCCGCCGCCGCGGCCTGGCAGGCCGTCGAACATCTACCGAAAGCGGCAACCGAAACGGCGGAGGTCGCGACACTCATCGCGCGGCTGGGAGAAGCGGCTCAGGCCGCGCGTGAGCTGCGCGTAGCTCAGCTCGCGTGGAGTACTGTGCTGGGGTATCGGGAACGCACTTTGTCCGACCATCACCGCGACCTCCAGGAGGCGCGGGCGAAGCTGGCGGCCACGAAGTATGCGCTGGGAGACCTCGAGGGCGCGCTGGCGCTCGAAGAGAAGGTGCACGATGTGCTCTCGCGGGCGCTGGGGGAGAAGCACCCCGATCACCGCGGCCTGCAGGCGGCACGGGCGAACCTGGCCGGCACGATGAAGAGGCTGGGAGACCTCGAGGGCGCGCTGGCGCTCGAAGAGAAGGTGAACGATGTGCTCTCACGGACGCTGGGGGAGACGCACCCCGACCACCCCGACCTGCAGAGGGCGCGGCTGAACCTGGCGGCCACGAGGTATGCGCTGGGAGACCTCCAGGGCGCACTGGCGCTCGAAGACAAGGTGCACGATGTGCTCTCGCGGACGCTGGGGGAGAAGCACCCCGATCACCCCGACCTGCAAGCGGCACGGGCGAGCCTGGCGATCACGATGAAGAGGCTGGGAGACCTCGAGGGCGCTCTGGCGCTCGAAGACAAGGTGCACGATGTGCTCTCGCGGACGCTGGGGGAGAAGCACCCCGATCACCCCGACCTGCAGGCGGCGCGGGCGAACCTGGCGATCACGAGGAGGGAGCTAGGAGACCTCGATGGAGCGCAGGCGCTGTTCGAGGCGGTGCACGATGTGCTCTCGCGGACGCTGGGGGAGAAGCACCCCGACCACCCCGACCTGCAGAGGGCGCGGGCGAACTTGGCGGCCACGAGGCTTGGGCTGGGAGACCTCGAAGGCGCGCTGGCGCTGCAAGAGAAGGTGCACGATGTGCGCTCCCGAACACTGGGGGAGAAGCACCCCGACCATCGCGACCTGCAGGCGGCGCGGGCGAACCTGGCGGCCACGAGATATGCGCTGGGAGACCTCGAAGGCGCGCTGGCACTGCAAGAGGAGGTGCTCGAGGTGCTCTCGCGGACGCTGGGGGAGAAGCACCCTGACCACCCCGAGCTGCAGAAGGCGCGGGCGAACCTCGCGAGCACTAGGGCGGCGCTGGGAGACCTCGAAGGCGCGCTGGCGCTCGAAGAGAAGGTGCACGATGTGCTCTCGCGGACGCTGGGGGAGAAGCATCCCGACCACCTCGACCTGCAGGTCGCACGGCTGAACCTAGCGACCACGAAGAAGAGGCTGGGAGACCTCGAAGGCGCGCTGGCGCTCGAAGAGAAGGTGCACGATGTGCTCTCTCGGACGCTGGGGGAGAAGGACGCCGACCACCCCGAGCTGCAGGCGGCGCGGGCGAACCTGGCGTGCACGAAGGCGGCGCTGGGAGACCTCAATGGAGCGCAGGCGCTGTTCGAGGCGGTGCACGATGCGCTCTCGCGGACGCTGGGGGAGAAGCACCCTGACCACCCCGAGCTGCAGAAGGCGCGGCTGCGCCTGGCCTGGACGCTTCTGTCCGCCGGCAGCTCGGAGCGGGCAGTCGACCTGGCCCGAACGGCCGGCGCCATCGGCGCGCAGTCTGTTTGCGCATGGACGCTCTCTCCGCGCGCGATCGGCGCGAAGGCACGCCAGGAGCTACCCGCTCTATCCCTGTCGCTGACACTCGGTCTTGGATCCGGTGCCACGGCGCGGGTGCCGGGTCTCGCTGGCCGCGCGCTGTTGACGTCGCAGGTGCTCCGCGGTGCCGAGACGCGCGCGGTGCGCCTGGCGTGGCGCGCGCGGAGGGTGGAACCCGATCGGACGAGGCAGCTCGAAACGGAGCTCGCCTCTGCGGTCGCCAAGGTCAGCCGCGTTGCGAGTGCGCAGGTCGAGGGAAAAGGCAGCGCCCTGCAAGCGAACCTGCGCGCTCGCAACGAGCGACTGTGGTCTGCGGTTTACGAGAAGGAACGGCTGCAGCACGAGCTTCTTGCGCTGGCCAAGCGCGGAGGTGGGTTCGACGCCGCGGCCGTGACCATCGAGCAGCTCGCGCAGCGTCTGCCCGAAGGCCGTGCTGCCGCGGCGATCGTGGGCTACAGCCACCGCGACCCGGATCGGGAGCACATCGGACGCACGATCGACGAGGATCGGCTTGTCGCGTTGCTGCTGAGCCGGAATGGCGAGGTCATGCTGCACGAGCTCGGCCCGCGCGAGGCCATCGAGGCTCACGTCGAAGCGTTGCGAGAGCTCTGTGCGCATGACGACACCCCCGCCGACAGCGAGGACCTGCAGAAGGCCCAGACAGATTTGTGCCGCGCCGTGCTCGGTCCGATCCTCGACGCCGTCGGCGACGTGGATGCGCTCTATCTCGCAGTGCACGAGGCCCTGGAGCTCGTGCCACTCGATGCCCTGCCGCTCGACGATGGCGAGCCGGTCGGCGCGCGGATCCAGCTCTTCCCGTTGGTCTCGTTGATGGACCTGATGGAGCAGCCGACTGCGAGCGTCGTCGAGCACCCAACGCTGCTCGCGATGGGAGGGATCGCGTACGAGAACCCGCCGACCGACCCGGGCATCGTGCTCCGCAACGCAGCGGTGCCCGTGACCCGGACTCGTTCGGGGGAACCGCGCAAGTTCGACCCACTGCCGGAGACCCAACCCGAGACCAAGAGGGTCAAGCGTCTGTTCGGCAAGGCCTTCCCCGCAGGCCGGTCCGTCTGGCTGACCGGGGCGGACGCGGGCAAAGGCGCCATGGCCGAGCTCGCACCTGACGTCACGTTCCTCCATGTCGCGACCCACGGCTACTTCGCGCCGGAAACGGTCAAGAGCACTGCCGACCCTGACCCCACGCCCCTCGCCGTGCGCCTAGACCACCGCGTCAGCGGCCTCTCCCCGCTCGTGCTGACCGGGCTCGCGCTAGCCGGCGCCAACCTGCCATCCGACGACGTCGGCCGAGTCCCTGGCATCATGACCGCGGAGGAGATCCTCGGCCTCGACCTGTCGAGGTGCTACCTGGTCACACTATCGGCTTGCGACACTTCGCTGGGCGTGCGCCGCGCCGGCCAGTGTTACGCCTCGCTGCGCGCCGCCATGCTCGGCGCAGGTGCGCGTTACGTGCTGACGTCGCTGTGGGAGGTCAACGACGCGGCGACGATGGCGCTGATGAGCGGGTTCTACCGCCGGCTCTGGTCCGACAAGATGGATCCGCACCGGGCGCTTTGGGAAGCGAAGATGGAGGCCCGAGAAAACGGAGAGCCGTTTCGCAACTGGTCCGGCTGGCTGCTGACGGGGCGGTGATCTCACCGGGTCAAGTGTGTGTGGATTGACGGCGACTGACAGCTCAGCTCGCCCGCGGCAGCGACCCGGAAATCGTGTTCACGACCTGACCACCGAAGTCCGCCTGTCGTCAGGGCGGCCTATTCTTCAACTGGATCACGCCTACACCGTGCTGGTGCAGCGCTGCGCTCGTCGAAAGGGTACTCGCCCTGCCTACCCGGCTGGCGCGAGGTCTAACCCGAAACCCAACTCCTAGCGGGCGAAATCGTCGCCCGACGTGATGCCTTGGGGCCAGACTTTCGAAGAACAAGTGCCAGACTCCGTACACTCGCGGGCACTGCGCCGAGCCGTGCGCAGGATCCTGAGTCGAGGGCGGCGCAGCTTCCCCGGGACTAGGATCAGGGAGGCGGAGCTTTGGGGGGGCAGCTCGCGCGTCTGGTAACGCGCCGATGCATACGCGAGAGATCGCACACGACGGCCGATCGCGTGGCGCGCGAGCTCCGGCGTCTGCACTCCGCCGACCTCTACTTCGTGGCGACTTTTTGCGCCAATGTGACTGGCGCGTGGTCCGCGTTGCTCGAAGGACCTCTCGCTCAGGTTCGTGCCTTTCTCACCCAGCGCGGCGCGGTCTCGGCCCGCGCCGAAGGGATCGTCCAGGACCGCGCCGCCAATCCGTACGTGGCGGCGACCGCGCGCAGCGGCGGACCGAGCTCGAGAACGCGGGCGGCGCGAGTCTGGCGACGATCGCGTTTCGGCGACACCTCAAGACGCGACCCCCGCCAGGCCGGGAGCCGCCCGCGGATGAGCGGCACGGTGAAGTGGACACGCTCCGCCGAGTCGACGCCCGGGTCGTGCAAGGGCACGATCCCGGGGTAGTCGAGCTGCCCGGTCACCTTGGCCTCGTCGAGGAAGCGCAACAACACGCCGTCGTCGACCGTCAGCCCTTCCGCGTCAGCGTCGCCCTGACCGCGCAGAACCTTCATGGCCACAGTGCGGTCGAGGCCGTGGTCGACGGCGAGAGCGCGACGGGCTACTACTCCCGTTCTAGGGCACTCGCATGCCGTGATGGCCAGGGCCTTGGGATTTCCGAAGCGAACTCGTCGAAGACGCTGTCGCGGGCGCGGGACAAGCCAAAGGGCCTCTTCGACCAAGATTGATCGACGGCCGCGCCCGCCCGCGGCTCAGAACGTGCCGATCGTCACATCCAGCGCGTTCGTCAGCACCAAGCCGAGGCAACTGTCGAGCGAGCCTCCTTGCGCACACATCGTCGCGCCGGCGAGCGCGCATTCATACGGGATGTCGAGAGCGAAGGGGACCCCCGGAAAACTCCTCACCAGCGTCCAACCGGGCTGCGTCACATCGCACAGGATGGTGCCACCGATACCTGGGACCGTCAGATTCGCCGGGCCTAGCGCCAACACCAGAAAGTCCACGGCCGATTTTGTGGCAAAGCCGGTGCCATGGTCTACCAGCGGATCCCAACGTTGCCCGATCACCGGACCGGAGCTCTGCCCAGGCATCAGCGCCGCGGGATTGGCGGGATTCCCCACGCGCACGACCTCCTGAGCAGCGACCGGCAAGAACACACCGCGGAAGGGCGCGGTGGAGGGCACCCAGGTGGGGTCGCTTGCGTCGACGCCGCTCGTGGCTCCAAGGCGCCCCGCCCACCCGAACGGCTGCGTCCGCCAAGCGCTTGGATTGCCGCTATTGGTGACAGACTGCCCAATGCCGTCGTCGAGCGGCCAGTAGCCGACGAGCCCCGGCTCGCTGCCGGTGAGTCCAGTCAACATCGTGCACTGGATGTCCGCTTGCGAGCGCGCAAAGTTCCAGATGCGCACCTCATCGAGCTCCCCGCGGAAGTAGCTGCCCGGCAATGGTGCGGAACCTGCGCCAGAGCCACAACCGAACTTGAGCCTCGGCCTCGCTTCGGCATCCATCCGCACCCGGACGACCGCGCCCACCCTTTGACCATCGATGTAGACATCCAGGTCGCCGACCGCGGTCGAACCGAGGCTCCCGGTCACGGCGTACGTCATCGCCAAGTGGTGCCACTCGCCGTACTCGGAAACGAATCCGGAGAGCGCCGTGTCATTGCCGCAGTTCCTCCGCGCGATGTGGCCGCCAGCGTCAAAGGGCAGCGTGGTCTCGCTGACGAAGAGCGAGTAGCCCGCGTCGGAGCAGTAGGGCTCATAGGCGGTCGCAACTACCAGTCCGACCTGCGGACCGCCCGCAGGAACCTTCAGCCAAGCCTCCGCGGTGAAGCTGAGTTCCGCCGTCGTATAGGAATCTCCGAATCCGAACTCGACGTAGTCGTCGACGCCGTCGAAAGAGAGCGCGCTGCCTTGCGCAGGCAGGAGCGAGCCGATGGCAGCAGCCGCCGTGGTGAGTAGAGCGGTGAACGAAGTGCTGGGATGTGCCATGTGTATGCAGTGGTTGTGGGTTGACAACGTGCCACGGTCCCACGCGGGACCGCAGGCGCCGCGTCGCGCGGCTACTGATGAAGTCCCGGCTCCCCTGCGCACCTGACAAAAAAAACCGTTGGCGACGTTTCGTCGCGCAGCCGCTGATCTGAAGCCGTCGTGGTTGCCGGCCACGTAAGCCCGCCATAGTTCGTTCACGTGTCCAGGTCGCTGGCGTCATCACGAGCCCAACCCGCGCGGTCTGACGGCCGACGCCCTCGCGACAACCCTCAACCAAGTCCGCACCGGGAGATCCACGTGCACCGAGCCGCGATCGACCAACTCTTCGCCAGATCCTCGTCGCCCGCGGCCGGGGTGTCAGCGAGCGCCTCACGGTCCTACTACCTACTACCGCGCTGACGAACTCTTGGGGATCACGTCAAATTGGTTGCAGGCTCGCGGCCGCGTGCGAGGGCGAGTTGCCACTCTTCTGCCATTCGCCGACGCCACGGCATCAGCGATGCAGCCCGAGCTCCGGTGCAGCATGACGTCGTGCCCGAGCTCGAGCGAACAGCGTGAGGGTGAGCTGCTCAGGCTCCAGGCGGTGTACCGTACCACGCAACGGGCAGTCGGCGTCAGGGAGTGCCAAGCAGGCGAGGAAGCCGTCCGAGAAGAAGGCGACACGCACCCGTCGGGCTCCGAAGAAGACCCGCGGCGCGGAGCTTTCGGAGCGGCTCGGCACGGCGAGGGGCGCTCGCGGCACCAATCACCGAGCCCGATTCTGGGAGGGATCATGGGAACGGGACGCTCCAACCAGGGAGCTGACCGCGTTCGACGCGCCCCCGGAGCCGCGTGAGCGGCTCCGGCTGATTCTGCAAACGCTGAGCGGCGCGCGCTCGATCGACGCCGCATGCCGCGCGCTCCGAGTGAGCCCGACACGCTTCCAGCAGCTTCGCCTTCAGACGTTGCAGGGCGCGGTCGAGGCACTCGAGCCCGGGCGCCCCAGGCGCCCCCGCGAGCACGACGCAGCGACCGATGCGCGAATCACAGAGCTTCAAACCAAGCTCGCTCTGTGAGCCCGACAGCCCGACTACCTCACCATCTTGAGACCGTCACTTTCAACAGCGATTACCGGGCGCTGGGCGGTCCTAGTTCCTGGCGGACGTCATCGTTATCGGTTGTCGTTGAGCACCGGCCTTGTGTCGCTGGGGGCTGTGGCGCGAAGGCCGCAGCCCCAGAGACGCGCAACTTGCGACTGGTAAAGCGCCGGCTCCCGGCGGTGTTCCGAGCCGAAGGGCGTGTGACCTACTTGATCAGGTTGAGCGTCAACCCGTACAGGCGCCGGTTGGCCGGATGCAGTGGCGGCCTATCCTGGTCAGCTAGTTCCTGTTGGCATTCTGCAGCCAGCCTGGCGAGGTTGCATATATAGAGTGCTGCGTGCATGCCAGGATTACCCTCTAGACGCGCTGCCTCTACAAGGCCGCCGAAGGCGACCTGAAACTGGGCATAGTTGCGGTCGAGCCCCTCGGCATGGATGCCGAAGTGGGCCGTCAGCGCTGGCGAGTTGTACGAAGCGCCCTGCAGTATGCTCTCGACGTAACTTGTGACTCTCGCCATTTCTTGGCTGACTGTGGATGATGGATGCCCGCTGAGTGTCGTGAGGCGGGCAACTACCAGAGTACACGAGGACATGAGGTAATCTCCTGCTCGCTCTGAATCGGCACCACCTCGGTGTGCTTCTCCTAGCAAGAGGCGCAAGTTGCCGTCAGCAAACTGATGAAGTCGAGCTACAGCTTGACGAAGCGGCGCTTCTCGCGTGTCGCTCCGAACGACTGCCGTGGCCGCATCGATGTCTAGCAACATCGTTTCGGTGCCATCGAAAATGTCGATGAGAGCAAATGACACAAGAAATGAGATCGGGAAAATGGCGATGAACGCCGCGAGAACTATCCTCCGAGCGCGTTGCGCTCTCTCTCTCCGGAGCTCTGCCCGAAGTTCGGAACCTGCCCCTCCAAACAAAGATGTTTCGATTGCTCGAAGCTCATCTTGCCTCGGCTCAGACGCTGTGACGTTAGGCATTATGTGTTCTTCCCCTCTAGGATGCTTCGCAGGATTGGGCGAAGCTTGGTGGATAGTATCATATTCATCTCTGCCCTGAATCTCCAAACCTCTTCCGGATCCTTAGTGATTAAGATATATTTTGGTGCTTGATACCAAAAAGGTATGATCGGGAGGTCCTCTTTGGGAATTAGCTCTCGGAGCTGCTGCTCATCCGGATTCGATCGGAGGGTCTCGACGGCGTTGAGATCGATAACAAAGCTGCCTGGATCGAGAGAATTGGTGGGGAGACCGAGGAGCCCGTCGGCCAAGCACTTATAGTAGACCGCTAGCTTCGCCAAATAATCGGAGCTAGGGGCAGAGCGACCTGTCTCCCAATTGTTTACTGTATTGCTGTGGACGTCCAGCTCCTTTGCGACATCTGCGACGGAGTGGCCGACCGCCTCTCGCGCCTTCTTCAGGTTCTCGCCATGCCGCTTGCGCCACTGTTCTTGTGATTCACTATCTCTGCCTGGAGGGTCCATAAGCATCTCAGCTATGGTAGACAGGCTCGAAGGCCAGGGGTGAGGGGGAGGGAGGCACAAATCTCTGTGAGGATGCACAGATCGTTTAGTGGGCAGGTGGCTTGGAAAACCCACGGGCACCGATATCTTGTCGCAGTCGGGTGAGTCTCGACATTTTATTTGTCCCGAGCGCTAGGAGGAAATGAAGTTGCCCGAACCACCAGATCGCATCTCGTTAGTCCCGGATCAACCAAGAGCTGGCGGGGACGTGAAGATCAGCTACGACTTTGATGGGTCGCAGCATGCGTCGGTGACTTTGAAGGTCACCTACACGCCCCCCCAGAACGAGCCGGAATACTGTACCGTGTCGCCGGCGATGAACTGCTGCACCGTGACCATCCCCCCCAGTGCCTCGCAGATCCTGGTTGAGGACGAGACAGGGGACAGCGCCGATGCAAGCGCCCCGGTGCTTCCTCCGGCTGAGCGGCAGATGAGTGCAGCGCAAGAGTAGCACGCCATGCGCCCTCTGAGCGAGCACCACACAAGGATTTGTGTGGGCTGACAATGAATTGCAAGTAGTTGCTTTCTGGCTGCGGCTCGGGTTAGCTCAGCTGGCATGAGCCTGGGCGGGCAACCCACGATCGAGATTCAAGGGGAGAGAAGGAGGGACCTGGGCCGTGGCACAGCATCTAATGCGGTGTCACGGCCCTTCTTTTTCTCGACGCCGAGGCAAGGCACGCCGGGCGGGCGACGGCATCTAGCTGGCGATCATGATACCGCCGAGCACTGGGCCACAGCACAGCGTGGCCAACCCGAGGATACTGATGAGTAGAGTTGCCGCGTGCTCAGCGAGACTAGGCGCTGCTCGTAACCGGCCCTTAGCGAATATTGGGGATGGCGGGAATAGCGGCCGGTGTCGGGTACTCGGCGTCATGGCGTAAGGCTCCTGAACGAAGAGGACGTAGGGCCAAATGACTGGGAGGCATGTCGGTGCGGAAAACAGGACGGGGGTGGCCTTGCGCTCTATCATCCTCTCCAGGCGATCGATCTTGTCGAATTTGGCAGTACTCAACATATCAAGAAGGAGGGATGGCCCTGTAAGGGGTTGGGGGGAGAATGGTGGAGCGAAGAAATGAGCAGCGCCAGGTTGACAACGACTGCCAATAGCAGGGCGATGTTGTGTCGGGTTGGCCAGACAAAGTGGGAGGTTCGGGTAGTCACGTCGAGATAGGCCAGGATGCGGTCCGGAGGGGACATGTCGGTCGAAGCGCTGAGTCAAAAAACACCGCGACGCCCGTCCCTTTTCTCGCTCAGCGGCGCCCATCTTTGTGAGCGCAGGCCACGTTGGCGCTGCGCAAGCGACCAATAAAGAGGTCAAAAAGATGGCTCGTAATCCCTCTTCCACAACGACCACTCCCGACTGGCTCGGCGCCGATGCGGCGCCTGCGCATGCTATTCAGAAGGCTCTCGAGATGGCGGCGGACAACGCTCGGGCCGCCGGTGCTGCGGCGCGGCGCTCGGTGCGGGGTGCTGCGGTGGCGGCTGTCGCGCTGACGGTGTTCCTCGTGACTTCTGCGGCGCAAGCACAGACTCATGGCGCCATTGGGCGAGTCCAGCAGAGCCCTGGTGAGCAGGGCACCGGTTGCGATACTGTCGGAGACTTGCGAGTGATGGGCACCGTGACTACGGACCGCACGCAGCGTGACGACAGCATCGGCGGCAGATACGGCGTCAGGGTGACGACGGACTCGACCTCGCGGCGAGTCGTGCTCGGTGTTCGCACTGAACTGACGGGTCGGAGCTCGGACGTCACGCTCCCGACCTCGAATCGCGAAGTGAGCCGCACCCCCGGAATTCGGCGCGAAGTAACCCCGACGTCGGTGCGGGGCCTGGTTACTGGCCGAAGTTCGACATGCGGCGTTCGGCCGGTCGGATCTCGGCTGTTGGTAAGGCACCGCCGCATCCCTGAATCGGTTCGCAACCATCGCCTGTCGTCCGTGGGCGGCCTGCAGTTAGGTGGTGCAGTTCTCGACTAGGTGCGCTGTCAAGCGTGAGCGAATGACAGGAGGTAAGCACTTGAAGTAAGTTCCATAGGCCGCCCCAGAATATCTGGGGCAGGCCTTAGCGCCATTTCGGGGCGATCCGATGTCGTTGCAATCTGTGGTCTCGGCCCGGGGATGGCACAAAAACATGGCTCTATGATCGTGAGAGCCGGAAACGTCCCACAAGGAGTTCCCTGATGACTCGACGAGAAGAACTGCTTGGTTTTTTGACTGAGCAGGAGCAGCAGGAATATTGCGCTCAGGTGGAAGCTGTGCTCGAGAAACACGTGCCCTGGCATGCTCAAGGGCGTGCTTGGCTCAGCGCGATGTCCAAGCACATCGAGCAGCCGGAGCGCTGGGCGCGGCGGTGGGGGAGGTTGGCGAGGCAGCACCCCGATTGGCGCAATTCCCCTGGCTCATCGACGATCCAATTGGACGATCAGATTTCGGGCGGCCGCGACCCGGCATCTTTGTACGAGGAGCAGGAAGACGCGCAGGCGGTACTCGATAGAATCGATGCTCTACCGCCAAGCCTGCGGCAGGTTGCCTCTCTTCTGCTCGAGGATCGCGACTACCGGGCGATGGCGCAGGAGCTCGGCATCTCCTACGAGGCGCTCAAGAAGCGCGTTTATCGCTTGCGCACCGCGTTGCGGCGCGCGGGCTAGCACAAAAGAGCCGCCGCCTCGGACGCACAGTCCCCGCAGGCGGCGCCTGCTCCTGGGGTCGCGGCCCACGACCTCGCGAGCGCCGTAACCAGCGCAGCGATGGGGCTTTGTGCTGCTGTGGCAGTAGGCCTGAGGGCCGCAGTATCGCGGCGGATGGCTGGGATGCTGCCGCCCAGTTGGGTGGTCGAGCAGGCAAAGGATGCAGGCTACAGGCAACCGGCACTTGCCGATTTGCGGGCACGAGGTTCTACTTGCGCCCCGTGTGCAACGCGAGGCCACCTGGAAACGCACAACGTTGTCCCTGTAGCCGGCTTTCACTAGCAGCTCTGGTGTTGGGGAGTGATTTCGATCTCCCGCTACGAACCACACGAGGAGTTAGCTATGAACAGTCGTGCGCAAGCGGCAAAGTTCGCGTTCTCTTGCATCGCAGCCGTCAAATCAACCATCGTACTGGGGAGGGTTAGTGATGGTGACGTGCGAACGCGTAGACGGCGGTAACAAGCGCTGTTGTTTACGTCATGGGCTGGAGACGGCTTGCCGTCGGGGAGGGGTGTAGCCGTGCCACCCACCACGAGACTCCCCCTAGCCGTTTCTCGGTGCGTAGAGTCGCTTGGCCTGCAAAGGGCGATCACAGACAATGAACTGCTACTAGCGGCTGTCACGGCATCAAGAGAGAGGCTGGGCCCGCTACTTGTTTGCAGCGTCGCTGACGAGCTTCTTTGTCGCGAGATCCTGTACGAGTTGGCCTGGCTGTTGCGCGAGGAGATTGCCGACGCCAGATCATCTCCAAACGAGATTCTACAGCATAGTATCCGACAAGCGCTTTGTCGCGCGGAGGGTCACTGGTTTGATCCCCAGCGCTGGAGGCTACAAGAGGTGCCTCGCGGACAAGTGTTTTATGCTCTAGGATGCGTTGTTGATGTGCTCGACAGCATCCCCGAAGTGCCTGAGTGTTTTCTGCAGGTGCTAGATAGGCTAAGCTTTGGGCCGGCAATCGGGGTCTATGATGCGGGCGACCGGTCTCTCAGCAGGGCGGGCCGCGCGTTTTTGTCCTATCTGCACGGGCGCGTTCAAGACTCAGTCGATGGTAATGGCTCTTTGGATGATCAAGAGCTACAGACCTGCCGAATGATGCTGACTGAGCTGGCCAGGAGCTTTAGGGATAGGCTGAAACCACTCGCCAGTCGTGACGAGCCGCAACTGAAAGCGGCGATCAAAGAGATGACCTTGCCACCGCTTGGCCAGCGTGGCGAGTCCAGGTCGTCCTGGATGGATCCCCGGAGATGGCATCTTGGACCTTTCAAAAGTCATGAGCAAGCGCTCTACGCTCTTGGCTGTTTGGCCGACTGTCTCGTTTTGCAGAGAAAAGTCGCCCTAAGCCTCTTGGGATCGAGAGAGGCGCAAGCTCGGGACTTAACGAGACAAGAGCCTGCCAACCCATAAAGGGACTGGCAGGCGCGCGGGAGCTAGCGGGAATAGAGGTAAAGAGATAGAAGGGCGATCACCGCAATGATTGCCCCGGCGACCCAGCCCCGAGCCTTGATATAGAGCCAGCGCCAACGGATTACGAGATCGTGGGTTTCGTCGCCTTGCATTCGCCTCCAGGTGGTTAGAGAACCAGAGGGCGAGCTTCGTCAAAGCGGAGCTGCCGAGGTCTAGCTGATGGATTGCTGCGACGGGGACTTTGGCGGACGTGTTTTGCTTGTGCTGGGGGCCAGAGATGTTTCTGGGCGATTGCTTGACAGGGTAGTTCCTAGCGCGCAACCTCGTTCGTGTCTCGTGATGTGCGAGTTTCTCGACCCTGATGACTACGAAGAGGCGCTGCGGGGGGGGCTTGAGTCCCTGGCTACGTCTGAGCTTGAACGATGGCTGCGTCTCATGAGGGATGAGTCCAAGCCCAGGGGAAATTCCGGAGCGGCTGGCCCGCAAAAGCGGGAGCCCAAGGAGTCACGGGGAGGCAGTGTTGAGACCAGTGATGCTCTTGAGCCGGGCGGGAACGGCTAGAAAGATCTGTGGCGCGCCGACAGGATTTGCGTTTGTTCTTGTCGCTCTGGTCAGCGACCTCGGCTGTGAGCTAGTCCCGAGAGCAAGTAGAGAAGAGTCCTACGCATCGCGCTTGCCTGCCCGTAGTCCATCGGCCGGCACCACTAAGTGCGCACCAGCGTACTGAGTCCCAGTACGATTCCGAGCTAGGCTCGGTGATTGCGGGGTGTGCATCGCTAGAGAAGCTGTGTGGCCGACTATCTTCGGCCTGTCACTTTCAGTGATTCTGGCATGTTCGTGGATTGTTGGCTGCGCCTTGATGGCTAGCAGGATCGCATACGGCCTTGCCGAGGAAAGTTGCACTGCGGGTGAGGACATGCCAAGCCCAGAAATACCTGCCTCGTGATGCCTGAGAGGCTTCAGGGTCAGATGCGGGTGCGCTGGAATATCGAAGGCTGATTCAACAGCACAACAGCACGCATTGCAGAAGCGATGCCCCTATGGGGTATGGTCTCCTCTCCCTCTCGGGTTTCTAGCATCCCGATGATGCGACACCTGGCGAGGATAGCGGGCGAGGATAGCGGGCAAGGATAGTGGGCAAGGATAGTGGATGCGTAAGTGATCGCCAACCACAGGGATAGGGCGCCGGCGGTGTTGCGGAGCCACCGAACGACCTGGGTTGTCGGTAGAGTGTGTCCGGTCTGTGTTTGTGCGATCGGCGTCCCCTTTGCGCCACAGCCCCAGCTGAGCCAGTGGCGCTCGCACCAATGGAGGTGCGTAGCACACGCTTGCAAAGGGTATCGTGATGAACAAACCCCGTTCCGTGATGCGCAATCATGCGCATTTCCGGTCTGGTGAACCACCAGATCGTATTTCGTTTGACCCGGATCAGCCGAGAGCTGGAGAGGAAGTCAAAATCAGCTACGACTTTGATGGATCGCAGCATACTTCGGTGATCTTGAAGATCACCTACACGCCCCCCCTGAACGAGCCCGTGTGCTGCACGGTGACCCCATCCATGAACTGTTGCACTGAGACCATTCCCTCGAGTGCCACCCAAATCCTGGTTGAGGACGAGACAGGGGATAGTGCGGATGCCAGTGCTCCGGTGCTCCCGTCGTCGGCAGCCGCGTAGGTGTTGAGAGCGTCGAGCCTGTCGTCGGGATGCTCGGAGGGGCCCGACGGCCCGATGCGCTCTTGTTCGAACATGCCTCCCCGGGTGGCTCGACGCCGGAGTGAGAGGCTTCGATCTGGCGAGGGCATGCGGAAGATGCTTGCCGGCCGCCGAGCCGGCGCTTTTCCCGCACCCCTCCGGTGCACGCGACGACGACGGGAGCAACCGGGTCAGGAGACAGCATTGCGGCCTCCAGCAGCCCAACAGCTGGTCGTGTGCGGGCGACTCGGTGGGCTGCTTCGCAGCTACTCGCGCGCGGCCTGACGGCTGGGCTGGACCGAGAGTGCGCGAGAGGTGGGCCAACGCGCGGCGCCCCTGTGTCCGCCCCGGCCGAGTTCGGGTTCGCACAGCCGGTGACCGCTCGTCATCCGTTGGCTGCACCGCTCCCATCCGGGTCGATCCAGTTTTCGGACACGACGGCAAGGGCTCGCGGAGTCGCAAACCTCGCCAACTCGCCAACCCTCATTCCCCGGTGCTCTGCCGCCCCCCCAGCGTGCCTGGCGGCGGCGGGTACACACCCGGCTCGCCGATCGTCAGCCGTGGCATGGGGCGCGAACCCGCATCGGCCAGAGTGACGTGCCAGGTCTCCGAGAGCCACAATTGGTGAACGTGCGCGAGCACGGGGCGGACCGAGAGATAGACCTCAGGCCCCGGCAGGACGCCGAAGCAGGCCTGCTGGAAGAGCAACAGGGTGGATACGTCCGAAGTCCAAAAGCGCGTGTGCACCGGTGCGCGTGCGTCGACGACGATGGCGTGCAGGAGCGCGCGGACCGAGTCCGCATCCTCGGGCCCCACAGCCCAGTCGAGGATCAGACGAATGCCGCCTGCGTCCCGGGTGATCGCCACGCCGGTGCGTTCGCCGGCTCGCCAGGCCTGCCACAGACGATCGGAGCGTCCCGGCGCCGCCGCCCGCCAGGCGTCGAACGCGCCGTCGTGGCGCACGCCGCAGCTGCCGACGTCCAGCGAGCGGATTGGCACCCGGCCGTCGCTACCCTGCGTGATGACGACCCCGTCCCCGTCGCGTTCGGGCACGGGCTGATCGATCGGGCGCACTAGATCGATGGACGTCGCGACGGCGTCGTGCCCGCGGGCGCGTCGCAAGTGCCACCAGTCGGCCTCGTCCCACTGGCCAAACACGGCCGCGAGGCGCTCGCGGTTCTCGAAGGTCTCCTGGAACAGGTCGTCGAGGGCGGCTAAGAGGCTGTGCACGCCGCCGGTGCGGTAGGCCGGTTCGATGAAGCAGCAGTGGAAGCGACCGAAGAGCAACGGCTCGCCCTTCACCAGCATGGGGACGTGCGTCGCGCCCAAGTGCGCGATGATGCGGCCGCCCGGGTCGGCGGCGAGGACACTCGAGGAACCGTGCGGATTGTCCCGGAACGCGTAGGCGACGTGCGGTCGGATCCGGCGAGGGTCGCCGTGGGTGGCCCACGCGAACCCATCGGCGATGCCGACCCAGTCCCCGTCCGTCGCGGTGCGAAGCTCATACTGCCCCATCAGCGTGCGTTCCTGTCCGGAGGCATCGCCTAGAAGATGTCGAAGTCGGCCAGCGTGTAGTACCAGTGCTTGCGTAGAAAGCGCGGCTCGAGCTGCGGCGCGAAGGGAAGCGCCATCATCATGTAGGGCGACGGCCGGACGCAGAATCCCCAGCCCTGAAACACGCGAAACCAGGGCGAGGCCGTGGGGCAGAGGAACACGACCTCGGAACGGCCGAGCCGGGCGTAGTGCTCGCGCACGGCAGCCTGCAGCGACCTGGCCGCGGCGAGGTCGGTGGGGTCGCACAGCCAGTCCACCAGGATGCCGACGACATTGCCCATGAGGCGCCCGAGGCGGTGCACGGCGTAGGCCCGGAGCGTGCCGTCGGTCGAGCTCCGGGCGAGTGTGATCCGGTACGGCGAGGCCGGCGCGTCCAGGAAACGCCAGCGGAGGAACCGCGCGTCCCGTCGCGTCATGCAGCGATAACGGCGCCGCACGTGCTCACAAAGGGCAGTCACGTCGTCGTCGACGGACGTCACGTCGTGGACCTCGACACCGGTATCGGCCGATGCCGACGACTCGCCCCGCGACACGAGCAGCCACTGCTGACGCAGGATCCGGTAGTCGGCGTAGCGGCTGCCGATGCGATAGCTGCGCTGGTTGGGCATGCCAAACATAACGGCGTTGCAGCCGGGGATGCCATACGTCGAGGTGTAGGCCTGCGCCAGGCGGACGAAGACGCCGGGGTTGTGCAGTCCCCGGCGCACCGCGGGGTCGGTACACGTGTCGCAACCCTGCGCGAACGTGAGCGACTGGTTGTCGACACGAACGTTCAATGGAACGCCGCCGAAGTGCCCGACGATGCGCCCCTCGGCGTCCTGGGCCACGAGTCCTTGGAATCCGGCTGGGTTGCTCCCGTATTTCCAATGCCACCACGCCGCCTCGAACTGGTGAGTGTCGTCGGCGCCGAAGGCGGCGGTCACGAGGCTCGCGATGGCCTCGGCGTCGGCGGGGGTCGACCGGCGCATGATGAGTTCCGCGGCCGTCACGGTCCGTACCGCCGCAGCACCAGGCTCGCGTTCGTCCCACCAAACCCGAAGTTGTTCGTCATGACTGTGGACAGGCCGGCGTCGTCCCGGCGCTCCGTGACCAGCGGCAGCCCGTCGAGCTCCGGGTCGGCGTCGGTCGCGTTGATCGAGGGCGCAATGAAATCGTGCTCGAGCATCAGCAAGCAGTGAATGGCCTCAAGCGCGCCGGCGGCCGCGAGGGTGTGGCCTCCCATCGACTTGGTCGACGAGAACGGCGGCACACCACCGCCGAAGACCGTGCGCATCGCGTCGACCTCCCCGAGATCGCCGAGGGCGGTGCCCGTGCCGTGCGTGTTCACGTAGTCGATGGGCGTGTCGACCGTGTCCAGGGCCAGACGCATGCAGCGGGCGGCGCCCTCACCCGACGGGGCGACCATGTCGTCGCCATCCGACGTGGCGCCGTAACCTAACAGCTCGGCGCGGATCCGCGCCCCGCGTGCCAGGGCATGGTCGAGAGCCTCGACGACGACCATGCCCGCACCCGCCGACATCACGAAACCGTCGCGCGCCCGGTCGTAGGGTCGCGACGCCTCGGCAGGGGTCTCGTTGAATCGCGTCGAGAGGGCGCCCATGGCGTCAAACCGGCAGGCGATGGCCCAGTCCGTCTCCTCGCCACCGCCGGCGAAGACCACGTCCTGCTTGCCCCACTGGACCTGCTCCATGGCCGCGCCAATGCAGTGGGCGCTCGTCGCGCAAGCCGATGTGACCGCGTAGCTGAGGCCCTGGATGCGGTAAGCCGTCGCGAGGTTTGCGGCGACGCTACTGGCCATGGTGCGCGGCGCGGTGAAGGGGCTCACACGACGCAACCCGCGCCGGCGCAGGGTGTCCACGCTCTCGACGAGGCTCGCTGCCGACGCGGCGCCGGCCGCGGCGATGACGCCGATGCGCGGATCGGAGATGGCGTCGGGCTCGAGTCCCGCGTCTTGCAGGGCCTCGCGCATGGCGATCCAGGCATAGACGGCAGCCGTGCACATGTGGCGGCGGGAGCGTCGGTCCACAAGGTGCGCGTCGACGTCGACGCGGCCCGAGACGTGGGAACGCAGGCCGGCCTGCCGGTACGTCTCGTCGAAGACGATGCCCGAGCGGCCGGCGCGCAACGAGGCCAGGACCTCGGTCACCGAGTTGCCCAGACACGAGACCGCGCCCATACCGGTGATGACGACTCGTCGCATACGCACTTCGAAAAGCTCTGCGGGCGGTCCGCGACCGGGGCCAACGTATCAAACGGTCGCGGTCCGAGCCACGCCGGGGGCCAGCAAGCCGATCACGCGGGTGGATGCCCCGCGCTCCAGACGATCTCGCCGTTTGCGGTCCGCGGCAGCTCCTCGACGATGTAGACGCGCCGCGGTTGTTTGTAGTCGGCCAGTCGCGCCCGGCAGAACTCCATGAGCGTGGCTTCCTCGACTGTGGCTCCCTCGACTGGGCCTTGGAGCGTGACCGCGGCAACAATGCGCGCCATCCCCCGCGCGTCCTCCACGTCGGCGACGGCGCTCTCGCGGACCAAGGGGTGCGACTCGAGCACGCGGGCAACCTCCGCCAGGGACACCTTCCAGCCGCCGACATGCACCACGCCGGGACGAGTACGGTCGAGGCGGAGGAACCCGTCAGCGTCGAGGGAACCGATGTCACCGGTCCAGTAGCGGCCGTCCCGGAACCCAACGCCCGCGTCGCGTTCTGTCGCCCCTCGAATGTAGCCTGCCGCGGTGGCCGCTCCGCCGATGACGACCTCGCCGCGACTGCCGGCGGGCAACGTCTCACCGTGCGGGCCGACGATGCTCAGCTCCACGCCGGGCATGGCTCGGCCGACGGAATCCGGTTGCTGGGCCGACTCTGAGGGGTGACACAGGGAGATACCGCCCGTTTCTGACGAACCGTAGTGCTGGCAGATCGACGCGTGGAAGCGCTGCGAGAACGCCTCGGCCACGTCGACGGGGAGCGGCGCCGTGCACGAGAGCAAATAGCGGGTGGCGGACAGGTCCGGGGCGGGGTCGAGGCGGGTGCGGTTCAACAGGTGGTACACCGCTGGCACGCCCAGGAACACCGAGACCCGCCCGTCGGCGAGTTCGGCGAGGATCGCCTTCCAGGAGGGGCGTCTACGGATGGCGAGCGACGTGCCCGCGAACGCCACGGGCAGGACGCCGAGGTCGAAACCGTAGGAGTGCGCGAGCGGCACCGGTGCGAGCACGACGTCCGACGCGTCGAGGCCGAAGGTCTCCACGACGTTGGCCGCCGCCGCGCAGACGTTGGCCGCCGTCCAGAGCACCGCCTTGGGCACGCCCGTGGACCCAGAGCTGAACTTGACCAGGGTGGGGTATGAGCCCGCATCGCGGAGGCCGAAGCGCTCGGGCACGTCGAGGACGCTGGGGGCCGTCGCACGGAGCCGCAGCAGCCGCAGAGTCTGGCCACTGCCGGGAAGAGTCAGGTCGTGCGCGGATTCGACGTCGAGTTGCGCGGCGGCCTCGGCGGCATCCCGCGGCAGCACGAGGACGAAGTCGGGTCGCACGGTGGCGGCGATCGCCCGGAGTTCGGATTCTCGAAAACGCGTCGACACGAGGGCCGCCGTGGCCGGCAGCCGGGTGAGGGCCAGGAAGGCGGCGACGAAGGCGACCGAGCTCGGCAGCATGAGCAAGCCCAGGCCGTGCTCGCGCACCCCGGCCGCGCGCAGGGCGGCCGCCAGCTCCGAGGCCTGCTCCGCCAGCTGCCCTCGGGTGACGGTCTCGTCGGGTGTGGACAGCGCGGGCGCGTCCGGATCGACGAGCACGGTCCGCTCAAACGTCTCCCAGAGCGTGGTCGCGTCACGCGAGACAGAGGTCATCGATTGACTCCGCGGGTGCCGTTGACGCGTCGCCAGGGGCCCCATAGGTTCGCCAGCGTCGTGGGAATCTCGAGATGGCTGGAGACCCGATGAAGCCTTCTGTGGCCCGCGTGAAGCAGCTCTACGGGGAGACGTTGCCTCCCGCGTACGACGACCGCCCGTTGTCGCTCCCTCACCGGGTGCTGCGTGCGGCGAAGTTGGTCGTGGGCGACGCACTCTACGACTTCAACTCCCAGGCGGTCCAAGCCATTGAGGCCGTAGGTCTCGCCCCTGGCGACCGGGTGCTCGTCTTCTGCTGCGGGACCGGCCGTGAATTCGCCGCCATCCGGGAGCGGATCGGCGCCGAAGGGACCATCCTCGGCGTGGACTTCTCCGTCGCGATGCTGGCCCGGGCTCAGTACACCATCGAACGCGAAGGCTGGACCAACGTCACGCTGCTCGAGGGCGACGTCACGGAATTCGAGCCGCCCGGCGGGACCTCCTTCGACGTCGGCCTCTGCACGTTGGGGATGTCGATCATCCCCGACTGGGCGGCGGCCTTCGACGCCCTGCTCGGCGCCGTGCGGCCCGGTGGAGGCATGGTCGTCGGTGACCTGCAGTTGGCGACGGGGGTCCGGGCGCTGCTCAATCCCCTCGTCTCGTGGTGGACCCGACCGTACGGCGGGTCCCTCGAGGGCCACGCCAACACGCGCGCGCTGTTCGAGCACATGGAGCGGGAGCTCGACGTGGTCGCGACCGGCGAGGACGGCCACGGGACCTATCGGTTCTGCGCGGCGCGCAGGCGCTAGAGGGCCGGCCGAAAAGCCATTTACGCGGCGAGCTGCACCCTGAATTCGAATCTCGGCACACGAGAGCCTCGCTGAATCCACCGATTCAGCTGCGTTCTCGTGCACCGACCTTCGAGCCCAGGACACCACTCGCCGACGCAAAGCGCTTTCCGGCCGGACCTCTAGTGAAGGATGCATGCAACGCGTCATGAGACGTTCGCCGCGCGTAGGTCGCGAGCGAGCCAGCGCGGGACCACGCCGCAGAGCACTTCCTTGACCTGCCTTCGGGCCGCCTCCCCGAGCTCGCCCTCGGCACCCCGCATGCACTTGCTGAGCGCGTCACTCGCGAGGCGCGCCTGGTCCAGGCTCAAGCCCCAGCCCATGTACTCGACGATGCGCATCTCGTTCGAGAGGTCGAGCCCGGCGTCGAGCACTTCGGCGATCCCTGCGGTGACGAGGGCTGCGGCCTGGTCGGAGTCCATGGTCTCGTGCCGCCACTGCAGGCCTTCACCGCGGAGGCCGAACGTCTCCATGGCGCGCCCGCGCACCGGAGCCTTGTCGACCAGATAGAACTGACCCAGGGCGAAGGAGTCCGGGCGCGTGCCGAGCAGGAAGTCCACCGTGTTGCGGAACGACGCCTCGGTCTCACCCGGGTAGCCGACAATCATGTTGACGTGGACGAACAAGCCGTGGCGTCGGGCCACGGCCAGGCCCTCGTGCGCGTCGGTGACATCGTGGCCCTTGCGCATGAGCTTGAGGATGCGGTCGTCGCCGGACTCGATCCCGAAGAAGCAACCCCAGCAGCCCGCGCGATGCATCAGCTCGGCGAGTTCGTCGGACAGGTCGTCGACGCGGCTGTAGCACGACCACTCGAGACCGAGATCGAGCTCGATCATGAGCCGGCAGACGTCGAGCGGGTAGTCGCGGTGGCCGGGCGGGCCGTCGGTGAAGTTCGAGTCGCCAACCCGGTAGCGGGTGATGCCGAGCTCGGCATTGCGCAGCAGCTCGGCGCGGACCTCGTCGAGCGGACGGACGACCTTGCCGCGGTCGTAGGCGCAGTAAAAGCAGTTGTACTTGCAGCCGCGGCTGAACTCGATCGCGTAGACCGTGTCCCGCGAGCGGGGGTAGAGGGACCAGTCCGGGATCGGGATCGCCTCGTCATCGCGGATGCGGTAGGCCGCGTCGTTACGCCCAACGCGTGCCAGCTCGCGGGAAGCGCTCCCGTAGGTCACGCTGCCGTCAGGTTGCCGGATCGCCAAGCCGGGGATCGCCGCCGGGTCACTCCCGGTGTCGAGGGCCGCGAGCAGTTGGACGAGAGCGCGCTCGCCGGAGCCGAAGACGGCGTAGTCGGCGAGCCCATGCAGCGACTCACGGCGCCGCACCGTGGGTCCGCCCAGCACGATCGGCGTGTCGGGCGCGAGCGCGCGGATGAGCTCCACCGTCTCCGTCACTTCGTGTTCGGACAGCAAGAACGTCGTGGTCAGCCCGATCAACTTCGGCCGTTGCTCCGCGACCAGCTGTTCCACGTGCGCGCGCCGGTGCGAGTAGCGTCCCACGTTGTCGACGATCGCCACCTCGTATCCGGCGTCGCGAGCAACCGTCGCCAGGTCGCACAAGGCCAGGGACGGTCGGTGGGGTGTGCGCAACACATCGCCCCGGGAACGGAAACGCAACCAGAGGTCAGGGTCGTCCACGCCCAGCTCGGCCGTCGCAGCGGCTCGCTCGGCCGCGTCGAACGTCGGCCAGACCTTGGCCATGCGGAGGCGTTCGCTGAGGTATTCGTCGTCGGCGAACGACAGCGACTCCTCGGCGAGTAGGAGCAGATCGAGGCGACTCATGGGCAAGCATGGTCCCCTCGACAGAGGACCATCGACGACACTGTAACCCTCGAGTTCGCGGCAGGCTCGGGACCACCGGTTGCCATCGGGCGAACATCGTTGTCAGGAATCGCGACATTCACGCTCTCGGGCTCGAGGAGCGTTTGGGCCGATTCCCGGCAGAGTTCCACGATGGCGGGTCCTGCACACGCCATTGCGGTGGCGTTTCCACCATGCCGCGCCCGAACAGCTGCCCCCCCGTCTCACGAAGGCAAGCCGGATTCGGCGCGCCCTCCGACCATGTGACCGAAAACTGCTCGGCATCAGGATCGCCTCGACAGCCGGGGCGGCGGTGGGCGCGAGGGGTGCCGTTAGGCCGACGGAGCTGCCCGGCGCGCGCGTCGCGTCGCGGATCATCGGTGCAACGCCGATCCAGCCCAGGCCCAACAGCATGGCAATGCAGACACCGGTGGTGAGCGCCTTCTTCATGGTGAACCCTGCGAGCAGGACGATGGCACCTGCGGTGGTTGCGACAGTGCCCGTGGCGTTCGCGGCGGCGATCGGCGCGCGCCCCGCGCTCAGCAGCGGCAGCAGCCAGGCGCGGCGGTCACCGGTCCGCGCATCGAGCTGCGTGCGCAAGGTCTGCAGTGCGCGGTGCAGCCGCTGGCGAACCGCCGCCGCGGACGCGCCCGTGCGCCGCGCGAGATCCGCGGGCTCCATGCCTTCCCAGTAGCGCGCGATCAGCACCGCGCGCTGCGCCGGCGGCAGCGACGCGACCGCGGCCACCAGCTGCGCGCGGCGCTCCTCGTACTCGGCTAGGTCAAACGGTCCGGGCGCGGGATCCTGCTCGGGACGCGCCACAGCGCCGTCGCGGCCACGCCGGCGCGCGTCAGCTCGGCGCAAGTTGCGGGCAGCGTTCTTAAGCAAGGCACGCAGCCACGCCGCCGGACGGCGCACCGGCGCGCCGTGGACCTGCAGCAGGCGCAGCCACACCTCCTGGGCGAGGTCGTCGGCGCCCACGCCGTCACCGGCGAGCTCGGCCGCGAGCTCACGGAGGCGCGTGTCGCAACCGAGGATGGCGCGGTCGGATGGGTCGAGTGGGTACATCGTCCGCCGCCAAGACACCGCGGGACCCCGGAGCGTAACGCGCAACGTGTGCCGCGAGGGAGATTCGCTGAGGGGGCGGTCTCATTGACGGGACTGCCCAGACGAATGCGCGCCTGAGCCCCTTGGCCCCAGGCCGCGACTCTATTTAGGAAGCGGCGGGGAACGGGCGTCGCGCCCGATCCCGAGCCTTGGTGATACGGACTGCTCCCGTCTCCAGCGAAGAGCCGGAGGCCGTCGAGCGCCCTCCGGGTTGCGCGACCCGAGCAACCGAGTAACTTCCGCACGAAAGGAGCCGAGAGTCATGACACGACCGACTCTGCCCGTTCGCTTCACCCTGGTCCTGGCCACGATCGGCTTGCTCGACCAAGCACAGGCGCAGCCGAGCTATCGCTGGCAGCGCGTGGCCACCGGTGGCCCGCCAGCACGGTGGGACCACACCATGACCTACGATCCACTCCGGCAAGAAGTCGTCATGTTCGGTGGCGACCGCGGGTCCACGCTCGCCGACACCTGGGTGTGGTCCGGCTCCGGATGGAGCCCGCGCCTCGTCACCGGCCCCCTTCGACGTAGCCGCTCTGCGATGGTGTTCGACTCGGCGCGCGGCGAAGTCATCTTGTTCGGGGGCTCCCAGATGGGGACCTCCTTCGGGGAAGACACGTGGGCTTGGGACGGAACGCAGTGGCGCCAACTTCAGCCGGGACAAACACCCCCGGGCCGCCAGAGTCACGCCTTGGCGTATGACGCGGCCCGGGGCGAAGTCGTGCTGTTTGGTGGCAGCACCCGGCGGAGCCAATTCGCGAGAGACACGTGGACGTGGAACGGTTCCTTTTGGCGCCCCCACGTACCCGCCACCAACCCACCAGGTCGAAACGAGCACGCCATGGTCTTCGACAGCGTGCGCGGCGAGGTCTTGATGTTCGGCGGCGCGACGTCCAGCGGGACGGTCGACGACACTTGGGCGTGGGACGGCACCAACTGGCGGGAGCTGACGCCAACCACCCGGCCCAGCGCCCGGCTCATACACTCAATGTTCTTCGATTCGACGTGGGACACGACCGTCGTCGTGGGAGGCCAAAAGCCGTCCAGTGGGAATGATGTCTGGTGGTGGGACGGATCTGATTGGTCGCGAGTGGGCAACCCGGGCCCCGAACCGCGAAGCTATCGCCGACACGCCGTGGCCTTCGACGCTGGCCAAGGACGAGCGGTGCTCTTCGGTGGCAATGGGCCCGGACGCGACGAGACATGGATCTACGAGCGACTCCCCAGCCCGTGGGCCTACACGGCGTACGGCCAGAGCTGTGGGCCCGACCTGACGCTCTCGCGTGCCTCCGGCAGCGTGCCGCTGCTCGGACAAACGCTGGCGTCCGAACTCACCAACATCCCCGCGGGCGCCACGGGCGCATTCATGGGCATCGGGTCTTCGTCGCAGACGATCGGGCCGCTACAGCTCCCATTGATGCTGGACTTCATGGGCATGCCCAGCTGCTGGCTGCACCAGAACCTGCTCGTCATCGACCCGAGAGTCGATTTGGGTGGCAGCGGCCCTGCGCATGTTCTAGCCATTCCGCCTCGCGTTGCGTTCGCTGGGGCACAGGTCTTCCTACAGGCGGTTGTGGCGGTTCCCGGCATCACCCCCCTCGGCCTCATCACGTCAAACGGGGCTGCCGTGACCATTGGGGAGTAGTCCAAGATGCACAAGCTCAAGCTGGTAGCCGTTTCATGCCTCCTGTCTGCGGCGAATGCTCAACCGCTATCGATGTGGACCCAAGTGAGCGGAGTAGGGCCGCCGGCGCGCAGCCTCCACTCCATGTGCTACGACGCCACGCGAGAAGTCGTGGTGCTGTTTGGAGGCAGCAACGGCGGCCAGCTTGGCGACACCTGGACTTGGGACGGCACAAGCTGGACCGAGCAACAAGTGCCGGGACCGCCGGCGAGAGACCGAGCCGCTATGGCGTACGATGCGGCCCGACGCGAGGTCATACTGTTCGGCGGCGCGACAGCAACAACGTCCTGGGCTCAGGATACGTGGGCTTGGGATGGCACGCAGTGGCAGCAACGCCTACCCGTCCAGTCTCCTCCCGGCCGGCGGGAGTGTGCCCTGGCATACGACAGCCGCCGCCAGGAGATGGTCTTGTTCGGCGGAGACACCCCGGCGACAAGCTGGTCGCAGGATACGTGGATCTGGAACGGTACTACGTGGAGCCCGCGTCTGCCCCTGAACAGCCCCCCGCCGCGCAAGTGGAACGCGATGACCTATGACGCGAGGCGCGAGGAGGTCTTATTGTTCGGTGGCGTTGGGGGGTATCAGTACCAGTATCACGACGGCACCTGGGCCTGGGACGGCAGCGACTGGCGCGAGAAAGTGACCGCAACGCGACCAAGGGGTCGGTGGCTGCACGCTATGGCCTACGACACCAGATGGTCTGCCGCGATTCTGTTCGGCGGACGAACGTCTTCGAGCAGCGCTCGCTCGGTCTGGTGGTGGGACGGATCAGCCTGGGCCGAGACAATTTACCTAGGGAGCCGCCCAGGGCCCTTGTCCTCCGAGTCTCACGCGATGGCCTATGACGAAGCCCGGCGCACCACGGTGTTGTTCGGTGGTAGCCCGGGGCCGTCAGACGAGACCTGGCTGCTGGATCGCGTGCCCCAGCCGAGTTCGTACACCACCTACGGGCAGAGCTGCGCCGGCCTCGCGCTAGACGCAGCCCCGGGGGCCCAACCGCTCCTTGGCCAGACTATGACCTCCGAAGTCCGCGGCATTCCTGCCGCAGCTACCGCAACGGTGATGAGCCTCGGCCGGTCCGACCTCTTCCTCGGCCCGCTGGAGTTGCCGCTGTCGCTGTTCTTCGCCGGCATGCCTGGATGCTGGCTGCATCACGACTCCGTGCTTTTCGACCCTGCCATCACCATCGCCGGCACGACGGGGCGGTACGATCTGATGATCCCGAATCGGCCGTCATTGGCCGGGGTGACTCTGTATCTACAGGCTTGGGTGGCGGCACCAGGAGCCACACCCGCTGGCGCCATCACCTCGAACGGAGCGGCCTTGGAAATCGGCGAAGCCGTTCCGCGCTGATCGTGGTCTCCACACTCCCGCATCCTGAGTGAGCGCGAGCCGACGACGAGGTTACACTGACCGACTGGATCAGCTCCCTGATCTATTGCAGCGTCGCCCGTAGCCGCTCGTTCTCTCGCACGCTCGCCACAAGGTCCCACCCGCGACATCCTCGGACAAACAAAGAACCATCGCCCGGACGGCGACACGCAGCATGGTTGAGTAGGGGGAGAGGGCGCGGGTGTGGTCAAGAGCGAACTGCGCGGCGCCGGCGGGCGCCGCGTGAACGACAGCCTGACCCTTGAGCGCGAACGACTCGCTGTCCGAAGATTGATCGACGCGAACCGGTGCCGGGCGGACGCGCGGGTAACCAACGCTCACCAGTCGCGCCAACCCGAATCGGCCGGTGCGGACACCGAGGCACCGCACGCCAGCGCGCTGCTCGCGTGCTCGCTCCAGCTCAGCCGTCAGGCCGCACTCGATGAGCTGTGAAGCAGTCCACCGAGTTTGAGCCCGGCCGTTGGCGTCTGACACCCAACTGACCGATCGTGTAATGTCACCAGCGGGTAGAACCCGTCAGCCCCGCAACGGAGAAAGTCATGCGTGCCGCGCTGTTGTTCTCGACTCTCGCCGTGCTCCTGCCCGCCTCGGCATTCGCGCAGCAGTTCGCCGAGCTCGAGAAGCGCTACCTGAGCGCTGATCTCGGACCCACCGCTTCCGTGGCGATCGGCGACGTGGATGGCGATGGCGACGGCGACCTCGTCTTCGGGAATCGCCTGCAGGACCGGCTCTTGATCAACGACGGCCTGGGCACCTTCACTGACGTCACCGCCACGGCGCTGCCAGCGGCACCGGGAACGTCGACCCTAGCCTTGATCCTGGGCGATGTGGACGGTGACGGCGATCTCGACCTCATTTCGGAAGAGTCCCTGTACCTCAACGACGGCTCCGGCACCTTCACCGATGGCACCGCGGGCCGGCTGCCCACAGTTAACGGCGTATCCGCCTTGGCGCTGGGCGACGTCGACGGCGACGGCGATCCCGATCTCGCGTTCGGCACCGTCCAACGGAATCAGCTCTATCTCAACGACGGCTCCGGCACGTTTGTCGATGTGACCGCCTCGCATTGGTCAGGGCAGGTGAGCTCGGCGACCGTCGCGATCGTGCCGCGCGACGTCGACGGCGATGGCGACCTCGACCTGGTCTGCGGCAACTACGCAGCCCAAGACCGACTCTACCTCAACAACGGCACGGGCATCTTTTCGGATGCGACGGTCGGCCGGATGCCCGCCGACACGTCCACGACCCAGGACGTGGCGGCCGCGGATGTCGATGGCGACGGCGATCCCGACCTCGTCTTCGTCAGCTCGGGCCGCCGTCAGAACCGGCTCTACCTCAACGACGGCTCTGGCACGTTCGCCGACGCGACCAGCGTCCGCATGCCCGTGGACCGCGACATCTCCAGGGGCGTGGTGTTGAGCGACGTCGACGGCGACGGCGATCCCGACCTCGTCGTGGCCAACGAGGCTAACACGTATTTGGCCTACCGCGGACAGAGCACGCTCTACCTCAACGACGGGAGCGGCACGTTCACCGACGCCACCGCCACACACATGCCGCCCGACAGCGAGTTCGACCACGCCGTCGCGCTCGGTGACCTGGACGGCGACCGCCGGCCCGATCTCGTTTTCATCCACTTCGACGTGGCATTCCAGCACTACGAGCAGCAGAACCGGCTCTACTTCAACGACGGCACCGGTCGGTTTGCCGACGTCACCGCCCGTCGCCTCCCCGTCGGGAACCTGCGCACTTCATCGATCGCCCTCGCCGATGTCGACGGCGACGGCGATGGTGATCTGGTGCTCGGCAACGTCCCTCGGTTCTACTACACCGTCAGCGGACAGAACCGGATGTTCCTGAACGACGGCACCGGCGTGTTCACCGAAGCCACAGGCCGCCTCCCCCGCGCCAACGACAACACGTCGGACGTCGCCCTGGGTGACGTCGACGCCGACGGCGACGCCGACCTCGTGCTCGGCAACCGCGGCGAGCAGAATCGGCTCTACCTCAATGACGGGAGCGGCTCGTTTACCGACGCAACCGCCACCCACATGCCCCGCGACAACGGCACGACCGCGCTCGCGCTTGGCGACGTCAATGCCGACGGCGACACCGACCTCGTGCTCGGCAAGAGCGGGCAGAATCGGCTTTACCTCAATGACGGGAGCGGCGTGTTCACCGACGCGACCGAGGGGCGACTGCCCTTGGCAGCGGATGACTCGTCCCGGACTCGAGCGGTGGCACTCGCGGACGTCGACGCGGACGGCGATCTCGACCTGCTCTTCGGCAACTGCTCGCGGCCAAACCGGCTTTACCGCAACGACGGCGCCGGCATCTTCGTAGATGTGACCGCCACGCACTTGCCTGGGCTCAGCTCGTGTCCTGCCGCGATCGCGCTCGGCGACGTCGATGCCGACGGCGATCTGGATCTGGTCTTCGGCAACGCCGGGCAAGACCAGCTCTACCTCAACGACGGCGCGGGAATGTTCACCGATGTCACTGGCACCCACATGCCGGTTGACTCCGACTGGAGCACGGACGCGGCGTTCGTCGACGCCGACGGCGACGGCGACCCCGACCTCGTCTTCGGCTCCGCCGCGCAGGTCCGTCTCTATCGGAACGACGGTGCGGGCGTATTCATTGATGTCACCGCCACCGAAGTGCCAGTCGGCGCCGGCAGTGCCGTGGCCGTGGGCGACCTCGATGGCGACGCCGATCCTGACCTCGCGTTCGGCAACGACGGCAGACGGGGTCGCCCGTACTTCAACCTCCTCCGCCAGCTGCACACGCCGCTCCTGGCGCGCATCGGGCGACCCTATCGCCTGGTCATCGACGCGAGGTCAGGCGGTTCGCCGCTTTCCCACACGGCGGTTCCGATGCTCGCCTCGGCCGCCGCGAGCGTGCCGCTTGCGCCGCTGGGGACCCTGCGGCTCGATCCGACGGCGATGATCCTGCTACCCGCACAGCCCATCCCACCCAAGGCTGGGAGTGTGACCGTGTCGCTGCGAATCCCCAACGATCGAGAGCTGGTCGGACTCAGGATCTTCAGCCAGGCCGTGGTGCTGCATCCCGTCACCGCCCCGCGCTTCACCAACTTGAACGCGGATACCATCCTCCGGTCCTGAACGGCAGCGCAGATGGACTGCGCCGGCGGCATAAGCCAACGGGCTTCGCGAGAAGCCCCTCGTACCGTTCACGGTTCCGATGGATATGGCCCTGCTGATGCGCGACGAACAGGGCTCTCGTCGTCGCACGATGAGAGCGGCTATCCGTCGATGAAGCGCTCGCAGTACGACGCGTGGGCGCGGCGCACGCCGCCCTTGTCGAGACCGAACTGCTCCAGGCTGTAGCGGTTGCGGCCCCGCTTGTGCTGCCGGTTCTGTGACGCGAACTCGGTTAGCCGGTCGGCGTGCGACTCGGAGAACGGCAATCCGAAGTGCCCATGGATGTCACGCGCGATCTCGACGGGCTCGGCCACCAACCGCCGGTAGTCGACGTGCCGGACACGGCGGCCGCACGGTGTGTCGGCAAAGTCCACGGATCGCTGGGCGAACGTCTCGACCTTGAGGTGGTTGTGCGCGACGGTTCGCCGCCAGTCCAACGCGCTCGTCGACATCGCCTGCAGCGACAAGATCAGCTTGCACTCGCTCGGGACCACCTGCGCCGGATCCCTGTGGGTCTGCACGATCAGCGCCTCGGGCAAGGCCTCACTCAGCGCCGGCAGCCACGCGAGGTGATGCGGGCACTTCAAGGTCAGGCGGCGACCGGGCGCCTGTCGTTGGTGCAGCTGCAGCACCTTGCGGTACAGTTGGTAGGCCTCACGCAAGTCTTGCCCGAGGAGCCAGCGCAGGTAGCCATAGACCGGCGCCATCGCCCAGAAGATCATCGAACGGGCGCCGATGCGCATGCCGAAGTTGCACTCGTCGGGCAGCCCAGGGCGGACGTAGTGGATGGCGTCCAGGTCGTAGGCCTTGCTGGCGCGCTTCCACGGCTCGAACATGACCGCGGTTTGCAGGCGGCGCGTGTCCCAACCGCGCGGCGGCACCGGATGGACGTGCTGGTACAGCGCGACCGAGGCAGCGTCCTGGGAGGCAGACAGGAGACGATGCAAGAACGTCGTGCCCGAGCGCGGCAGGCCCGTGACGATGAGCGGTGGAACCAGCTCTTGGTCGTGCAGGGACGGGTCGTCCCGAAACGCCTGCTCGACCTGCATGAGCGCCGCCAGGCCCGTGACGATCAGGGTTCGCTGGTTCATTGCGCCGAACCAGTGGAGCCGAGCATCGTCGGCCAGCGAGCGGCACAACTGCTCCAAGGCATCCTCCACGTGGGTCGGAACCTTGGGCGCGAGACCCGTCTTGCGGGCGGCGGCTTGCACCAAGCGATGCGGCGTGAGGCGAGGGGACCCGACGCCACACTTGCGGGCCACGGCGTATGGCGCGCGCACGAGGAGGGGCAACGGTTGCGGCTCTACGCCCACGGGTTCGGCGGCCGTGAGGCCCGCCGTCTCGGCAGCGAACGCACTCATGAAACCAGCTCCATGTGCTTCTCGAGCTCGCCAAAACGCTGCTCTCCGGCGTCCATCGCCTGCTCGCGGAACGGAATGTCGTCCTCGAGCAATCCTGCGATCTCACGAGCCAGCCCGTGGTGCGAGAGTTCCAGGCGACCCAGCTCTTCCTCGGCGTCACGAAAACCGCCGTCGACCTGAATGCCGACGCGATGCAGCGAGCCGGCATCCGCGGAGAAGCACTGATAGAGCCGGGTCGAAGGCGGGCCGGCGGGCAACGGCGTCGTCAGCGAGAGGATCTCTTCGCCGTGCTCCGCAGCGCGTACGCGCCGGTCCACGCCAGACCGCGTGATATCGATGCTGAGGCACACGTCGTGCGCCGGCAACAACCACCGGTCCCGTGCGTGCTCACGCGAGACCTCGGTGGTCGTCCCCAAGAAGAAGGGGAAGAAGGCCGTTTCCGGCAATTCTTCGTCGCGGCCTGCCCACGGCGGCACGACGACCGAAAGCACCAGTTCGCCATACGGCCCAACCTCGCTGTCGACGAAATCGAAGGCCGTGATCGCGAGCACACCGCACCCGGGACGCGCCTCGAGCGGAAACAAACCGGCGGGCAGGTAGCGGGACAGTGCCCGTGTCTCCGCGACAAAGAAGGCGCCGACGGCCTGACGAAATCCGTAGCGGGTCACGCTGAAATCCCCCGGCGCCGCAGCACGCGGCCGATGATGGCGGCGGCCTTCT
The DNA here is from genome assembly GCA_039029375.1 of Planctomycetota bacterium. Classification (GTDB taxonomy): domain Bacteria; phylum Planctomycetota; class UBA1135; order UBA1135; family UBA2386; genus JBCCGH01. The sequence continues at coordinate 47,923 of JBCCGH010000027.1, forward strand.
TGAGTTCGCTCGGCTCATGCGCAGCCGAAATCGAGACGCGGAAGCGCGACTGGTGGCGCTTGACCGCCGGATAGCGAATGGGGTTGAGGTAGACGCCGTCCGCCATGAGTTCGCGCGCGATCGACGCGATCGACGCGTCATCTCGCACCATGACGGGAATCACCTGCGAGGTCGACTCCCCGGTGTCCACGCCCTCGGCGGTGAGCGCGTCACGCATCACCGCCACGTTGTGCCAAAGCCGCTGGCGCAACTCGGGCTCGCGGGCAGCGATGCGCAAAGCTGCGAGGACCCCACCGACAACCGCGGGAGCCAACGCGCACGAGAAGACTTGTGAGCGCGCGTACGCGCGGAGGTATTCGATCAGCCCGCGCGACCCGACGACATATCCACCCATCGCACCCAGGCTCTTGGACAACGTGCCCAAGTGGATATCGACGTCGCCCGTGACACCCAGGTGCTCGGAGAGGCCACGACCGCGCGGCCCGTAGACGAAGGCCGAATGCGCTTCGTCGACCATCAGCCGAGCTCCGTAGCGACGGCACAGGGCGGCGATTTCCGCCAGGGGGGCAATGTCGCCATCCATGGAGTACACCCCCTCGATGACGACCAGCTTGCGACCTTTGGCATCCGCGAGCTTGCGCTCGAGGCTGCGCGGGTCGTTGTGCCGAAAGAGCCGAAGGTCGGCTTTCGACAGCACGCAGCCATCCAGGATACTGGCGTGCGCCAACGTGTCGGTCACGACCACGTCGCCCGGACCCACCAGGGTCGAGATCACGCCCACGTTCGCGCTGTAGCCGCTCGGGAACAGCATCGCTGCTTCCTTGCCGTGAAAGGCCGCGAGCTCGCTCGCCAGCTCTTCGTGAACGGACAGCAGGCCGCTCAGGCATGGTGAGCCGGCGGCGCCCAGACCGTATCGACCAAGCGCGGCGGCGCCGGCCTCGAGAACTTCCCGTCGGCGGGAGAGACCGAGGTAGTTGTACGACGCCAGGTTGATCAGGCGCTCCTGGCTCTCACGCGGGATCGAGACCCGCACGTCCGGCGCCGAGTGGATCGCGAGGTCGTGCAAGTCGTACCCCCCCGGCTTGGCTCGTGCCCACCACTTGGCGAAATGCTCTTGCACATCGAACACGTCGGCGCCCGTGCCGTTGCGGAAGTGGCTGAGGTCCTTGTGTTGCCACTCGGGCCCGGTTTCGGCCGGGAGGCTCGGTGACTCCGAAGCAAGCTGTGGCCCCGTGCGGCACGGCGAACCTTCGATGGGGCGAGCCTGGGGGGTCCGTTTCGCGATGTCGATGTTCATGGTCGAGCCCGAGAATTGGATCTGCTGCACGGGGCCGCACGGCGCGGCAACGAGGCCACGCCGGGAACACGCAGCGCGCGTGTCGGACGGGCACCGGTTTCTGAAAAAGACCTGCGGCCCGCAGCGGAGCGCGACGATGGCGGCGCCAGGGCAGGAGGGCTCGCCCCGTGTAAATCCGCTTTTTTCGTTCCCCCAATCGCTGGCTCCTGGCGTGTTGCGGGTGCGCTGCCCGGACCACGGGTGCCGGCCGCTGCCGCGAGAGGTGCCCGACCAATGGCAACAACGAAGAAGCTGCTCCTGCGCCACGCCGGCGCCGTGGCGTTCACGCTCGGCTTGAGTGGAGCGTTCGTGGCTCTGAGTGGCGTCGCCGCGGCACCACTAGCAGTGGGCGTCAAGGCACCTAGCCCGACTCCAGTCGCCGTTGCCCCGCCGCGGGCCGCCGACTCGTATGCGGTGACGCGTCGGTACACTGGCACCGTGGCCGCCCGCCGCGTCGCCCCGCTCGGGTTCGAGCGAGGCGGGCGACTCATCGCTGTGCTCGCCCGCGAGGGTGACCGCGTGACCGCGGGGCAGCCAATGGCCCGGCTGGACGACCGGCTGCTCGCGGCTCGGCGTACCGTATGGATGGCCCGAATCGCCCGAGCCGAGTCGGAGCGGCGAGAGCTTCTCGCGGGACCACGCACGCAGGTCGTCGATCAGGCTCGGGCCCGCTGCGCCATCCGAGAAGCCGAACTTCGCGAATGCGAACGCCATTTGACGCGCACTGCCGAGTTGGTGGAACGAGCAGCTGCCCCACAGGCCGAGCAGGACGGTGCGACCGACCGGCGCGATGCGGCCCGAGCGCGGCTAGAGCTGGCCCGCCACACCCTGGCCGAGCTCGAAGCCGGGACACGCCGCGAAGAGCTCGCGGCACAAGACGCTGTCGTGCGCGAGCTCGAATCCGAGCTGTCCCAACTCGACGTCGAGATCGCCCAGGGCGTGTTGACGGCTCCCTACGATGGCGTCGTGGCCGCGCGCCACCAAGACGAGGGCACCGTGATCGACGCGGGCCAGCCGGTCTTTCGACTCATCGAAAGCGGCGTTCCCCAGGCGCGTGTCGGCGTTCCACCGGCCGCCGCCGCGAAGCTGCGGCAAGACGCGCAGCACACGGTCATCGTACGCGGTCGGAAGCACTCGGCCGCGGTCGTCGCAACCCTGCCCGAGCTCGATCCGGAGACCCGCACTCGGACCGTGGTGTTGGCGCTGCCGGCGGCCGCCGGAGTCGCGCCCGGTGAGGTCGTGTTCCTGCCCACGCGCGAAGTGATCCGCGAGCGCGGCCACTGGCTGCCGACACACGCCCTGTTGCGAAGTGGGCGCGGGTTGTGGGCCTGTCTCGTTGCAGAACCGATCGCCGATGACGCGGTCCCCCACTACGTCGTGGCGCGCCGCGAGGTGGAAGTACTGCACACGACCGGCGATCGCTGCTTCGTGCGCGGCACGCTGGGTGACCAGGAGCTCGTCGTGAGCGGCGGCGTCGAGCGCGTCGTCGCCGGACAACGCGTCCAACCACTCGTCCAATCCCCCGCCGAAACACCAGCCGAGTCCCCAGCCGAGCTCCCCGTCCAACCGGCGATGCGCCGCTGAGCTCCGATGTCCAAGCCGCAGCACAGGATTTCCAAGCAACAGGACTGGGCAACCTCCTCGCATCCGCTCGGCGACCGCGCCGGTGCCACGAGTTCGCGTGGTAGGCAGCGCCTGCTCCTCGTGTTGGTGGGCTTGGTTCTGGTCGCTGGCCTCACCGCCTTCTTCGATCTGCCACGGCGCGAGGACCCGGAGGTGACCGTCCGGCGGGGCAGAATCACCACGCACCACCGGGGAGCCAGTGCTGAACGCGTCGAGGCCCTCGTCACTGGGCCCATCGAACGCGCGCTTGGTGACATCGCCGAGATCGAGTCGACGAGCTCGGTTTCGCGTCCGGGGCTTTCGCTCGTGCAGCTGGAACTCGCCCGGGAAGTCACCGACTGTGATCCCGTCTGGGCTCGCGTGCGCGATCGCCTGGCGGCGCTGCAGGCTGAGCTCCCCGCGGATGCGGGCACTCCGAGGCTTGATGATCGCGGCCACGGTGCCGTGTCGCTCGTCGTCGGTGTCACCTGGCAGAGTGAACAGCCGATTTCGATCGCCGTGCTGCGGCGGCTCGCCTTGCAGCTCGAGGACCGAGTCCGGGCCATCGACGGCACCGAGCGCGTCGAGCGGTACGGAGATCCGGCGGAGGAGATCCGCATCGAAGTCTCGGCCGACTCCGCCGCTGCGCTAGGTGTGACCCCGCGGCAAATCGCCGAGCGTGTGCGTCGCGTCGACGCAAAGACCGGCGCGGGTTCCCTGCGCACCGACGCGCGCGAGCTTCCGCTCGGGGTCGATGGCGAGCTCACAACGGTTGCCGCCGTGCGGGACATCCCGATCGCCCGCGGCGCCGACGGCAGAGTCCTGCGGGTGGGTGACGTGGCCCGCGTGACCAAGGGCGCCACCAGCCCATCGAGCGAGATCGCGATCCTCGGCGGCGATCGCGGCATCGCGCTCGGCATCAGTATGTCATCGGGGCATCGCGTCGATCGCTGGGCCGAACGGCAACGAGCCGAGCTCCACGACTTCGCGGCCGGGCTCCCGGGCGGCGTCGGACTGGAGATTCTGTTCGACCAGAGCGTTTACGCGCGGCAACGACTGGCGCATCTCGGCAGCAGCGCCCTGTTCGGAGCCGGCTTGGTCGTGCTCGTTCTGCTCGTGCTCCTGGGTTGGCGCGCCGCCGTCGTGGTCGGCGTCGCCCTCCCCGTGTGCGGCCTCATGGTCATGGCCGGTCTCTGGCTCGGTGGCATCCCGCTGCACCAGATCTCCGTTGCCGGACTAGTTCTTTCGCTCGGCCTGCTGATCGACAACGCGATCGTCGTCGTCGATGCCTGCCGGTCCCGTCTGCGCGCGGGCTTGGCGGCGCCGGTCGCCGCCGCCGAGTCGGTGCGCCACTTGTTCGCGCCGCTCTGTGGCTCCACCGCGACCACGGTGCTGGCGTTCGCGCCCATCGCGCTCCTGCCGGGCGGGGTCGGCGAATTCGTCTCCTCAATCGCCATCAGCGTCACCCTGGCGCTGGCGAGTTCACTCCTGGTCGCGCTGACCCTCATCCCCGCGCTGACGGCATGGCTGTCACACGTGTCGCAGAGCCTCGAGAACCGCCGGCAGCTGCGATGGCTCGACGGCCTTGGCAGCGGGCGCTTGCTGGGTGGGTACCGCCGCGCGCTCGCCCTGGCGCTGCGGCACCCTTGGCTGACCGTGGCGACGGTGTGTGTCGTTCCACTCGCGGGTTTCGCGCGCGGCGGCGAACTCGCCGAGCAGTTCTTCCCCGCTTCGGACCGCGATCAAATCGCCATTGAGCTGCGGATGCCGGCAGGGACACCCATCGCCAGGACGGCGCGAGCCGCACGCGATGCCGGTCGAATCGTGGAGGCGGACGAAGACGTCGTGGCGTCGCACTGGTTCGTCGGCACCTCGGCGCCGCGCATCTACTACAGCTGGGTCGGGGTGCAGGACGGTGTTGCCAGCATCGCCGAGGCGTTCGTCTGCGTGCGCCGCTCGGTCGCGACGGCGCCCCTCGTGCGGCGCGTTCAAGCTCGGCTTGGACGCGCGCTGCCCGAGGCCGAAGTGGTCGTCCGGCAGCTCACGCAGGGACCCCGAGTCGTCGCACCGATCGAGCTGCACTTCCACGGCGACGACTTGGACCAGCTCGCCGAGGTGAGCGCACGCGCTCGCGCCATCCTGGCCACGGTGCCCGGAGTCACGACCACGCGCTCCTCGACGCGGGTCGCCGGTGCCCGTGTCCGAGTGCGGATCCACGACGAGGAGATGCGGCGCGGTGCGTTGGACAACCTTGGCCTGGCGGGCGAGCTGAGCGCATCGCTCGATGGAGCGCTCGGCGGTTCGGTGTTGGAAGGCACCGAGGAGCTGCCGGTGCGGGTGCAACTCGCGGCCGAGGATCAACACGACACGACGTCGCTGCGCTCGATGGCCGTGCCGCGTCGGGATGCCGGCGGTGCGCCAAAGGGCTGGCTGCCATTCGCGACCTTCGGCGAAATCGAGCTCGAGCCCCGCGTTGGGTCGATCCACCACCGCGATGGCGAGCGGGTCGACTCGGTCCAAGCGTTCGTCACGGCGGGCCAATTACCCGCGACCGTCCTGCGAGCGTGTCGCGAACGACTCGCGACTGGGATCGCGGTCCCGCCCGGGGTCCGGCTAGAGCTCGGCGGCGAAGACACCGCACGGAGCGAAGCGACGGCGGATCTGTTCGCACCCGTGGGACTGATCGCTGCGTTGCTGGTGGCCATTCTGGTGCTGGCCGTCGGCTCGTTTCGCTTGGCAGCGCTCGTGCTGACGGTCGGCGGCCTCGCGATCGGTCATGGTCTCTTTTCGTTGTGGGTGTTCGGCTACCCGTTCGGCTTCATGGCGATCCTCGGCACCATGGGCCTGGTGGGCATCGCGATCAACGACGCCATTGTCGTGCTCGCGGCGATCCGCGCCGACGCGCCGGCGCGGAGCGGTGACCCCGATGCGATTCGAGATGTCGTCGCGGACGCAACGCGGCACGTGCTCGCGACAACGATCACCACTGCGGCGGGCTTCGCACCGCTGATCCTGGCCGAGGGAGGGTTCTGGCCCCCGCTCGCGATCGCCATCGCCGGCGGCGTCGGCGGCGCGACGCTGCTGTCGCTCACGCTCGTCCCCGCCGGGTACTTGGTCCTCATGCGATCGCGAGCGCTGGGTGCGCCTGCTGGGACCGATCCACACCGCGGCTGCCCGGCCGAGCTCGTCGCCCTGCAGCCATGAAGGCATTCGTCACCGGAGGCTCCGGCTTCGTTGGCCGCAACTTGATCGCGGCACTGCGCGGGCGGGGCGACCACGTGGTCGCCCTGGCGCGGTCGACAACCGCGGCAGCCGCGTGCCGAGACGCCGGGGCGAGCGAAGTCATCCGCGGCGATCTGGGCGATGTGCCCGCCATGGCCAAGGGAATGACCGGCTGCGATGTCGTGTTTCACTCAGCCGCGATCGTCACCGACTGGGGAGATCGCAAGACGTTCTTCGCCGTCAACGTCGCCGGGACGAAGAACGCACTGGCCGCGGCGCAGGCCGCGGCAGCGCCACGGTTCGTTCACGTCGGCACCGAGGCGGCGTTGGTCGGTGGACCGCCCATCCGGCAAGTGGACGAGACCAGGCCGCTACCCGAGAAGCCGGTGGGCTGGTACGCGACCACGAAGGGACTCGCCGAGGCCGCCGTTCTTGCCGCCAACCGGGAGGGGTTCACCACGGTGGCCATCCGTCCGCGTCTCATCTGGGGCGCCGGGGACACATCCCTGCTGCCGCAGATCATCGACAGCGTCAGAGATGGGCGATTCCGCTGGATCGACGGCGGTCGCTACATGACGAGCACGTGCCACGTGGCCAACGTCGTCGAGGGAGTCCTCTTGGCTGCCGAGAAGGGCGTGGGCGGCAACTGCTATTTCCTCACCGACGGTGAGCCGGTGGAGTTCCGTTCGTTCTTGACCAGCCTCCTCGCGACCCAGGGCATCGACCCCGGGCCCCGATCGCTGCCGCTTTGGATGGCCCGCGCCGCAGCGCGGAGCATCGAAGCTCTTTGGCGCGGGCTCGGGATCCGCGCGACGCCGCCTCTGACGCGCACCGCGGTCTTGGTCCTAGGACGCGAGGTGACGGTGGTTGACGCCAAGGCACGACGGGAGCTCGGCTACGTGGGGTCGGTCTCGGTGGCGACCGGCCTGTCGGCCATGGCGACCGGTCCCCGGCCTCCTCGCCGCCGAGCTCAAGCGCTGGACTCGACGTGTCGGGCACTGACCGCGGAAGGCTGACGCCGACCTATTCGCCGAACACCAACGCCACACCGGCCGTGTTGGCCACCAGCAGGGGTGACGTCGGATCCAAGACCCACCCTTGCGTGAAGGCCTGCGCGCCCAGGACGCTCGCCGTCGACGGCACCGGCAGAGCGGCTGTCGCAAATCCCCGCGCGTTGGTTCGCGTCAACAGCGCAGCACCATGGCCCAAGCCGACCAGGATCAGGCAGGGGCCCACGGCGACGGAGGCAGGGGAGGTCGACACGAGAACTGCGGCCGGCGCGAACGGTGCGGCGCCATCCAGATCCACGGCGAAGCTCGCGTTCCCCAGGGTGGGCTGCCCAAAAGCCGCGAGCGACAGCGCGCCACTCGATGCGCAACCCGAACCGTAGGCCTGGGTCGAGGCCGGGATGGTCGTCCGTAGCACCCGCATTCGCGGCCACTGCGAAGTCACCATCACCATTTCCTGCCGTGCGTCATCCCACGTCATCGCGCCCCACTCGGGCGCTTGGCCGGTCGTGGCGAGCGGCGACCAGTTCGCGCCATCCCATTGCCACGAGTCACCGGTCGCGTTGCCACCGGCGAGTACGATCCTCTGGATGAGCGGGTCGTAGGCCATCGTGAACGAATGCCTCGGCCCAGGCGTTTGCGGAGGGCGAAGCTGTGTCCAGTTGGTTCCGTCCCACTCCCAGGTCTCCTCGGAAGCACCGCCGAAAGGACCAATACCCCCGTAGAGCACCACGCGGCCACGCGACGGGTCGTACGCCATGCGGTGGCCCGAACGACCGCTGGGGCGACGACTGGGCATCCGCTCAATCCAGAGGGATCCGTCCCATTCCCAAGTGTCGTCGTAGCCGTCCCCGCCGAACATCACGATCCTCGACCTGCGGCTGTCACAAGCCATTGCGTGGCTGACCCGACCGACGGGTTGGACGCTGGGCCGATGCTCGGTCCAGCTGGTCCCGTCCCACGTCCACGTCCCGTACGTGGGCCCGCGACCGAACTCGTCGCCACTGAACAACAGATTGTTGCCGCGCGCCGCGTCGTGCACGATGTCCGAGAAATCGGCGTCTGGAGAGGGGCTGGCATAGATGGTGCGCCACGTCGTGCCGTCCCATTCACTGATGGCCGTCTGGTATGCCACGACACGCTGGCGAGCAGCGTCGTACGTCACGGAAAACGTGGACGCGGGCCCGATCGGTCCGGGGATGCGGCTCCAAGCCGAGCCGTCCCAAGTCGCGGTATCTCCCGTGACTCTATCGATGCTGATGACGTACCCGTGTCTCTCCGACCACGTGATGTTGGACGGACCGTCGGTCGTCGATACCCGCAACCAGCGTGCACCGTCCCACTCCCAGGTCTCGCTCGGCCAGATCCAACCCGAGCAGCTCAGACCACCGGTGAGGACCACTCGTTGCCGGCGCGTGTCGTAGGTCAATCCGTAGCTCTCGGACACGGGCGGCGAGTTCGCGACGTTGAGCCGACTCCATGTCACGCCGTCCCACGTCCAGGTGTACGTCGGACAGGTCCGCGGGGTCGCGCTGGTCAACAAGACCATCTCCCGTCGCGCGGCATCGTAGGTCATCGCGAGGTTCTCGATGGCCGGGGGGCTCGTGGTGGTGACGATCTGCGTCCAAGACACCCCGTCCCATTCCCACGTGTCATCGAGTCCCCGACCGCGCGCACTTCCGCCGAACAAGACCAGCTTGTCCCGAGTGCTGTCGTAGGCCATCGCCGCGTTGCGACGCGGCGGCGGCATCGCACCGGACACTTGGCTCCAGGTGCGGCCGTCGTAGCGCCACATCTCGTTGGAGACTCCAGATGCTTGGCCGCCGAAGACGTAGATCGCCTTCGTTCCCGCGTGATACGCCGCCGCGATCCCAAAGCCAAAACCGACACCGGGGACGTCCGACCGAAGGGTCCAAGACCTGCCATCCCACTCCCAAGTTTGGGCTCCCAAACCGAAGAGGACGACACGACCGCGAGACGGGTCGTCGACGAGCATGGTGCCGTCGGGGAACACTCGCTGGAGCCAAGTCGGTGCCTGCGCGACGAGCTCTCCACCCGTGGCGAGCAGGCAGACCCAGACAGCCATCAGGCTCCGACACGCCAACCAACGACCGATCATAGTTCTCCCTCGGTCGCGTTCTGCGGCACTCTTGAGAGCCTCGAGCGGTCGGGAAGCACCTCGCCGACGACGACAAACACCGATCTCCCCTTGCGCGTTCTGCCCGCAAGACTCGGCCGGTCCACGCCGGCGCGAAACCGGGTACCCGGGCGGGGCGTGTGACCGCGGCGCGGCTTTGGATTATGAGAGGGGTGCCATGCGCACTCTCTTTCTCGGCCGGTTGTGTCTCGTCGCCTGTCTCGCCGCAACGACAGGGGTCGCGCAGGCAACAGAGGCGGTGTCGTTTCACGTTCAGCACCAGAGCGTGGGCCGCGATTTGGAGCCCTACGGCCAGGCGGCGACTCCCGACGGCGGCTCGATGATCTGCGGCGAGGCGACCCTGGTCGGCACGTCGGCGAGCCGCCCGTACGTCATGAAACTCGACGACCACGGCGCCGTGGAGTGGTGCCGGGAGTACGAGCTGCTGGAGGGCTTGCATCGCGCCACCCGTGTGCATCGGATCGCGACTCATCGCTACGCCGTGCTGGTCGACTTGCTCGAGGTGGAGGGTGCGGCGCTGCTCTTCATCGACGCGGCCGGCGCGCCGGCGTCGGCCCGGCGCTACTTCGCCGGGGCCGCGCCCCTGAAGCTCCTCGATTTGGTGCCGACCCGTGACGCCGGCTACCTGATGGTCGGGTACACCAGCAACGTGCAGAGCGGCGACGATGCCATTGTCCTGAAAGCCGACCGATTCGGCGAGCTACAGTGGCATCACCGAATCACGGGCGCGATCCCGTGGCCGAGATTCGGAGCCGACGACCGCGCGCTCGGCGCGTTCGCGGCGGTCGGTAGCAGTGACCTTTACGTCACCGGTATGTTCGAGTCCGACGCCTGGCTGATGCGGCTCGACCGGAACGGCCGCATTGTCTTTCAGCAGACCTACCGGCTCAGCGGCATGACGATTTTTGAGCGCGGCTTGCATCTGCACCAGAGGTCGCGCGACGGACTCCGGTTGATCGTGCAGGCCGACCTGCGCAACGATCTGTTCCCGGTGCTCCTCGAGCTCGACGGCGATGGCGTGCTGCAGGAACCGACCGCGCGCTCGTTCCCGGTGTCCGCAACCAAGGCGACCCGGACCCTGGACGGCGGCTTCGCCGTCAGCGGCAGCTCACTGCTGGGCGGGGGCTATCGCCGCACGCGGCTGCTCAAGTACGGCCCGGACACCGCTCTCGAGTGGGCGTTCGAGTACGATTTGCAGCCGTCATGGCGGCGTCCGAACCCGCCACTCAACTTGCTCGCGAAGTCCGGCGGGGGCTACCTGATGTCGGTCTCGACCGCGACCGCATCCGAGTTGGCACAGGGCGTGCTGCAGGTCGAGCCCACCGGCGGGCTGGCCTGCGGCGCGACGCCGCTGGTCGGGGAGTCCGAGTTCATCGCCGAGTCCGGTAGCGCGACCGTGCCGACGGTGACCAAGGCCGACCCACAGTGGCGGTGGCTCGACTTCACCCACACGGCGGTCGCCGTCGCAACCGAGATTCTCTGCGCGGGACCGCCCCTGGCGGGGCGTTAGCCCGACGCGCCGCGCCGCTTGCTATGCGTCTCTGGGTAGTTCTCGAATCTCGACGGTGGCACCGGCTTCGTAGACGGGATTGCCGGCGACCAGGGCGCGGGCGGCTTCCAAGTCCGCGGCGCAGATTCGAATATAGCCGCCGAGGTGCTCACTGACCTTTGGCGGTGATCCCGACTGGCGCACACACACGCCATCGCCCATGGCGCTACCTCCCTGGAATGCGCCGGCCTCGCGGAGCTTGGCAAAATAGGGAGGCCACGCGAGGTCAGAAGCACGTCGCCCTGCGGGGGCGTCGTTGTGCATGAGCAGGATGTAGTCTTTCATGGGCACGCCGTTCGACAAGCGAGTTCGCTCGCAACTCCACGGACCGGTCGCAACACGCCTGTCGAAGCATAGAGCTAGGTCCGGCGAACGGCGCCGGCCGGCAGATCAGGGACTGTCGAAGTAGGTCACAGCGATTCCCTGGCTCAACGCGATCCGGCTTGCCGAGTCGACAAGGGCTCCCTGGTGGTAGAGCGAGACGCCCACGACCGACGGCTCCGTGGCGACCGGGAGAGTCAGCTCGAAATGACTGATCGAAAACGGCGGCGGTCGGACACTGACCAGTTGCATTGGCACGACAACTTCTGCAGACGTCAGGAGCTGGCAACCGGGAAGAGCAAGTGGGAGGCCAAGCCCCGTCAAGTCGAGTGACTGCTGCGTTGCGCCGAGCAACATGACAGCAATGCCGGGGGACATGATGACGCCGCTCCGAAGCGTGTACTGGGAACCAAGCTCCGTGCTCCCGGACGCCATCACTGGGAATCCGCAGGCGCTGCCGTAATCCTCGAAGGGTTCGGGCGGGGGCACGGTCAGGACGTCGGACATGCCGTAGATGTGTTTTAGGAGAGACGGCGGACTGACACCGCCAATGGCCCAGCCCGAACTGGTGTGGCCCGAATCGCCAACTACGACGAACCCCACGGCGCCCATCTCATAGGACGCGCGCGGGATCCCGATGGATTGGGTGCCGGTCCACATGTGTTTGTCCAACAACAGGCCCGACGGCGAGATCAAGCACGACGCGTGGAGTGCCGTCGTTACGGTCCCCCACAGATGGTCGTAGTCGTCCGCGATGCGGACACCGTCCGGCCGGTAGATCGGCACACCGGTAGAGCCGGCGGGAGTCGGATCGGTCATGGTGTTCGCGCGCGCTGACACTGCTGCGGTGCTCGCAACCGCGCGCCAATTGGTGTTCAACGCGACCATCTCGCTCACAGCATGAGCGTCCGCGGCCACGAACGCGTTGTAGTCGGCGATGTCTGTGGAGGTCGCGTCGCGCTCGGAGTCCGAGACGAACATCACTCGATACTGCTCGCCGGGGCTGAGGTCGGAGGGTGGCAGGTTGATGCCCTGCGACGCCAGGCTGGACGCCATCCCCAACCCGAGGGTCGCGGCGAGGAGGGAGTGGACGATCTGGAACTTCATCATTCGCACCTGTAGTTCTGCGTTTGGAATCGGGCGGGCGGGCGACCGCCTGCCAGAGCCCCCCCAACGGCGTCCAGAACCGAGGTCCGGAACGAATTCCGGGGACGGCTCCACACGCCTCAAACCAGCGCGTGAGCCGGGCGATTCTCCCAATCCGAACGGCAACACGCACACCTGCCTCGACCAGGCGACGCACGCGCTCGCCCTCACCCCCCAACGGTCGATTGAGCGGGAACTGTTCTTCCCGGGTGCTGCCGTCCCATTCCCAGGTGTCGCTCAGCCAGGGAAGGCCGCCGAACACGACGAGTCGTTGCCGCGCGTGGTCGCAGGCCGCCGCGTGCTCGTGGCGCGGCGATGGGCTGTGCGCGAGAGCGCGCTGCGACCACGTCCGGCCATCCCAGACGAGCACAGTGGGTTGCATCGTCTGCTGCCCCGCGTTGCCGAAGATCCGGCCGGCCATGGCGCGCAAGTCCCCGTAGATGTGCGGCAACAACCGATCCGCCGCGGACGCATCCCCGCCCCGCAGCTGTTCGAGGCAACGCGTGACTTCGGAGTTCGGCATGGCCCGCGGCATCTTAGCAGGCCGTGCACGCTGGGTCCGCGGGGTCCCGGGCCCCGTGTCGGATCTCGGCGGGCGAGGAAGAGGGAATCTCGAGCTGGGGCAGGGTCGACGCCCCTTCGCGGCTCGAACGCGGCCGGCGCAAAGAAAGCTCGAGGAGCGTTGCGAGGCCGGAGCACGGGCTCGCGTGTAGGAGGTGCCGAGCGGCCGTCTTCCTCCAACCATCACACTGGGATCTCGCGTTCGGGGCACCGGCGGAGAGAACCGCCGCTCACTTCCGACACACGCAATTCTTTGGAGCGAATCCATGAACTCCCGCAGCAGCACTCTTGCCGTCGCCGTGGCCCTCGGGCTTGGCACTCTGTGTCCCGTGGCCAACGCGCAGCTCTTCGATCAGAGCCAGGGACCCTTCGGAACCACGTCCGGAACACCTTTCGACCAGGTGGTCGCCGCCGGTTGGCACATCGACCGAGTCGAGGTCGCCCACGCAGTCACCGTGAGTGGTCTGCGCTTCCAATCGTCTGACGTCATGAGGACCACCACGGCGATCTCGCCGTGGCTGGGCACCAGCTTCGGCAATGTCGACGCATTCCAGATCTCGCCCGGTGACTATCTCGAATCCATCGACCTGTGGCATTCGACGCTTGGCGACGTCTACACGATCACGCTGCGTAGCCGGGCTGGCAACACCGCGAGCTACGGGTTGCCGCAGACGTCCGCACCGGACGCGAGCCTCTACCTCTCGGGCCACGAGATCGCTGGCTTTCACGGTTCTGCCTCTGTCTTGCAACTCGCTTCGCTGGGCGCTCACTTGCGCCCGGCATGGGAGACCACGGCGGGGCCGGTGGACCCCGGCGGGGTCGGCAACGGCGAGGCAGTGGTCGTCGACCTCGGCACGCACATCGCCGAGATGCAGATGAGATTGTCGCCTACCGAAGAGCTCGCTCGCATCAGCTACCACATGCGAGACGACCAGGGAAGGCTCGCTGGCTGGACCCCGGAACACGGCGGGGCACGATCCGTCTACTCAGAACTCGGCGCCGTTCCTCATGACGACTACTTCGAAAGCATGGTCGTCCACACGCTTGGAGCCAACATCGTTGGTCTGGAGCTAGTGACGCGGCAGGGCCTCCTCTTGTTCGGCGGGACCTCGGGTGACGGGTCGACCACGTTGACCACGAGCCCCGGTCACGAGATCGTCGGGCACTTTGGTGTTCCATCCAGTGCCACCCAACCCCACTTCACGAGTCTCGGTCTTGTCCAACGCCCTCTTGCCGCGAGGTCGTGGCAAATCCGGCAGGGATGTGCAGGCTCAAGTGGCCAGGTCCCCAGCTTGACGTTGGAGCCGCCGCGCGTGGCTACGGGGATGTCGGTGACGATCGCCGGTACTCCCGGGACGTTCGGCGCGGTGTTCCTCGACCCCCAGGTCGTCAGCATCCCGCTCGGGGCGTGCTCGCTCGGCGTCAACCCGGGAGGCAACATTCCGTTCATCCTGCCCGCGAGTGGCACGTTCGACTGGCGCACGGTGTTTGGGACCAGTGCCGGCCACTTTGGGTGGAATTGGGTAGGGCTGCAGATGAGTGCGCAGGCGCTGGTCGTGGACTCCAGCGAGTTCTCGGTCAGTGAGGCCCGCACGATGATCTTCGGCGGGATCTGAGTCGCGCCGGGCGTTTGCCCTTGGGCGCCGCGGCTGGCCAACCGCCGCGGCGCTCACCTGACGGGTACGTCGACTTCCCCGTGGTGGGCGACGAACGGTGCGTAGGAATGCAGCCTCATCGTTAGCCCCGAGTCGATTCGAGACACAACAACTAGCCCGCGGCATGCGCGCAGCAGCGCTCCGCATTCACCAAGAGTCCCGAGGTCCAATCGCGACGCCTGCTCGGGGCACTCCCCGAATGGGTGATCGATGAACGCCGAGCATTACCAGCAGGTCCGCGCTCTCTTCCACGAGCTGAGCGAGACGCCCGCCGCGGAGCGCAATCGGGTGCTGGCCGCGCGCGGGCTGCCTTGCGAAGTCGTCGACGCGCTCCGGGCCCTTTGGTCGCAAGAGGAGAGAGCCGACGCGTTCGAAGACCAAAAACTCGGTGCTCTGGGGCACGAACTTCTTGCCTCGACTCCGTCCGTGCCGGGCCCCCGGCCCCCGCGTTCGGAAGCCGTCGGCGAACGGTTAGATCGCATTGCCTCGCGACCGGCAGATGCCGCGCGCTATCAAGTCGAGCGCTCCGTCGCTCGCGGCGGGATGGGTGAGATCTTCTCGGTCTGGGACGCAAACCTGCAGCGCCGGGTCGCGATGAAGGTAGCGATGATCACTCCCGGATCCGACGCCGTGGATCCCGCGGCCACGCCCCGAGTCACGCGCTTTATGGAAGAAGCGCAGATCACCGGGCGGCTCGACCATCCCGGAGTGGTTCCCGTGCACGACGTCGGCGTCGACCAGCGCGGACAGTTCTACTTCACGATGCAGCTGGTCGCGGGGCGCACCCTCGGCGAGATCTACCGCCTCGTCGCCGAGGCGGCGCCGGATTGGTCGCGCACACGAGTGCTGGCGATTCTGGCCAGCGTCTGCGACACCGTGGCGTTTGCGCATTCAAAAGGGGTGATCCACCGCGACCTCAAGCCTGACAACGTCATGGTGGGACAGTTCGGCGAGGTCTACGTCATGGATTGGGGGGTCGCCAAGACCCTCGAAGTTGCTGGGTCGACGCCGGGCGACGCGCAGTCCGGGGACGCCGACGCGGCGACACTGCAGCCGGCGGCCGTCTCGCCCCAGCTCACGGTGGAGGGGATGATCATCGGCACGCCGAGCTACATGTCACCCGAGCAAGCACGGGGCAGCATCGCCGACGTCAGCGCCCGGTCGGATGTCTACGCGCTGGGTGCCATGCTCTATGAGCTGCTGACCGGACGCGTGCCCCACGTCGAACCGGGCGAGGCGCTCGACGCCACCACCGTACTCGAGCGCGTCAAAGCGGGACCACCGCGGGCGATCGAGACCCTCACCAGGAACGTGCCCCCCGAGCTCGTCGCAATCGCCGAACGAGCGATGGCCCGGGAGCCGCAGGAGCGCTACCGGGACGCCACGGCGTTGGCGCAAGAGCTCCGCGCGTACCTCGAAAACCGGGTCGTGCAGGCGCACGCGACCGGATCCATCGTCGAGCTGCGCAAGTGGGTCGCCCGCAACCGCGCGGTGGCAGCCAGCGGCCTGGCGAGCGCAGCGGCGCTCCTCGTCGGACTGGTGGCCAGCCTTCTGTTCTACGGTCAGGCACGGGACAGTGACGCGCGGGCGAGGGCTCGCCTGGGTGACATTCTCGACTTGTCGAGCCTCAGCAGGCTGCAGGACCTCGAGGGCCGTTCCCATGCCCTGTGGCCGGCGCACGGAGCAACCGTGCCGGCGATCGAGACGTGGATGGCCGAAGCGTCTCAGCTCGAGGCGCTGTTGCCGAGGCTCGAGGCGAATCTCGCGACGATGGAGGCCCCCGCGCGCCGCGAGACGGACGGCGCGGTCCGCTACGAGTTCGCGGATGATCACGAGATGACCGCCCTCGAAAAGCAGTGGGAGCACGGACTGCTCGCCGATCTGGTCGGCCAGCTGCGGCGCTTCGTAGACGGGCCGGAGATGCGCGAGGGCTACAGCGGCGAGTTCGGCCCCAGCCTGGCAGATATGCGGCGGCGCCTCGAGCGGGCGAGATCCATCGACGAGCGAACGGTCACCGGTCCACAAGCGGCGCGAGGATGGCGCGCCGTGCTCGACGACCTACGCGGGAACGCTGCCTACGCGGCGCTGACGACACCGATCGTTGGGCTCGTGCCGCTGGACAAGAACCCAGACACCGGGCTCTGGGAGTTTTGGCACGTCCAAACCGGCGAGCGGCCGCGGCTGCGAGCCGACGTCGACGATCCGTCCAGTCGGTGGGACATCAGGCCGTCGACCGGACTGGTCATGGTGCTGCTACCTGCGGGAGAGTTTGCGATCGGCAACCAGAACACCGATCCCGACGCGCCCAACTACGATCCCATACACCAACCGGAGGAGGGGCCGGTGCGCAGGGTCACGGTGGACCCGTTCTTTATCTCGAAGTATGAGGTAACCCAGGGACAGTGGCTGTTCCTGACCAACGAGAATCCGAGCCATTTCGCCGCCGGACCGCGTGTCGGAGACCAACGCACCACGTTGACCAACCCGGTGGAGCGAGTCAAGGGAGAGCGGGTCGAGCAGGTCCTCAGCACCCTTGTTCTCGCCCTCCCCACCGAGGCCGAGTGGGAGTACGCGTGCCGAGCAGGCACGACGACGCGCTGGTGGGTTGGCGATGAGCCCGACCTGCTCGCCGACGCCGCGAACCTCGCGGACCAATCGTCCAAGAGCGTTGGGGCACCGACCCAAAACTACGAGGCGTGGACCGATGGCTACGCGGTGCATGCACCGGTCGGCAGCTACCGGCCGAACGCGTTCGGGCTGCACGACGTTTGTGGCAATGTCTTCGAGTGGTGCGCCGAGCTGCCGTCCCGGCGAGCGCCGGCCGCCAGTGTGCCAGGGTCCTTGGCCATCGTCCGCGGTGGTTCCTGGGGATCCCCCGCCAACCTAGCCCGCTCGGCGTTTCGCGGCCCCATGAAGCTCGACAATGACCATCCCGGCGTCGGCGTGCGTCCGGTGCTGCGGATCCGGGAATAGGCACGCTCCGGTGGGGCCCCCTTGGCTCTCGCGAACGTGAGCACGCCGCGGCCGGCGCACCGACCGCGACGTGACGCGCGGGTCGCACGCTCAGATGCCACCGATCGTGGCGCCATAAGCATCACTCGTCGCAAACGGGTTCCCCGGCGTGCTGCTGTCGAGCAGCAACGCCTGGGCATGGAGCGTCAGGCCGACCAGGCTCAAGCCGTAGTTGGCCAGGCTGTTCCACTCGATGTCGTACTGGCGGTGCCCACTCAGCAAGAACGCAAACGGGAGATGGAGCGTCGGGTCGACCCGAAGCGCGCATGCTCCCAGCGGGAGACTCGTCTGCTGGCCTAGGGCGATCAGGCCGACCTCGCCCGACCTCTGCCGAGCTCGCAACGGAAGACCAGGTTTTCTGAGCGGGTCGCAGGCTCTGAAACGAGCGTGGGGAGTGTTGCGCGCAGAAAGGCGCAGGTTCGTTGCGAGGTCCGCACCTGGATCGCGTGTTCGATGCGGCGGGTATTCACGCGCCGCATCGCAAACCCTGAATCTCGCAGGAACGATCCATGAACGCCGCAAACACGTTTCTCTTCGCCGTGGTCTTCGGACTCGGCGCCTTTTCCACCGTCGCCAATGCCCAGCTCTTCGACCAAAAGCAGGGGCCCTACGGCAGCACGCTCGGCTCTGCATTCGATGAGATCGCTGCCGGTGGCCTGCACATCGATCAGATCGACGTGATCCACAATTTCGCGGTGCACGGTTTGCGCTTCCACTACAGCGATCCTCAGCGAACAACCCGGTCCCAATCCCCCTGGCTCGGCAGCAACCTGGGCGTTCCCACCGCGTTCCAGATCGCTGCGGGCGACTACCTCGCAGAGATCGACATGTGGTACGAGGGGCCGCTGGTGCGCGCCCTCACGCTGCGCACCCAAGCAGGGCAGAGCGCGAGCTACGGCTCCGCCACGCCGACCTCGGCCATGGTGACGCTCGCCCTCGCCGACCACGAGATCGTCGGTTTTCACGGGGTCGCATCACCTGCACTCTCCTCGCTGGGCGTTCACCTGCGCCCGGCTTGGGAGGTCACCATGGCGCCGGTCCAAACGCTGGTGACTGGCGTTAGAGTGCGCCACGTCGCAAGCCCGCGCGCCCATATCTCCGAAGTTCACTTGGCTGAGAAATGGTTCCAGTTTGGGGGCCCCAGCTTCACGGGGATTCGCTATGTCGTCCGTGACGAGTTCGGCGCCACGATCGCCACGACGCCCTGGCACGGCGATTCCACAACTGTCCCAGTCAAGCTGATCATCCCCAATGACGACTACCTCGAGCAGGTCGTCATCTACTCGACCGGGACTTGGATCTTTGGCATCAGACTAAACACGCGCAAAGGCCGGAGCCAGTCAGTTGGCTCAGGGGCCTCGAGGTCCGCGAACACCTTTACCGCGAGCCCGCACCACGAGTTGGTGGGCCACTTCGGCGAGGAGGACCCGGGCTCCCCGCAGTGGGGGACCGCCCCAGGGTTTGTGAGCCTTGGCTTCGTCGAGCGCCCGCTGGCGGCCAGGACGTGGCAGTTCGGCACGGGCTGCCCCGACTCAACCGGTGTGGCGCCGACTCTGCAGGTGGACACGCCGCGCATCGGCGGCGCCTTGGGTCTCCACGTGATTGGCCCATCGGGCACCGCGGGTGTGGCCTTGATGGACCTCCAGCCCGCGAGCCTGGCCCTCGGGTCGTGCACTCTGCTGGTTGGCCCGGTCTTGCGCATCCCTGTGCAGCTCGACGCGACCGGTCGGTCTTCCTATGCGTTGCCGATCGACAACTGGAGCTGGGTCGGCGGCACCCTGTATGCGCAGGCCTTCTTGCTCGACGGGCTCTCCGGCAACCCCGGCTCGCTGACCGAGGCCTACGGCCTCACGATCGGCGGGATCTGAGAAGACCACCGCCCCGGCCGGCCGCCTGGCAATGCTGGCGTCCCGGTCGACCGCCCCGCCAGCTCGGGCGCGCGGCGCGAGGGCTGGCGTGCTCGACATCGCCCCATGGGGCCGCCAGCCTCGACCAGCAACCGGTCACCGCCTGCCGCATCGGCTGCTTGCCGACGGACGCGGTGACGGGTGCTGGCGTCCGGCTCGGCCCGTTCTCCGTGCCGGCCTTGCGCGTCCCGTCGTGGTGGTCGTCGGCGCGGGCTAGGCGATGGGGCTGCTGGAGGCAAAGAAATCGCCCGCTCCGTTGCGAAATCCGGGACGGGCCCGCGTGAGGGAGGTGGGCGGAACCCCGCCTCATCTCAACTGACGAAAGGACCAGAAATGAAGACTCTCCGGATCACTCCTGTTCTCGCTCTCGCGCTCTCGGCCGCCGTGTCCGCGCAGCAAATCACGCTGGACGTCGTGGCGGACACCTTTATCGACAAGTCGTCACCGTCCACCAACTACAACGGTGGCCTCACTCTGGAGGTCGCAAAAAAAGGCGGCGTGCTCGGTACCCCCTCCGACAAGAGAACGCTCCTGAAGTTCGATCTGTCGGGAATCAGCGCGATACCGCTCCGCTCGGCGAAGTTGCAGTTTCCCGACGTCCTCGGCACCGGTGGCGTCGAGGTGCATCGTGCCCAGGCCGCCTGGGGGGAGAGCACGGTGACGTGGAGTAACCAGCCGAGCTTCAGCACGGAAGTCGAGGCGAGCTTCACGTCTTCGCCGAGCACTCGGACACGAACTCTGGATGTGACCAGTGCCGTGCAGAGCTGGCTGGACGGCGCGGAGTCCAACCACGGCTTCGTTCTGACTGCTTTCGGCTCAGGGGCGTCGATGTGGATGGGGCCGCTGGTCACGATGTTCACTCGAGAAGTCGGCGAACCGATTCAGCTGGTCTTGGAGCCCGACTACCTGGCAGAGTTCGGCAACCCTTGCGGCTTTGACATCACGGCGAGTGGCGCCCCGATGCTGGGATCCTCGTACACGATCCGAGCGAGCGGTGGTGCGGCCGGGACCACGATTCTAACCGTGGGGGCGACGCAGACCGCCGTGCCGTTCTTAGGCGGATGCAGCCTACTGACGTCCTTGGAAGCGACCGTCCTCATGCCAAGCGTGAGCGGTGAGCACGAAGTCACCTTCCCAGTTTCGTCGTCGCCGACCCTCGTCGGCACGCAGGTCTACCACCAGGCTTTTCGCGTCAAATGGGTCTCGAGTTCGGTCCCTTGGATCCGCATTCCGGAATGGAGCGCGAGCGAGGGAATCGCCGTCACGTTCTACGACGTCTAGAAGGCTGGCTGCGGCGCGCGGCCGAGCCCGCGGCCACGGACTGTGGAAATGCACGTTTGGCCGCAGCCGCGGTGTCCGAGGATTGCATTTCGTTGGCTCCACTGCACTCACGTGCAGTGGAGCCGGCCCATGCCGCGAGCAGGTGTCGATCCGATCAGGGAGAGGCGTAAGTGACACCGATTCCCTGGCTCAACGCCATGGTGCCGATCGAGTCAATGTGGACCCCCCTGGTGGTAGAGCGTCTGGCCCACGAGCGACGGTTGCGGAGGGACCTGGAGCGTCAGCTCGAAATGGCTAATCGACAATGGAGGTGGGCGAACCGTGACAACCTGCATGGGCACGACCGCTTCCGAAGACGTCAGGAGCTGACAACCCGAAAGACCAAGAAACGTCAAGTCGAGTGCCTGCTGCGTGACGCCGAAGAATGTGAGACCAAGGCCGGGGGAGGAGGACGTGAAGGGGGCGCTCCGCAGCGTGTAGGAGAACCCAAGCGTGGAACTCCCGGACGGCTGCAGTGGGAAGCCACATGCGCTGCCGTAGTCCTCGAAGGGGTCGGAAGGGACGGTCAGGACGTCGGAGATGCCGTAGAGGGGCTTCAGCTTGGTCGAGAGCACTTCATTGTACCAGATCCAGTATCCGGTTCGATTGGCGGAGCCCAGCCGGGCCTGGAACGGCTCGCCGAGCGGGTCGCCGTCCTTCGTTCCGTTGAAGTAGGTCCCGGTCCACACTGTTTGGTTCGATGCGACGGCACCACTCGCCGTGACCTGTGGCGGCGCAAGCAACGGGGTCGCCCTCGTGCCCCAGAGCCAATCGTAGTTGTCGGCGATGCGCGTCCCGTCCGGAAGGTAGATCGGAGGGCTCTCGGCACTGCCGCCTGCGGAGGAAGGCAGCGTGCCGGTGTGTTCGCGCGCATCTACCGTGGCAGTGCTCCCAACCGCCCGCCAGTTGGTGCGCAGCGCCACCAGCTGATTCACGGCGTTGGCGTCAGCGGCGACGAAAGCGTCATAGTCGGCGATGTCGGTCGAGGTGGCGTCGCGTTTGCTGTCCGTGACGAACAACACGCGGTACTCTTCGCCGGGGCTGAGGTCGGCAGGGGGAAGGTTGATGCCTTGCGAGGCGAGGTTGGAAGCCAACCACAGCCCAAGGGTCGCGGCGGCAAAGGAGTTGATGTTCTTGGAGTTCATCGTTCGTTCCAGGTGCTTGTGGGGTCCGCATGTCAGGCGGGCGTGCCATCGCCTGCCAGGCCCCCACAACGACTTGCAGGACCAGAGTCCGGAACGAGAACCCCAAGTCTTGGGCCCGATGAGGCATCACCGGTCTTGGGGCGATCGCAAACTCCCGTCGTGTCCGAAGACTGCGGCGGGCGCGGAGTCTGCCGCGCGATGCGAAAGCGAGCGCACCCAGAGATCGAGGTGCGCCGAGTTCAGCCGGCGCCGACAGATCGGTGGCGCGCGACGCGTGCGACTCCAGGCTCCCCGGGGCGCACCCAGCCGGTAAGCCGCGCGATGGTTGTGTCGCCCCCGCCGACCACTACGTGACGCGCTAGTGGTGTGATTCAGACAGATGGGGCATTAACCGCGAGGTATCGGCGCCGGTCGCAAGGCGGGTCGCCGCAGGCATATTCGTGGATACGGCGAGGACGACCCAACGCTGCGAACGGCGTTGAGGGCCGCGGAGAATGC
>JBCCGH010000028.1:0-69274 GCA_039029375.1 Planctomycetota bacterium
CTGGCGCTGTACTGCGCCTACCGCAACTTCGTGCGGCCGCGCTTCAACCGCGATCGTTCCACCCCGGCGCAGCTGCTCGGCTGGCTGCACCGGCCGCTCACCGCCAACGAGGTGTTCTCATGGCGGCAGGACTGGGGCACCTTGAGCGGCCACCCGGTTTCCCGCGACGCTAGAGCGATCCGTGAGGCGCTCGCTGCAACTGCGTGAGGCGCCCACACGAAACGGGGCCAGTTCGGGAGTGTGGCGTAACCCGCCGAACCCGCGCCGAAACCGCCTCGGTGGCGCTCGACGGTGCCGGCGGTGGCACCGTGTGCGTGGGCAGGTGGTGCCGTCGCCCTCAGGCCGGACTCCCGGAGTGGTCGATCTCAGAACACCTGAGGCGCGATTCATGGATCCCCGTCCACCAACGCAGCGGTGGCGGGGGTGGTGCCGCGGCTCACGGCTTTGCAACCGGGTTGGGAGTGCTTCTTTGAGTTTGGACCGCACCGAACGACGGGCGACCCTCCGGGTGCTCGTCATCGACGATGACGCCGCGGATCGCGCGCTCGTGCGCGGTTGCCTGCGGTCGGACGACGCCGACCGCCGCTTCGAAGTGACCGACTGCGAAGACGCGGAGACGGCCCGTGAAGTCGTCGCCGCGTGCACGCCGGACCTCGTCCTGGTGGACTATTGCCTGCCGCGCAGCAACGGCTTGGCCCTCACTCGTGAGTTGCAGGGAGTGGCCGAGCCCGAGGTGCTGCCGGTCGTGTTACTCACGGACTGTGACCGGGAGGACGTACGGCGCAGCGCGATGCAAAGCGGAGCACAGGACTATCTGCTCAAGAACGACCTCACGCCGCGCAGCCTGCGACGTGCGATCCAGCACGCCGTGGAGCGCGCCGACCTAGTGCGCCAGATGCGCGCGACGATGCGCAGCCTGGAGGAGGCGCGCGCCGTGGCCGATGCCGCGAACGCCGCCAAGAACCGGTTCGTGGCCAACGTGAGCCACGAAGTGCGGACGCCGCTGACGGCGATCATGGGCTTTGCCGACCTCGCGCTGTCCGATACCGCCGGCTTGACCGACGCGCAGAAATTCGAGGCGGTCCAGACCATCCGTCGCAATGGCGAGCACCTCCTGGCGATCGTGAACGACATCCTCGACCTCTCCAAGATCGAGGCTGGCAAGTTGGAGTTCGAAGTGCGGCATTGCGACCCGATCGCCATCGCCCGCGACGTCGTAGACCTGATGCGAGTGCGCGCGGACGCGAAGAGCATCGACCTGGCGTTGGAGTGCGCGCCGGGGACGCCCCGTACGATCCGCTCCGACCCGACCCGGCTCCGGCAGGTGCTGGCGAACTTGGTGGGCAACGCGATCAAGTTCACGATCGTAGGCGGCGTGCGGGTGACGCTGGAGTCGGTTGGCGACGATCTCTCGTTCGCCGTCATCGACTCGGGCGTTGGTATCGCCGAGGACCAAGTCAATCGCGTGTTCGTGCCCTTTGCGCAGGCCGACGCGAAGGCGACACGGCGGTTTGGCGGCACCGGGCTCGGTCTGTCGATCAGCCGCAGCCTGGCGCGCCTGATGGGCGGTGACCTGGTCCTGCAGGGCTCCAAGCTTGGCGTCGGCAGCTGCTTTCGCTTGACGCTGCCGGCAGGCCAGGCTGCGGCCAAGGTCGCCGCGCGCGATGGCGGTGCGGCGGACGACACCCCGCCGCCGCCACCGCGGCGGCCCGACCTCGATGGCTACCAAGTTCTCCTCGCCGAAGACGGACCGGACATCCAACGCTTGTTGTCGTTCTTGCTGAGCAGTGTGAACGCGCAGGTGACCATCGCCGGCAACGGCCGCATCGCGGTCGAGCTTGTGCGGCAGTCGTATGACGACGGGCGGCCGTTCGACGTGGTGCTCATGGACATGCAGATGCCCGAGATGGACGGCCTCGAGGCCCTGACCGTCCTGCGGGCAGAAGGCTACGACGTGCCGGTCATCGCCTTGACCGCGAGTGCGATGGAGTCAGACCGCCAGCGTTGCCTCGCGGCCGGGTTTGACGACTACGAGACGAAACCCGTGAACCACACTCGCGTGCTCGCGACCGTGCAGCGGTTGGCGGCGGCACGACGTCGCTGCTGACGTCGACTGAGCCGGGGGCGTGAAGAGCCGAGGCACCCTCGGGCGGTCACCCGTGCGAGGGGATGCGGCGATGGGTGAAGCAAACACCGCCCGTGCCCCGAGTTCGGCTGCTTCACCAGTGAGCGGGAGAGTTTGCCGTCCGACGGTCGCGCTGCCTCTTCGTGGGGCCCTGGCGAGCGGTCGCCAGCGCGTGCCAGACGCCCCGGCTCTTGGCTTGCCTTGACGGTCGCCTGATTTCGCCCCAGACTCGCGGTGTCAGGCGCGTCCCACGCCACTCGGGACGCCTTGGCGCCAATCGCTTAGCTCTCTCGACCGGCCAGCCTCACTCCCTGGCCGCGCCTCAGCACGTCCGAGGAGGACTTGTGTTCAGATTCTTCGTGGCAACTGCGGCACCCGCCGCGTTGCTCTTGATCGCCAGTGCAGGCACCGATGCACCATCGCGTGCCGGCGCCCCACGGGACGCCGCCGAGGGGTTCCCGTTTCACACACCCTTCGACTTCAAGGACCGGTTCTACGTTGAGAACGGGCTCGACCCCACCAAGCTCACCATGCGCTTGGTTCCCAACGACGTGAACTGCACGCGCGGCAGGTCCAAGGATCCGACGCGCAACCAGGCTCGTATCCTTGAGATCAATGGCGGCTACGACTCGGTGGGTTCGCTGCTGTTCTATCCGGCGCCGCCGGCGTTCATCCCGCCCGACGCCTTCCTGCCGAGCCCGCGCGGCGCTGAGGCGCGTGATCTCGCGAACAAGTTTCGCGCCTTCATCTTCCCCAGGCGCGATGGTCTGCCGCTCAGCCCGGCCGCTGCCAACCGCCGGCAAGACAACGTGTTTGACACGTCGTCGGGCTATTCGACAGTCAACCCGCTCGGATTGTGGCGCATTACCTTCCCGCGCTACACCGACGAGGCTCTGTATACCGCGGCGGGTCAGGCCAAGCTGGATGAGCTGCGCGCCCGCAACGGCACCGACCTAGACGGGACTCCAGTCCTCAAGCGGCTGTCAGAGATCGAGGACCTCGAGAAGCTCGGCTTGCTCGAGTTGCGGCAGCGACCCGTCGACGGATCGGCTGGCGAACCCTGGGTGGTTTGACCCATCCTCGTGGATCCCCGTGCGGGGTCCATCACGCGGGATGCGTTCTTGACCGTCGCCATCACCCCGACGGGCGAGCCGCTCGATCCAGAGACCACCAACCACTTCGTTTGCCTGCAGCAGACCGGCAACTTCTGCGTCGAGCCCAGCCTGGTCCTCACGCCGTTCATCCAGCCGCTGCCGATTCCACCGCGGGCTCAGCCGGTGCCGCAACTGGTGCCGCCACCGGACCCCTCCGCGCACCAGCTTTGGGCCCAGCATCCGCCGGTCAATCTCTACGACGTCCACATCAAGGTCGCGAAGCACAAGTTCCACCCAGACCTACCGCCGTCGACGATCTGGGGCTTCAACGGTTTGCCCATGGGCGCGACCTACTACGCGCGCTACGGCGAGCCCTACTTGGTGCGGTTCCACAACGATCTGCCGAACGACGGTGATGGCACCGGCTTCGGCAAGCCCGAAGTCACCATCCATCTCCACAACGCGCACACCGCGTCCGAGAGCGATGGGTTCCCGGGCGACTTCTTCCCGTCGGGCGTCCTCAAGGACAATCACTACACCATGTTCTTGGCCGGGCAGGACGAGCGGGAGACGCTCGGGACGCTCTGGTACCACGACCATCGTGCCGACTTCACGGCACAAAACGTCTACAAGGGGCTCGCGGGCTTCACGTTCTACTTCGATGAGAGGGACTCCGGCGACGAGAACGATCCCAATCCTGAGGCGTTCCGGCTGCCGAGCGGCGAGTACGACGTGCCGCTCTTGCTGGCGGACAAGAAGTTCACTGCGACGCCGGACCATTCCCTGTACCTGGACGTGTTCAACACCGATGGCTTCCTCGGTGATCAATACGCCGTCAACATGGCGATCCAGCCGTACTTCGAAGTCGCCCAGCGCAAGTACCGTTTCCGCGTCCTCAACATTGGGCCGTCACGGTTCTACCGGATCGCGCTGTCCAACGGCGATCCCATGACCATGATCGCCAACGACGGCAACTTATTGGAGCGGCCGGTGCAGATGCCGAGCGTCCGCATCACGGTGGCGGAGCGGGTCGACGTCGTCGTCGACTTCTCGCAGGTGCCCCTGGGGTCCGAGCTCTACTTGCTCAACCTCGAGGACCAGATCAGCGGCAAGGGCCCGACCGGCGAGACGCTCCCGCTCAGAAATGGCACGAAGATGATGAAATTCATCGTCAACCGTCAGGCTCCGGATCCGAGCCAGATCCCCGCGTTCACGCGGGAGATGCCGACGATCACGGAGGCTGAGATCGTGCGCACGCGCGAGTTCGTCTTCGACAACGAGAACGGCATCT
Source organism: Planctomycetota bacterium (assembly GCA_039029375.1). Taxonomy (GTDB): domain Bacteria; phylum Planctomycetota; class UBA1135; order UBA1135; family UBA2386; genus JBCCGH01. The sequence goes on from JBCCGH010000028.1 coordinate 4,511, forward strand.
GGACCATCAATGGCAAGCCGTTCGACTTCAACCGCGCGGATACCGAGGTCAAGCAAGGCACCGCCGAGCGTTGGGTCCTGCGCAACACGACCGATGACTGGGAGCATCCCGTTCATATTCATATGGAGGAGCACCACATCGAGTCGCGCAATGGCAAGCCACCGGCGCCGCACGAACGCGGGCGCAAGGACGTAACCGTGCTCGGCCCCGGCGACACGGTCGTGGTCGTGATCCGCTTCCGCGACTTCACGGGCCGCTATCCGATCCACTGCCACAACACGGTGCATGAAGACCACGCGATGATGAGTCGCTGGGACTTGGTCAAGTGATGCGCTTGGCCCTTGCGGTGGCGGGTGGCCTGACGGCGGGTGCCGTCGGGCTGCTCGCGGTCGACCGAGCGTTGGAACCCACGCCGCCGGGGCACGCGCTGGCGCAGACGTTCGACAACACGTTCGCGGTCGAGCGACGCTTCCCCAACGTCGAGCTGCGAACTCACGATGGCCGTAGCGTCCGCTTCTACGACGACCTGGTGCGGGGCAAGATCGTCGCCTTGAACTTCATGTATGTCGCGTGCACGAAGTTTTGACCCGGTGCTCAGAAGAACCTGGTGCAGGTTCAAGAGCAGTTGGCAGAACGGATGGGTCGGGATGTCTGGATCTACTCGATCACTCTGAAGCCGGAGCAGGACACGCCGGAGATCCTGGCGCAGTACGCCGAGTCGCTCGGGGCTGGACCGGGGTGGAGCTTTCTCACCGGCCGCCCGCAAGACATCCAACTGCTGCGCAAGCAGCTCGGGTTCTACTATCCCGATGATCCCGAGCGCGATGTCGACACCGCCCAGCATCTCGGCTTCGTCCTCATGGGCAACGAGCCGCACGGCTGGTGGGGCACGGTGCCGACGACGGCCGCGCCGCGGCAGATCGTCCAGCTCCTGACCTGGCTCAAGCCTGGCGCGCGGGGGCTCAAGTGAGCGGGCCGCGGGCTCTTCTGGTCGCGCTGGCGGTGGCGGCCGTGGTGCTTGCGATCGGCGTGCCGATGCTCTTGTCGAGTCGAGCGACCGAGGCGGCCACGCTGGCAACCAGCGAGGATGCGCAGGATTTCGACCAGCTGTGGCGTGAGCTGGAGTCGTTGCAGGGTGCGGCCGCCTCGCTGCCGACCGGCGAGCTGAAGCGCCGAATCGTGCAACGCACCTTGGCCTACCTGCGGCTCGAGGGCGACGCCGCGGCGCGTTTTGTCAGCGGTGTCGATGCCGCCCTCGACGATCTGTCAGCTGCCGGGTCGCGGATGCAGCAGGCCAACGTCGAGGTGTCGCGCGCCGAGGACCCGACGTCGGTTCGGGCACGCCGCGATGCCTGGAGCCGGTGGCAACAGGAGCAACGCGACGCGTCGGATCGGCTGCTCGAGGTGCTGGAGGCCCGGCCGCGGCATCGCTTGCTCATTGACCAGCGGCTTCTATGGCTGCTGCGGTTGGACTACGCCGCGCAGCCTGGGCGTGACGGGGACCACTAGTGCCGGGTCGCCGCGGCCCTCGGCTGCTGCTGTGGCTGGCGACGTGCGGCGCCGCTGGGGTGGCGTTTTGGAGCTTCTCCGGCTCGGCGGCAATCTCCGACGGCGAGCCGCGCGGGATGGTGGGGGCGGAGCCCCGTCCGGGCTCCCTCGCCACCGCCCCCGCCGCGGGAGGCGGCCCGGCCGGGAGTTCTGAGGACCAGTCGGCGTCCCGCGTGCCGCTGCCCACCGCAGTTCCGGCGGCGCCGGTGTCGCCCGACGCGTGGCAACGTTCGATCGAGCACGTGCAGGAGCTGCTCGATCGGGACGAGTTCTGCGCGAGTCTGCTCGGCGTTGTCGCGTCGACCGAGCGACAAAGCGGAGTGCCGATCGACCGGGCGATGGCGTCGGAGCTGTACGACAGTGTGGTCCGAGCCGCCAGCACGGCGCACTATCGCCGTTCGCAAGATGCCGCGCGCGCAGGGCCAACGGCAGCCGCTGAAGCGCAGGAAGCGCAGGCGCGTACGGACCTCCTCTTCGCAGTGTTGCCGGACTTGTGTCAGCGCCTCGCGTCGCGGCGGGTTGAGGTGGCGGTTCGGCGGTTGCGATCTGGCGGCACCGGGCTTGGCGGGACGTTGGCGCGTGGCGTGGACGGCGAGCTGTCCGAGGTGCGGCTCCACCTGGTTGGCGGCCGATGGCAGCTCGACGTCGTGGTCAGCGCGGACATGGTGCCGGCGCGGCTCTGGCAGCGCTGCGGGTCAGCGCACGACGCGCACGAGCGGCGCTGACTGCACGGGCGCGATGTCGTCGGCCTGCGTGGCTTGAAACCAGAGGGCGCTGCCGCTCAACGTCGGTGGCACGCGGCGCAGAGTCGCGCCGAGACTGCCCGTCGGATCCAGGACCCCTGCGAACAGCACGCCGCCGAGCGGCGGCGCCGCGAGCCCGAGATCCAGCGCCCAGCCCGGGAAGCGGACCGCGATGCGTCCCGGGGCCACGGCCCAGAGTACGGCGGCGAGGTCGCCGGGCTGGCCGCCGACGATCGACCACTGCGCGCTCGCCCCGCTGCTCAGCGCATCGACCTGGAGCCCAAGCCGAGGCGCGGGCGCCAGCGTGTGCGCGGCGAGGAGCGCGAGGTACGGCGCCTGGTACCCGAGAGAGCACTCGGTGATCTCCCACGAGTTCTCCGGCCAACTGGTGTTCCAGTCGCGGTAGCTCTTCTGGATCGGTTGGTTCAGCGGTGGCTCGAGTGGCGGGCCGCTGTAGGCGGGATCCGGGACGTAGTTGGGGTTCGCGCCGCCGGTCACGTAGCCGGGAGCCGGGCCGTAGAGGGACGTGATGGAGCTGTCCCAGATCGTGCCGTCGTCAAACCACGCGTGATACGTCTCGGTCGCCGAGCCCTCGGCCTCGTCGAGCTGCGTGATGAATGCGATGCCCGGCGGATTGACGCCGTGGAGGTAGTGCAGGTAGCCCTCAGCGGCGGCGGTCGCCACATCGGCGCTCTGCGGCTCTAGGCCGTAGCGATTGAGGAGCACGAACAGCAGGGCCCGGCTGCTCTTCACCCCATTGCTGCCCCATACGTAATCTTGGTCCGCCAACGGCGCGCGGTAGGCGTCGGTCGAGCTGGTGACTTCTGCCAAGTGGGCGCCACCGGTCACGGACGCGGCGAATAGGCCGCGGATGGCATCGGCGACCGCCGCGGTGGCGCCTGGCAGATCGCCGTAGGCGAGCATCGCTTCGTGCAAGCCCAGCTCATACGGCGACGCCCAGGTCCACTGCGACAAGTGCGACGAGGTCCAGTTGCCGTCGACCCACGCCTGGTAGACGGCGTCACCGGTGAGCGCATAGAGCCAGACCGCCGCGCGCAGGCGGTTCATGTCCTGCTCGTAGGGAGGATCCTCGGCGTCGGCGCTCTGGAAGCCGGCGTTGTCGTAGCTCGACGGAATCAGCGTCGGGTTGCGTTCCAGCCAGTCCCAGGCGGCCAGCGCTGCTGCCTCGAGCGTGGCGGCGAAGGCCTGCGAAGTGGGCTCGGACCGCGCGGCGAACACGACCGCGGCGTGGGCGAAGACGCCGCAGGCCGACACCGTGGCCGACGCGGTCGGGGGGCCGTAGCGGCGCGGCGCGGTGTCGGCGCTGGGCGGGCTCGCCGCGTCGAAGTCGACGACCGACACTTTGTGCAGCACGGAGCCGTCGGGCTCCTGCATGCGGAGCAGCCAGTCGATCTCCCAGCGAATGGCGTCCAGCAAGTCCGGCGTGCCGTTGCCCGACTCGGGGATCCCGAGGTCGTCGGGCCAGTAGGCTGGGTTCGCGCGGTAGGCGCTGAGCAACGCGTGCACTGGGTCGTCAGCGAAGTTGGTGTACTTGTTGTAGTCGCCGGCGTCGTGCCAACCGCCGCGCAAGTCGCGCGTCGAGCCAGGGCTGGGATCGAGCACACTGCGACAGTCGATGTCCTGCTCGGCGCCGAGGTGACACACGCCGTCGCTCCACGCCGGCTCGGCGTGGGGCGTGGCCTTGGGCGTGCCGCAGCGTTGATAGTAGAACATGCGCTGCGCCGCGCGGAGCGCCGGGGCGAAGACGTCTTCGGCGATGCGGAATTCGGCGGAGCTGCGGCCGCGGTCGACGTCGACCAGCGCGAACGAGCCGACCTCGGTCAGAGCGGAGAAGTCGACCCACCAGACGCGATCCCCGGACTGCGCGTGGACTGCGCCGCCGTTCCAGGGCGTCGCTGTGCCGGACCACGCCACCGACCCGTCAGCGACGCGCCGGACCTCCAGTCGGCTGCCGGGCGTGTACGGCGCCGGGGCGTCGTGGCCGATGACCGGCTCGCGCAGGATCGCGACTTTCGCCGCGAGCGGCGTGTAGCCGAGCTGGTCGACCCGCAGGTGGGGATCCAGGGATTGCGCCGAGAGACGCGAGGCCGGGAGGGCGCCGATCAACATCGACGCCATGACCAGGGAGGCAATGCGCATGGACCGGTCCAGACAGATCGTCGCGCCCGCGCGTTAGCTCTAGACGTGGCGGCGCGGTGTGCGCCCCGGGGTTTTCCTGAGTTCGGCGCGACGCACCGTTAGGTGCGCGTCAGCGCTTTTGGAGCGCGCCGAGGACCGCCATGGCGACCGCGTCGGCGGCGCGCCCGCCGAGGTTGGCGAGAACGACGAGGCCGATGCGGCGCTTCGGCAGGAACGCCACGTTGGCGCTAAACCCGTCGACCTCGCCGCCGTGGCCGATGACGGTGCCGGTCGGCATGCGTTGCACAAACCAGCCGATGCCCAGGCTGCGGCCCTGCTCGGGAGCGACGGGGATCGCCCCGCGGTGGAGCTCGGCGCGGCGCGCGACCGGCAGGAAAGCGTCGTCGGCGGCGTACTGCGCGGCGACGAAGCGGGCGAGGTCGTCGACGGACGAGAACACGCCGGCGAACGCCGCGACCTCGCCGAACTGCCAGCGCGGCCGGGCGACGCGGGGTGTGTCGGTCGTCCAGTAGGGCGTCGCCAAGCGGGCCTCCTGCGCCGCGGAGGGCTCGATGCCCGAAGACGACATCCCCAGTGGTGAGAACACCTCGTCGCGCAGCAACACCGCCAACGGCTGCCCGGCGGCGTGCTCGAGGGCGTGACCCAGCACGGCGTAGCTGAAGTTCGAATACGCGAATTCAGCTGCGTCCCCGGCCTCGGCGATCGCGACGTCGGCGACCGCGGCGTGGAGCTCGGCGTGCGAGTAGGGCAGCATGACCGAGGGGCTGTCCGGCAGGTTGCGGCGGTTCGCCGGGTTGCGCGGCAGGCCCGCGGTGTGTGTGGCGAGCTGACGGAGCGTGCGTTCGCCGAGCGCAGCGGGCATCGGTGCGTCTTCCGGCCAATGCCGCGACAAGGGGTCGTCGAGGGCCACGGTGCCCCGTTCGCACAACCGGGCGAGCAGGCACGCGGTCAGGCTCTTGGTGACCGAGCCGACTTGAAACAGGCAGTCGGTCGTCATCGGTAGGTCGCGGGCCAGGTCGCGTTGGCCCAAGGCCAGCCGCATTGCGAGCGCGTCGCCTTCGAGGATGCCGACGACGACGCCGGGGATCTCCTGGGCGGCCATGGCGGCGCGGACCGCGGCTTCGATGCCGGCACGGTCGAAGCGCTCTGGCGGGCGTGCGTCACCGGGCTCAGGCGTTGGCGGGCTCTGCGCGGCGAGAGGCGCGACGCAGAGGAGGATCGGGAGCAGCAGGCGTCTCATGGGCTTGACCGTCAGTGGGAGGAGGCGCCGCGGTCGCGGCACAAGAAGAAGAACAGGGTGTCCGTCAGGTGACGTTCGAGGTTGGGCGTCGGCGCGCTCCGGTGGACGGTGGTCTCGCCGAACAGCAGGTGTTCGCGGCAGTGCGCGTTGAGCAGCTCAAGCGCAAAGCGCAGCCGCGGCCGCGCGCCGCGCTGCCGCAGCTGGGGCGCGTCGCCCGCCACGGCCTCGGCGACGCGCTCATACTGCGCCGCGCGGTCGCGAAAGACGGCTTCGTCGATCTCGCCCGGGTGGGCCCGGGTGTACATCGTCAGCGCCCGCAGTAAGCCTCGCCGCCCGCGGTGGTAGGCGACGGTGAAGGCGACCAGGCGGCGGATCCGACCGCGCAGATTCGGGTCGCGCCGCAGGGCTTCGAGCAAGGCGTCGACCGCGCCGGCCGCCGCCGCATGGTGTCGCGCAAACAGCACCGGCAGGAGGTCTTCCTTGGCGGCGAAACGGAGGTAGACCGTGCCGACGGCGACCTTGGCACGGGCGGCGATCGCCGCGACGGTGACCTCTTCGAAGAGTCGCTCGCGGAGCAGCTGCTCGGCGGCGGCGAGGATGCGCTCCTGGGTGCGCTTGGCGCGGGCCTGCTGCGGTGCCGGCGGTTGCGGCGGCCTTCGACTGGGATCGGTGGGCATGGGCGGTTCAGCTTGAATATGAATCGACATTCATGTTCGATGATTCGCAGAAACCGCGCACTGCGCCGTTCTCGACCCTGCCGGCGCCGCACGGCATGATCTGCCGGGTGATCGTCCCTCGCACCTCGCGGCCCGAGATCCTCGCCAAGCTGCGCGCCAAGATCGAACGGCGCGTGCCCCTGTTCATCGCCAGCGCCGGCAGCGGCCTGGTGGCGCAGCTCTTGGAGAAGGCCGGCGCCGACTGCATCAACACGTTCTCCGGGGCCCGGCTTCGCGCCAACGGCATGGGCACCATGTCGATGCTGTGGCCGATCCTAGACTCCAACAAGCAGACGCTCGACTACACCGAGCAGGACATCATGCCGGCGCTGAAGGGCGACGCGTTTGTGTGCGCCTGCGTCAACGCCAACGACCCGCTGCGCGACATGGTCATGGTGATCGAGCGCTGCAAGGCGATGGGGGTCTTCTCCATCTCCAACATCGGGCCGTCGATCAGCTACGTCGACAAGGACAGCCAGATCTACCGCGTGCTCACCAAGAGCGGCGTGACCTTTGATCACGAGATCGAGCTCCTCAAGGTCGCGAAAGAGATGGGGATGGTGACTATCGGTCTCGCGTTCGACGAGGAGGACAGCTGTCGGATGGTCGAAGAGGCGCAGCCCGACGTGTTCTGCTACCACGCCGGGACGACGAAGGGCGGGCTCCGCGGCTACGACTCGGGCGAGACGATCGAGGAGACCGCGGCGCGCACCGAGCAGGCCAACCAGCAGCTGCGGGCGCTCAAGTCGGACTTGATCCTGGTCGCGCACGGCGCGGCCATGGAGACGCCGGAGGACGCGCAGTACATCCTTCGCCACACGAGCTGCGATGGCTTCTGGACCGGCTCGTCGACGGAGCGACTGCCGATCGAGCGTGCCGTCTATGCGACCGCCAAGGAGTTCGCCAGCCTGCGTTTTGATGCCGAGGCCGGAGCATGAGCCGGGGCGTCGCGGTGCTGGCGACCCTTGACACCAAGGGTCAGGAGGCCGGTTTCGTCGCGCAGCAGATCGCGGCGCTGGGTGCTCGCGCCGAGGTGTTCGATATCGGCGTGGTTGGCGCGCCGACGACCGCTGCCGACGTCACGCGCGAGCAGGTCGCGGTGGCAGGTGGCACGCCTCTCGATGAGCTGCTGCGCGCGCCCACGCGCGAGGCCGCGGCGCCGGTGATGGTGGCGGGCGCCACCGCGCTGCTGCAGGAGCAGGTGGCCCGCGGTGCCGTGCATGCGGTGCTCGGCCTGGGCGGCCTACAAGGCACGGCGGCGTGCACCGAAGTGATGCGCGCGTTGCCGTTTGGTTTCCCCAAGATCATGGTCTCGACCGTCGCGTCCGGGGATACGTCGGCCTACGTCGGCATCAAGGACGTGACGATGATGTTCTCGGTGGGGGACATCCTCGGGCTCAACCGCTTCACCAAGACGATCTTCGCCAACGCCGCCGGCGCCGCGGTTGGCATGGCGCAGGTGGGCCAGGGCTCGACGGAGGGCGAGCGGCAGCGGCCGTTGGTCGGCGTCACCAACCTCGGTGTCCTCACCGAGGGCACGATGCGGGCGCTGCAGCATCTGGACGCCGCGGGCATCGATGGGTTGGTCTTCCACGCGGTTGGCTCCGGCGGCCGGGCGATGGAGCAGATGATGAAGGAGGGGCTGCTCGACGGGGTCTTCGACTACGCGCTCGGCGAGATCGCCGACGACGTCTTTGGGGCGCTGCGCGCGGGCGGGCCGGAGCGGCTCACGGTGGCGGGTGACCTCGGTCTGCCGCAGGTGCTGTGTCCGGGCGGCGCCGAGCACCTCGGCGTGCTCGTCGATCCGCCAAAGACCGTGCCCGACCGGTGGCGGGATCACGCCTACTGCTTCCACAACCCGGTGGTCTTCGTGCCGCGGCTGAACGGCGAAGAGATGGTCCAAGTCGCCGACGAGATCGCCAAGCGGCTCGCTGCGGGCACGCGTGGCGATGCTGTCATGATGCTGCCGCGCGGCGGGACGAGCCGCTACTCGATCGAAGGCGGCCCGCTGCGCGATCCCACCAGTGACGCGGCGTTCTTCGCCGCGTTGACCGCCCGCCTGCCGGCGACGGTCGAGGTCGTGGATCGCGAGACGCAGGCCGAGGATGACGCGTTCGTCGCCGAAGCGGTGCAGCGCCTCGCCGCGATGCTGTCGCGTCGGGGCGGCTCGTCGTAGCGACCAGCTCCGGTCGCCGGCCGCCGCGGCCACGGTGGTGACCGGATGACCGCGCGCCTTGTCGCGATGCGGCCGACGCCGCATCCTGGGGCGATGCGCTCCCTCGCCTTGCTCGCCGTGCTGACCTGCGCGCCCGCTGCCGCGGCACAGGGGCGATTCGCGGCGGAGATCACCGCCTGGGTCGAGCAGGACCAACTCCATCCGCCGCCCGACGACGCCGTGTTGTTCGCCGGCAGTTCGAGCATTCGTCGCTGGGAGACCTTGGCCGCTGAGTTCGCCCATTACGACGTCATCCAGCGCGGTTTCGGCGGCTCCCAGTTCGAAGATCTCAACGGTTACGTCGAGCAGATCGTCCTGCCCTACGAGCCGGCGGCGATCGTCGTGTTCGAGGGTACGAATGACATCGCCGCGGGCAAGACACCGGCGACCGTGTTTGCCGACTACCTGACCTTTGTGGACTTGGTGCGGCGCGGGACACCGGCAGGACGGCCGCCGGTCCCCATCCTCTACATCGGCATCACACCGACGCCGGCGCGCTGGTCGATGTGGTCGGCCGCCCAGCAAGTCAACGCGTCGATCGAGAGCCATGCGGCGGCGACCGCTGGGCTGCACTACATCGACACGCCGACGGCGTTCTTGGCCACGGGTGGGCCGCCGAGCGCCGCACTGTTCGTGGCCGACGGGTTGCACCTGAGCCCGCCCGGCTACGCGCTGTGGACGTCGGTGATTCGCCCCGTGGTGGAGGCCGTGGTCCCCACGACGAAGGCCTACGTTCCCAACCCGCAGCATCCGCCGGTGGGCAGCGAGCTCCTGATCGACCTCGGGCCCAGCGACACCGTGAACGGCAACCCCACCCCAAGCCCGAGTCCCGGTGGTGACCATTGGAACAACTGGCACGTCGCGGTGGGCGGCGCCGGCGTCCTTGCCGGTCAGTCGCTCGGCAACCTGGTGGCGACCGATGGCCGCGCGACCGGCATCGATCTGGTCATCACCGGAGGCTTCTCGAGCAACGGCATCCGCAACGGCGGGCTGCTCGCGCCCTCGCCACAGTGGCTGGGGCCGCTTGCCGTGCCCACCGCGACCCAGGACTACTTCTTCGGCGACGGTCTCGACTTGCCCGGTGGGTTCGTGCTCACTGGCTTGGATCCCGGCGCCGCCTACGATCTACGCCTGTTCGGCAGCCGCAACACCGCGGAGACGCGGATCAGCACGTACCGCGGGCAAGGCGGCTGCCCTCCGGTCACTGCGATGCTGCAGACGTCGGGGGTCGGCGTTGGTCGAACAGCGGGCTACCAGGGCAACGAAGACCGCGTGGCCGAGCTGTTGGCCATGCCGCCCGATCGCTTCGGCCAGCTCTTCGTCGATCTCTCGCGGGCCGCCGGCTCGTTCGCCTATCTCAACGTGCTGGAGGTCCGCGTCGTCGCGGCGCCGGTCACGATGTTGGGAGGCGGCTGTGGCGCCGCGATGGCGGCGCCGCGGCTCACCTCCTGTGCGCTGCGCGCGGGGACCACGGTCGCGGCCAGCGCGAGCGGCTTGGTACCGGGCGTCGCCGCCGGTCTTTACGCCAGTGCGGGCCCGGTGCCCGCCCTGCCGCTTGGGCCGTGCACTCTGCACCTGGCGGTGCTGCAGCCGGCCAACCTCTGGCTCGTCGCGCGGGGGGTGACCGACGCCACGGGAGCGTGGCCGGCGTCGATTCCGCTGCCGGCGGCGCCCGGCGTAGTCGGCCTGCGCTTGTCGCTCCAGGCCTTCTCGCTCGGCCGCGCCGGAACCCGTGGGTTTGAGCTGACCAACGGCGTGCTCGGCGCGATTGCGCCGTAGCCGCCGCCCCGGGCTACTGGTCGGCTTTCTCGGCGGCTTTCTTGTACTCCGCGAGCCGCTCGGCGACCTCTTTCTCGAACTGCGTGCCGGGCGCGAACTTCGCCGCGAGGCTCTGGGTCTTCACCGCTTCGGCGGTGTTGCCCATGTCGAAGTGCACCTTGGCGAGGGTGTCGAGGATGGCTGGATCCTCGTCGTCGGTGAGCTCGGAGGCGCGCTTGGCCGCGGCCAGCGCCAGCTTGAGGTCCTGCTTCGCCGGCGTTGCGTCGGGATCGACGATCATCCAAGCGACGGTGTTGAGCCGGCCGGCACTGTTCGCCATCGGCCCCGCCACGAGCTTGTGGCCCAGCTGGTAGGCCGCGTCGAACTTGCTGGCCTCGAACAGCTCGAAGTAGCGGCTGATCTCGGCGGCAGCGGCGAGCTGCGCGGCGTGGTCCGCGGCGGCCTGCTGGATGTCCCATTCGCCGGCGACGACCTTGGCGAGCGGCTTGTCCATGCTCATCGGGTGCCCGATCCAAGCGATGCGCTGCTGCTGATCGACGATGAACGCCGTGGGGATGCCGCTGCGGCCCGCCGCGTCCATCCACGCCGCGGCCATCTTGCCGTTGCGCACGTTGCCCTCGTCGTGCTTCTCCTCGATGGCCACGGTGTAGCCCATGACCTCGTCGCCCGGCTTGTCGTGCATCGCCACCGGGTTCTCCATGAACGGTTGGACCTTCTCCGGGTCGTCCCAGATGTTGACGCCGAGGATCGTCACCTTGTCGCCGTACTCCGCCTGCAGGTCGGTGAGGTGCGGCATCCCGGCGATGCACGGTCCGCACCAAGTGGCCCAGAACTCGACCACATACACGTGGTCGCTCTCAAACCCATCGACCGGGTCGCCTTTGACCCACTCGCCGATCGACAGAGCGGGGGCGGGGGCGCCAATGCCGAGGCGCTTCTCGGGCTTCTTCGCCGCGGCAGCCTCGGCCGTCCCGGCGTCCTGCGCAGCGATTCCCGCCGCGCTCGTCAGCATTGCGGTGCTCATGGCCACGGCCCAGTGGGTCCAACGCGTCATCATCTGTGTCCTTTTGCAGAAGGTCTGTGCGAAGCCGCGGATCGTAGCTCCGCGTCGGATCGCACCGAGCCGCCGATTGGCTCCTGGGAAAAGAGCATCGAGCCCATGCTTCGGCGGTGGTGGCGAGCCATTCCCGGGCGGTGCTCCTTTGCTATAGTGCGCGGCCACGCCCGTCCCACTGCGTCCGGGAGCGGGTCCTGCTCGGGCTCTAGCCGCAGCCCTAACTCCATGTGAAACCGTGACTAGCACTGATCAGCCAAAGCGGGGCGACGCCACTCCCGCGGGCGGCAACGCCGCCGGCGGTGGACGGTCGCCGCAAGAGGTGGACCAGGTCGTCATCCGCTTCGCCGGTGATTCCGGCGACGGGATGCAGCTCACCGGATCGCAGTTCACGCGCACTACCGCGCTGATGGGCAACGACCTGGCGACCTTCCCTGACTTCCCGGCGGAGATTCGCGCCCCGGCCGGCACGCTGCCCGGCGTCTCGGCGTTCCAGCTGCGTTTTTCGAGCTTCGACATCCACACGCCCGGCGACGTGCCGGACGCGCTGGTCGCGATGAACCCGGCGGCGCTCAAGGTCCATATCGGCGAGCTCAAGAAGGGCGGGATCCTGATCGTCGATCAGGGCAAGTTCCGGCCCAACGATCTGAAGAAGGCGCACTGGGAGAGCAATCCGCTCGAGGATGAGACGCTCGCCGACTACCGCCTCATCAAGGTCGACCTGCAGAAGCTCACACGTGAGACGCTGGCCGACGCGCCGCTCGACACGCGGGGCAAGGACCGCTGCAAGAACATGTTCGCGCTGGGGATGCTCTACTGGCTCTACCAGCGCGACCCGGATCCTAGCGAGCAGTTCCTCGACGCGAAGTTCAAGAGCAAGCCGGACATCGCCGAGGCGAACAAGAAGGCGCTGCGCGCCGGCTACAACTACGCCGACATCACCGGTGTGTTTCAGGTCGCGTATCGGGTCAAGGCGGCGACGTTCATGCCGCCCGGGACCTATCGCAACATCATGGGCAACCAGGCCCTGTGCCTGGGACTCGTGGCGGCGGCGCGCAAGGCCGGGCTGCGGACGTTCCTCGGCTCCTATCCGATCACGCCGGCGAGCGATGTGCTGCACCAGCTCAGCACCTACAAGCATCACGACGTGGTCACCTTTCAGGCCGAGGACGAGATCGCCGCAGTGTGCGCGGCGATCGGTGCCTCGTACAGCGGCAGCCTGGGCGTGACCTCGACGAGTGGTCCAGGCATGGCGCTCAAGTCTGAGGCGATCGGTCTGGCGGTGATGGCCGAGTTGCCGTTGGTCATCATCGATGTCCAGCGCGCCGGACCGAGCACGGGGATGCCGACCAAGACCGAGCAGGCCGACCTGCTGCAGGCCATGTTTGGCCGCAATGGCGAGTGCCCGCTGCCCATCGTGACCGGCAGCACGCCCGCCGATTGCTTCGACGCGGCCTACGAAGCTGTGCGTCTGGCGGTGACCTACATGACGCCGGTCGTGCTGTTGTCCGATGGCTACCTCGCCAACGGATCGGAGCCTTGGCGGCTGCCGAAAGCCGCCGACCTGCCGCCGATCAGCGTGCGATTCGCACAGCCCGACGACCACCCGGGCGAGAAGTTTCAGCCCTACCGGCGTGATCCGAAGACGTTGGCGCGGCCGTGGGCGCGGCCGGGCACGCCGGGGCTCATGCACCGGATCGGTGGGCTGGAGAAGCGCGACGGCACCGGCAACATCGACTACGACCCCGACAACCACGAGCACATGGTGCACACCCGCGCCGCCAAGGTCGCCGGGATCGCCAACGAGCTGGCGCCGCTCGAGGTGCTCGGCGAGCGCCAGGGTGACGTGCTGTTGGTGGGGTGGGGTTCAACGCGCGGCGCCATCACCGGCGCGGTGCTGCGCCAGCAAGCGCAAGGCCGCGCGGTAAGCGCGTGCTTCTTGCGCCATCTCAATCCGCTGCCGAACGACCTCGAGACGTTGCTGCGGTCGTTCCGCAAAGTGCTGATTCCCGAGATGAACCTCGGGCAGCTGGCGATGCTGATTCGCGCGCGCTACCTGGTTGACGCCGAGCCCGTCACCAAGGTGCAGGGCCGACCGTTCACGGGCGAAGAGCTCGACGCCAAGATCCAGAGTGCATTGGAGAGCTGCGCATGACCGCCACCGAGCCGCTGCAGGCCAAGGACTTCAAGACCGACCAAGAGGTGCGGTGGTGCCCCGGCTGCGGGGACTACGGCATCCTCAGCAGCGTCCAGAAGGCATTTGCCGCTCTGGGCAAGCGCCCCGATCAGACCGCGATCATCTCCGGGATCGGCTGCTCGAGCCGCTTCCCCTATTACATGGACACCTACGGCTTCCACACCATCCACGGCCGCGCGCTGTCGGTGGCGACGGGAGTGAAGGTCGCCAACCCGGAGCTCGACGTCTGGGTGATCACCGGCGACGGCGACGCCTTGTCGATCGGCGGAAACCACTTCATCCACACCCTCCGCCGGAACGTCGGCATCAAGGTGCTGCTGTTCAACAACCGCATTTACGGCCTGACCAAGGGCCAGTATTCGCCGACCTCCGAGCGTGGCAAGAAGACCAAGTCGACGCCGATGGGCTCCGTCGACAATCCGTTCCGGCCCATCTCGCTCGCGCTCGGCGCGCGCGCGACGTTCGTGGCCCGCTCGATCGACGTTTTCGGCGCTCATCTCGAAGCGATGATCCGTGCGGCCTCCGCGCACGAGGGCACTGCGTTCGTCGAGATCTACCAGAACTGCAACATCTTCAACGACGGTGCCTTCAAGAGCTTCACCGACAAGCCGGTGCGCGACGAGCGGGTGCTGCAGCTCGAGCAGGACAAGCCGCTCGTGTTTGGCAAGGACCGCAATCAGGCGATCCGGCTCGACGGTGACTTGCGGCCCGAGATCGTGACGTTGGGCGAGGGTGGCGTGACCGAAGCGGACGTGCTGTCCTGGGACGAGGCCGCCGAGAATCTCGCCCTGCCGCTCGCCCTATCGGAGATGCCCGAAGACACCTTCCCGGTGCCCATCGGCATCTTCCATCGTCGCGGCCGCGCAACCTTCGAAAGCGGTGTGCAGGAGCAGCTGCAAGCCGCACGCCAGGGCCGCGGGGACGAGTCGCTCGACGCCCTGCTGCAGCGCGGCGAAACCTGGGTCGTCGGCGACTGACGAGAGGACGTCGCAGGGCCACGGCGGCAGGGTGCCTACCCGCGTGCCTTTGGCAGTCCGTCGAGGTAGGCGCGGATTGCCTCGTGGGTGGCGGGATCGCGCCACCGCGCCACGACCTCGGCGTCGAGCATGGCGGTTTGGGCCACCGCGGCGAGGAGCGGCGCCCGCAGTTGGCGCTTGGTGACCGCAAAGGTCGCCGCGGGCATCGCCGCGAGCTGGCGTGCGGCCCGCAGTGCGGTGTCGAGCACTTCCGCCTGTGGCACGATCTCGTCCACCAGGCCCATCGCCTGTGCCGTGGCCGCATCGACCGTCCGACCCGTGAGTACCAGGTCTTGGGCGATGGGGGGGGCGACGAGTTGGCGCACGAGCTCGAGCGCGACGGCGGGGAACGGTACCCCAACCAGGAGCTCGGTGACGCCGATGCGCCCCACATCCGCCGCCATCACCCGGCGGTCCGCCGCCGCGGCGATCACACAGCCGCCGGCGATGGCGTGCCCGTTGAGCGCGGCCACCAAGGGACCGGGATGCGTGCACATCGCGCGGAAGCAGCGGTCCAGCGTTGGCACGAACTCCCGCACGTGGTCCTCGCCACCGTCGAGGAGGCGAAACAGGTCGACCCCGGCACAGAAGATGCGGTTTCGGCCGGTCAACACCCTGGCGGCGGCGTGCGCCGCGGCGTCGGCCAGCTCCGCCTCCAGCGCGGTCACTAACTCCAGGTCCAGGGCGTTGGCCTTGCCATGCTCAAGCCGCAGAACGCGGATCCCGTCGTGCTCTTCTCGCTTGATCATCCTGGCGGCGACGATATCCGCGCGTGAGCCCAAAGCTCTCGTTCAGGACTCCCGCGCCAGGATGCGGCCTCGACTTGCCGACCCAGGCCCCGGCTCGCCGCGACCCCCAGGCCCGCCCCGCGGCCAGCGCCGCGGGGCCTCTCGAGCGTAGGAACAGTGGCGGGACAGCCTGGGTAGTTCTTGCCTGTCCTCGCCTCGGGCTCTCCTTCTTCCCTTTTTGGCGCGCGCCGCCCCGTTTCCACCGGCGCGTTCCAGGCTGTCCGCCACTGCTCTTTAGAACGCCGTGCTTCTGCGTTTCACGACACGCAGGACCGGTTTTTTTGATCGCCCGTGGGGGCGGGCTGCGGCCGCGGCGATTTGCCCGATTTCGCCCCTTGCCGCGCAACCCCGGGCCCCGGCCGCCTCCTGGTACTGGCCAACTTCCGTGTGGTTTGCCGCGCGCGGTCCGTCAGGCGCCCCTGGAAGGCGCCTCAGTGGCCGCGCTGGCGCTTTCACACGGAAGTTGGCCAGTACCGTTGCGGTGCGCCGGATCCTGGGCGGAATTCCAGTCCACCGTGCTACCGTGCGCGGATGCACGAGCTGGTGAGCGCGTCGGAGCCGTACTTGCCCTTCGTGCTGGGGACGCTCTTGCTGCTCTACCTCGCCCCGCTGGTGGGGCGGCCGATGCGCACGGCCTTTGGCACGGTCCTGCTGCTCGGCGCTGCGGCTCTGTTGGTGGTCGCTTGGACGCAGGCGCAGAGCGTGGCGACGCTCGATGTGGTGAATCCGTTTCCCCGGGCGGGCTCGGAGCAGCCGCACCTTTTTCTGACCGACAAGGCGGAGGCGCCGGGGTGGGCTTGGCCCGCGTTGCTGGCGGCTGCCTTGGCGGCACCGGGCGGGTTGATCCTGCTGCGACGGCGCCGCGCGCCGGCGGCGCCGTCGGCGCTGACGCATGCTGGGGCGATCGGCCTCTACGCGCTCTTGCTGCGACTAGGGTTGGAGAAGACCGCGGCGCCGATCGGTTTGGCATGGACCGTCGGGTTGTTCCACGCGACGTTCATCATGCTGCCGTTCCTGGGTGGCTATGCGGGCGCGTGCGGGCTGAGCTTTGCCCGCTTCATGGTCGCGTTGGTCGGGGTGGCCATGCTGCATCGGCTCGCGGTCGTTGGCATCAGCTACGTGCTGACGACGCAAGGGCTAGGCACGCACCTGGACGTGGGGTCGGTGACCGACATCGAGCCGCCGCTTCTGGCGTGGCTGGTGCCTGAACAGTTTGGCGAGGACCCCGTGGAACGCTGGTTTTGGGCGGTCTTCGTCTTGCAGATGGTCTTCTGGGTCCCGGCCACGGCGATCATGGGCGCGATGATCGGAACGCTGCCGTGGGCGATCGCGCGGCGCCGGCTGGCGCTCGGCAGTCGCTGACGGCTTGGTTGCTCGATCGACCCGGGAGGAGCCAGGTCGATCACGCCCGACTAGAGGTCCGGCCGGAAAGCGCTTTGCGTGGCGAGTGGTGGCCTGGGCTCGCAGGTCGGTGCGCGGGAACGCAGCTGAATCAGTGGATTCAACGAGGCTCTCGCGAGCCGAGATTCGAGTTCAGGGTGCCGCTCGCTGCGCGAATGGCTTCTCGGCCGGCCCTCTAGTGGTGTGATTCAGACAGATGGGGCACTAACCGCGAGGTATCGGCGCCGGTCGCAAGGCGGGTCGCCGCAGGCATATTCGTGGATACGGCGAGGACGACCCAACGCTGCGAACGGCGTTGAGGGCCGCGGAGAATGCACCAGATTTCTGAATCACACCACTACGTCTAGGGCGTGGCGGCAATCGCCTGCTGCGCGTTTGCGCTGTCGACCTGATGGCCTTGTCGCGCCAGGGCATCCGCTAGCCCGGCGACGACGCGGCGCACCGAGCTCTCGCGGGCCCCGTGACCCATGAGGCCGATGCGCCACACCCGACCCTTGAGGGGGCCGAGGCCGCCGCCGATCTCGATGTCGTGGTCTTGGCGTAGCACGCGCCGCACGGCCGCTTCGTCGACCCCGTCGGGCACGCACACCGAGGTCAGCATCGGCGTGCGCAGCGCGGCGGGGACCAGACAGCCGAGCCCCAGGGCTTCGACGCCGCGGTAGAGGGCGTCGGCGACGTCGCGGTGTCGTTGCTGGCGTGCTGGCAGACCTTCGTCGAGGGCGTCGTCGAGGCCGGCCGCAAGGCCGTAGACCTGATTGATCGGGGCAGTGTGGTGGTAGACGCGCTCACCGCCCCAGTAGCCGCCGAGTAGGTTGACGTCGAGATACCAAGATGGCGACGCGCTGCGGCGATGCGCGGCACGCTGCATGGCGGCGGCGGAGAAGCTGAGCGGCGACAGTCCCGGCGGAACGGACAGGCACTTCTGGGTGCCGGAGTATGCGGCGTCGACGCCCCACGCATCCAAGGTGACCGGTGCACCGCCGAGGCTGGTGACACAGTCGAGGATGAGGAGGGCTCCGGCCGCCTTGGCGGCGCGGGCGATGTCTTCGACCGGCTGTAGCACGCCGGTCGACGTCTCCGCGTGGACGAAGGCAACCGCCGCGGTCGGACCGCCGGCGATCGCCTGGGCCATCCGTGCCGGGTCGAGGGCCTCGCCGTACTCGGCGCGCACTTCGACGACGTCCGCGCCCTGGCGGCGGGCAAGGTCGACCATGCGTTCCCCGAAGACCCCGTGCACGCCGACCACGACGCGGTCGCCAGGCTCTAGCAGGTTGACCAGGCAGGTCTCCATGCCGGCGCTGCCGGTGCCCGAGATCGGCAGGGTGAAGTCGCTCGCAGTGCCGAACAGCGCGCGCAGGTCATTCTGGACCCGGTCCATGAGGCCGAGAAACTCGGGATCGAGGTGGCCGAGCGTGGGCGCGCCCATGGCGGCGCGCACGCCGGCGGACACGGGCGAGGGGCCCGGTCCGAGCAGCAGCACCTCGGACGGAGCGAACGGTTGGCGCGCTGGCATCGCCCCATTGTACTCAGTCATGGCGGGAATGATCGACGGCGTTCCCCGGCGCGGCGCTGCAGGTCGGCGCGGTCCCGACGATGGCGCGGGCCGGAGCCGAGCGCGAATCGGCTTGCCCGGCCCGGGCATCGGCCACCCGCGCCCGCGGCTGGGCGTGCTTGAACGGCCGATGCCGACTAGTGGCCCCGCCTACTGGGGCAGTCGGCGCAGGAGGCGCGCGACCTGCTGATGCAACTTCTGCGGCGCGTGCACCATCAGGTAGCCGCTCTCCAGATACTCCAACGTCGCGCCGTCGTCGTCCCAGCGCTCGGGACCGGTCGCGGCGCGAACCATCTCGATCAGCTCGTCGGGCTCGAGGGCGGACACCTTCTCGTCGGCTTCGCCGCCGGCGCGTGGCCCCGGATCGCGGCCCGAGGGAATGCCGCCGATTCTTGGCGGCACGAACTCGGTGCGGGCGAACGTGAGCGCGCGCACGTCGTAGAGGCGCATGCGCCGCGAGCGGCTCGCGGCGTCATTGCGGGTGGTGACTTGCACGACGCCATCGCGCACGGTCCAGATCAGCTGGTCGCTGGCGTCGGTGAGCAGGTCCAGGAAGTCCGGCACGCGAATCGGCGCACGCAACTCGCCAACAAAGACGAGCCCCTCTGCGGCGATGACCTTGCGGGCGGGCGCGGTCACGAGCAGCGGCACGTTGGTCGCCGTCCGCACGAGCTTCAGCACGTCCAGGTAGGCGCCGTTCTCGGCGGTGAAGGTCACGCGGCCGATGCGTTCTTGCGTCAGCTTGCGGCGCAGGGCACGGTCCGCCGCGGCGGTCTGATCCGCGTCAACCGGCTTGGCCGCCCGCGCCGGGTCCGCCGGCGCGCGGCGGGCGCGCGGTGCGGTGGGGGGCTGCGCCGCGACGCTCGCGGCGAACGCGCTCCAGGCGAGCAACAGTGCGGCGGTGCGGGTGCCCCGACAACGATCACTCATGACAAACTCCTAAGTGACCCAAGGTCCCGTGTGACGGGACCCCGGTCGCTGGAGGTGAGTCGTCGCGGGGGCAGTCGCGGCTCACCGGTCGAGCCGCCGAGCGAGGGCGGCTGCTCATTCGATCAGCGGCTCAATCTACCGGGAGGGGTGGCTGAGTCAGCCGCCCATTCCCGGGATCATGCCCTTGATCTTGGTCAGGATGTCCTTGAGCGGTCCGGCCAGGGCGTTGTCGCCCATGATGCGAGTGATCTGCTCGCCGATGCCGCCAAACGCCTTGGTGAGGTCGCCGCTCAGGGCGCCCTTGGCCGCGTCCAGCATGCCGGCGGCGCCATCCTTGGCCGAGTCCATGGACGGCATCGCTGCCTTCAGCTTGTCGGCCAGGTCGGTGAGCTTGCTCGTGGCCGCGGTGGCCTGGTCGGCCGACGTGACGCCCTTCAGCACCTCGAGCATCTGGGTCGCGACGCTCGTCGCTTCCTTGCTATCGGTGCCAGAGGCGCCAGCTTCACCGCACGACGCGAACATGAGGCCCGCGAGCAACGCGGGAGCGATCCAGAGCTTCATCCTGTCTTTCCTCCGTTAGGGGGTGGGGTCTTTTTTGACGGGTGGCGTCGCCCTGTCGGAGCGAAACCGGGCGGAAGACTATAGCCTCGAGGCGGCGAAGCGATAGCCGGTCCGCGGCTTCCGCCCGGCCCCGAGGCCGTGGAGTGTGGTTGCGGCCACCCGCTGCTATTCTTTCGCGCCTTTTTGATTGCCCCCGGGCGCGCCTCGCGGATCCGCGCCGCTCGGCATACCTCCACCAAAGCCTCCTCTCGACCAAACACCATGTCCACCAAGCTGAACGCTCCGCACGGCGGGACCCTCATCCAGCTGCTCGCCGACGCCGATCGCGCCGCCGAGCTCAAGCAGCAGTCGCGCGACTGGCCGTCGTGGGATCTGACGCCGCGCCAGGCCTGCGACGTCGAGCTCCTGCTCAACGGCGCCTTCTCGCCGCTGCAGGGTTTCCTTTCTCGCGGCGACTATGAGTCGGTCTGCGACAAGATGCGGCTGGGCGACGGCACCCTGTGGCCGATTCCGGTGACCCTCGACGTCAGCGAGGAAGTGGCCGAGAAGCTCGAGCGCGGCAAGACGCTAGCGCTGCGCGACCAGGAGGGCGTGATGCTGGCGGTGCTCCACGTCGACGAGGTGTGGCGGCCCGATCTGACCGCCGAGGCCGAGCGCGTCTACGGCACCAAGGACGAGGCGCACCCAGCCGTGCACTACCTGCTCAAGCAGAGCCAGCCGTGCTACGTGGGCGGCCGGCTCGAGGGCGCGCAGATGCCGATCCACTACGACTTCAAGGAGCTGCGCCTTTCGCCCGCCGAGCTGCGCCGCGACTTCGAGAAGAACGGGTGGACCAAAATCGTCGCGTTCCAGACCCGGAACCCGATGCACCGCGCGCACTTCGAACTCACCCTGCGCGCGTCGAAGAACACCGAGGCGAGCTTGCTCATCCACCCGGTGGTCGGCATGACCAAGCCGGGCGACGTGGACCACTTCACCCGCGTGCGTTGCTACGAGGCGCTCCTGCCGCGCTACCCGCAGCTCACCGTCAAGCTGTCGCTGCTGCCGATGGCGATGCGCATGGGCGGCCCGCGCGAGGCGCTGTGGCACGCGATCATCCGCAAGAACTACGGCTGCACCCACCTGATCGTCGGCCGCGACCACGCCGGCCCCGGCAACGACTCCAAGGGCGATGCCTTCTACGGCCCGTACGACGCCCAAGAGATGCTGCGCGAGCACGAGAAGGAGCTCGGCATGACCATGGTGCCGTTCCAGCAGATGGTGTACGTCGAGGAGCAGGACGC
Source organism: Planctomycetota bacterium (assembly GCA_039029375.1). Classification (GTDB taxonomy): domain Bacteria; phylum Planctomycetota; class UBA1135; order UBA1135; family UBA2386; genus JBCCGH01. The sequence continues at coordinate 25,694 of JBCCGH010000028.1, forward strand.
CTACTTCGCGCACGACGAGGCGCCCGATGACGCGCGCGTCCTGAGCATCTCCGGCACCGAGCTGCGCAAGCGTCTCAGCGAGGGCAAGCCGATCCCCGAGTGGTTCACCTACCCCGAAGTCGCGAAGGTGCTGCAGCAGTCCAACCGGCCGCGGCACAAGCAAGGCTTCACCGTCTTCATGACCGGCCTGTCGGGCTCGGGCAAGTCGACAATCGCCAACGCGCTGCTGGTGAAGTGCTGCGAGATGGGTGGCCGTCCGGTGACGCTGCTCGACGGCGACATCGTGCGCAAGCACCTCTCCTCGGAGCTGGGCTTCTCCAAGGAACACCGCAACATCAACATCCGCCGCATCGGCTACGTCGCCTCCGAGATCACCAAGAACGGCGGCATTGCGATCTGCGCGCCGATTGCGCCTTATGACGAGATGCGCCGCGCAGTGCGCGAGATGGTCGAAGAGGGCGGCGGCTTCATCTTGGTCTATATCAAGACGCCGATCGAGGTGTGCGAGGAGCGCGACCGCAAGGGGCTCTATGCCAAGGCGCGCGCCGGTATCATCAAGGAGTTCACCGGCATCTCGGATCCCTATGAGGAGCCGCCCGACGCGGATGTCGTGATCGAGACCACCGAGGCGTCGCCCGGCCAGGCGGCGCAGCAGATCATTTTGCACCTCGAGCACGAGGGCTACGTGGGGTGAGCGAGGGCGACGCCGGCCGCGACCCGCGGCCGGCGGACCCGGCGGCCGAGGCGCGGCCGATGCGCCTCGGCTGCGGCTGTGCGCCGGAGTTCCGGCTCATCGCCCTGGCGGTGGCGATCTGCTTCGTGTGGATGGTCGGCCTATGCGTATGGCACGGAGATCCGTTCGACTTCGGGCTCGAGCCCGCGCCACCGTTCACGGTCGAGCATCGCGGTTGGGTCTACAGCCAGCGACCCTCTGCGGATTGGGAAGCGGACTACAGCTACGACACCGAAGTCTTCTACCGCGGCGCGCCGCTCCCGCCGCAGCTCTTGAACGCGACCAAGACCGTGCTGCTTACGCCGATCGGCGTGCTGACGACGGAGCGGGGGATCTGGCACCAGTGGTGGCACGTGAGCGAGGAGCTGTGCCTCGATGGAGGCTTGGTGGAGCCGGGCGAAGCCGCTCGTACGGGGTTCGGCCCGTCGGATCTCGCCATTGGCTACTACGACACCAGTGCGCGGCAGCCCGACGCCGGGCCGTGGCTCGATCTCCAGCTGGCCGGCACGCCCGAGCGCTGGGTCTACGTGTTTCGGATGCGCGTCGACCCGAGGCCCCCAGCTCCGTCTGCGGCCGAGGTGTTGTCGGGTCGCCTGATGTCGTTCTGGGACGAGAACCCGTGGTATCGCCGCCCCGCCATCTTCGCCTTTCCGCGACCAGAGGGGCTGGCCTCGTTGCCGGGGCCGTGGGGGCGTCGCGCCGAGTTCGGCCGCCAGGACGACTACGTCGCCGAACCGCCTGGCCCGTGGCGGCCGCTGGTGTTCGACGAGTGGAGCTACGTGTACTTCAAGAAGAGCATCGCCAGGGGTGTCGCGCCCCAGGGCAACCTGGAGCCGCTGATCGGCCGCGACGCGATCGAGGTGATGCGGGGTCGTTACCAGGGCTTCTGGTGCGACCCCGAGCGGCTGGGCGCGCTGCCCTGGCGCGATGAGTTCCGATGAGCGGGTCGAAACCGACCGAGTCGGGACCGGTGCCCTGGTGGCGGGGCTGCGGGTGCGCGCCACTCTTGCTCTTGGTGGTGGCGGTGGTGGGGCCGCTGTTGTTGCTCGGCGTCGTCTTCGGTTGGCACTTCGGAGGAATCGAGAACAAAGTCACGGCGCCGTTCACGGTGGAGCATCGCGGCTGGCGCTACCACCAGCGGCCGGGCCCGCCGCCCGACGACCCGTCGCATCCACCGACCTACATTCGCGACCTGGAGTATCGCGGTCGGCCGCTGCCGGACTTCGGGGGCGGATCGCTCATCACGCCGATCGGGGTTGTGACTTCCGGAATCCTCTGGCAACGCGACGTCGAGCGCATCGAGGGTGCATTAGTGGGCGCCACCCGCGAAGGGCTTGGGGCGTCGGACCTCGCAGCGGGCTACTACGACACCAGTGCGCGCGAACCCGACGCCGGGCCGTGGCTGGACCTGCAGTTGGAAGGCACGCCTGAGCACTGGGTCTATGTGTTCCGCACGCGCGCGGATCGCGGGGCAACGGCGCCGTCGGCCGAGGACACGGTGGCACGGCGCGGCATGGTGTTCTGGAAGACCGAGCGGCGGCCCCCCTGGCCCCGCCCCGTGTTTGTCGTGTTCGCGCGACCCACGGGAGCCGGTCCTCAGCCGGGCCGATGGGGCCAAAAGCTCGAGACGACCCGCCGCGGTGACTACTTGGCGGAGCCTCCCGGTTCGTGGCGGCCGCCGGCGATTCCAGGCGTGAGCTACGTCTACTTGCGAAGGAGCATCGCCAGAGGCGTCGTGTCGCATGGCAAGCGCAAACCGCGGGTCGGTCGCGATGCGATCGAGGTGGTGCGCGGTCGCTACCAGGGCTTCTGGTGCGACCCGGAACGACTAGACGCGCTACCCTGGCGGCGGGAGTTTCGCTGAACGCAACGCGTGCCTGTGGTCATCCTGCGCTACCTCTGGACCATCATGATCCGCGCGACCTACATCGTGGCTCGCGTCGCGTTGACGGCATTGGGCGCGCTCTTTGTGGGGTTGGGTTGTTTGAGGCTCCTTCGACCTTCCCTGTTCTTGGAGCTGGCCGACGATCCGACGTTCGACGCCTGGACCCCATCATCGGCGCTCCAGAGAGTTGTCTCTTTGGGGTTCGCGACTCTGGGGTTGCTGATGGTCGGGACCCCCGAGCTGTGGGGGGCGCCTCGGCGCCGGGCGGTCGGTGGTGCGGTCTTGGCGGTCCTAGTGGTCTTCTGCGCCAGTCTCGCAGCGTGGGGTGACAACCGCCGTGCAATCGTGTGGGCGGTCATTCCCACGCTTGGCCTGTCGGTCTACGTGCTGGATCGTTGGGCCGAAGGGTGGCCGTTCAACCCACGCCGTCGCCCTGGCGCATCTCTGCCTCAGGCCACCGGCGTAGGCCCTCGTTCGGCGAGCGGAGTGGCCGAGCGATGAACTACTGCCGACACCTACTGACCTGGACGATTCGCGTCGCCTACGTTGTGGTCCGGGTGGTGTTCGGCCTCTTCGGTTCCGTCTGCATCTTGGTCGGCGCGCTGGACGTCGTGGCTCCGCCAGCGCGGTCCGTCTTTGCGCTTGGCTTCATGGCGCTGGGATTGTTGCTTGCCGGGACTCCCAGGCTTTGGGCGACGCCACGCGGCCGGGTTGCGGGCGTGCTTTCGGCGCTCGTGATGTTCGCCGCGCGCGTCAGGCTGGACTCGTGGCTGTTTGGCGCGTTCGAGCTCGCCATCGTGGCGTGGCTCTGTCTGCTCGTCGTCGCGCTCGACCGCGCGGCTGACGGCTGGCCCTTTCGGTCAGTGATCCCGCCTGAGCCGCGGGCGGGGCGTTGACGGCAACGCCCCCGCGACCCGTTCGTAGGGCGTTGGTGGCGGAACCCGCGTCCGGTATCGAGGGAGTTGGAGTATGACGTACATCCTCTAGTCCCGTCGAAGGAGATGGCCCCATGACCTCGACCGACTCCCCGAGGCGCACGGCCTCGCCACGCTTTGGCCTCGCTTCTGGCGCCGCGCTCGCGTTCGCCGTGATCTCGCCGGCGCAGTCGCCCACGCTCGTGAAGGACATCAACGTCCAGCCATCCCTCGTGCGGCCGAGTTCGTCGCCGCAGTGGACCGCGACGGTCGGAGGGCTCACGCTCTTTGCCGCCGCCGATGGTTCCCGGGGCGTGGAGCTGTGGCGGACCGATGGCACCGCCGCGGGCACGACCTTGGTCAAAGACATCGAGCCCGGGCTGCCCGCGAGTTCCCCTTACGACTTCGTCGGGCTGGCCCCGGGCCTGGTCTTGTTCCGGGCCAACACGGCCGCAACGGGCTCCGAGCTTTGGCGGACGGACGGCACCGCGACGGGGACCTTCATGGTGGCGGACCTCCTGCCCGGGCCCGGCACCTCGATCGGCTCGCCGCTGACCCTATTGGGGGGCGACGTGTTGTTCTTCGCCAATGACGGGGTGTCGGGAATGGAGCTGTGGCGGTCCGACGGGACCGCCGCCGGCACCCAGCTCGTGCGCGACATCGCCCCCGGCGCGGCGTCCGCGGCGGACGACCGGGCGGAGATGGCGGTCGTCGGCGGAGAGCTCATTTTCTCGGCGTTCAACGCCTCGGCCACGGGCTGGGATCTATGGCGCAGTGACGGCTCGACCGCGGGCACGGTCCGCGTGGCCGCGTTGTCGAGCGACCTCGACGACGAGCCCGAGGACTTCGTGGACCTGGACGGTGTCGCTCTCTTCCGGTTGGACCATCCCAGCTACGGCGTCGAGCTTTGGCGCAGCGATGGAACCACGGCCGGCACGGCGCTGCTGACCGACCTGTACCCGGGCCCGACGGGTTCGAGTGCCGAACGACTGATGGTCGTGGACGGCCAGTGCTTCTTCCGGGCCAACTCGCCCGCCTTCTACGGTGAGCTCTTCGCGACCGACGGGACCGCGGCCGGGACCCGCCTGGTGCGCGATATCGAGCCGCAGCCGTTTGTGGGGTCGCTGCCCGTGCCGATCGGCGCGTTGGGTTCGGACTTGCTGTTCGCTGCCTTTACCTTCGCGCACGGGACCGAGCTGTGGAAGTCGGACGGCACCGCAGCTGGGACCGAGCTCGTCGCCGATCTCGCGCCCGGCCGCCCGTCGGGCTATTGCCGCAGCGGCGTAACGGTGGGCGGCCACTACTACTTCTGTGGCGATGACGGCGTGACGGGCGAAGAGCTCTGGCGCACCGATGGCACCGCGCTCGGTACCGAGCTGGTCGCCGACATTCAGCAAGGCCGTTTTGGTTCCGTGCCCGAGTGGATCGCCCCGATCGCCGGTGGCGAGGTCGTGTTCAGCGCTGACGACTTCGTGGTCGGCAAGGAACTGTGGGCCACGGACGGCTCCGCGGCCAACACGCGCCTGGTGGCCGACATTGCGGCGCCGCCGCTGAGCGGCACGGCGGACCCACGCTTTCTGGGAAGGCTGCTTGATCGGGCGTTCTATAATGCGCACGACGGCGCCGGCTGGGCCCTGTGGGTGACCGACGGCACGGGGCCCGGCACGCAGGAGCTCGTCCGTGGGCTCATCCCCCAGGACGAGGTCGCTGTGCTGCGCGGTCGGTTCTACTTCCGCAGGACGACCGCCGCGGAGGGCCACGAGCTGTGGGTGTCGGATGGCACCCCGGCCGGTACGCGCTTGTTGATCGACATCTACCCCGGCCCGGCGTGGTCCGGTCAGGGGCCGATCGGTGTCACGGACGACCTGTTGTTCTTCGACGCTGAAGACGGCCGCGGCCCGCGCGAGGTCTGGGTGAGCGATGGGACGGCGGCGGGGACGCGGCCGCTCGAAGCCGGCACCACGGGCCGCCATTGGTTTGCGTGGAATGGCTTGATGTACTTCGCCGGCACGGCGCCCGGCGTCCGCGGGCCCGTGCTGTGGGTGAGCGATGGCACCACGCGAGGCACCCGGCTAGTGAAGGTCTTCAATCCCATCGCCGGTGGCCTGGGCAGCACCCAGGGGCCGCAGTTCTTCGGCTTTGGCTCGCACGTGCTGTTTGCGGCGAGCGACCCAGCATTCGGCCTGGAGCCATGGATCACGGACGGCACCGAGGCGGGCACGCGGATGGTCGCCGACCTGATTCCCGGCCCAGCGGGCGTGGACCCGAGGGGCTTCACGCTCGTGAACGGGACGGTGCTGTTCGACGCCGCCGACGGCTCCGGCGGTAGCGTCCGCGGCATCTGGCGGACGGACGGCACCGGGGCCGGTACTTCGCTCGTGGTTGGCAGTCCGGCGTCGACGTTCCGGACGGTCGACTCCTCGCTCCAGGCGTTGCCCAACGCCGCGGTGTTTCGAGCCCGGGTCGGGACCAACCGCTACGAGCTCTGGCGGACCGACGGGACCGCGGCGGGCACGGTCCCGTTAATCCCCGGAGTCCGCGGGGACGAGCTCCGGGTTCTTGCCCAGCTCCTTCGCGCGCCCCGGCGCCGAGAAGGTTTTGTTCGCGGCGGACGACGGCGCGGGCGGCGTCGAGCCCTGGGTCACGGACGGCACGACGCAGGGCACCCGGCAGCTTCTCGACGTGGCGCCGGGCGGCTTGGCTAGCGCCCCCCGCGACTTCGTGCGCCTCGGCGGTCTCGTGCTCTTCAAGGCAGATGACAGCCAGACCGGCGATGAGCTCCATGCGGTGCCGTTGCGATTGCTCGACGACTACGCGATCGAGGGCTATGGCGAAGCGTGTCCCGGCACCGGTGGTTCTGCACCCACGATCGCCGCCAACGGCACGCCGCGGCCGGGTGGCGGCTTCGCACTGCAGCTCGACGAGGCACTGCCGCTTGCGCCGGCGGCGTTGCTGCTGAGCCCGGGCGCGGCGTGGCTGTCGTTGGGGAGCTGCGCGCTCCACGTCGGGGTGCCGCTGTTCACCGTTCCTGTGGGCGTGGATGCAGCGGGTCGCGCTGCGCTACCGGTGCCAGTCCCCGCCGCGGCCGCTGGTGCCAAGCTCGACTTCCAGTACGCCGTCCTCGACCCGCGGGGCGGGCTTGCCGGTGCGGCCAGCGCGACGGCCGGGCTCGAGGTCGTACTCGGCAGCTAGGCGAGCAACTTGCGCAGCACGGTCTGCAGGATGCCGCCGTTGCGGTAGTAGTCGACCTCGACGGGAGTGTCGATCCGGCAGAGCACGCGGAAGCTCTTCGTCTCGCCCGACTCGGGGTGCGTTGCCTTCACCTCGAGCTCACTGCGCGGGCGCAGGTCGTTGTTCAGGTCGATCGAGAACTGCTCTTGCCCGGTGAGGCCGAGGCTCTCCCGCGAGTCGCCGTCGCGGAATTGCAGCGGTAGGACGCCCATGCCCACCAGGTTGCTGCGGTGGATGCGCTCAAAGCTCTCAACCAGCACGGCGCGCACGCCCAGCAGGTGGGTCCCCTTCGCGGCCCAGTCGCGCGAGCTGCCGGTGCCGTACTCCTTGCCGCCGAGCACGATCAGCGGCGTGCCCTCCTCTTTGTAGCGCTGCGCCGCGTCGTAGATCGTGATCTGTTCGCCACTCGGCACGTGGCGAGTCCAGCCGCCCTCGGTGCCGGGTGCCATCTGGTTGCGCAGCCGGATGTTGGCAAAGGTGCCGCGCGTCATGATGCGGTCGTTGCCGCGGCGCGAGCCGTAGCTGTTGAAGTCGGCTTGGGCGACCCCGTTGTCGGTGAGATAGGCGCCGGCCGGACTGTCGGCCTTGATCGAGCCGGCCGGCGAGATGTGGTCGGTCGTCACCGAGTCGCCGACCATGACCAGCACGCGGGCGTCCTTGATCGGCTCGATGTTGCCGGGCTCGCGCTGCATGTCGGCGAAGAACGGCGGCTCCTGGACGTAGGTGCTGTCGCTCTGCCATTCGTAGAGCTCGCTGGCCGCGGAGGCGATGTCGCGCCACGCCGGCGGGCCCTCCAGCGCGTTGCCGTACTGCGAGGTGTACATTTCCGGCGTCATGCAGGACGCGACCGTGTCGGTGATCTCCTGCTGGCTCGGCCACAGGTCGCGCAGGTGGACCGGCTGGCCGTCGCTGCCGGTGCCGAGGGGTTCCTTGGTGAGGTCCAGTTCGACGCTGCCGGCGATCGCGTAGGCGACGACGAGCGGAGGGGACGCCAAGTAGTTGGCCTTGACGTCGGGACTGACGCGGCCCTCGAAGTTGCGGTTGCCACTGAGCACCGATGCCGCGACCAGGTCGGCACCGCGCACGGCCTGCGCCACCGGATCGGGCAGCGGGCCGCTGTTGCCGATGCACGTGGTGCAGCCGTAGCCCACGGTCGCAAAGCCCAGCTTCTCAAGGTCGTCATCGAGGCCCGCCTTGGCGAGATAGTCGGTGACGACGCGCGAGCCGGGGGCGAGGCTGGTCTTGACCCAGGGCGGCACGCTCAGGCCCTTGGCCACCGCGTTGCGGGCCACTAGGCCGGCGGCGACCATGACTGAAGGGTTGGAGGTGTTGGTGCAGGAGGTAATCGCGGCGATCACGACCGCGCCGTGGGTGATCTCGGCGTTGCCGTTGCCGTTGCCCGCCACGGTGCCGGCGCGCTCGCGCGCGGCCGCGTCGAGCGCGAAGCCGCGCTCGGCCACCGGCTTCTCCAGCGCGGCGTGGAACTCGCTCTGCATGCGGCTGAGCGGGATGCGGTCCTGCGGGCGCTTGGGCCCAGCGAGGCTCGGCTCGACGGTGCTGAGGTCGAGCGCCAGCGTCGCCGAGTAGTCGGGGACCTGGGTCACCCCCTCGAGGAGCAGGCCCTGCGCGCGGTAGTAGTCGCGCACGAGCGCCACCAGCTCCGCCGGCCGGCCGGTGCGCTCGAGGTAGCGCAGCGTCTCGTCGTCGACGGGGAAGAAGCCCATCGTCGCGCCATACTCCGGCGCCATGTTGGCGATCGTCGCGCGGTCCGCGAGCGACATGCGGCTCATGCCGTCGCCAAAGAACTCGACGAACTTGCCGACCACGCCGTGCTGCCGCAGCCGTTGCGTCACGGTCAGCACCATGTCGGTGGCGGTGGCGCCGTCCGGCAGCTCGCCGCGCAGCTCAAAGCCTACGACCTCGGGCAGCAGCATCGACATCGGCTGACCGAGCATCACTGCCTCGGCCTCGATGCCGCCGACGCCCCAGCCCAGCACGCCGAGCCCGTTGATCATCGTCGTGTGGCTGTCGGTGCCGACCAGCGAGTCCGGGTAGGCGACGCGCGCGCCGTCCTGCTCTTTGATCAATGCCACCTGCGCCAGGTACTCGAGGTTGACTTGGTGCACGATCCCGGTGTCCGGCGGCACGATGCGGAAGTTGGACAGCGCCTGCTGGCCCCACTTCAGAAACTCGTAGCGCTCACGGTTGCGCTCGAACTCGCGCGTGACGTTCTTCCGGCGGGCGTCGGGGCTGCCAAAGAAGTCGACCTGCACCGAGTGGTCGACGACCAGATCGCAGGGCACGAGCGGGTTGATCTTCTTCGGGTCGCCGCCAAGTCGCCGCACCGCGGCGCGCATCGCCGCTAGGTCGACCACGCAGGGTACGCCGGTGAAGTCCTGCAGCACGACGCGGCCGGGCAAGAACGGGATCTCGGCCTTGCCTGCGGTCTCCGGGCCCCAGGCGGCCAGCGTGCGCACGTCCTTCTCGGTGACCGAGTAGCCGTCCAGGTTGCGCAGCGCCGACTCCAGCAGGACGCGGATGGAGAAGGGCAGGCGGTGCAGGTCGCCGAGCCCCGCTTCCTGCACGGCGCCGAGGCGGTAGTAGCGCACTGGTCCGCGGGCGGACGAGAGCTCGCTCTGAGCCTTGAAGGGATCGTGCGTCGCCATGGCTAGCACGGTACCGATCCGGGAGGCACGGCCAACCGCCAATTGCCATCCCATCGGGCGCTGGCGCAGCCGCGGCGGGGTCCTACCCTGAGCCGCCATGGCCCGTTCCTACTGGCTGTTCAAGTCCGAGCCGGACGTCTACTCGTTCGCCGACCTGGAGCGCGACGGCCGCACCCACTGGGAGGGCGTGCGCAACTTCCAGGCCCGCAACCTGCTGCGTGATGAGATTAAGCAGGGCGATGGGGTCCTCTACTATCACTCCAACGCCAAGCCGATGGCGATCGTCGGGGTGGCCAAGGTCGTGGCCGAGGGCTACCCCGACCACACGGCGTTTGATGCGAAGGCGAAGTATTACGACCCTAAGAGCGACCCGGGCGCGCCGACCTGGTTCATGGTCGACGTCGCCCCGGTGGCGGCGTTCCCCGAGCCGCTGACGCGGGATGAGCTCAAAGAGGTGCCGGAGCTCAGCGCCATGATGCTGCTGCGCCGCGGCGCGCGGTTGTCGGTGCAGCCGGTGACGGCCGACGAGTGGAACGTGGTGCTGAAGCTGGCGGGGGTGAAGGTGAAGCTTTGAAGGGGCTGGTTTGTCGATTTCGGCGCACGTCGAGGTTTGGGGAGGACGGGGTGAATCAGCGGCGCAGGGCCTAGCCAGGCCGCGGCCAGAGCTTTGCCATGGGGTAGGTGCTCCGGATGGGCGGGAGGTGGCGCCTCGCGGCGGGATTCTCGGCGGGATTTCTCCGTAACCACGAGGCCCATGCAGGTCACTGTCACTGCGGAGCGTGGACGAAAACACGAATTCACCGCCAGACCCCACCGCGGACGTGTGCCTGGAGTTCGACCGTGGGACGCTCCTCTGCCGCCGCTGGCCGCGCGCGGTCGAGCTGGCAGGGCTTCCGGGGATGCGATGGGATCCCAGGGTCCAGTCGTTTCGCGCGCCCGGCCGCTTCCATGGCCCGATCGTCTCGGCGCTCACGGACCAGGGCGTGGCTGTGGTCGACGTGGTGCGCGATCCTCTCGCCCCACCTGGGCTCGTCCGGCTCCCCGAGCTGCGGTCGTACCAGAGCGCCGCGCTCGACGCTTGGAGTCTCGCCGGACACCGCGGGGTCGTCGCGTTACCCACCGGCAGCGGCAAGACTCTCGTGGGCATCGCCGCGATCGCCCGACAACGGTGTCCGACCCTGTGCCTCGTGCCGACGCGGATTCTGGTCGAGCAGTGGAGCGACGTGATCGGGGGAGCGCTGGGCGTCGAGGCTGGGCGGTTTGGGGACGGGGTCCGAGAAGTGCGGCCGATCACGGTCGCCACGTACGAGAGCGCTTACCGTCACATGCACCAGCTCGGGAATCGATTCGATCTGCTCATCGTCGACGAAGTGCATCACTTCGGCCGCGGCGAGCGAGACGAGTCCCTCGAGATGTGTGTGGCGCCGGCTCGCCTCGGGTTGACGGCGACCCCACCTGCACCGGACGGGACGAACCGGCTGGAGCAGCTCGTGGGGCCGGTCGTCTACGCGCTTCCGATCGAAGACTTGACAGGGACGTTCCTGGCCGAGTTCGACTTGGTGGAGCTCCGCCTGGACCTGACGGCCGAGGAGCGGCGCGTCCACGACGCACTCCGCGACTGCTTCACCAGTGCGTGGCGGCGGTTCTGTGCGCTTGTGCCTTCACCCGAGTGGTCGGACTTCATGCGCTGGGCAGCGCGGACCGCGCCAGGACGCGAAGCGATCCGAGCATGGCACAGGTGCCGCTCGCTGCTGTCGCTGACGCGAGCCAAGAGCGAGACCATCGGCGCGCTCTTGGGTGCGCACTGCGATTCACGCTCGCTCGTGTTCACCTCGACGGCCGAGGCCGCCCACCGCGTCGCCGTCGATCACCTCGTCATGCCGATCACGGCGTCGATCAAGAAGGCCGAACGAGACGCCATGCTCGCAGCATTCCGCGGCGGGGAGGTCCGAGCCCTGGTCTCGGCGCGCGTGCTCAACGAGGGCTACGACGTGCCGGACGCCGATGTGGGTATCGTGGTTGGCGGGTCTCACGGGGTTCGGGAGCACACGCAGCGCGTCGGCCGACTGTTGCGACCTCGACCGGGCAAGCGGGCGCTAGTGTACGAGCTGGTGACGCGTGGAACCGCGGAGACGGCGCAGGCCGAGAGGAGGAGGCATGGTCTCGGCCCGGGCCGCACTTGGGTGCTGTAGTGTGCACGGCGGCGCCGTGGTCGTGCGATACCTGACGAGGAGCGATGCTCCCGCGCTGCGAGAGTTGATCGAGGAGTGCGAGTCGCTCGTGGGGCAGCCCGTTCGCATCCTCGCCCAGCGTTTGGAGGACAAGGCGGCGGCCGGGCCCAGCCCTAGCGCGAGCCGCGTGGCCACTGAAGTTCTACGGCAGGTGTTCGGCTCTGAGGTGCGAGCCGCGGTGTCGCCAGTGCGGGCGCGCGCTGTTGTGTTCCGCTTGGCTTCATGTCGGCAGGAACGCTCGACCGTGCTCGAGAGGGCGGGTAGACAGCTCGGTGTCTCCGCCGCGCAGGTCGCGGCGGCGTTGCTCGCCGATCTTCCACAGGAGCGTCGGGTCGTCGCGCCGGCAGCGCCCGTGACGCCAGAGTCGATCGCCCTGCGTTCCAATCTGGGCATCCAGCAGGCGCTCCTGCAGCGTTCGACGCGAGTTGCGGTGTCGGTCGAGGGGAGCTCGCGTGCCATCGTGCGCCACGCCAAGCTGCGAGGGCTGATCTGCACGGTGCACCGGTGCGCCGATTCGGACTCGATGCTGCTGCGCTTGTCGGGGCCCTTGTCCTTGTTTCGACGCACGAGACTGTATGGCCGAGCCACCGGGGAGCTCGTCCCGCTCCTCGCGTGGTGTCGGCGCTTTCGGTTGACGGCGGATTGCGTGGTCCATGGCAGGCCAGCGAACTTCGTGCTATCGACCGGTGACCCCATCTGTCCGGGCAACGAGCCTCGGCGGTACGACAGCCGCCTGGAGAAGCGATTCGCGCGGGAGTTCGCCAGCGCCGGCCCGGCTTGGGATGTCGTGCGGGAGCCCGAACCCGTGGAGGCTGATGGCACGCTGATCTTTCCCGATTTCCTGCTCCGCCATCGGGACGACCCGTCGCGGCGTTGGCTGCTGGAGATCGTCGGTTTCTGGACCGCCGACTACCTCCGGAAGAAGCTCTTTCGCCTGAGAGGCGCGAGGATCGCCAACCTGATCCTGTGTGTCGATGCGACGCTGCGATGCAGCGAGGACGATCTACCGGAGGCGAGCCGGGTGGTCTGGTTCCGCAAGTCGATCGACCCCACGCACATCCTGCGCATCGTCGAGCCCGAAGCCGCATGAACACCGCGCTGATCATGATCACGCAGAGGGCCGTGCTAGGAAACCCGTGAGTCGCGGCAACCGTGATCCGGTCGTACGGTGCCGCGACAAAAACCACCGGACTCACCAGATGCATCGGGGCGGCGTCGCGGTCCCTACCCAGCGAGCGGGGGGCTGCGGGGCAACCAGAAGGCGCGTACCCCCAGGCCCAGTGCCAAGCCTGTGAGCCCGACCCAAAGCGCGGCGACGACCCCCGCGGGAAACCCGGGCAACACCAGTGGTAGCGAGCGCAGCCACACGTGGCGGAACGCGCTCTGCGTGGCGTGCGGCAGCGGCTGCACCGGCGCCTCTGCTTCGATGCCAAACAGCGGCGTCAGCGTGTCGGTCGGGTCGGCGGACGCAATGCGGCCCTGGGCGGCCAGCCACGCGTAGGTCCAGTGGCTGTGCAGCGGGCTGAGGCGCGGGTCGAAGTTGACGTTGTTGTCGACGTTGGGCAGCGGGCCGTAGATCACGCGCCCGGCCTGCAATGCCAGGTGCTGGTGGCCGACGTATGGTGTAATGACGCCGCCGATCGAGAAGACCAGGCCGATCGCGCACACCGCGCCAAAGATGCGCGGCCGGCGGCGCCAGGGTTGCGCCGTCGCGAAGACGACCACGCACAGCACCACCGCCGCCGACGTCAGGTAGCGGATGCCCCAGCACTGGCCCGAGGCCCAGTAGCCGACGTTGGCGTAGAGCAGGACCGGCAGCGCGAAGGCCGCGAGTGCCCCGAGCGCGGGTAGGCTCCAGCGCGAGCGGCGGCGCAACGCCAGCAGCGCCAGCACGAGCGGTGGCGAGAACCACAGCACGCCTTTGCCGGGAGCGAGGAGCAGCGCGATCAGGCCTTGCCACAGCGGCAAGCTGCCGAGGTTGGAGTTCGCCAGGTAGCCGGTCGCGGTGATGTCACCGAAGCGCAGGTAGTTGGCAGCGAGCAGCGCCCCGAGCCACGGCAGGCCGCCGCCGACCAGCCAGGCCAGGTCCCACAGCCGCCCGCGCCGCGTCGCGGTCACCACGGCCCACAGCGCAAACGGCGCCATCGGCAGCGCCAGCGGGTAGCGCACCAGCACGGCGGGGCCCGCGAACGCCCCGGCCCACAGCAGCGCGCTCGGTCCTGCGCCCGCGGCGTAGCGGCCGATCATGGCCACCGTCGCGCAGAAGAAGAACGTGCCCGGCATGTTGGACATCGTCTCGCGGCTGCCGGGCCAGAACTGCGTGCAGAACACGGCCGATGCGACCGCCAGGAGTGCCGCGCCCGGCGATGCGCCGAGGCTCCGGGCGAGCACGAGCAGCATGATCACCGCGCCCGCCGCCGCGAGCGGCGAGACAAAGCTGGCGCAGAACTGGCTCCAGAAGTGCGCGCCGAACAGCGGCCCGCGCTGGGCGACGAAGGCCTGCTCGGCCTCGGGCCACCAGGTAGCGAGCTGCTCGCCGAGCGCCACCGCCGGGACCAGCAGCGCCTGGTGCCCAATTGGAAACCAGATGTAGTGCCGGCCGTTGCGACCGGTGCGGCCATACATCGGCTCGTCGGCCTTCGAGATCAGGTGCGCGACCGCGTGCTCGGCGGGCCACGTCGGTGCCTTGGGGCCCAGTTCGGCCCCGAGCTCCTCGACCTGGTCGGCGCGCACGAGCCCCGGGTCGCCACGCAATGCCCAGGCGCGCGCCGCCTGCAGCGTGATCGCCGTGTCGGTGTTCTCGAGGTAGCCGTGCGCAAACAGCCCAAAGAAGCCGAAGCAACCGAGGAACAGCAGAACGAGCGAGCGTCGCGACGACATGGAGAAGGAAGCCGCCGGGACGGCGCCCGCGTCACCATCACCGAAAACCGGGCGGCGCGCCAGGTTGCCTGGCGCGTCGGGTGATCGAAAAACCGCCGCGGTCGGCGCATGCTGGGTGTTGTGCGCAAGGACGCGATCCAGCCGGCCCCGCCGCCAGGGCGGGCCCGTGACCTGCTCATCATGGCGGCCTGCGTTTGCGTGATCGCGGCGAGCTTGCGGGCGGCAGCCGCCTTCTTCATCCCCGTCAGCGTCGCGCTCTTGGTCTCGCTCACGTGCATCCCCGCCGTGCGCCGCCTGGAGCGCCACGGAGTCCCCAGCGGACTCGCGGTTCTGTTCGTGCTGTTGGTCGTGATCGCGGCGGTGCTCGCCGTGCCCTTGGTCATCGGCGCGTCGGTCAGTCACTTTCGCAGCGCCCTGCCCGACTACCAGGCCAAGATCGGCCCGCTCTATGCCGACGTCACCGCGTGGCTGCGCGGGCTGGGCTGGGACGTGCCGGACGAGCCGCAGGTGTCGCAGTGGTACGACACGGGCGCGTTCCTGCAGTTCGTCGCGGACACGACGGGCGGACTGGTCAAGGCCCTCTCCAACGTCGTCGTGGTGCTGTTGGTGATGATCTTCACGCTGCTGGAGTCCCGCCGACTGCCGGGCAAGCTCGAGCGCGCCTTCGGTGGGCCGGCGGCCGCAGCTGCGTTCGAGCAAGTGATCCAGCGCACGGGCAGCTACATCTCGGCGAAGGCGAGCATGAGCGTATTGACCGGCTGCATGGTCGGGCTGCTGAACGCGGTGGCCGGTGTCGACTTCGCCCTGCTGTGGGGCTTCGTGGCGTTCGCGTTCAACTTCGTGCCCAACATCGGCTCGATCGTCGCCGCGCTACCGGCGATTTTGCTCGCCGGCGTCGACCTCGGCGTCGGTCCGGCCGCGGGGGTCGCGGTCGGCTACCTGGTGATCAATGTGTCGATCTCCAACGGGCTCGAGCCCTACATGATGGGGACGCGCCTGGGGCTGTCGACGCTCGTGGTCTTCTTGTCCGTCGTGTTCTGGTTCTGGATGTGGGGGCCGGTCGGGATGCTCTTGTCGGTGCCGCTCACCATGGTGATGAAGATCGTGCTCGAGCAAAGCGACGAGTCGCGGCCCTTCGCGTTGCTGCTGGGGCGCGGCGGTTAGGCGATCGCTGAATCCGGCGGTTTTTGTCGCGGCTCCGTACGACCGCTAGATCGGTCCGCGGCCGGCCGCCGGGCCGCCGGCGCGCACGCAGGTCAAGCGCTCGGCGCTGCGCAGGAGCAACCGATCGCCCGCCACCGAAGGCGTGGCCCAATAGAGACCGGGCAGCTCGTTCACGCCGAGGAGCTCGTACTCTTCGCCGGCACGGATCACGAACGTCTTGCCCGACTCATCGAGGACGAAGATCCGTTCGTCGTCAGCCCACGGCGTCGCGACGACCATGCTCGAGTCCGGCAGGCGCTGGCGATACAGCCGGTCGCCAGTTTCGCGGTCGTAGCACGCGAACACGCCCATCGTGCCAATCGAATAGACGCAGCCGCCGGCCGTGATGATGGAGGGAAAGCTGGGGCCGCCGCGGTCGTTGCGCCAGGCCACGATCTCGGGGTCCTGACGCCGCTCCAGCTCGTGGGCGCCGCTCGCGTTGCCGCGCACTGCGATCAGCGGACCGCTACCCATCTGGCTGCTGTAGCCGACGTAGACCTGCTCGGCATCCGCGGCCGGTGACGCGGAGAACGACTTGCCGACGTTGGTCAGCGTCCACAACGCCTCGCCAGTCTGCGGGGCGTAGGCTTCGACCACGCCCGCGCCGCAGGTCACGAGCTGCGCGCGTTCGCCACTGTGTAGCACGGTCGGTGTGGCCCAGGACGTGCCTTTGGTCCGGTCGGCGCGCCAGCGCACGTCGCCGGTTTCGGCGTCGAAGGCCAGCAGGAACGACTCGGTCTCGTTGTCGTTCTGGAAGAAGACCAAGCCGTCGAACACGGTCAACGAGCTGCCCCAGCCGAAGTTGTTGGAAGTGGGGAACACGCCCGTCGTCGAGCGCCATTGCACTTCGCCCTCGAGGCTGAGCGCCACGACTTCGCCGAGACCACCGAACGTTGCGAAGATCCGCTCGCCGTCGGTGGCCGGCGACTCGGTCGCGTACGTGTTGGACGCGTGCACGGCGTGCTCGGGTCGGTTCTCGCCCACTTGTGTCGTCCAACGTCGCCCGCCGTCGGTCAGGTCATGGCAGCGCACTTCGTAGTGAATCGGGCCGGCGGGTCGTTTGGAGCCGCCGCCCTGGCCGCCCATCGCCCGCGCCCCAGCCGCGAAGGCACTCGGTGCCGCACCGTCTGGGTCGACGGCCGTCGTCAGGAAGAGCCGGTCGCCGACGACGACTGGTGACGACCAACCCGCGCCGGGCACCTCGACCGACCAAGCGATGTTCTCCTCCTCGCCCCAAGCTTGCGGATGCTCGATCCGAGCGAGGGTGCCGTCGGCGCGGGGGCCGCGGAACTGGGGCCACGGGCTGTCGGCGGACGAGGGATCCTGCGGGCCACAGCAAACGGCCAGCGCCACAGTGAGGGCGATCGTCATGGCGGCATTCTGCGCGAAAACGGCGGCGTTGGCTGGGCTGGGCGGGCGGTTGGCGTGACCGCGCTGGCAAGGGCCGTCAGAATTCGCGAATCGCCGGTCCTTGGCCGGCTCCAGCCGAATGCGGTGGTTTTTGTCGCGGCTCCGTACGGTCGTTATCGCCAGCCGATCCCGATGTCCACGCCGCGGGTGGTCGCGGTCCACTCGCCGGTGGGGTCAAAGCCCATCGACTGGGCGAAGAAGCGCAGTCCAGCCAGCGCCGGGTCGCCGGGAATGGGCAGCGAGACCTCCGCGCAGAAGCAGGTCAAGCACGGCGGCAGGAAGCCCGGCGGTAAAGGGCGCGAGTGACGTCGGGCGGTCGCGCCGTCGCGTGACTGATGTCCGATCGTTTGTGGCGTGTGCCGCGACGCCGAAGGCCAACTCAGTCGACGCGGGTGGTGCCGCGTCGGTTCGTCCGGCGTCAAGGTGCGGTGCGCGATGGCCTGCAGGCGACGGGGTCGCGGTCCTGTCTGAGTCTGGGTTGCCAGTCTCACCTACCTTGCCTGATTGGAGTGCGCCCATATCCTTAAGGACGCGGAATACAAGCGAAGACCTCGACAATGCGCCGCCCCTCACAGCAGCTGAGCGTCCTGGTGTTAGGTCGCAACCGGCAGGTCGTCGGAGCGGCGCGATCGTTTGCCGCCCTCGGTTACCGAGTGATCGTCGGCCGGTCCGGCTTGGCAAGCTTCGTGGAGTCCTCGAATGCGGTCTCTGAGGTTTGGTGTCATCCGCCGATCGCCGCGCAACCGGCGCAGTTCATCACTGCGCTCGCCGAGTTCGCCCACACGCGCCTTGGCTTGTTCGCCGTTTTTCCCGCGGGAGAGGACTCGCTGCTTTGCCTCGCCGAGGGTCGCGCTGCGCTGCCGAAGCGCTTGCGGCTGCTGATGCCCTCGAGCGAGACGGTGACCCGCTGTCTCGACAAGGAGCTCTGCTATGCGCTGGCTCGCGAGTGCGGGCTGACTGTGCCCGAGACACGTGTCGTCGACGACCTCGGCGCCCTCGCCGCGGCGGCCGATGCGATCGGCTTTCCCTGCATCGTCAAGCCGAACTCCTCGCGCGCCACGCTGCGCGGCGGCAAGCTGCTGCAACTTGAGGGCGCGATCGATCTCCGTCCGGCGTTGCCGGCGTGGCCGCCGACCCACGACCGGCTCGTCGTGCAGCGCCACGTCGACGGTGTCCGGCACAACTGCAACTTCGCCGCCTACGGTGGCAAGTTGCTCGCCTACGCCGAGCTCCGTGTGCATCGCACCAGCGAGTACGACGGCACGGGCAACCTCGTCGATGCGACAACCGTGCCCGCGAATGCCGGACGACGCGCGGCGGTGGCAGCGCTGGTGGAGCGACTCGGCTATACCGGCATCGGCTGCGCGCAGTTCCTTGTCGACGAGGCGCGGGATCAGGCCTGGTTCCTCGAGCTCAACCCGCGCATCGCCAGCTGTGCTGTGTTCGCGAGCGCCGGCTTCGACCAGCCGCTCATGGCCCTGCGGTGCGCGGAGCCGGAACGTCCCGATCTCAGTGAGCTCGGCGTCTGTCGCGCCGGCCTGCGCGCCGCCTGGTTGCTGGGGGACTTCAGCGGCCTGCTGAACGCGGCCCTCGGGCGTCGGATTGGCATCCGCCAAGCGCTTCGCTGGCTCGGCGATTGCGCGCGAACGGCGATACGCGCGCACAGCCACGTGGTCTGGAGCGCGCGCGACCCACTGCCGGCCCTCGCGCTCGTTCGGCAGATGGCGCGCTCGTGCGTGCGGCGTGGCGCCGAGCCGTCACTTGCTCCTAGTGGTGTGATTCAGGCAGATGGGGCCTTACCCGCGAGACATCGGCGCCGGTCGCAAGGCGGGTCGCCGCAGGCAAATTGGTGGATACGGCGAGGACGACCCAACGCTGCGAGCGGCGCTGAGGGCCGTGTATAGGGCCCCAGATTTCTGAATCACACCACTAGTGGCCCCGCGTCAAGCGACGCACCGCTCCCCCGAGATAGCGCCGTGGCGACGACGCCAGCCGCACCGGCAACGTCGCGACTGCCCGCGGGGTGAGCACGTCGACGATCAAGTGGATGCGGTCCTGCTGCGCCGACTCGTTCCAGGCCTCGTGGGGGATGCGGTTCTCAAACCACCATAGTTCGCCCTCGCGCATGTGGATTTGCTGTGGCCCGGCGCGCAGCGGGCTGCCCGCCTCACTCTGTAGCACGAGGTGGAAGCGGTCGCGCAGCTGGTAGTACAGCCCGAAGTCCGTGTGCTCGTACACTCGGCCGCGCGGTGGTAGCCGCACGATCGCCGCGCGCCCCGTTCGGCCGCGCACGCGGCGGGCGAGCCGGTCGACGAAGGCGGTCGCCGCCGGAAGCGCCGCGGCGACCGTGGTTGGGCGACCCACATAGCGGAACGGGTGCCGGGTGCGAGCCTGCTTGAAGGAGAGTCCCGCCTCGTGGCCGCAGAGCATGACGGTCTCGGTCTCGCGCTGCTCCGTGGCGCTCGCCTGCCGCTCCGTGTCGAGCGACCAGATCTCCGGATGCGCGGCGAGCTCAGCCACGATAGGAGCCACGTCGACCGAGTCGTCCAGCAGACGAAACCGCTTCATCAACACCGCTCCCGCGTGAGGTGCGCCAACGCGCCGGATCTCATTGCCCGACGCGCCGTGGCCTACGGTCGTTCGCTGGCCTTGCCGACGTAGGTCTCCAACGCGTCCACGAGCTCGTGCTTGCGCACGGGCTTCTTCAGGTAGTCGTCCATCCCGGCCTGCAGGCAGAGGTCGCGGTCCTCTGACAAGGCATTGGCGGTGACGGCGATGATGGGGATGTGCTGGCCGGTCGCTGCTTCCAGCTCGCGGATCCGGCGCGTGGCCTCATAGCCGTCCATCACGGGCATCTGGCAGTCCATCAAGATGCAGTCATAGGGGTTCTGGCGCACGGCCTGCAGCGCCTCGGCGCCGGTCGAACTGAAGTGGCACTCGTAGCCCGACCGTTCCAGGATCCTGGCGATGACCTTGCTGTTGACGAGGTTGTCTTCGACGACCAGCACCGGCAGCCCGGACCGCGCGTCGGCTCGCGGCGCTGGGTTCGCCGGCGACTCGGCCGGCGCCGATGCACGGCGTATCGGGATGCCGAAGTCGACGACCGTGCCGTTGGGCTCGTTGGCCGTGAAGGTCAGGCTCCCGCCCAGCACCTGCATGCACAGGTCGCCCAGCGCGAGTCCGAGCCCGAAGCCCGAGTACTCTTTCGTGGTCGAGAGGTCGCCTTGGACGAACGGCTGCCTGAGCTCTTGGAGCCGCGCCAGGTCGATGCCACAACCCGTGTCGACGATTCTGCCGCGCAGCTGCGCGCCGTCGGCTTCGATCTTCACCGTGACCGTGCCGGTATCGGTGAACTTCACGGCGTTGTGGATCAGCAGCTTGAGGACGCGCTCGAACGACCACTCGTCGAGCCACGCCCACTGGGGGACGTCCGACAGCTCGTAGACGAACTGGAGGCCCTTGTCGCGGGCGGTCGCGGCGAAGCGACTGGACACTTGCTCGCAGAGCGTCGGTAGATTCACGACCTTGTCGTGGCCCCGGCGATCGCGCACTTCGGTGAGCTCCAAGACGCCGGTAAAGAGCTCCAGGAGCTGTTCGCTCGCCTCGCGCAGGAGGTGGACATCGCTGCGCGGCAGGCTTCCTGGCCCTTCGTGTAGAGCGTCGGTGATCCCGATGAGCGCGTTCAGGGGCGTGCGGATCTCGTGGCTCATGTTGGCCATGAATCGCGCCTTGACCTCATTGGCGGCGCGCAGCTGCTCTTCCGCGCGGCCGCGCTCGACCGCGAGACCGGTCATCTGCGCCGCCGAGCGGAGGATGCTCAGCTGCTGCGCCGTCGGCGCGCGGGGCTCGGGGCTGTAGAGCGCCAGGGCACCGAGGACGCGGCCGCCCTTGGAGACGAATGGATGCGACCAACACGCGGCCACGCCGGCCTGCTTTGCCAGCGCGGCGAAGGGCGCCCACAACGGGTCGTTTTGGATGTCGGTGACGATCACCGGCACGTTCCAGTAGATGGCGGTGCCGCAGGATCCCACGGTGGGGCCGATCGCGAAGCCGTCGATCGCGTTGTTGTAGTCGTCGGGGAGGCTCGGGCCCGCACCGCTCACAAAGCGCCCGTCCGCGACGAGGAGGATGGAGCACTTGTAGCCCGGGTTCTGCTCCTCGACGATCTCGGCGATCTTGCGCAGCGTGCCCTTCACGGTGACGTCGGCCGCCTCGGCATCGGCCCCTACCGCGGCCGCGCCGCTCGTGGCGCATCGACCGAGCACGAAGGCGCCCTCAGCACCTTCGCTGAGTCGCACCTGCAGCGGCAGTGAAGCCCCGTCGGCCGTGCGGTGGCGGACTTCGCAGCAGGCCTCGCCGCGTTGCATCGCGCCGTGCAGCGCTGGTCGGTCGCCCGCGTGGATCCAATCCTCGAAGGGCTGGCTCGCGAGCTCTGCTTCGCTGAAGCCCACCCGATCGAGGAAAGCGTCATTGGCTCGGACGAACCCGCCGGCCCCGGTGGACCGGACGATCATCGGTAGATCGGCGTGTTTGCTCATCACGGACTCCAACACCGGGTTTGGCTCCGCGTGGTCGGTCAGCGGGTAAACCCTCCTTCAGTGTCGCGTATGCCGTCGGCGTTGCCGCCGATCCCCTTGAGGCGAAACCGACCGCCGCAGGGCTGTTTGCCGTCGGCGTTCGCCAGCCCTCGTCGCGGTGGTGCCCGCCGCAGCGACCGGAGGGGGCCGCGGGGTCCTGGCCAGGAATGAGACCGGCCCCGACGACCAAAAAGCTGAGATCCATGTCGGTTCCCGCGCCGCGCCTGGCGCCACGGGCTCATGTCGGGCGAGACGCCCGGCTCGACGCTTCTGAGGAACCCATGGCCAAGCTCTCGACTCTCACCGCTTCCCTGCTCGCCGCGATCGTCACCGCCCCTGTCTGTGCTCAGCCTCCCGACGAGGTCGAGTATCGGGGCGGGCGGCTGAACGGGATGCAGAACGTGCCGCCGTCCATGACCGTGGACAAGGGCTCCGTGATCATCAAGACCAAGAAGTCCCAACGTCGGGTCGAGGTCCTGGTGCAGCTGGAGGACATGCCGGCGGCCAGCGTCGCCTTGCACCGCGGGCCGCGCGGCATGATGGGCCCGCAGCTCCTGGTCCTCGACCAACGGGTGACGAACACCTGGACCGGCACGACCGTGCTGAACCAAAGCGAGTTCGACGATGTGCTCGCCGGTAACACCTACGTCCAGACGACCTCGATGAACCCGTTCAACGCGATCCGCGCGCAAGCGATCGCGCCGCCGGACCGGGTCCTGAAGGGGCAAGCGGTGGGCTCGGGGGCAGGGACGGGCACCGTCAAGCTCAGCTATTCCGTGATGATTGGAACGTTGAACGCGGACGTGAATCTGTCGGGCGTGCCAGGCCGGGTCACGAGCGTGAGCCTGCGGACGGGCAGCACGACTGCGTCCACGCAGCTCGAGTCGTTCGACCCTGGGGTTGGCAACGAGAACTGGCAGCTCGACGCCGACAATTGGGACGACGATCTCGCTCCCAAGGTCGCGCAGCTGCTCAACTGCGAGTTGTTCGTTGTCGTCGCCACGGACGCCGCACCGACGGGGGCGCTCGCCTTCAAGGTTGTCGAATGCGACCCGCCGTTCGACACGATGACGTCGTCGCCCGACAACTCCCAGGTCGTCCCCCCCGCCACCAACCCGAGCGCCGGACACCTGACTTTGACGATGCAGTCGGACGGCAGCGTCGACTACGAACTGACGACTGACACGCCGGCGACCACCGCCGAGGTGCGCAAGGGGCAGCCCGGATCCAATGGCCCGGTCGTCTTTTCACTCTCGGGTGGTCCGGTGAACTGGGCTGGCCAGACGGCGCCGCTGACGCAGCAGCAGAAGGATGATCTAGTGGCAGGCCAGTACTACGTCGAGACCTCGGACGGCACTGCGGCGAGCGCCAAGGTCCGCGGCCAGATCGAGACCGTGGAAGGAACGACCTCGTTCGGTTTCGGCTGCTCGGCGACCGGGATGCCACCGGCGCTCTACTCATACGATCCGGCGATCGTCGGCCAGGCCTTCCGGCTCCAGTTCCATGACACCGAGCCGGGTTCTCTGACCGCGCTGTTCATCGGCGTCGACATCAACGTCGCCGCGACCAAGGTGCCCATCGAGGGCGTTGGCGACGACTGCAACCTCTTGGTGTTGCCGGCGGCGATGGCCACCACGGTCGCCGGGCCCGACGGTTCGGGTGACTTCACGCTGGCGATCCCGCTCGACCCCAGCCTGTTCGACGGCGAGCTCTTCTTTCAGGAAGTGGCGGCCAGTCTGGCGGGCTTCGAATTGAGCAATGCGGCCGCGAAGAAGATCAAGTAGACGCCGAGTCCGCTGCTGTCGGTGCGGCGCGGGCCGGCCGCCCCGCACCGCCAGCCAGCGACGGGCGCCGGTTGCCGTTCTCCGCCAGAGCCGGCATGGGTGGCGGGTCGCGGGCTACGATAGAGTCGGGTGTCGAGCCCCCGACCTCTTGGCCTCCCCCGACATCACTCGCCTGCTGAGCGCCCTCGGCGAGGGCCACG
The DNA here is from genome assembly GCA_039029375.1 of Planctomycetota bacterium. Classification (GTDB taxonomy): domain Bacteria; phylum Planctomycetota; class UBA1135; order UBA1135; family UBA2386; genus JBCCGH01. The sequence goes on from JBCCGH010000028.1 coordinate 49,408, forward strand.
ACGACGCCATGGCGTCTCTGGTCCCGTTCGTCTACGACGAGCTGCGCGCTCTCGCCGCACGGCACATGGCGGCCGAGCGGCGGCACCATACGCTGCAGCCCACGGCGTTAGTGCACGAGGCGTTCGTGCGCCTGGTCGGCTCCGAGCAGCGGTTCAGTAGCCGGGCGCACTTCTTTGGCGCCGCGTCGGAGGCGATGCGACGCATTCTCGTCGACCAAGCGCGGCGGGTCCGCGCCAAGAAACGCGGCGGCGCCCGCGAGCGGGTCACGTTCGCCGACCTCGCAGTCGAGGCCGCGGCCGAACCGGATCTCGATCTGCTCCAGCTGGACGCGGCACTCGCGGCGTTCGAAGTCGTGCACGGGCGGAGCGCCGAGGTGGTCAAGCTGCGCTTCTTCGTGGGCATGTCGTACGACGAGGCGGCCGACCTCCTCGGCGTCTCAGCGCGCACGCTGCAGCGCGATTGGGACTTCGCGCGGGCTTGGCTCCAACGCCACATCGACCGGCAGGCTGCCGACGATCCGCCACGACCCTCATGAGCGTGCGGGCGATGGCGTGCGGGCGCCGACACTCGGCGACCCGGAAACCCTGATGGCGACACCAGAACAGATTCGCGAGCTCTTTGGGCAGGCGCTGGATACCGCGCCGGAGCAGCGCGAGCGCTTTCTCGACGCGGCGTGTGGTGACGACCCGGAGCTGCGTGAGGAGCTCGACAGCCTCCTGGTCGCGCACGCCCGCGCCCGCCGACAGTCCACCGAGGTGACGCGGTCGACGTGGATCGCTCCGGCCACGCTCGAAGGGCGCGCGATCGCCGGGTTCCGCGTGGGCCGCGCGCTGTCGATCGGCGGCATGGGCGCGATCTATGAAGCCGAGCAAGAGAAGCCCCAGCGCCGGGTCGCGCTGAAGCTGATCCGACCCGGGCTGGCGACGCCGGAGTTACTCGGGCGCTTCGAGCGCGAAGTCCAGATGCTCGGCCGACTCAGCCATCCCGGCATCGCGCAGATCTTTCACGCTGGGACCGCGGAGCTGGGGGACGGCGAGCAACCGTTCTTCGCGATGGAGTTGATCGACGGTCTCCCGCCGACCGAGTACGCGGCCGACGCTCGCCTCGACGTCCGCGGCCGCCTGGCGCTCATGGCCACGGTGTGCGACGCGGTCCATCACGCGCACCAGAAGGGGGTGATTCACCGCGACCTCAAGCCCGCGAATATCCTCGTCACTGCCGATGGGCAGCCGAAGGTGCTCGACTTTGGTATCGCCAGGACGATCGATCCGACGTCGCGCGATGGGATCGGCGAGACGTCGCCAGGCCAGGTCGTTGGCACCCTCGCCTACATGAGCCCCGAGCAGCTGGCGGGCGATCCCGACGAAGTCGACATCCGCACCGACGTCCACGCGCTCGGCCTGATGACGTTCGAACTCGTGGCCGGCCGGCTGCCGTTTGACGCCGACGACGGGGGGCCCACGCAGGCACTCCGGCGCATGGAGGCCGAGGACCCGCCGGCGCTCCACGACGTCGTGCGCGGGGTTCCCACGGACGTCTCGATCATCGCGCAAAAAGCGCTCCGGTGCGACAAGGCCGCGCGCTACACGTCAGCCGCCGCGTTCGCCGAGGACCTCCGACGCTATTTGCGCTACGAGCCGATCGGCGCTCGACCTCCCAGTGCGATCTACCAACTGCGGCGATTCGCCCGGCGCCATCGTGCGTTCGTCGCCGCCGGCCTGACCGCGATCGCGGCGCTCGTGATGGGCGGCACGGTCGCCGGCGTCGCGGCGGTGCGGGCGACCCGCGCGGCGCACATCGCCGAGCAGCTGAACCGCTTCTTCAACAACGAGGTGCTCGCCGCGGTCGCACCGGAGGAGATGGGCCCCGACGTCACGGTCAAGGCAGTGCTGGACGAGTCGGCCGCCAACATCGCCGGGCGCTTCCCGGACGAGCCGATCGTGGAGGCGGCGATTCAAAAGACGCTCGGCGTCGCCTACGCCCGTGTCAGTGCGTTTGGTCCCGCGGTCGATCACCTGGAGCGGTCGCTGGCGCTCTTCGAACGCGAGCTCGGTGCGACCGCGCGACAGACCGTCCTCACCCGTCGGGAGCTCGGCAACGCCTGCCGCGGCGGTGGCCAGCTTGAACCGGCGCGGGATCACCTCACCCGCGCGTTGGCCGACGCGCGGACGCTATCGACCGATGATCCGGAGTTGCCGATCACGATGAACGACCTCGCGACCGCGCACCGCGCGATCGGCGACCTCGACCGCGCCGAGACGCTCTACCGCGACGCGCTGGCCCGCTACGACGAGCTTGGGTTGACCGAAGGCGACGAATACCTCGTCTGCCTGGGCAACCTGGGCACGGTCCACATCGATCGCGAGGACTTCGCGTCGGCGCGGGAGGTCTTCGAGGAGTGCCTTGATCTGTCGACGCAGCTCAGCGGCCGCGACCACCGCCACACGCTGACCAAGATGGCCAACCTGGCGGTCCTATCGGCGCGGACCGGGGACAACGACCGTGCGGAGGCGCTCTACCTCGAGTGCCTGGCCGGCCGTCGTGAGACCTTGGGCCCGGATCATCACGACACCGTGCTGACCGCGTGCAACTTGGCGACGTTCTACCTTCGCGCCGAGCGCTACCCGCGCGCCGAAGCCGCCTACCGCGACGCGATCACTGCACTCGAGCGCACCGCTGGTGCCGATCACCCCACAACCCTGACGACGCGCGGCAACCTGGGGATGCTCTACCTGCGCCTGGGCCGAGACGATGATGCAAAGGCGGAGATGGAGGCAGCGGCCGAACGGGCCCGCGCGACCCTGCCGGTCCAGAACTTCTACCGCGCGACGATCGTGGGCAACCTGGGCAAGCTGTACGAGAAGGTCGGCGACTTCGAGGCGGCGGAGCGTTCGCTCCTCGAGTCGGTCGAGGGCTTCATGGGCACCCAGGGAGCGGATGGCGCGCGAACGCGGGCCTGCATCCGCCTCCTGGTCGATCTCTATCGCCGTTGGGATAAGCCAGAGGCCGCCGAGGCATGGTCCCACAAGCTCGAGCCCGGCGACTAGACGGACCCCCTGTTCCGGGCAGGACCGACTTCTGCAGGGGACCGACTTCTGCAGGGGGCTGAGCCGTTTCGTGTTGCGCAGCGCGCGGGCGACCGGCCACTCACTGCCGATGAGGTCTCTCTCGACGTGGCGTGGCCCAGGCCGCTTGGCCGGGATCGCGATCTTCAGCACCACTCTCGCCGCGGCGGCACCGGGCTTTGGTCCATCGGCACCGGCGCTGGAGATGGCCGCCGTCCAAGCCGTGCCGGAGGATGAGCCGGTGCGGGTGGAGCGGCGGTGCAACACGACGATCCGCTCTCGGCAAGGATCAGCGGTCGTCGCCGTGGCAGGTTCTGGTCATGCGGCCGTCGGGTGGGTCAGTCGGCGTCACCATCGGGGCCGCGACGCGGTATGCCTGCAGTGCTACGACGCGACGGGCGGCCGCCAGGACGGCGAGGTCTTGGCGTGGCCCTCGGCGCAGCAACAGCAAAGTGCGCCGACCCTCGCGTTCGTCGGCGAGACGCTGTGGCTGGGCTGGTCGGCCTTCGATCAAGCCGTGGGGACGCGCGCGTTCGTGCGGCCGCACCTGCCGGGCGCGGCGCCGGTTGCGATCGGTGGGGTCGGAGCTCGCGATTTGGTCCTCACCGCGGTGGGCACGGCGTTGCTGGCGGTGTGGGTGGAAGGTGAGGGCCTCGATACGCGGGTGTGGGCGCGGCGGTTGGACGTTGATGGCACACCGAGCCGGGGCGGTCCGCTGAGCACCGGCGGCCAAGCGGCCGCGTTGCCCGTGGTGGCGGCGTTGAACGATGGGCGCGCTGTGGTGGTTTGGGCTGCCGCCGGTCGCGAGCCCGGGTTGTGGGCGAGGTTCGTGACGGCAGACGGTCGCGCGACGGGTGCGGCGTTTGCGTTGCCGGGGGCGGATCGCAACGGTGATGTTGAGCCTTCGGTGGCGGCGCGGCGCGGCGGCGAGTTCGCGGTGACCTGGATGCGGCGCAACCGGGACACGGACGGCTACCAGGTGTGGGCCGCGGTGTATGACGCCGAACAACCGAACCTCGGTACGCCGACGCCGAGGCGTGTGGCGGAAGGGGGAAGCTTGAGTGGGGCCATCATCGCCGCGACTCCCGACGGCGTGAGCTGGTGCGTCGCGTGGAACGAGGAGAGGCACCGCGCTCACGGCCGCGACGTCGATGTGAGGGCACTTTGGCTGACGGGAGCCGGCGTCCCCATCGGCAAGCCGTTCGAAGTCACGAGCTCGACCACCTCGTTGCAGCGGCTGAGCGCGGCGACCAATCGCCGGGCGCTCGCGTGCCCCGACCCAAGTACGCTCTTGGTCGCGTGGGAGGGCGATGCCGGTCTTGGCGACCCGCACGGCGTGCACCTCACGCGGCGGCGCGTCCCACGGGACGCCGGAGTGTCTCCGCGTCCAGCGCCCCTGCCGACGGGGCCCCAGCCAACGGGGCCCCTGCCGACGGGGCCCCTGCCGACGGGGCCCCTGTCGACGGCTCCCTTGCCGACGGGTCCGGATGGCAACATCCCGGTCGCGCCGAAGCCCATCTTCGTCGGCGCCGCGGCGCAGGCCCGAGGCGCGGCCGTGGCGCGCCGCGGCGGTGGGTTCGAGGCCATCACCAACACCGGCTGGGTGCCGCCGGATCCGCACGTGGCGGTCGGTCCCGACCATCTGGTTTGCCTCGTCAACGGCGGAATCGCCTTCTTTGCCAAGGACGGGACGCGGACGTTCTTTCAGAACATCAGCGGCAGTGGCGGCTTCTTGGGAGGAGGCGGCACGGTGTTCGATCCCCGCGTGGTGTTTGATCCGCACTCGGGGCGTTTCATGGTCAGTGCGGCGGAGCACGTGGGCACCCGGCGCGGCTACTTGGTGCTCGGTGTGTCCGACGACGATGATCCGAACGGGACGTGGCACCGCTACCGCTTTGACGTCACGGCCCAGATTGGCACGTACTTCATCGACTTCCCGCACCTCGGCGTCGACGAGCGGGCGGTGTACGTCGGCGCCGACCCGTTCGGCGGCTACTTCGGCCACGTCCTGTATGTGATCGACAAGCAGCCGCTGTTGACCGGTGGGCCGGTCGTGCCGGTGCTCGTGCAGAATGACTTTCTGACGTCGGCGGGCATCGGCACGCAGATTGGGACCTCGGCCGCGACCTACTTGGTGACCCTGGAGGCGTTCACGGCGACCTTGCGAGTCTGGGCGCTGACCGATCCGCTGACCAATCCCACCCTGGTCAACGTGCCGCTCTCGATTCCGCCGCTCTCGGCTCCTGGCGGTGCGCCGCAGCAGGGCTCCTCGGTCCTGCTCAATCCGCTCGACTGGCGCGTCGCCACGACGTCGTTCATCGACGGTCGTCTGTACTGCGCGCATAGCGCCGACAACCCGCCGGTGGCCCGCTGGTACGAGGTTGAGATCGGCGACTGGCCGAGGTCCGGTCCCGCGCCGAGGCTCGCGCAAACGGGCATCGTCCCCGGCCAAGGCGAAGCGACGATCTTCCCGTCGATCGCCGCCGACGCCTACGGCAACGTGCTGCTGTGCGCGACTCTGTCGTCGCCCACCGACTTCCCGTCGGTCGCTTACTACACGCGTACCGCCGCCGACCCGCCGGGGACCATGCGCGGTCCCGTGTTGGCGCAGGCGAGTGCCGTGCCCTACACCCGAGGCACTTGGGGTCACTACAGCGCGGTCAGCCTCGATCCACGAGACCGGGCGACGTTTTGGTGCGTGCAGGAGTGGGCGCGAGGCCGGCGATCGTGGAGCACGTGGATCGAAGGGCACCGCTTGCAGCCGCCGACGCTGCAAGCGTCCGCGGCGACGCTGTCGGCCAGCACCGGTGGTGCCGTCACGCTGCAGTTGGACAATCCGCCGTTCGCGGGCCGGACCTACGTGATGCTGGCGGGCGCGAGCGGCACGGCGCCCGGCTTTCGCCTGCCGGGACCGCCGGCGATCGTCAACATGGACCTGAACATCGATGGTGTGACGGCGGCGATGATCCCGTGGATCAACACCCCGGCGTTCGAGCGCTTCGCTGGCACACTCGATGCCGGCGGCCAAGCCACGGCCACGCTTCGGCTGCCACCCCTGCCGGCACTGGCGGGACAGAGCCTCTGGTTCGCGTACGCCCAGGATGGCAGCCCCTGGGAGTTTGCCTCCAACAGCGTGCAGGTCTCCTTGGTGCCCTAGACCCTAGAATCTAGAGGGCCGGCCGAAAAGCCATTCACGCGGCGAGCTGCACCCTGAACTCGAATCTCGGCACACGAGAGCCTCGCTGAATCCACCGATTCAGCTGCGTTCTCGTGCACCGACCTTCTAGCCCAGGACACCACTCGCCGACGCAAAGCGCTTTCCGGCCGGACCTCTAGTCGCCGAATCAGCGACCTGAAGGAGAGCGACTTCTCCGCCTCGGGCTCTGGGCCAGCGGACTTGTGATTGACGCCCTCAGCCCTGGGTTGCTGAAGCCGTCGGTGCGCAACCCCGGCACTCTGGGCCTACAGCCCGCCAATCCGAGCGACGCCGGCCGGGCTCATGGCCAGCTGCGACGGACCGAACGGCACCGTCGTGCCGACGGCTTGGATGAAGAAGCTCGCTCCAAGGAGGATGGGCGTGTCCGGCACGTCCACCGCCCAACCGCGGCGCCCGCTGGACGGCAGCGTCTGCAGCGGCGTCGCCACGTCGGGGCTGACGAGCAGCTCGCAGCCCGGTTGGGCGAGCGGCGCCAGGCTGATCGGCAGGGGGGTGGAACCCCACTGGGTCGTCGAGCTGCCGATCAGCATCGCGGTCACGACAATCCGTCCCACCGGTAGTTTGGACGCCAAGACCTCGAACCGACCGCCGACCCACGGAAAGGCGGCGGGGCCGGTGATGCTCAAGGACGGCACGGTGGGCCCGCAACCGGCGCCGAGGGTGGTGAAAGAAGCTTGGTGGACCGGCGCGTAGAGCCAGGTCTCGGCCACCGGCCTCCCGGACAGGCCGCCGAACATGACGACCTGACCACGCTGCTCGTCGTAGGTCACGGCCGGCACCGCGCGACCACTGGGAGCGACTACCGGAGAACGCTGGCTCCACGTTTGCGCTCCGGGATCTAGCTCGTAGGTGCCCCAGGGGTAGCCGGGCTGCCACGGCGGCTGGTAGCCGGGGCCGCCGCCTCTGCCGACTTTGACCATGCGGTCCCGACCACTGTCGTACGCCAGGTCGCCGATGGCGGGCGCCGGCCCGGTGGCGACGGGCAGCCAGCCGTTGCTCAGATCCCACGTCCACGTATCCGTGAATCGAACGCTGCCGGCCGCGCCGCCACCGAGCACGACGCGTCGGCGCGCGGAGTCGAACGCCATGTGGCCGAAGGCGCGCCGCGGCGGCTCGACCGTGTACCGAGTCTGCCGCCAGGCTGAGCCATTCCAAACCCAGGTCTCGCCGTGCACCGAAGTACCGGTTTCGCCGCCAAAGAGCAGTACCCCGTTGGGAGCCGTGGCGAACGCGGCGCCGCTGAGCGTGGGGGGAGTCTGGCCGCCTGCCGCAACGAGCGACCAAGAGGCGCCGTCCCACCGCCAGGTACCCAGCCCGGTCTCGCCGAACAGGATCGCCAGGATGCCGCCGCCGATCGGATCGTGCGCGAGCACTGGGCGGAGGTGGCCCCAGGGGGTGGGGTAGGGCACCGAGGACCACTGGGTGCCGTCCCATTCCCACGCGTCGGTAAACCATGGATCGACGTCGTTGGTACCGCCCAGCATCAAGCAACGCTGCCGGACGGGGTCGTACGCCATCGACGCGGCGTGGCGCGCCGGTGGGCTGGTCGCGGGGCTGGCCAGCTGCCACTGGGTTTGGGCTGCCACCGCCCCGCCGGGCGGCAGGCACAGTGCCAGGACCAGCGCGCTGCGCCGGCATGGAAAGATCGGGATTGCGACCGATGGTTGCATTGCAAAGAGCCTTGTCGTGGGACCGACGGCGCGGCGCCCGGGGGACGTCGCCGGCGCCGTGCCGGTGTTCTGAATGGCCGCTCGAGGCGATTCGCTGCAACCGAGTGCGAAAAGAGAGGCGCAGGCGGCGGCCGTGCTCGCGCCTTTTCCGTCGTATCGGTGAATCCCGATCGTCGCGTCGCGACTCTTCAGGGCACGGATGACGACCGCACCGGACAAGATCGACCCGACCGAGCTGCTGCGCCACCGGCCCGCTCTCGCGAGCTTGGCGCGGCAGTTGGTGGCGGACCATCACCGGGCCGAGGATCTGGTGCAGGACGCCTGGTTGGCGGCGTTGCAGCGGCCGCCGCGGGCGCGTGAAGCGCTGAGCTCTTGGCTGCGGCGTGTGCTGCGCCATCGCGCGTACCGCGAGCGACAGCGCGAGAGCGAGCGGCCGGCCCGCGAAGCTGCCGCGGCCCGCCCAGAGGCGGTGGCGGATTCGGCCGAGGCTTCGCTGGAGGGGCACCGCGTCCTTCTCGCCGCCGTGTCCTCGCTCCGCGAGCCAATGCGCGAAGCCATCGTGCTGCGCTACTACCGCGGGCTTGGGCCGCGGGAGATCGCCGCCCGGCTTGGCGTGCCGGTCGCCACGGCGAAGACGCGTCTGCGACGCGGCTTGGCCGAGCTGCGTGAAGCCCTCGACGACGCCCACGGCAACCGTCGCGGTGCTTGGGTCGTCGCTCTCGTACCCCTTACTTTGCCCGGTCGGCCATCGTTGCCGATCGCGGCGCCAGGAGCTCCGCTCGTGTTCAAGGTTGTTGTCGCGGTCCTTTTCACCCTGGCCGGCTCGGCTGGCTTCGACGCCCTTAACGGACCGGGCGTGCCGTCTGCGGCGCGCGCCACTCCGTCGGGCGACCCGAGATCGGCGCCGCCGCCCGACGTCGCCGCGGCGGGGGTTCCGGCGGCGCTGTCGCCGCGCCGCGTGCCGGCACCGCTGGGCGAGCGGGCGCGACTCGACGAGATCGTCGTCCAAGTGGTGCGCCAGTCGGACGGCCGGCCGATGGCCGGAGCCACGGTCGTGCTGCAGAAGTGGGCGACGGCCAGACAGCGCGGCGACGACCGGGCCACCACCGCGTCGGTGCGTGGCATCACCGACGCATCCGGTCGCGTTGTGCTCGAGAGCGCGATCGCACCACCCTTCGAAATCGTGGTGACCGGGCCCGACGCGTGTCCGACCGTCGCCCGGCTGCGCCGCACCGCCGAACAAGGCGCCGTCCTCGGTCCGCTCGTCGTCGAACTCGAAGCCGACGCGGTCCGCGGCGAAGTGTATTGGGGACGTCTTTTGAGCCACGCCGAGGGTCGACCGGTCGCGGGTGCGACCATCGAGCTGCAGAACGCGACTGGCGAGAATGTCGGCGAGGTCTACTCGGGGGCGGACGGTCGGTTCGCGGTGGCGCGGCGTGCCGCCGTGGCTCGCGCCGTGGTGGCGGCACTGGGCTACGCACCCATCCGTCTGCGGCCCGGTGGCGGGCATGCGTCCGTCGACGCGGCACAGGAGCTGCGCTTGGTGGCCGCCGCCAGCTTGGCCGGGCGCTGCGTCGATGCGCATGGGCGACCGATCGCCGGCGTCGTCGTCGCGGCGACGGCACCGGTGCGCTTGCTGTACCGACCCAACGCGCGTAGCGCCAACGGCGACCAGGAGGTGGCGCGGTGGACCGCGACGAGCACGGCCGCGGGGTCGGTGGAACTGTCGGGCCTGCCGGTCGGAGTGCCCCTGAAGCTGGGCGTGTCGGTGGACGGCGTCGTGGTCGCCGGGCCCGAGTCCATCACGCTGCAGGCGGGACAACGCGCGACCAAGGTGTGGCACCTCGGGGCGCGCGCGACCATCGCCGGGCACGTTGTGGAACGCGGTGGCGAGCCAGCGGCCGGGATCGAAGTGTGGTTGGCCCGGGCGCGGACCGAAGCGCGTGGCTTCCTGACACCGGAGCGCCGTGAGCGTTCCGCGCAAACCGATCGCACCGGCGCGTTCTCTTTCGAAGCGGTCGGGCCGGGCGCGTGGTGGGTGGGGCCCGGCGCCGTGCCCGCGCAGGGCAGCATCGCGCCGGTGGGCGAGCTGGTGCGCATCGAGCCAAGCGATGACGAGGCGCGCGTCGAAGTGCGTCTCGAACGAGAGCTGTACATCCGTGGGCGCGTGATCGACGTCGATGGCGTCGGGCTCGCCCGGTACCGCATTCACGGTCATAGCAAGGCGGCTAGCGGCGGCCGTCTCGCCTACACCGAAGCCGACGGCGGGTTTGTCTACGGCCCGCTCGCCGCGGGTGTTTATCACCTGGTCGCCGTTCCGGTGAGCGGGGGCGGCGACCGCACGCGCAGCGTGGCGGCCACCGCGGGCGATCGGGATGTGGTGCTGCAGACCTGGCGCGCGGGTGCGGTCGCCGGTGAGGTTGTCGGCGCGACCGACGGCCGCGCACTGCCTGCGGCGTTGTCGGTGATCCGCGCGCCGTCGCCGAACCAACCCGCCGAACTGGTCGGTTGGTTGGAGAGCGAGCGTCCGGCGCCGTTCCACTTTCCTGGGTTGCGACCGGGCCCCTACGTCCTGTTCGCGCGCACCGCAGACGGTCAGTTTGGTCTGCAGCGCGTCGACGTGACGGGCGGGCCGCCGAGCGATGGCTTGGCCGTGCCCGTCGCGCCGGGCGCGCGCCTGAGCCTGCAGGCGGGGGATGGGCACCAGGAGCTGCAATACAGCGTTTGGTGGCGCGATCTGGTGCTGTGCCACGGATCGCTCCGACCCGGCATGACCGCAGTCGAGACGGTGCCGCCGGGCGAGCTGTCGGTGCGCGTTCGCGCCAACGAACCTAGCGGGCGCGCCCGCACCGTGGCCGTCGAGCTCGCCGAGGGCGACCTCGCGACCGTGGATCTGGCCCGTCGATGAGCGACCGCCTCGGGCCCGCGTCACCCGGGCCCGCGTCACCCGGGCCTGCGCTCGCGGCGGCGCGAGGCTCAACCGTGCGTGTCTCCCCGGTGTCGCGCGGGCGTCGCCCAGTCGGTGAGCAGGTGCCACAGCTGTCGTCGCCACCACGGCGTGCCAGCGTCGCCAGCGCTCGGTGGGACCACGTGCCCGGGCGCGAGGTCCAAGACATCGAGCGACTGCGCCTCGAAGTGAGTGCGGTAGCCCGTCAGGGTACCCGGTCGCATCGCGGCGCCCTGGCCGTTGTTGCTCCCAGCCGGTGACGCCGGCACCGCCAGGACCAGCGCGCCGTCGGCGGCCCGGACGACGTAGGTCTTGACCGCGTCGCGATCATTGAACAGCAGCCGGTCGGTGACGGGGCAGTAGCCGACGCCGGCTGGGCGGGTCGCCGCGCTGGGCAAAGCCAGCGAACGCTGCTGGGCGCCCGTTGCAGCCGCCACGAGGTCTAGCCGTTGTAGCTTCCAGTCGATGATCCAATAACCGTCGCGCCCCGCGTCGTAGGCGGCGCCCACTGGCCCGTTGCCGGGGGCGGCGGTTCGCCACGTGATTGCGCCGGCTCGGTTGATCCGCACGACCTCGCTGCTGCTCGGCAGGGTGGCGACAAACTCATCGCGCCGGGAGTCCCAGCCGAGTCCAAACGCGACAGTGGCGGGTTCGGCGAGTTGGACGATCGCCATGGCCGTGCCCGTGTCGGGGTCGAACTCCACGAGCTCGCGGCCGCCGACGACGCCCCACAGGCGACCGTTCTCGAACGCCAAGCCAAAGGTCATCGGCGGCGCGGGAAAGCGGCCGAGAAGATCCGACGGTTCGCCCTGCGCGAGCGGCAGCGGGTCGTCGTCGGGGCGGTAGTTGCCGGTGGAGGAATGCTGCGGCTGCGCGAGGAGCGTTGTGGCCAGAAGCGGCGCGGCGGCCAAGAAGAGCGAGCGAGTCATGGGGTCTCGTGGGTTGTGGTGAGAGGGGCGTGGCCGCCGGATAGATCACGCCGGCATGCCTGGTAACCGCTCCTGGCGCGTTGCTCGGTCGCTGTCTTCGACGATTCGGGTTTTGTGCCGAGCTCTTGCACGGATTGGTGTTGCCCGGCCATTGCGACGTGCAGCCACCCGAGCTCGCGGCTTGCGGCGGGGACGCGGCACTCCTTTTTTGCGAAGGATGGAACCTCCGCTTCGCTGCTGGGCTTCTACGATCGATCGTGCACCCCTCGCGCAGTCCAACCCCCGATCCCGCGACGCCCTCGTCGGAGGAGGCGAGCCTCATCGCCGCCGCCCAGCGTGATCCGCGCGCCTTTGCCGCGTTGTATCGCGCTTACTACGGCGTGATCGCGGCGTACGCCCGGCGCCGTATCCGCGATCCCCACGTTGCCGATGACGTGGTCGCCGAGGTGTTCATGGAGGCGTTGCGCCACTTGCCGCGCTATCGGCACCGCGGGCTGCCGTTTCGAGCCTGGCTCTACCGCATCGCGACGACCCGGCTCCATCGCTGGGCGCGGCGCGAGCGCCGTCGCCCCACCGCGCCGTTGGCGGCGGAGCCAGCGGCGACCGACGCATCGTCGGCCGAGGCCGACGCGGTGCGCGCCGCGCTCGTCGATCTGCCGCCGCGATGGCAGTCCGTGTTGTCCCTGCACTATTTGGAGGGACTGTCGGTGGCTGAGGTGGCGGCCGTGTTGGGCCTGCGCGCGGGCACCGTCAAGTCGCGGCTGCATCGCGGTCGCGCCGCGCTTGCCGCCAGGCTGCGGCAGGAGAGAGCATGATGAAACCCCACTCCGACCACGCCGCGCGAGCACTGCGCACGCTGCGCGACTCGGTGACTCCGCCTGCCTACGATCCGGCCCTCGAAGGGCGGCTGACCCTGGCGCACCGGCGGGGTCGGCGGCAGGCGCAGCGCCTCGTTCGCGTGGTGGCCACCGCCGTTGGGCTGGCGTTGCTGGCCGGTGGGGTCGGTGCGGCGACCGGCGGATTGGACTGGATCGCGCGTTGGTGGGCACAGATCTGGATCGACGGGGTGCCGCACCAGGTCGACGTCCGCGCCGGTGAGCCGCGGGAGCTGCGGTTTCAAACGGCCGACGGCCGCGAAACCGTGGTGCGGGTGGAGGTCCTCGAGCAGGACGGTCGCGTCCATACGCGTTTGGAGTCCGAGCGCACGGGCCCGACCGATCACGACGTCGACACGATGATGTCGAGCGCGGCTGCCGAGGATCAACCGCGGCCAGCGCGGCTCGACGAAACCGCAGGTCGCGAGCCGATTCACCTCTGGACCGAACCGACCGGCGAGCAGTGCGCGATCTTCGCGGTCGGCGACGGCCGCGGCGGTACCCGCGTGCTACTGCGCTCAGACGTCGCCGGGCGCAATCCCCGTGTCGAGCTCATGGGCACCTCGCCGTTGGACCTGCTGGCGAACGGCGCCAGGATCACGGTTCGATTCGCGGTCGGCCAAGTCGCGGTCCGCTTCGCGCGGCTTGGTCATGTGCACGAGTTCGTCTGGCGGCGCCAGCCCACCGCGGCGTCGCCCCCCACGCTGCGCACTCCCGATGGCGCGGTTGAGATTCGCCTCGACCGCGCGCCCCGCCGTGATGCGCGCTGAGCGCGCGCGTGCGCCTTCACCTAGGACCGTGAAATGAACCGCGATCGTTGTCTACGCATCCTGCTTACCCTCGGTCTGTTGGGCCCCGAGGCGGCGTCGCAAGCACCGACGCCGCCCGATCACGAGACCGCAGCACAGCGCATCGACGCCTACATGGCGCGGCTGGCGGGTCTGGGTTTCGCGGGCGGCGTTTTCGCCACGCGTGGCGACGACGTAATCGTTGCTTCCGCTTGGGGGTTGGCCGACCGCGGTCGCGGTGTGCCGATGACCGCCAACGCCGTGATGACCACCGGTTCGCTGACCAAGCAGTTTACCGGTGCCGCGATTCTCCTTCTCGAGAGCGCGGGGGCCTTGCAACTCGATGATCCGATCGATCGCTACTTGCCGGGTGTGCCGGACGACAAGGGTGCGATCACCGTTGGACATCTGTTGACCCATACGTCGGGGTTGGTGTCGGCGCTCGGCAGTGACACCGACCTCGGCGCGACCAAGGAGGCGACCCGGCGTGCCGCCTGGGCCAGCGAGCTCCGCAGCCCGCCGGGCACGCACCACGCTTACTCCAACGTCGGTTACAGCCTTCTGGCGATGGTCATCGAGGCCGTCTCGGGTAAGAGCTACGAGCAGTACCTTCGCGAGGCGCTGTTTGAGCCGGCCGGGATGGCGTTGACTGGCAACGCTTTGGTGGATCACAGCGAAGCGCTCATGCCCTGTGGCTACAAGGGCGGCAAGCTAACCCCGACGTTTGTGGACCAACCGATGTTGGCGGATGGCCCGACTTGGAATCTGCGCGGCAATGGCGGCGTGTTGTCGACCGTCGAAGACATGCTTCGATGGCATCGGGCACTCACCGGCGACGCGATCTTCACCGCCGCTGCCCGGGCCAAGCTCAATGCGCCGCTGTTTGGCGATGCCGAGCAGGGTTACGGCTACGGCTGGGGCCACCTGCTGTCGCGGCGCGATACGCGAATGGTCGAGCACGATGGCGGTAACACTGTCTTCAGTGCTGACTATCACCGCTACGTCGACGAAGGGGTCGCGCTCTTCGTGCAATCCTCAGTCAGCGAGTTTATGGCCGAGCATGTCATCGAAGCCATCGACGCGATCGTGTTTGGCCACGACTACCAGCTGCCGCCGGTGGCAAGGGCCCGGCCCGGCGCCGAGCTGGACGCGTTGGCCGGAGTCTACGCGCTCGCCGACGGGGGTGCGTTGCACGTGAGCCGGATTGGCGGTCACTTGGTGGTGCGCGCTGATGATCCGCGCGGCCGCGGCCTACTGGCGGGAAGCCAGAAGCTGCCAACCCCGGCCTCCGCGCGCCGCGCCGAGCGCTGGTGTGAGGCGATCTCGGCGTTCTCCCGCGGCGATGGCGAGCCGCTGGCGGCGGAGGCTGGCAGCGAACAGGGCGCCGCGGCGTTGACGCGAACCTTGCGCGAGTTGATCGAGATGTGCGGGGCGCTCGAGTCCGCGACGTCGTCGGTCTGTCGCGCAGTGGACGAGCAAGAGGTCACCCAGATCCGCGTCCAGTTTGAACAAGAAAGCGGCTACTTGGCGCTGTGGACGAAGGGCGGGGCGTTGACTCGCATCGGCGTCGATCAAGCCGCGCCGTCCGGCCTGCGCCCTCTCGCGCTCTTTCCCACCGACAACGGATTCGAGGGCTTCGACCTGCGTGCGGATGCGGCGATCCGCGTGTCGTTCGCGGACGAGGCCCTCCAGTTCTTGACGCTAGACGCCCCTTCGCGCGTGCTCGCGCGGGCGCAGCGCGTCGCCCGCCGATGATCGGAATCTGCGCGGTGGCGCGCCGAGATTGATGGACTCGCGCCCCAAGGACTCGCTGGGCCGCGCGGCGGCGGACTACCTGAATCACTTGCCGTGGCTGCGGCGGTTCGCCCGGCGGCTTGCCAAGGACCCGCACCTCGCCGACGACTTGCTCCAAGAGGTGTGGTTCGAGCTCTCCCGGCGTGGACCGACCACCAGCGGAGCGGTGCGCGCTTGGCTAGCCGGGATCCTGCACAACCGCTGGCGCCAACATCGCCGTTCGACCCGCCGGCGGCTCACGCACGAACGGCGCGCGGCGGTGCCGGACGAGATCGCGCCCGCCGACCGCGATGGGGCGATCGCGACGGTATTGGAAGGTCTTGTCGCCTTGGACGAGCCCTACCGCACAGTGCTCACACTGCGGTTCTTGCACGGTTGGTCCGTGAAGGAGATCGGCGGGTGCCTCGAGCGACCGACTCGGACCGTGCACGCCCAGGTTGAGCGTGGCCTCGAGCAGCTGCGCCGGCGGTGCGGTGCCGCGCCGCGCCGGCGCGGGCTCGCGTGGTGGTTGGTGCTGCGTCGTCCCCGGGTCTGGGCGGTCGGCGCGGCCGGCGCCGTGGGCATTGCGGTGACGGCGTCGGGCTGGCTCGCGACCAGCCAGCGCGTGGCCGTGCCGCGGCAGCGGGCCGCCGGCGACGCGGTGGCCACGGCGGCACTGCCAGAAGCCGAACCCGCGGCGCTGCCACGGCAGGCCGTGGGCACCGTGGCAGTCGGCGCGCCCGCCCGGGTTTGGCACTGCGGTCAAGTGGTCGATCGCCGGGGCCGTGGAGTCCCGGGCGCGATCGTCTGGGCCGACGGCGGTGCGGTGGTGGCGCAGCCGGGAGCCCGTCCCCGGTTTCGGGATGGACCACAGATGGCGCACACGGTGGCGGACGCGAACGGACGCTTTGTCCTGGCGGTGGCGACCGGTGCGAAGGGGTGCTTGCGCGCCCGGGCGCCGGGGCGCGCGGCGATCCTCGGCTCGCTGTTCGACCGCGCCGCCGCCGACCATGTCATCGTGCTGGCCGAAACCGGGGCGCTGCGCGGCAAAGTACAAACGCGTTCGGGGACGCCGGTCCAAGGCGCATCGATCCGCTGGAAGATGCCGGAGTCCGATTGGGACGACTTCCTCGTGGCGCTGCCGCGGGCCCTGTTGCTGGAGCCGCAGACGACAAGCGCGATCGATGGTGGCTTCTCGTTGCCGCGCACCCCGCGCATCGCCGGCGCGACGCTGTCGTGCGACCAACCTGGATTTGCCGCCAGCGAGACCGCGGCGCCAGCGCCGGCTTGGTGGGGGATGCGGCCCGTCGCGATCGAGCTCGAGCCGCTCGTCGCACCCGGTGTGCGAGGTCGCGTCATCGACGACCGCGGCGAGCCGGTCGTTGGCGCCGCCGTCGGCCGATGGCCGCAGCTCGAGCACACGGACGCCGACGGGCGGTTTCGCTTGGCGGCGGATCGACGCGGGCGCGACACGTCGATCGTCGCCGCCATCGCCGGCAAGCGACCGACCATCTGTCGAGTCGAGCCGTCACCGAACGGAGAGGTCGTCCTCCGGCTCGCCGCGACATCACTGGGGCTGCAGGGTACGGTTCGAGCCGCCACCGGGAGCGGGCTGGCGGGCGCGCTGGTGTGGGTGGCCGACCCCACGCCGCTCGGGATTGACGCGCGGCCTTGGTTCGCCGAGCCGCTCGCCCGCGGTGACGATCGACCATGGGTGGGGTGTCGGACCGACGCGCGCGGTGCCTTTGCGATCCGCGGGCTCGCGGCCCGTCGGTACTCGCTGCGGGCGTTGTTGCCTGACACGGGTCGAGTCGTCGAGCTTGGCGCGTTCGTCGCCGGCACCGAGGTCGACGCCGCGGTGGCATCGCCCGCGGCCGCCAGCATCGTCCGCGGCGTTGTGGTGGATCGTGATGGCACGCGCCTCGCCGGTGCGGAAATCCGCGCCGAAGCCTGTCTGGTGTCGGCCGTCGATACCGGCGGCGACGTCGAGCTCCCTCCTGTGCGGCTTTGGCATGTGCTCCGGCGCACCAACGCGGACCGCCACGGTGGCTTCGATTTGGGCCGCCTCGCGCCTGGCGTGCGTCTCCGAGCGGAGTACAGCGGCTTCATGCCGTCGTTTGTGGACGTGCGCGCCGGGGTTCCGGCGACGACGACCCTCTGCCTCGCCCGACGCGTCGAAGTGCGCATCGCCCGGCCTCGCGCCGAGCCTGTATGGGATGCCGTCGCCTTCGAGGACGCGCACGGCACTCGCTTGGCGATCGAGCCGCGCTTGACGCGAGACCCCGGCGTGCGAGTGCGGCGGGCGTTCGAGCGGCAGGTCCACGCCGCGGCCGAGCCCGAGATCCTGGTCGTCCCGGACACCGCGGCCGAGCTCCTTCTGCTCGAGCACGGCGCGATGGTGCGGCGCATCCCCGTGCGGCTGCAGGCTGGGCGGATCAACGAACTATCGATCCAGTAGGACTCTCGGGGCCGGCTCACACCGATGGGTGGCCGCTCGAGGCGGGCAACCGCAGGGGCCATCGCGCCTTTTGCCCTCAGTGGTTCGGCTTGGTGGCGACGCGCTGGTGTGTGCCGGTCAGGTCCAGTGCCAGCCGGATGACGCGGGCGCCTGGCGTGACGTCGACGGATGGGCCGCAGAGACCACTCACCCCGTCCCTTGCGCGATAGCGGCCGGGTCGCAGGTTGTTAAAGTGGGCGACGTCTCCGGGTGGCGGGGTGCCGGTGCCGTAGTGTCCGTGCACGTACCAGCGGTCGCAGTAGGAGCGCTCCAGAAGCAGCTGGTAGTGGTGATTGGGCGGCGGGGCCACCTGGACGACGGCCTGTGCTAGAGGTTCGACGTTGAGCACGACCGCGCACGGATCTCGGCCGTGATCCTGCTCGATGGGCACGTCGACCGACGACCAGCCGGGTGAGGGGTGGAAGCGCAAGGTGCCGGCCGGCGCTGCGGACGTTCGCCAAAGGGTGAACTGCAACGCGCCCCGTTGCGGATCCTCGTGCACGTGCCCGATGACCGCGCCCTCGCACTCGAACCGGTAGTCCAGTGGCAACCGCGCTTCGCCCGACATGACGACTCGGGCCACGACGGAACGGCCTTCGGGGATCACCCGTCGCACGTTCCGATCATCCTCCATCGCCAGGCGCTCGGGCGCGTCGCCGAGCAGCCAAAGCTCGGTCGGCCCGGTCAGGCCGCCGCACTCGGCCACACCGTGGCGGTCCGAGCGAACCGTGGCGCGTGTGTCGCCCGAACCAATCCGGACCGGGAAGCCCGCGACCGGGTTGCCGCTCGGTTCGCGGATCTCGACGCGAAGGGTGCGTGCCGGTGCCGGCGGCGTTGGGTACGGGCGCGCGGCCGCGACGCGGATCACCCGCCGCGCCTCGGGCTGCGTCAGCCGCAGGCGCTCGCGTGCGACCACGCGACCACGCCGGAGCACCTCTAGGCGCAGCGAGCTCCAGGGGATCAGGCCGCGCAAGGTCACACGACCGGTGCGATCCGTCCGCGCTGGATCGCGCCCGAGATCGCAGCGCATTGCGGCGCAGCCGCCGCCGGCCAAGCCCGCCACGTGCGCCGCCCGCACCGCTGCGCCCGGGACCGCCTCGCCGCGCTCCGATTGCACGGTGAGCTCGAGCGTCCACGCCGTCGTCAAGTCGAGTTGGACGTCGGTGTCGCCGATGCGGGCCACGTCGACCAACGTCGCGGCGCGGCCCCCGTTCGGCTCCACCGCGTCGATCTGGAATGGCCCTGCAGGCACTTGCAGGTGGGCGATGCCCGCCCCGCCGGTGCAAGCGTCGAAGGGCCCCCCGTCGTCATCGAGCCACAGCGGTCGGGCGAGAACTCGTGCGCCGACCACGGGCCGCCCGCCGCGGTGGACGTGCACGTTGAGCACCATGCCCGCGGCGAGCACGACCGGTCGCGGCAAGTGCGGCGCCGTCCCGGCCGCGGCATCGTCGACGAAGGACGCGATGCCAACTCGACCGGTCGCGTCGCGGGCGACCACGGTGCCGACCATCGTGGGTGCCGCGGCCAACGCCAGGGCAAAGGAGCCGTCCTCGCGCGTGACCGTGGCCTGCCGCGGCGCGCCCGCCAAGATCACGGTCGCCTCGGGAACCGCGCGTCGGCGCTCATCCACCACGCGGCCGGTGAGGCACGGGCCCCGCGCAGCGTTGCCCGCCGTCGGTGCGAGAACCGGCGATCGGGGGGAGGGCCGTAGAGATCGCGGCTCGAGCGCACCGATCACCGCGTCGCCCGAGGCCCCAGCCGCGGCGGGCCCCCGCACGGGGTCGCCGATGCGCCCCGCGCCGAGCCACCACGCGGCGCCACCGAGGAGGATCGCCACTGCGAGGAGGGGCCGTCTAGATTTGCCGTGGTCCATTCCTTCAGGGCATGGCCAGCGCGAGCCGTCTCCTGCAAGGCAACTTGGCGCTCGGCGTGCCGGCGCCGGGCAACTCGGGACGGCTGCCCTGCGGCTGAGCTACGACTTCTGAGATTGCTCGCGCGAAGCGCTCGATTTCATGCCGCCGCCTCAAGTAGGTGCTGGATCGAGGACTTGCGCGCGGCGAAGAGGGCGGTCGTGAGACGAGCCCCCTTTGCCGTGACCTGGTACC
>JBCCGH010000029.1:0-68079 GCA_039029375.1 Planctomycetota bacterium
CCAATCAACGCTCAAGAAGGCGCTCCAAGCCGTCGACGATGCCATCGACCGACTTTGGCGAGATCAGCCCTGCGCGGCAGCTTGACTCAATCTGCTTCTTGACTCATTCGTCAACTTGAAACCCGCTCAAGGGCTCTAGTGGGGCGACGTCGGCGGCGACGGAGTGACGCGCCGCGGCGCGGACGGCAGGAAGCCGCCCGACGCTGCCAGGGGGGCGGCCGGGCGAGCATCGCGCTCATCCTGGAGAGCGAGGCAGGCTAAGCTTCGCGGGCATGAATGAGCGTCCGGTGCGATCCCCGCGGCCTGGCCGCCACGTCCACGCGGCGGCGCGGTGGGTGCTGGTGGCCCTGCCGGCGCTGGCGCTAGCGCACCCCGCCGCCGGACAGGGTAAGACCAAGAGCCCAACCGCCGCCGCGTGGCGCCAGGACACCTACACCTTGGGCGAGCCCGCGGCGATGGAGCAGGCCGGCTACGTCTCGTTCGGTCCGTTCCCGTTTGGCGACGGGCACTCGACCACCGACATCGAGCACGTGCTCGGCGACGAGGTCAAGATGCGGTGGGTCGAGACGGCCCACTTCAAGATCGGTAGCTCGCTGGCCGCCATCAAGGCGCCCCAAGACCGCAAGGAGCGCCGCAAGCTCAACGCCGAGCTCGCCGAGCTGCGCGACAAGCTGCCGCGCGTTCGCAAGCGCCAGAAGACGCTCGACCCGTGGCTGCGCCTGCACCTGTTCGCGCATCGGCTCGAAGGGCTCTACCGCGATCTGTGCGATCGCCTGGAGGTGACCGACGCCGACTTTCCCGGCGCGGGCCAGACCGAGCCGGCGACGAAGCCGCCGGCCGCCGGCCGCATGGGCAAAGGCCCGTACCTCGGTCAGCCGAGCAAGTACACCGTGCTGCTCTTCGCCAAGCGCAGCAGCGCGGGCCACTACATGCAGACGTTCCTGGGCCGCGACGATGGTCAAAGCCTGCGCCACAACTTCGCCCAGTGCGGCAGCCTGCTCTTTGTCGTCTCCACCGAAGAAGCCGCCGGCGCGCTCGCGAACGACACGGCGCTACACTGCCATGTGGTCTTCGCCATCGTGCGCAACCTGGTCGACGGCTATCGGTACTACTCGCGACAGATCCCAGCGTGGTTCCCCCTCGGCCTCGCGCATTGGCACCTCCGCCGGATCAGCGAGCGGCACAACGTCTACCGCGAGGCCAAGCGCTTCGACAACCAGCCAGACATGCTGTGGAACTGGGCGCCGCGCGTGCGGGCCCGAGCCCAGCACGACCACTTCGTGAAGGCCGCGGAGTTCTTGCAGTGGGCCGACACCGATGAGAAGACGCTCGTCGACAGCATGATGCTGTGGTCGCGGGTCGACTACCTCATGAGCTTGGGCGACAAGGGCTTCCGCACGTTTCTCCATCTCATGAAGGGCCCCGTCCCGGCGGTCGACCCGCAGCCGACGATGGCAGAGATCCAGGCCTTGCAGATCGAGGCCCTAGAGCGGGCCTGGGGCCTGACGCCCGAGTCTTTCGACCGGCAATGGAAAGAGTGGGTGTCGCGCCATTATCCTAGGAAGTGACCCAGGGGAGGCCCTCGGGCGTCGCGGAGCGGCGTCGGCAACATCGAAGAGGACCTGTATCGTGGGTTTGGTTACCGGCTCCTAGGCTGGCGCGAGCCGGCGAGAGAGAGTGGATCATGAGACTGCGAAACGCTGTTCCGGCCGCGCTGATCGCGTGCCTCTTCGCGGCACCTGCCGCATCGCAATGATGCCCGTCGAACCTGGGGGCCAGTTTGGCTCCCACCGACGGCGGTGGCGCAGGCTTCGACGGCCCCGCACCGGCGGGGCCCGTCAACCGTCCGGCCAATGCCGGTGGCGGCGCCGGCTTCGGCGGTGCCCGTCGCCCTAGGGTTGCCGGGCCGCGCGGCATGGCGCTCACGTTCGAGCGCCGCAAGACCAGCAAGGACCGGCTGCAAATCCGCTGGGACTACCCGGCCTCCATGGAGGTCGAGCAGGATGCGGGCACCGGCCGCACGCGCTCTGTGGCGCGGATGTACGCGCTCGAGCGCGACGCGGCGCTGGCCAAGCTGCGCGGCGATGACCCGCGCCCCCTGTTGGTGGTGCGCGAGTGCGGTCGGTGCAAAGGCACCAACGACGCACTACTCAGCCGCACGCTCGACAACGAGCGTACGCTGCTGCTGAGCCGGTGGTTCCACTGCGTCAAGCTGAAGCACCACGTGGTCAAGGACGACCACACGTTCAGCGCGCTGTTCGCGGGCCAGCAACCACCCCACCTGTTCCTGGCCTCCGCCGACGGCGAGGCGATCGTGCCGTTGCCCGGCGACCAGTCGCAGAGCGACTTGTGGGCCGCGATGCACGACATGCTCGACGCGGCTTATGAGCGCGATGCGCGCCAGGCCCTCAAAGAGCTGAACAAGCTGCTCGCCAGGTTCGACGACCTCGACAGCCAAGAAGACCAGCTGCTCGAGCAGATCGACCGCGAGGTCGAGCGGCGCGGGCCGAAGTCCGCCAAAATGCGGCGACTCCAGGCCAAACTGCGCGCGGTGCAGGACAAGAAAGCGAAGGCGCGCGAGCGCGAGGACGAGGTCGTCGACCTCGGCCTAAAGCCCGCTGAGTAGGGCGCCATGGCGCCGCGCCGGGTGAGCGAGCCCGGCGCCGCGCGCCGCGCCCTCCGGGTTTGTCTGCACGACGAATCGGCACTTCCCCGGAGCGATCCCGACCGGGTGACTCGCCAAGGTCTTCGGCAGACCTACACCATCGGCCTGCCCTCCTTCATGCTCGCTCGCTCTACCGCCTTCGCTCTCTCCCTGGCCGCATGCGCGACCCTCGCGGTGCCGATCGCGGCCCTGCCGCGCCAGCATCATCTCGAGCGACCGCCGGGCGCCACGCCCCCCCCACCGAGCCAGCCCGTGCCCGAACCCACGGTCGGCCTGCTGTTCGGCTCCGGCCTGCTCATTCTCGGCATCGGCCGGCTCCACGCGCGGTCGCGGCGGCGCCGCGCCGATCGCTCGGCCGCGGCATGACGCCCATGGAGACCGTGCTGATGCCCGCCGAACTCTTCTGGGGCGGCGCCACTTTGCTGGGCCTGCTGCTCGGCGCCCTCCTGCTGCGGCCCCGACCCGCCGACGGCCGCCTCGCCGACGAAGAGTAGTGGACGAGCGCACCGATCCGGCGGACGCCGTCGCTTGACGGACCCCGCGAACCAAAGCGCCTAGTGGTGTGATTCAGGCAGGAGTCGACCACCGTCGATCGCGAAGTAGGGCGTTCGCCAGACCAGCGGTCGGAGCCGACATCGGCTCGGTCGTACCGCCGGGTCGGGCCCGGCGCGCCCCGTGGCGGCGCGGATGAAATGCCGGTCCCGGCTCGCAAAGGCCGGGCGCGCCGCGTAGACCGGACGCGCCGCCCCCTTACCGGCCCATGCCCATGAACTCCGCGTCTCGCTTCCTCCGTCTCCTGCCCCCAGCGCTCGCGGTCTTGGCCGCCAGCAGTACGGCCCAGGTCCCCGACGACGTCGCCGCGGCGATCAAGCGCGAGGGCCTGGAAAACAGCCAGGCCATGGCCCTGCTGGACCATCTCACGAACGAGATCGGGCACCGCTTGACCGGCTCCTCCAACTACACGCGGGCGTGCCTGTGGGCCAAAGAGCAGTTCGAGGCCATGGGGCTCGAGGTCGAGCTGGAGCCCTGGGCCACGTGGCGGAACGGCTGGAACCGCGGCCAGTGGACCGGCCGGGTGGTGAGCCCGGTGGACATGGAGTTGCAGATCGCCACCCCGGCGTGGACCGCCGGGACCGCGGGCCGGGTCAGCGGACAGCTGCTGCCGATGCCGACGACCGAGGAAGAGCTGGCCGAGCTCGGCGACGCGCTGGACGGCGCCTACCTGTTCGACCTGCGCACAATCCCCAGCGACGAGCCGCCGGCGGATGGAGAACGGCGACGCGGGCGCGGGCGCCGCCGCGGCGGCGTGCCGGACTTCCTCCGCGAGGTCGCCGCGGAGCGTGGCGTCGCCGGCTTCGTCTCGTCCTCCCGCGGCACCGACGAATACCCCAACCGCATCCGCGTGTTCGCCGACCGCCGCGCCAGCCCATGGCTCGCCCGCACGCTGCCCACGATCCCCGAGATCGTCGTGCGGCAAGACCAAGCCAAGCGCCTGCGCTGGCTGATGAACCACAGCGACGACGTCGAGGTGGAGTTCGACATCCGCAACCGCTTCCAAGGCGAAGTCGAGCTCCACAACGTGGTCGCCGAACTCAAGGGCACCGAGAAGCCCGATGAGTACGTCGTCGTCTGCGGCCACCTCGACTCGTGGCACCAGGCGACCGGCACGACCGACAACGGGACCGGCGCGACGTCGACGATGGAGGCGGCACGCATCCTCACGGCGATCGGCGCCAAGCCGCGCCGCACGATCCGCTTTTGCTTGTGGGGCGGCGAGGAGCAGGGCCTGATGGGGTCGCGCGAACACGTCAACCGCCGCCGCGAGGAGATGGAGCGGATCTCGTGCGCGCTCAACCACGACACGGGCACCAACTGGGCGCACCGGCTGACCGTGACCGAGGCGATGGAGCCGCTGATGGCCGAGGCGATGGCGCATGTGATGACCCTGACGCCGCCCGACCCCGAGCACGAAGGCGATGTGTTTGACCTGCGCAGCCGCGAGACGATCAGCGCCGGCGGCGGCAGCGACCACGCGTCGTTCGGCCAAGCCGGCGTGCCCGGCCTGGGCTGGGGCCTCACCGGCCGCAGCGACTACTTCAACTACACCTGGCACACGCAGTGGGACACGTTCGACGTGGCGATCCCGGAGTACCAGCGCCACACCGCGACGGTGATCGCGCTGACCGCGCTGGGGGTCGCCAACCTGCCCGAGCTACTGCCGCGGGAGGGGGTGAAGCGCGGGCGCGGCGCCGGCGACGCGACGGCCATGCTGTCGCAGGCCATGGACGTCGAAATGGACGGGCTCACCTTCAAGTCCGTGACCGCGGACGGCATGGCGGCCAAAGCGGGGATCCAGACCGGGGATCGCCTCCTGAAGGTCAACGGTCAGGCGGTGAAGCGTATGTCAGAGATGTTCCCGATCCTACGGGAGGCCGGGTTTGACAAGGACGTCGAGCTGACCCTGCAGCGCGGTGACACCGAGGCTAAGGCCAAGCTCAACTTCGCCGGGGGTCGCGGCGGCAGAGACCGGCCCCGCGGTCGGCGCCGACGGATCTGAATCGCTCCGTCCGAATTACGGCACCCACGTGCGACCAGAAGGCCCTCATGGCAGGGTCGGCACAGCCGTTAGCTCTCTAGCTTGGGGGACTTCTGCACGCTCGTGCGTGAACGTCGGTTTCCGTCTCTTGGCGGCGGCTTTCTGACGCTTGCCACTGGTGCTCGACGGAGGCGCGCACTACCTTGTAGCCTGCATGGATGTAGGTGGCGCCAGGATCGCCGGGCTTCCGGCGGCCCTGGCGCCGCGTTCTTCTGGCATGGGCCCCGCCTGAACCAGACAGCCCCGGCGCCTGGTGATCTTCCCTGAATCCCATGCAGCCTAGAATCGCAGGGGAAGCAAGGCGCGCGCGATGGATGTGTCCGTGGTCGACGTCGACACCGTCGTCACCCTCAACTACCGGCTGACCCTGGCCGATGGCCAGGCGGTGGACAGCTCCGAGGAGTCGGGCCCCCTCGCCTATCTCCACGGCCGCGGGCAGATCGTACCGGGTCTCGAGGAGGCGCTGACCGGGCGCAGTGTCGGCGAGAATCTCAAGGTCACGGTGCCCGCCGAGAAGGGCTACGGCCTGAGCGACCCAGACGGCGTCCAGAAGATCCCGCGCCAGGCATTCCCCGAAGGGACCGAGCTGACCCCCGGCCAAGGTCTGCAGGCCCAGGACGAGGGCGGCCAAGTGATCCGCATGCAAGTCGTCGAGGTCGGCCCCGAAGAAGTCACGGTCGACCTCAACCACCCCCTGGCTGGCCGCGACCTCCACTTCGAGATCGAGGTGCTCGGCGTGCGCACCCCGACACAGGAAGAGCTCACCCACGGCCACGCGCACGGTCCGGGCGGCGACGAGAAGCACTGATCGTGATCGACGGCAGCTGAGCACCCGACCGAGAGGACACGGGAGCCGGCGCGCCACTGGCAGACTCCCAGCCGCCGCCCCCGGGGGCCCTCTGTGCCAACGTGGATGAGACCACCGCCCCGAACCCGTTGCCTTCGTAGGTCGGGGGCGGGTGGATGCACGACCTTGACGCCCGACGCAAACGGCGTGCGGACGTCGTCATGCGCCTCGCGCGCACGCCGCGCGCGCGATACAGTGCGGCGTGACCGGTTCCCGTCCGCGAAGGCAAGCCATGCGCCCGATCACATCGGCCCTCGTCGCGCTCAGTTGGATCAGCATGACCGCGGCAGCGGCGGCGCAAGACCGCCGAACAGCGGCGAGCTGGCGCGACTTCCGCGCGCAGCACGGTGACGACTGGCGCGCCGATTGGAATCCGGCGACCGGCACTCCCCAAGCCATCTACGGGCCCGGCCTGCGGTTGCGCGCCGGCCTGTTGCACGACGCGGTGGAGGTGCGTGAGCTCGCGGAACAAGCAATCCGACGCCACGCCGCGCTGCTCGGTTGCGGCACCTCGACCTACGAGCTCGACATCCAAGCGAGGGTCGGCGACCTGCACATCCTGGTGTTTCGACAGCGCTACCGCGGCTTGCCGGTGGTCGACGGCCGGATCGATGTACGGATCACGGCAGCCGGCGTGCTGGCGATGCTCGGCTCGCGGGCACTGCCGGTCCCGGCGACGCTAGGCGTGGTGCCTCGCCTCGACGCTGCGGCGGCGCCGCGCGCCGCCGGCATCGACCCGGGGGGCGATGCGCCAGCACCGCGTCTCGTGGTGTGGGGCGATGCGCACGCCGACGCGCCGACGACCCCCCGGCTGGCGTGGGAGGTCCCATGCTGGCGGGATGGCCAGCCCGACCGGCGCGCGTTCATCGACGCGGACCGCGGCCTCGTTCTCGAGTGGGTGAGCGACGTCCACACTTGTGGCCTGCCACACGCAACCCCGCACCCCGCGACACAACGCCCTTCAAAGCCGCCCGCGGCGACGCCAAGCACCAGCATCCTGGGCACGATCCACGCTTGGACACCGCTCGGCCCGCTGCCCACGGTGCCGGCGACCAAGGTGCCGCTGCCCAACCTCCTCGTGCAGATCCCCGGCGGCGCCAGCGCGTTCACCGCCGCCGACGGCACGTTCGACATCCCCCACACCGGCACGGCGCCCGTGCAGATCGACCTGACGTTGGTTGGCCGCCGCATCGGTCGACACAAGAGCGTCATGACGCCGGCCTTCCGACGGACGGTGACGGCGACCCCTGGCACGCCGATCAACGTCACGATCTACTCGCGCAACGCGGACGAGGGCGAACGCGCGCAGACCGCGGCCTATTGGTTCGTGGACGCCGCCAACGAGTTTGTGCGCACTTACCTCGGTGACCTGCCGCAGCTGGACCTGCTGGACGGCATCAAGATCGAGAACAACCTGGTCGGCGGCCGCGCGATCTTCTGCAACGCCTCCTACTTCAACTCCACATTGAAGTTCCACATGGGCGTCGGCGCGTGCGCGCATAGCGCCTACAACAGCATCGTCATTCACGAGTGGGCCCATGGCCTCGACGATGTGTTTGGGGGCCTCGACGTGCAGGACGGACAGTCCGAAGGCTCCGCCGACATCCTGTCGATCCTGGTGAACGACGACCCCACGATCGCCCCCGACTTCTGGGGGCCGGCGACCCGACTGCGATCGGCTCGCAACCGCGCGACGTATCCCAAGCGCGGCAGCATTCACGAGGCGGGCATGCCCTGGATGGGCTACTGCTGGGACGTGCGCGACGGGCTGGTCGCAAAGCTCGGGCACGCCGCTGGGCTGGCGCAGTTGCGCAAGATCTTCCTCGGCGTGTTTCCAGCAGACCCCACCGGCCACCCGAGCGCGGTGCTCGAGGTCTTCTTGCTCGACGACGACGACGGCGACCTCACGAACGGCACACCGAACAGCGACGTGCTGATCGCCGCGGCCATGAAGCGCAACCTGCCGTATCCCGGACGCGACACGGCCGCCTACACCACCTTCGGCCAGGGGTGCCACGGGCCGACGCTCGGCCCGCGCGGCCTGCCGGCCTTGGGCAGCACCTTCGACCTGGCGCTCACCGCGCATCCCGACGCTCTCACCGTGCTGCTGTTCGGCCACTCCGACCAAGTCGCGACGGGCGGCGGCCAGCCGCTGCCGTTTGCGCTCAACGCGCTCGGCGCGCCGGGCTGCGAGCTGCTCGTCTCGGGCGAAACGCAGATCCGTCTCGTCGCGGATGCCGCCGGGCGGGCCCTGTTTCCGGTCGCCATGCCGCGCAACCCCGGCCTCATCGGCCAGACCTTCTTCAACCAGCTCGTGGTCGTCGATCCATCGGCCAACCCCCTCGGCGTCGCGCTCAGCCAGGGCGGCGCGGGGCGGATCGGCGTGCCGGCGCCGTGACGCGCCGCCGCCGGACTCGGTCAGCCACCGACGATCAGGCGCAGGGCGTCGAGCCGCACCCGTAGGCGCAGCAACCCTTTTTCGAGCGCAGCCAGCTCCACCCGCGCCGCCTCGATCTCGCCGGTCGAGACCGAAGCGTTCACCGCCGACAATCGCGCGAGGCGATCCACCGCGGGCTCCAGCTCCCGGCGCATGTGCTGCACCGCCGCGGCCGCGAGCGCCGGTGCCCGGGCCTCGGCACACTCGCGGGCGCGCGCCACCAAGTCGGGCAGCGCGTCGCGCAGCTGCGGGTGCTCGAGCAGCGCAGCATCCGCGGGGCGCAGCGCCACCGGTAGCGGCGCGTCCGCAGCGGCGACCTCGTCGCCCTTGGCATCGACAACGACACGCAACGGCGTCGGCGGCAGGAACCGGTCGGCGCGGAGCGCCTGCGGCAGTGCTGGCTCGGCCACGAACCACGCTTCGAGCCAAAGCCCGGGCGCATCGGTCGCCCAGTGCGCCACGCTGGCGTTGCCGGTCTCGTGCGCGAGCAACGTGTCGATGGTGTCGCGCACCATCGGGTGGTCCCAGGTGAGCAGGATGCGCTCGGGGTGGGTCAAGCCGGTGTCGCGATCGAAGGTGACCGCCATCTCTTCGCCGCTGAAGCCGGGAAACGGCCGGTGGTAGTCGGGCCCGACCCTGACCGCATAGCTCCGCCGGCCGAGGTCCTCGAGGTCGAGGCCGGCGCGCTCGAACGCCGCGACCATGAAGTCCTCGAGCTCGTGGTCCGCCTCCGCCGCCGCCAGAACCGCGCCGAGCTGCGCGGCCGCCGCGGCGTCGAATGAGGTCAACTCGAGGAGCCGATCACGGCCCTGCTCGAGCTCGGCGATGATCTGCCGGTTGCGCTCCGCACCGTGCTTGATGAGCGCATCGATCGCAGCATCGTCCGGAGCGAGGAGCGCCGCGGTGAGCGGCTCGGCAAACTCCCGCTCGAAGGCCGGCGAACCGTGCCAGGGCCGCTCAAAAACCGCGAGTGCTTCGTCGTACCAACGCCGCAGACGATCCTGTGGCGTGCCGGGAAGGGTCGGCACGAAGATCCGCACCTCGGCGCCTTGGCCAATGCGGTCGACACGGCCGATCCGCTGCTCGAGGCGATCGGCGCTGGCCGGCAAATCCAGCAGCACGAGGTTGCGCGCCACCTGAAAATTGCGTCCCTCGGCGGCAATGGCGGAGCTGATGAGGAGCTGCGGGCCGTCGTCGGCGAGAAACCACGCCGCCTGGCGATCGCGCTCGATGGCACTCATCTGCTCGTGGAAACGGGCGACTTCCCGCTTTCTCGACTCAAGCCCTTTGCCAAAGGCTTCGACCTTGTCGCGGTCGCTGCAGAGCACCAAGACCTTCTCATCCGGACGCTCGGCCAAGAAATCGCGCAACCACGCCAGGCGCGGATCGCGCTGAACCGTGATGCGAAAGCCCGCCTCGGACCGGCCCTCATCGTGCAGAAACTCGCGGCGCAGGCGGTCGGGGTCGCCGCTACTCAGCGCCGCCGCGCACGGCCGACGCTCCGGGAACCCGGCGATGCGCGCGCGGACGTTGCGGAACATCACACGACCGATGCCGTGCAGGTCGAGCAGTCGCGCCAGTAGTGTTGCGCGCGCCGCCGGGTCGGCGTCCGCAGCGGCCAGGAGGTCCGCCGTGGCCGCGCCCTCACCGCCGCTCGCCAGCCGTTCCGCGAGTAGCGCGCGGTCCTCGGCCTGCAGCGGCGCGCCCGTGTGCAGACGCTCCGCCGTGTCGGCGAGCGCTCGATAGTGCGCGGCCTCACGTTGGTACGCGTCGTAGTCGTGGAATCGCGCCGGGTCGAGCCAGGCGAGCCGCCGAAAGTGCGCCGCCTCACCATCGCGATCGGGCGTCGCGCTGAGCAGCATGACGTGGTCGACGTGAGCGGCCAGCTCCTCGGTCAGCGCAAAGTCGGCGCTGCCCGGCTCCAAGCGATGCGCCTCGTCGACCACCAGGAGATCCCACTCGGCGTGCGTGAGCCGCTCGGCATCCACGCCGTAGGGACAGACGAACAGCTGCGCGCCGAGCAGCGAGAACGGCAAATCCTGGCTGCCGAGATCGATGCTGCCGCCGCCGTGCGTGTCGCTGCCGATCACCCGGAGCACCAGGTTGAACTTAAGGTAGGCCTCAGCCAGCCACTGATGCACGAGCGCCGGCGGCACGAGCGCGAGCACCCGCTCGACCCGGCCGGTGAGCAGCATCCGGTGCAGGATCAGCAGAGCCTCGATGGTCTTGCCGAGCCCGACCTCATCGGCGAGCAGCACCCGCACGCGATGCCGTTCGCAGACGTCGCGGGCGATCGACAGCTGATGCGCGAACAGCTTGATGCGGCCGCCGAGGAACCCGCGCGCCGGCGACGCCAGCATCTTGTGGCGCATCTCCAGGGCCCGGTGCCGCAGGCCGAACTGCTCGACCGGATCAACCTGACCGGTACTCAAACGGTTCTCCGGCGTGGCCACGTCGAGCACGGCATCGAGCTGCGCCTCCGCCAGCTCTTGGCCATCGCCCACGTAGCGCAGCAGGCCGTCCTCCTCGATCACCTGCTGCACGACAAAGTCCTTGCCGTCGGCACTGCGGGCCAGCTGCCCCTCGCTCAGACGCGCGCGGGCCAATGGCGCCTCCTCCATCGAGTAGCGACGCACGACCTCGCGGGCCGGAAACGACACCAGCACCTCGCGCCCATCCACGAGCTCGACCAGGCCGAGACCGAGCTCGGGCTCGGTCCGGCTGTGCCAGCGCTGTCCAACGACGAAGCTCACGCGGGCGCGGATCCTATTCGCCGGCCCCGGCTGGCGAAACCGCGCCGCGCCCTTCCCAAGGCGGCACCTTGGCTGGAGGATGTCGCGCCCAAGGAACCTACCTCAAGCCTCCCAAACCCAACGCCATGCCCGAAGCCGACCACAGCAAAGCGGACAAGAACTTCCACGTCGACATCCCGGCCAAGACCGAGGGCTACTTCTTGAAGGGCCTGAACAACAACGACTGGGGGCTCAAGAACCGCTTGGCCAACGTGTTCAACCCAACCTCGGGGCGAACCGTGATGTTGGCGTTCGACCACGGCTACTTCCAAGGGCCGACCACGGGTCTCGAACGCGTCGATGTCAACATCGTGCCGCTCACGCCCTACGCCGACACGCTGATGCTGACGCGGGGCATCCTGCGCAGCAACATCCCCCCGACCTACCGGGGCGGCATCGTCGTGCGGGCCAGCGGCGGTCCCAGCATCCTGAAGGAGCTGTCCGACGAGGAGGTCGCGATCTCGGTCGAAGACGCCGTGCGCCTCAACGCTGCGGCGCTCGCGGTGCAGGTCTTCATCGGTGGGGCGCACGAGACGAAGAGCGTCCACAATATGACCCGGCTCGTCGACGAAGCGAGTCGCTACGGCGTTGCGGTCCTCGCCGTCACCGCGGTCGGCAAGGAGCTGGTGCGCGATGCCCGCTACATGAGCCTGGCCACGCGCATCTGCGCCGAGCTCGGTGCCACCTACGTCAAGACGTACTACGTGGCGGAGGGCTTCGACACCGTAACCGCGGCGTGCCCGGTCCCGATCGTGATCGCCGGCGGCAAGAAGCTACCGGAGCTCGACGCCCTGAAGATGGCGCACAAAGCGGTCAGCGAAGGCGCCGCCGGCGTCGACATGGGGCGCAACATCTTCCAGTCCACGCACCCCGAGGCCATGATCCAGGCCGTGCGCAAGGTGGTGCACGAGAACGTGACGCCCGAGGCGGCGTTCGAGTTCTTCCAGGACACGGCCAGCGGCCGGCCATGAGCCAAGGCCCGACGGTGGCACGGCTGCGGCGCGCCGCCCCCACGCTCAGTGTGGGGATGGTCACCGCCGACCTGCTGCGCCTGGGCAGCGAGATCCAGCTGCTCGAGGATGCGGGCGTGCACGCCGTCCACTTCGACGTCATGGACGGCGTGTTCTGCCCGATGATGACCATCGGGCCGCCGGTGGTGAAAGCGGTCCGGACCGCCATGGTCAAAGACGTCCACCTCATGGTCGACGACCCGCTCCCCAAGCTCGGCGCCTTCGTGGCCGCCGGTGCCGACGTCGTCACGCTCCACGTCGAGGCCACGCGCCACCCCCACCGCGCCCTCCAAGAACTGGCCGGCATGGAAAACGCCAACGACCCCGCCCGGGGCCTCGTTCGCGGCATCGCCCTCAACCCAGGCACACCGGTCACCGCCCTGGACCCCCTGCTCGGTGAAGTCGAGCTCGTGCTCCTCTTGGCGGTCAACCCGGGTTGGGGCGGCCAACGCTTCGACCCAGGCACGCCCGCCAAGATCGCCGCTACCCAAGAGCGGATTCGGGCCAGCGGCCGCGACATCGTGCTGTGCGTGGACGGCGGCATCACCAGAGCCAACGTCGCCGAGGTCGCAGGCCTTGGGGCCGACCTCATCGTCACCGGCAGCGCCGTCTTCGACGGCAAGACGCCGGCCGACAACGCCCGCGCGATGCTCGCCGCCGTCAGCAGCGGCGTCGCGTGATCGTCTCCCCGGGAGCCGTTGTTCAGCCGTCGCGCTGCGTGGATACCAGCGGGTGCTCGGGGTCAAGCGCACGGGCAGCGTCGAGACAACGCTCCATGTAGGCGTCGAACTCGGTGCTACCGGTCAGCTTCGAAAACCTCGCAAAGCGTCGATACTGGCTCATCAAACCGAGGACCGGATCGCCAGGCGTGCCGGCGAAGCACCGGTAGAGGGTGGTCGCCTGCTCCCGCTCGTCGCGGTGGAAGAGATCGAACATCAACTCGGCGGTGAAGGTCTCGCCGAGCACCGGCGGCGCGGGGTCGGCGTCGCGGAAACGGCGGCTTGGTCGCGCCGTACTCCGAGCCGTCATCGAACGTGGCCCGCCACGTGCGCGCGCGGTCGTGCTCCCACCTGGTCTCATCGCCGACGCCGTAGGCGCCGGGTGTGAGCGTGCCCCAGAGGGGACGCGCGGTGGGTTGCGCCGACGCGACCGCAGTGGCGGTCACGGTGGCGACGGCGTGCAACACGACCGCGACGATCCGCGTCCGCCTCGCCGTGGACTCAACTGCTTGCATCATGGAGTGACCTCCTGACCGATGCAGGATCAGACGCCGGCGCCGTCCGTGATCACGCGCTGGCCACTCGCCGTCGTCGCCCACCGGCAAGAAGCCGTTGGCCCGACCGAACCCACGATGCCACGACCGAATCCGGTGGTTTTTGTCGCGGCACGGTACGTTCGATTCGGCGCGCGGCCGAATCGAGCAGCAACCCTCAGATGCTGCTGGCGTCGGCAAACAGGCCGATCACCACCGCCATGGCCAGCGCGGCCACGACCCAAAGGGGCACGTTCGATGCCGGCGGCCCCATTCGCGAGCGCAGCCAGAAGTATCTCGTCAATTGCATGTTCGCCGCGTTCCTCCGTTGAACAGCCAGTAGACGAACGAGTGGCCGAAGGATTCCCCGGACCCGTCAAGAAGATTGTCGGAGGTCCGGGCGCGGCTGGGCCAGCGAGCCGCAACGCGCGCTGGGAGCGCGGCGTTCCTGGAGGCGCCGGTCGCATCGTTCG
This sequence comes from Planctomycetota bacterium, assembly GCA_039029375.1. Lineage (GTDB taxonomy): Bacteria > Planctomycetota > UBA1135 > UBA1135 > UBA2386 > JBCCGH01. Next base: position 14,073 of record JBCCGH010000029.1, read on the forward strand.
CGAATCCGGCTCCCGACCCTGTCGCCCCCGTCACGTGGCCCCCGTCACGTCGCCAGGAGCCCCATGCTACACAGCCGCCTCCACGGGCGCCGCGCCACGCGCCGCGCCGCCTGGTCCTGCCTCCTCCTCGCCAGCGTTGGCGTGGTCGCCGCGTCCGCACCGAGCCAACAAAGCCCCCCACCCGAGCTGCAACGCCGTGCCGCGGACCTGCACGCCGTCACCGGACTCAACGATGTGCGCGGGACCCCCATGGCGGTCGGACCCGGCTACCTGGCGGCGTTTCGCGGGGCAGCGCTCGATCTGCAGTTGGCGCGCGCCGACCAGCCGGTCGGCCACCTCGAGCTCGAGCTCCGCGACGTCCGACGCGGTGGCGCGGCGCTGCCGCTGGCCGAGCCCACGGTCCACTACGACGACCGGCGGCTCGAATATCGGCGCGGCGCATTGACCGAACGCTACGCAGTGCAGACCGCGGGTGTCGAACAGAGTTTCACCCTGACTCGCCTGCCTGCCGGGGCGGGCGACCTGGTGGTCCGCTTGACCCTCACGACCGACCTGGCGCTGGTGGAACACAGCGCCGACGGGGTGACGTTCGACGGCGCGCGCATCGGCGCCGTGACCGCGATCGACGCCGCCGGCGCTCGGGTCGCGGGCTCTCTGCGCCTGGAGGGCAACACGCTCGAGCTGCGCGTGCCGAGCCGCTTCGTCGACCGCGCCGCGCTGCCGTTGCTGATCGACCCGCTGATCGGCCCGACCGCGAGCTTCGCCAGTCCGTTTCGGGACCAAGAGTACGATCTCGCCTACGACGAGACCGAGGACCTCTATCTCGTCGTCTGGCGGCGCGAGCCGGCGGGAGGCGGCCCGACCAGCTACCACGGCCAGCGGATCGGCGCCGATGGCTCCTTTGTCGGCAGCGGCATCACATTTGGCACCGCGACGAGCTCACCGGAGATCCGGGTGGTCAACGTCAACGGCGCCGATTCGTTCGTCGTCGGGGTCGGCCAGCAGCTAGGCCTCGTCACCGTCGACGCCGCCACGGGCAGCCTCTCGCCATGGGCGCAATCGTTCGGGATGTGGAACTGGAGCCTCGCCGGCGACGCGCGGCCCACGGGCACGCGGGCGATCTTCGTCGACAACGCATCAGCACTGAGCTCCGTGTTGTGGGCGCTAGACGTCCAGGCCGGGCAAGCCCCGCTCGTCGCTCGCGCCAAGATCGAGCCGGGCAGCCTCGGCATCCGCACGGCGCTGGCTTCCACCGGCGGCGCCGACGGCCGCTACCTCGTCGCCCAAACCAACGGCGCGTTGAGGGTCATCGACGAGGATCTCAACGTGCTCGACACGCGGCAGGTGCCCGGCCTCGTGTTTGGCGCCGAGCATCTGGTCGACGGCGACGGCGAACGCTGGGTCATCGCCGACGAGACGGCGGGCGGCGACATCTGGGCCCGTAGTCTCAGCTGGGACCGACTCGTCGGCCAGCTACAGGTCGGCCCAGAGATCGTTCTGACCTCGAGCGCCACCGGCGAAGAGGTCGACACCGTGGCCTGGGCCGGCGCGTCCGCGCTGATCGGCTACCGCCGCGCCAACGGCGCCTACCTGGGGTCCGTCGATCCCGTTGCTTGCGCCGACTGCGAGGGCGAGTTTCTGCTGACCGAAGGCCTGCGTGGCCCCTTCGACCCGGTCGCGGTCGGCACACCATTTAGCGGCAGCCTGACCGGCGGGCCGACCGCGCTGGTGATCTTGGAGCATCCCGAGCCGCGGCAGACGCTCATCGCTCGCTTTCGCATCGAGGACGGCGCCGTGCAGGATCTCGGCGGTGGCTGCGGCGCCGGCGGCGACGCCAGCGCGACGTGCGCGCGCTACGACAACGGCCTCTTCTACCATCGCCTCGCCCACACCACGCCGGCCGCGCCCGTGGCACTCATCCTCGGTGCGGTGGCCACGCCGATCGCGTGCGGCCCATGCCGACTGTGGCCGAGCCTTACCGGCGGCGCCGTCATCGCCACGGCGAGCTCTCCCACCGGCACGGCACAGGTGCTCACGCCGTTGCCTGGCAACCCCGCGCTCATCGGCGGCACGCTGTTCGACCAGTGGGCGACGCTGCGACCCGGCGGCGCGTGCCGGTTCGGCGACATCGACCTATCCAACGCGCTCAGCGTGACGATCGAGTAGAGCGCCGCCGCCCACCGCTGCGGCGCCCCAAGCAAGTCACACGCACCTAGATCCTAGATTTCTAGCCGCCGCCCTTGGCGCCCGACTCGTCGGCAGGGGCATCCGCAGGGGCGTCGGCGGCCGGCGCGGCGCCGATGCACGAGAGGCGGCGCCCCTCGCGCAGGAGGATCGCGCGATCGACGACCGCCACGCCGTAGACCGTGTCTTCGGTCGGCCGCTCGTTCTCGGCGAGGACCTCCAGGCGATCGGCGTGTGCCCGCGCCACCGTGGTCGTGCCATCCTTGCCAAAGAAGTAGATCCGATCCCCGGCCGCGGTCGCCACGGGCGACGCCCAGCAGGACTGGGCAATGCGCTGCTGAAACCGCAGCGCTCCGGTCGCGCGATCCACAGCGTAGACCGCGCCGGCCTTGTTCACGACCAGCACGGCGTCGCCAATGACCAGGGGTGAACCGAACCCTGAGGGGCGCGCGTCTTCGGCCCGCCAGACCACCTCGCAGCCGGAGTCCGTCCGGCGCAGGGCCAAGTTGTCGCCCTTGGACGCGCCCACCACGATCAGATCGCCCGCCACGGTTGCCGAGGGCACGGTGTTGCCCTGCACGTTGTCGACACTCCAGCGCTGCGCGCCATCGGCCAACGCGTAGCCGTCGACCGTGCCGCCGGAGCTGACGACAACCTCGCCCCGCGCGGCGTCCAGCACCGGCGTGGACCACGAGATGCGCGACGTCCGCTCGGTCTGCCACAGCGTCTCGCCGCTGTCGCCGGCGAACCGCGCCAAGAAGCTCGGGCCATCGTGATCGAGCAGGAGCACGACGCCGTCGTCGACCGCGAGCAGCGAGCCGCCAAAGCCGTGATTGCCCTTGTAGCCGCCGCCAAAGTCAGCGACGAGGCTACGCCGCCACAGCGTCTCGCCTTGGTGGTCGAGCGCAATCAGATCGCCGCTCTCAAACCACGCGTACACCCGTTGGTCGTCGACAACCGGCGTCGGCGCGCCGCGCGACACCATCTTGGACGAGGTGATCTCAACACTCGCGGGGTAGCTGCGCGACCAGAGCAGCTGGCCATCGCCGAGCCGGTAGCAGGAGACCTGGCACCGCTCTTTGTTGGGGCCCTCGACCGAGGTCACGATCACGCGCTCACCGTGCACGACCGGACTGGATTGGCCGTAGCCCGGCAAAGACACACTCCAGGTCACGCCCTCGTCATCGGACCAGCGCATCGGTAGATCGACCGCTTGCGTCACACTGGTGCCGTTGCCGCGAAATCCCGGCCAGCGGTCGCCGGGACAGGCGTCCGACGCCGCCGCGTCCTGCGGGGTCGCGGCCACGAGCGACACGGTCGGGAGGGCAGCGGCGAGCAGCGCCCCCAGAGTCGGCGCGAAACGAAACGTCGTCGAGGGATCGAACATTAGAACCACCGGGAGGCCGAAGGGCGCCGCGGCTGCGGCGGATCGAGCAGGTGAAGGGTCAAGCTGCTGCGATCCGCGTCCACGCACGTGAAGAGCAGCCGCTCTTGCCAGCTCACCATACGCGCCGCAGCGAGCTGTGGCGCCAGCTCGTCGACCAGCGCCACCCAGCCGGCGGCCGCCGACCAGCCAAGCAGCTGCGGGCCGTCCGCTGCCAGCGCGTAATGCCGGTGGTCGATGGTGCAGGTCTGCGCCGCGGCGAACGAGCTGCAGGCGAGGTTGAGCCGGCGTGAGCCGACGACGTGCTCTCGCGAGTGCTGGTGAGCGCGGCCCACGTGGCCGCCGTAGACGTAGAGCCAGCCGTCGGCCGCCGCGGTGCCAAGACTGGCAACGGCCTGCGGCAGGACGGGTGGACGCACGACGATCGGCGCTGGGCTTTGAGACGCACCGGTGACCGCGGCCAGCAGCGGGGCCGAGGCACGGAGCAGGAGCAGCTTCATGCTCTTGTTGGTAGCCGTCGCTGTGTTTGAGATCGAGACTCGATCTCACTTAAAATCGGCCGGTGCGCTCGCGCCAGGAGGCGCTCAGCCGCCCGCACCATTACGCAAGCCAATCCCGACGCACCGTGCCGGCCACGTCGGTGAGCCGAAAGTCCCGGCCCTGATAGCGATAGGTCAGCTGCTCGTGATCGCAGCCGAGCAGGTGCAGGATCGTCGCTTGCAGGTCGTGCACATGCACGGGGTCGTCGGTGATGTGGTAGCCCAGCTCGTCGGTCGCGCCGATCGAGACCCCCTGCTTCAAGCCCGCGCCGGCCAACCACACCGTGAAGCAGTGCGGGTGGTGATCGCGGCCGAGGAACTTCGAGCCGTTGCGCTCCTCGTTCATCGGCGTCCGGCCGAACTCCCCGCCCCACACCACCAGCGTGTCCTCGAGGAGCCCGCGCCGCTCGAGGTCGAGCAGCAGCGCCGCGATCGGGCGATCGGTTTGGCGGCACTTGCGCGGCAGCTGATGCACGAGATCGTCCTTGCGCCCGGTGCCGTGCGTGTCCCAGCCCCAATCAAACAGCTGCACAAAGCGCACGCCCTGCTCGACCAGCCGTCGCGCCAACAGGCAGTGGTTGGCAAACGACGGCCGGGCCGGGTCGGCGCCGTAGAGCGCGAGCGTCGCCGCCGACTCGCGCGACAAGTCCGTCACCTCGGGCACCGACATCTGCATGCGGAAGGCCAACTCGTACTGCGCGATGCGCGTCTCGGTCTCCGGGTCGCCGGCGGCGTTGGCGTGCGCGGCGTTCAGATCCCCGAGCGCGTCGAGGCTGCGCCGGCGCACGCCGCGATCCATGCCCGGCGGATCCGACAGGTAGAGCACGGGATCGCCGATCGAGCGCAGCTGCGCGCCCTGGTAGACCGTCGGCAAGAAGCCGCTCCCCCACAGGCTCTTGCCGGCGCTCGGGAACTTGCCACCCGAGACCAACACGACAAAGCCGGGCAGGTTGTCGTTGGCCGAGCCCAGGCCGTAGAGCGCCCAGGCCCCCATCGACGCGCGGTCGAAGCGCGGGGAGCCCGAGAACATCATCATCTGCGCCGGCGCGTGGTTGAACTGATCGGTGTGCATCGACTTCACGAACAGCACACGGTCGACGACTTCGGCGAAGTGCGGCATCAGCTCGGACACCCACGCGCCGCTGTCGCCGTGTTGGGCAAAGCAATACGGCGAGGCGAGGAGCTTGGGGTGGCCCTTGATGAACGCGAAGCGCTCGCCGCGGAGGAACTCGTCCGGGCACGGCTGGCGGTCGAGGGCGGTGAGCTTCGGCTTGGGATCGAAGAGGTCCTGCTGCGGCGGCGAGCCCGCCATGTGCAGGTAGATCACGCGCTTGGCTCTTGGCCGGTGGTGCGGCCGAGGGTGCCGATCAGCAGTCAGCCCCCTGACGGCTCCCTGCAGGCCTCCCTGCAGGGCTGCGAGAGCGACGCCACCGAGTCCTACTTGGCAATGGCGCAGGAAGTGACGCCGCGTCAGGCCGTCCAGCACGCGATGTGCGTCGTTCATCCCTTGGTCAACACTTCGTCGAGGTTGAGCAGCACGTTGGCCACCACGGTCCACGCTGCCAGCTCCGCAGCGTCGGCGCCCCCGGGCAGGGGCCCCAGCGGATCCGTCGCCATCGACCACGCTGCCTCGGGCGCGCGTTCAAAGTGCTCCCGCTCGCTGGCGTAGAGGCCCACCAGACGATCGATCTCCGCTGCCGTGGGCGTGCGCGCGACGCACAGACGCAGCCCGTGCGCGGCGCGCTCGGCGAGCGTCGACCCAGCCTCGGCGCATATCCGCCGCGCCAGCGCCTGCGCCGCTTCGACGAACGCCGGGTCGTTGAGCGTCACCAGCGCCTGCAGCGGCGTGTTGGTCGGCACGCGACGCACCGCGCACACCTCGCGGCTCGGCGCATCGAATGCGACCAGCGACGGGTATGGATTGGTGCGACGCCAAAAGGTGTAGAGCGCGCGTCGGTAGCGACCGGGCCCGCCGCTGTCTTGCCATTGCTCGGCGTTGTAGACCACCTGCCACAGGCCGTCGGGCTGCGGCGGCATGACCGGCGGCCCAAAGCAGTCGCGCACCAACAGCCCGCTCACGGCCAGGGCCTGATCGCGCACCGTCTCCGCCGCGAGCCGGTGGCGTGGGCCGCGCCACAACAGCTCGTTGTCGGGATCGCGCGCGGCGGCCAGCGGTCGTGCGGCCGAGCTCTGACGATAGGTCGCCGAGGTCACGATGCGGCGCAGCAGGGCCTTGCGGCTCCAACCATCGTCGATGAAGCGCCGTGCCAGCCAGTCGAGCAACTGCGGATGGCTCGGTGGCTCACCCTGGGTGCCAAAGTCCTCGCCGCGCGCGACGAGCCCGCGGCCGAACAACTGCTCCCAGTACCGATTGACGACCACCCGCGCCGTGAGCGGATGCTCGGGCGACACCAGCCAACGCGCGAGCGCCAGCCGATCGATCGGCGACGACGCTGGCGATGGCAACAGCGGCGGCAGGATCGCCGGCACGCCGGGTTCGACTGCTGCGCCCGGGCTCAAGAAGCTGCCCCGGTTGAGCACGTGCGTCGGCCGCCGTTGCTCGGCGGGTCGCTCGCGCAGCACCGGCACCTTGGGCACGTCGATCTTCCCCCGCTCGGCCCGCAGCGCCGCGACGGCCTCCCGCAGCGGCGCGAGCTCCGGCGCGCGGTTGCGGTGCCACCGGGTCAAGCGCGCGCGCTGGGCGCCAGTGCGCGTCGCGGCCGGCGCGCGCAAAACGTCCCTGACTGCGACGGGCGCGTCGATCGCTTCAAGGGCAAACGCAAACCCGCCGGGTCCGGCCTGATTCGTCACACGCAGCAAGATCTCGTGAGCGCCGCGCCGCAGCGTCACCTCGACGCGGTACTGCCCGAGCACCGCGGCGTGCGAGTTCGTGTGCGCGAAACGACGCTCGCCGTCCACCCAGACCTCGAGGCCGTCGTCGCTGCCAAGCGACAGCTGCACGGCCACGTCGCGCGCCACGGTCAACGTGCGCCGCAGCTCCGTCGTGGTCTTGGCTGGCGCGGGGAGCGGATGGACCTGCCCGTCGACCCAGTCGGGCTGCTCCACCCAAACGCGCTCCGGGGCTGCCTCGACCAGGTCGTCGTCCCCCACCACCAACGGTCCCGCCACCTGCCACGCACCGAGCTCCGGCGTGGCCGCGACGAGCTCTGCGAGCCGCGCCTCGGCGTCGCTCACCCAAGCGTCGCGCGCCGCGTCGAGCTCGGGCAGCGGTCCCTCGAGCAAGCCCTCCTGCCGCCGGATCAGCGCATCGAGCCGCTCGCGCTGCGCCCGCTGCGCCGCGCTCGGCACCGCCAGCCGCGGCTCCTCGTCCTCGCGGTCGGCGTCCTCGGTCTGGTTGAAGAACGCGAACAGCTGGTAGTACTCGCGCTGTGAGAACGGGTCGTACTTGTGGTCGTGGCAACGGGCGCAACCCATCGTCGTGCCCATCCACACCTGCGCGGTCGTGTCGACGCGGTCGGCCACCGCCTCGACGCGGAACTCCTCGTTGTCGGTGCCGCCCTCGTCGTTGGTCATCGTGTTGCGATGAAACGCCGTCGCCAGCCGCGTCTCATCGTCGGCGTCGGGCAACAGGTCGCCGGCCAGCTGCTGCATCGTGAACTGGTCGAAGGGCAGGTCGCGGTTGATCGCGCGAATGAGCCAATCGCGATACGGCCACATGGTCCGACGGCCATCCTTCTCGTAGCCCTTGGTGTCGGCATAGCGCGCCAGATCGAGCCACAGCTGCGCCCAGCGCTCGCCAAAGTGGGGCGAGGCGAGCAACCGATCCACCGCGCGCTCATAGGCCGCGGGCGACGGATCCGCGCAAAACGCGTCAAGATCCTCGAGCGTCGGCGGCAAGCCTGTCAGATCGAGGCTGACCCGACGCAGCAGCACCGCCGGATCCGACTCTGGCGATGGCGTGAGGTCGCGCCGCTCGAGGCGCGCCAGCACAAACCGATCGAGGTCACCTCGCGGCCAGGCGCGGTCGCGCACCGCCGGCAGCGCCGGGTCCGCGGGCGGCGCATACGCCCAGTGCACGCGACGCTTGGGCAGCGGCGCCGCCTCCGACCACGGCAGGCCGCCGTCGATCCACGCGCGCAGCACCGCGACGTCCCCGGCGGCCAGCGGCGCCCCGCGTGGCGGCATGCGCTTCTTACCGCCGCGCCCCGTCACGTGCTGCAGCGCCAGGCTCGCCGCGCTGTCGCCCGGCACGCACGCTGGCCCCGAGCGACCGCCCTCGAGCCAGCCGTCGCGAAAGTCGAGCCGCAAGTTCTTCCGCTGCCGCTGCAGCCCGTGACAGCTCAAGCAGCGACGCTGCAGGATCGGCCGCACGTCACGCTCGAAGTCCGGCATCGGCCGCGCGGGTTGTTGAGGCATCGCGACGGCCGCGAGCTGACCGATCAGGGGGGCGCCCAGGAGCCATGTCCAGAACGACGCGCGGCTGCGGAAGTGGCGGTGCACGGACTCTGGATCCTACCGGCCCCGCGCGCCCGCCAACGGACCAGGCACTGATTCCTGCCACTGCGAAATCGCCGACACGCCGCGCACAGCTCCGTCATCGGCATCCTGCCCCTCTGCAAGGCGGCCACGGAACTTCCACGTTGTCGGCAAGCTGACCTGGACCACGGCCCTCTCCGTCGGCGACGTGGACGCCACCAAGCCTTCGCCGCCTTCTGTCCTCAACGAAGTCGTCGACGGCTTCCCGCAGGCCGGAACGAGCACGTGCAGCAGGAGGCGGTGTTGCTGCGCAAAACAGGGCGCACACTCAGGGCCGAGACCGTACGCAATCGATGAGTGCGCGGCGGATTCGTCCATTCCCCGGGCCATGGCAAACCGCCAGCTGACTCAAGATGCGCACGGTTTGGCGACGCAGTCAGCGGGCGCGAGGCCCGGACAGACGCTCGAGGAACAAGGTCAGCTCGACCACGCCGTGGTAGTCGAGCGCCGTGTCCGTCGCCAGAGCCGGATCTCGGCCGCCAGCGAGCATGGCCCGCAAGGCAGTGAGGAAGACGATGATGTTGGGGCCGGCGCCGGCAGGGTTTGAGAGCTGGGCGAGGACCTCCTTGGGCGATGTGCCGTTGGCGAGCTCGGCGAGGATTGCCTCGCTGAGCTGACCAGTCCGCTGCTGCGCGAAACCGCCGTCGCGCCGGTAGGCGGCGTAGGCGTCGATCGCGTGCTGGCGCGCTTCGGCCGCGGCGCCGGTGTTGTTGAGGTCGTGCTCGATGGCGCTGAGGATTGCCCAGGAAGTCCACGGCTCGGCGGTGTGGCCGAAAGGGCGCTTCAGCTCTATCGCGCGCAGGATCTCGGCGCGCGCCTCGGTGGCGCCGAGGCGGCGATAGACCTCGGCGAGGTTGTTACGGGCGACGCCTTCGGACTGCGCGTCGCCGGCGTCGGTGTAGATGTCGGCGGCACGGCGATGGTGATCGGCCGACTCCTCCCAACGCCCGAGGGTGGCATAGAGGACGCCAAGCTCGCTCAGCGTGTTGGCCTGGCCAGCGCGGTTCCCGAGTCGTGTCTTGATTTCCAGCGACTGCAGGTAGGCGCGCTCGGCGGCATCGTGCTGCTCCGCACGACGGTGCACCATCGCGATCTGATGCCATGCGATCGCGACCGAGGATGGCTCACTCAGGTCCTCGAAGGTCCGGCGCGCTTCATCAAACGCCGCGATCGCCTCGGGGTAGCGCTGCTGCTGCATGCGAACGATACCGAGCTGAAAGCGCCCGACGGCCACTGCTCGCCGGTCGCTAAGGGCCTCGGCCTCTTCGAGGGCCCGCTCGTAGGCGGTCGCCGCTTCGTCGAGCCGGCCAAGACCCGTGAGAGCGTCCCCCCGCGCGTTCACACTCTTCGCAGCCATCCCGGCAGCAAAAGTGTTCCCCGCCTTCGCCAACACGCGAAATCCAGCCTCCGCGTCGGTGGCGGCCGCGAGCGCTTCGTCTATGCGACCCACCGCGTTGAGCACCTGAGCGAGCAAGAAGGCGGACACCGCAATGTCATACGCCGCGCCCTCATAAACTTCGGGTCCGGCGGCGTGGGCGCGCTTGTGCAAGGCAACGGCGCCGGCCAAAGCGCCGGCAATGTCTCCGGCCTGCCACTGACGTTCGATCGCCAAGCGGTGCGCGGTGAACGTCGCCGCGCTGCTCCCGCCAAGCTGCCTGGCAAGCCGTTCCCGCGCAGCGACCACGAGGGCCAGTGCGCGAGGGTTCCCCGCGGATCCGAGCAGCTGCTCCACCTGGCCAGTCACGAGCGACGCACTTTCGACCGGCATGGCTCCCGCCTTGGCAGCGCGCTTGACGGCGTTCACCACCGCGAGCAACTCCCCAAGCGCGTGCTGCACTCCCGCCACCGCGATCGACGTGTCTTGGGACCGCTGCTCGAACAGGAAACCCACCCATGCCACGGCCCCCGCCAGCCAACGTGCTTCCATGGCTTCCCGCTGCCGTCGATCCAGCTCTCCTTCCACCGCGGGACCGAGCGCCGGATCAGGCAACAGGTAGGGCCCCTCCGCCTCGGCAAGTCCCAGACCGACTAGGTCCCGACACAACGTCAGCGCATCGTCTGGCTCGACCGCCAACACGTGCGCCAGTACGGAAACGTGTGCCGCGCCGTGAAACACCGCCAGGGCCCGCACCTGTTCGTGCTGTTTCTCCCCGAGCCGCGCCAGCGACAGCCGCACGCTCGCCAGCAGCGAATTCTGGCGCTGCCCCGGGTTCTCGCGCTCGAGCTCGGCCATGAGCGGAGCGAGCTGCTCCCGCGTGACCTTGGCGCCAAGCGCCGCTACCTTCGGCGCCAGCAGCACCAGCGACCGCGCATGGCCACCGACCGTCGCCACGAGCTCGTCGATCCACGAGCCGTCCGCAGGATCGCCCGCTTCCTCCATGGGCGCCTGTTCGCCGCGCCGCAGCACCTGCTCCACCAGGGTGCGCCCGGCATGCTTGCGGAGCGCGCCAAGGTGCAGCTCCGCCGCGCCCAGCCCGGCGGGCGCCGGCTCGCGACCGGTCAGCAGCAAGCGGGTCTCGCCGACCACGGCCAGCGCCACGAGCATCGGCACGAGCGCCGGATCCGGATCCGCGGCCACGGTCTCAAAGTTGTCGACCACCAGCAGACTCGGCCGGTCTCGCAAGGCGCGCTCGACCTCTTGCCGCGCCTCGTCCAGCGCATCGAATCGACTGACCTGAAACCCCGCCACGACCTGTGCGCCGAGGGCTTGGAGCACGGCCTCCGCGGTCCCAAAGAACTCGACCGACGTCCAGGCCAGCCGTTGGACCCGCTGCACGTCCAGGAGCCACAAGGCGCACTCCGCCGCGAGGGCGGTCTTGCCGAGCCCGCCCGTGCCGCGCAGCATGACCACCCGATCGCGGTGCAGGCGCCGCGACAGGGCCAACAGCTCGCGATCCCGAGCCACGAAGCCGTGGCCGGGCGCGCCGGGTGTGTCGCCGCGCGCGACCTCCCGCACCAACTCCACGTCCGCGGCTTGCGGCAAGCCCGCCTCGGGCAGCAGCCGCACATCGCCTGTCGACTCCTGGAACAGCACGGGCACGAACCAGTCCTGCATGTCCCAGCGCGGCAGGCCGGCGGGCGCGCGGTCGCGATCGCGCGCGAGCGCGGCCTGCGCCTCGACCATCGCGGTGCCGATGCGTTCACCCCGCGCGAGCGCGGGGTAGAACGCACTCACGAACCGACGCGCGGTCTCCACCAACACCGAATGGCTCATCGCCACCACCGAGCCGATGCCCGCCGCGACCAGCTCCGCGGCCACCGAGCTGGAGACCTCGGCGTCGGCCTGCGCGGTTTGGCAGGCCTCCAACACGAACAGCGGGATGCGATGATCGCGGAGCAGGGCGCCGATCTGCTTCGCGTCCACGAGCTTGGTCTTGCGCTCGTTCTTCCCGTCCGCGCAGTCCGCGTCGTCCTCGAAGACGAGCTGGCCCAGTCCCTTGTCGCGGGAGTAGACGCCGTGGCCGTCGAAGTGCACGACGTGGAAGGGGCGCTCCTCATGGTTTGCTTGTCGCAACGCTTGGTCGAGCGCGGTCAAGCTGCCATCGGCCGGTACCACCAGCTCCACCCGATCACCCAGGGGCGCGAGTGCGGCGACCAGCGGGGTCAGGCTCACGCGCGGGTCGATCCAGCCGGCGTCCGACGTGCGCGCCACCAGCAGCAGCACGCGCAGGATGTGCCGGTCGAGCACGAGCGATTCGCGCGCGCTCTCCGGCGGCAGCCGGCGCACGACCCGGACGGGATGGCGGCCCTCGAACAAGAACCCGTGCTCCCCCCGCAAGAGCTCCCAGGGCAACGCGAGCAACCGTGCCGTGGCATGGTTCGCGGGAACTCGACGGGCGCGTTCGGCGTCGTCGAGCGTGCTCTCCTCGACGTCCGCGGGCGCCGGCACTTGCACCACGACCCGGCGCTCGCCGGCCTCGCGCTCGAAGTCTGTCACCGCTGCCGGCGCCCGCGCGAGGCTCGCGTCGTAGAGCGCCCGGCCCCACGTCGACAGCTTGGCCTCGACTTCGGTCGCCCGCGCGGTCCGCGCCTCGCCAAACGACCAGCTTGGCCACGTCTCCACGTACCAGCGCAGCTCGCCTAGCTCGATGGCGCCGAGCGGGCTCTCGAAGTCGTGCGTGACCGGCGCGCCGCGCGGACCCGCTGGCGGCTGGTACTCGACCCGGACCCGGCCGCGGGCACGCTCCTTGTTGGCCTTCAGCTCGAACGTCAGGTCGGAGAAGTCGAGGGTCAGCTCCGCGATCGGGTTCAGCGGCGTCACGGCCGGGCAAGGCCGAGCATCGACCGCCAAGACGCCGAGAGCCTGGGCGACCTCCCCCGCGATCTCCGGCAGCGGGCGTTGGTTGGCATTGATGCCGAGGAGGTCTGGCCGCCCGAGCCAGCCTAAGAAGCCGGGCCCAAGCCCGCCGGTGAACACGGGCAGCAATCGATACCGGCCGCCGGTCTCACTCGCCAAATCCTCGGCCGCGAGCGCCCACTCGATCTCGCGCCGCACCCACTCGGACGACACCGCCGCCGGCGACAGCACGACCAGGAAGGCGCGGGCGCTCTGCACCTCTTCCTTCAGCGTCGTCGTGAGCGCGTCACCGGCGCGGAGCTCGAGGGCGTCTACGAAGCAGCCGATCCCCCGCGCGTCGAGCGCCGCGCGCAGCGCCTCGACGGCGTTCTGGTCATCGCTGCTGTGCGACAGGAACACCTTGGCCCCAGGCGAGTCGGACTCGGGTTTCACGCTCTCCTCGTTTGCTCTTCCCAGAACCAACCACGCCAATAGACCGCTCGCCGACAATGGGCGCAAGGGCACGGATTGAGGGTCGCCGCGACGACCAAGGTATCGCGGCCAAACACCCGCTCCTGCCCACCCGCGTCGATAGCCCGGGGAACCACCGGCCCCCGTCGACCGAGCGCTTCTCGATCCAGGAGAGTCTGAGCGACGCACCGCAGCCGCGGTGGCTCCGACGCGGACTCCCTACGTAGCCCCGCGCCGCCGCCTGGCCTTTACCCCACCACCATCGCCTCGGCGACGCGTTCCATCGCCGCCACCATCGCCAACTGCACCCGCGCCCGCGCCAGATTGTGGTCGGGCCGCGCGACCTTGAAGTACCGATCCCCACACAGGTGGTCGGTCAGGAAGCGCACGCCGATCACCAGCGTCACCCACCGGGCTGCGCGCGGCATGGCGGCGACCTCGGCTTCGGTGAGGAACGCGCCGGCGCTCTCCAGGTAGCCCGCCGCGATCTCGCGGTACAGGGCCAGATCGATGTCCGCTCGCCCCGCCGCATCGGGCTCGTCCTCCGCGCACGTGGCAGCGGTAAACCGCACCAGATCGCCGAAGTCGTAGAGCGACCACGCCGGCATGCAGGTGTCGAGGTCCACGACGCACTTGGCCCGCCCGGTGTCGCAGTCAAAGAGCACGTTGTTGAGCTTGGTGTCGCCGTGCACGACGCGCGTCGGCAACACGCCCGCCGCTACGTCGCGCTCCAGCTCGGTGATGAGAGTGCGCCGCGCTTCGACGAACGCGAGTTCAGCCACACAGCCGGCACGCCGACCCGCCGTATCGTCGGCCGTGGCGCGCTCGAGCTGCGCGAGCCGCGCCGCACCGCTGAAGAACTGCGGGATGGTCTCGGTCAACGCACCCGCCGGCAGATCGGCGAGCCTGGCCTGGAACGCGCCAAACGCGCGGGCCGCCTCCCGCGCCCGCGCCGGCCCGTCGCAGCGATCCAGCGACGCGGCGTTTTCGATGAACCGATAGCAACGCCAGGCCCCGTCGTCGGCGCGCAGATAGTTGCCACCGTCGCGGGTGGGCACGAGCTCGAGGGGCACCAGGCCATCCGCGGCCTCTCCACCCGCACCCAGATGCCGCGACACCGCGGCGATGTTGCGCATCAACGCATTCACGTCGCCGAACACCCCCTCGTTCATGCGCTGATGCAGAAACCGCGTCTCGCCGCTGGCCGTCCGCCAGGTCGAGATCAGGGTGTCGTGGATGTGGCCCCGGTGGTGCGCGACCACGCCTTGGAGCTCGCCGTCAATCGCGAACCGGGAGGCGGCCGCGCGGGCACATGCATCAGAGTCTGGCTTCACGGTCGCCGCGCGTCGATGCTAACCGTTCGCCGGCCTGGGCCGCCAAGCCACCTCGTGCATCCGCTCGTCGAAACCATCTGCTCCGAACGCCCCGAGGTGCGCGATCGGCCGCTCGACGCGGTCCTTGGCACCGAGCCATCCGCGGCGGAGCTGATCGAGGCCGTCGCTGCGCTGCGGCAGCTGGCGGACACGACTCCCAACCTCTATCACCGGGTGCGGGCGCTGCTGTTCCTGCACGCGCTGCACCGCGACCTGCTGCCGCGGACCGGCGCTCTGCCGCGCTACGGCACGCTGTCGGTCGAGGGCCACGCGCACCTGCTCGAGCGCCGCTTCGACGCGGCCATCATGGCGCTGGCGCCGGCGCCCGGCACCGCGCCGAGCGACGCGGCGGCGAGCGGCTTGGCCGCGGCCTACCGCGCGGCGGCATTTCAGACGCTCGCCGATCAGGTGCGGCGCTCGGTCCAGAGCGTGCCCGGCAACGAGTGGATGTTCGCCGTCCACGACGTGGCATCGCTGCCGCTGCAGGTCCTCGAGCCCCTGCTCACCGAACACGACGGCGCGCGCCGCCAGCTCATCGAGCAAACTCCGGTGCGGCTCGACCTCTGCCACAGCGCCTGGAGCGACATCTTCTTCCTGGCGATGGACGACCCCGACGGGGCGCGCGTTCTCAACCTGTCGATCGACCTGGGCGTACGCGGCCGCGACGCCGAGGTCGCGCCGCCGATCACCACCTCGCTGTGCGTGATCGACGCCCCGGTGCTGCGGCTGCATAGCGTCGACCTCGGCGCGCAGGCCGAGCTGCTTGATATCGCCTCGGTCTTCGACTTCGGCCGCGACCACCTGGGCCTACTGAAGGCCGCCGTGATCGCCGCGGGCCTCGTGCCTCCTGGGCTCGAGCGTTCGACCGAAGACCTCGCCGCCGTGCTCGCGCGCCTGTGCGGCGAAGGGCGCGGGCTCGAGGTGCAGAGCCATGTGCGCGACATCCCCAAGGGCTCGCGCCTCGCCGTCTCGACCAACCTGCTCGCCTCGCTGATCGCGGTGTGCATGCGCGCGACCGGGCAAACGGCGAGCGTCGAAGGCCCCCTCACCGATCCGGAGCGCCGACTGGTGGCGGCGCGCGCGATCCTCGGCGAATGGCTCGGCGGGTCGGGCGGGGGCTGGCAGGATTCGGGCGGCCTGTGGCCGGGGCTGAAGCGCATCGAAGGCCGCCGCGCCACCGCTGACGATCCGGAGTGGGGCGTCAGCCAAGGCCGACTGCTGCCCGATCATTGCCTGCTCGACGGCGCGGCGCTGGCGCCCGACGCGCTGGCGCGGCTACGCCAAAGCCTGGTGCTGGTGCACGGCGGCATGGCGCAGGATGTCGGGCCGATCCTCGAGATGGTCACCGAGCGCTACCTGCTGCGGACGCCGGCCGAGTGGGCGCACCGGCGCCGCGCCGTGGTGCTGCTGGAGGAGATTGACGGGGCCCTGCGCGCGGGCGACATCCGGACTCTGGCGGCCCGCACCAGGGAGAACTTCGACCACGTGCTGCAGGGCATCATCCCCTGGGCAACCAACCTGTTTACCGAGACGGCGATCGCACGCGTGCGCCAGCGCTACGGCGACGGCTATTGGGGCTTCGTGATGCTCGGCGGCATGTCGGGCGGCGGCATGGGCTTCTTCTTCGAGCCCGAGGTCGCCGCGCCCCGGGCCCGCGACGAGCTCGCCGCGCTGCTGCGCGAAGTGAAGGCCGAGCTCGACGCCGGGCTGGCCTTCGCGATGGAGCCCGTGGTCTACGACTTCGCCCCCAATCCGCACGGCACGTTCGCGACGCTGCAACCGGGCAACGCCGCGACGCCGCTCGCCGCGCCCAACGCGCCGGCCCCCACCGCGACCGCAGCGCCATCCAGCGCCGCAACGCTACCGCAGCTACTCGCCGAGCATGGCTTTGACCCGCAGCTCCACGAGAGCATCCGCGCCGACCTACAGCGCGGCGCGCTCGGGCTGGCCCACAACCGCCTACCCCTGTCGACGCCGATCGACGACGCGCCGCCCGATGCGGTGATCGATGCGGTGGCGCACCGCGGCTCCGCCGCCGACCGGCGCCGCGGCGAAGGACTGCTGCGCGCCGGCGCGGTCGCGGTCGTGACGCTCGCCGCCGGCACCGGCAGTCGCTGGACCCGTGGTGCCGGCGTCGTCAAGGCGCTGCACCCCTTCGCCCGGCTCGGCGGCCAGCAACGTCGCTTTCTAGAGGTCCATCTCGCCAAGAGTGAGCAAACGCGGCGGGCGTTCGGCTGCGCGCCGCCGCACGTGTTCACCACGAGCTATCTCACGCACGCGCCGATCCAAGCCCACCTCGAGCGCTCGCAGCGCCACGGCTACGGCGGCGACGTGCATCTCTCGCCCGGTCGCGCGGTCGGTCTACGCCTGGTGCCCATGGCCCGCGACCTGCGCTTTCTGTGGGAGCAGCTGCCGCAGCAACGCCTGGACGAGCAGGCACAGAAGATGCGGGAAAGCGTGCAGGCGGCACTACTCGCCTGGGCCCGCGGCCAGGGCGAAGCCAGCGACTACACCGACAATGAGCCGTGGCAATGCTTGCACCCGGTCGGCCACTGGTTTGAGGTCGCTAACCTGCTGCGCAACGGCGTCCTCGCCGACCTGCTCGACGCGCGACCGCAGCTCGAGCATCTGCTGCTGCACAACATCGACACCCTCGGTGCCAGCCTCGACCCCGACCTGCTCGGCCAGCACGCGGCGAGCGGGGCGGGCGCGACGTTCGAGGTCATCACGCGCCGCATCGAGGACCGCGGCGGCGGCCTGGCCCTGGTCGACGGCAAGCTGCGCCTGGTCGAGGCCCTGGCGCTGCCGCGCGAGACCGACGAGCTGCGCCTGCGCTACTACAGCACGGCGACGACGTGGATCGCGGTGGATCCCCTGCTGGCGGCCTTTGGCCTGCGCCGCGACCAGCTGCGCGACGCTGCCCCGGTGGCAGCGGCGGTGCGCAACGTGACCGCGCGCGTGCCGACCTACATCACGATCAAGGACGTGAAGAAGCGCTGGGGCCACGGCCACGAGGACGTGTTCCCCGTTGCACAGTTCGAGAAGTTGTGGGGCGACATCACGACCCTAGACCACGTGCGGTGCGGTTTCGTCGAGGTGCCGCGCGTCCGCGGCCAGCAGCTCAAGGACCCGGCCCAGCTCGACGCTTGGGTCGGCGACGGCTCCGCCGCGGACGTGGCGCGGCGCTGCGGCTGGTGATCACTGGCGCAGCCAGCGCGCGGTGTAGCGATTCTCAAAGCGCGCGTGCAGGTCGCGCAGCTGGTCGGCGAAGAGGCCCCGCAGAAACTCAACCCAGCGCGCCGGGATCCCATGGTCCTGGCCGGCGTTGCGCTTGGCGCCGACGTCGGCGGGCATGCGCTCCGGAGAGTCGTCGATCTCGAGAAAACCGCACACCCGACGCAGCAGGCCGACCGGGTCCTCGTTGAGCTCGTCAAAGAAGCCGACCAACACTTGGGCATCGCGGTAGAAGCGCTGCCAGGTGCGCAGGTTGCCGACGTAGTCGTTGAGCTGCTTTTGCGCGTGGCCACGAAACCACACCTCGAGGGCGCGCGGGTCGCGATCGGTGAGCGCGATCCCGCCGCGTCGCGACTGCATGCCCGCTTCCGACCACAGCCGTTCGACCGGGTCGCGCAAGAGGTAGAGGATCTTCGCGTGGGGCAGCATCCCGTGGATGCGCGCGACACGGTCCTCGCCAAGATTGGCGTAGTAGGGCGTGATGTCGCCGGAGATCTGGCCGGGGCCGGGCTGAAAGAGCGAGGCGTACCAGCCATCGGTGCGCGGTAGCAGCGCGTAGCGCAGCATCCAGGTGGCGCGGGCGAAGCCGGACGCGCCGGGCGCCTGATGTTGGCTCGGCGCCGCCTCGGCAGGAGGCGACGGCACCGCCGCGGCAGATCGGGCCTCGGGAGGGCTCGGCGCGACGCCCCCGCGCACGCGACGCCACCCCTTCCGCACCGCCTCGCGGGCCAGCTGCCGCAGCGCCGCGTTGCGCGGCTGCAGCACCTGGAGCGCCAGCGGTAGCTTGGACGGCGCCCCCGGCATTCCGTTCGGGCCGAGCGCGAAGCCGCAGAAGTAGAACACCTCTTTCACCGGCGGCATCCACACCTGCGGATGCCGGTCCAGGTTGTGGTACAGCCACGTGGTCCCGGCCTTCTGGGTACCGATGCAGAGGAAGTGCGGCAGCATCGCGGCGCTACTCTATCGCGCGGAACGCGCTCATCCGCAAGGGCGCCGCGGGGGTCAGGACCGGACCACGCCTTGCCGTCGGCGCCGACGCCACGATCGCGCCCGCGGTGCTCGCAGAAGTGACAAATTGGCTACTGCGACAGCTCGAGGGATGAAGCACCCGCATTGCCTTTTGCCGCGCCAGCGGCAACCCTTCCGACAGGTGAGGGCGACGGCCGGACACTCCGCCGACGCCGGCGACTGCGGCGAGGGACCTCCGCTTTCATGAACTCAGACCCCGCGACCCACTCCGTGAAGCGACGCTTCGTCCCCGTTTGGTGGTATTTGCTGCTCTGCCTGGCGCCGCTCGCCGCCGCGGTCGGCGCCCGCGCGACGGACGCGTTCGGCGACGAAGGCATGCACAACGTCCTCGGCGCGCTCGGCCTCTTGCTGTCGATCACGCTGTGGTTCGCGTGGTTCGTCTTCGCGAGCGGTGCGGCGGTGCGCACGCGGGTCGTCGCCGCGGCGGGCGCGGCCCTGATCATCGTCGGACTCGCGACCACGCTGCGGTTCGAGGGGGTGAGCGGCGCGATGATCCCACGCTTCGCCTGGCGCTGGGCGCCGCCAGCCGCGGAGCTCGCGGCGCCAGAGCTCAAGGCGCCCGCCGCTGTCGCCGCGCCGGCGACCGCGCTCGACCTGACCGTCACCGCCAGCACCGACTACCCCGGCTTCCTCGGCGCGCGGCGCGACCTCACCGTGCGCGGGGTGCGGCTCGCGCGCGACTGGGAGAACCAGCCGCCCGAGCTGCTGTGGAAGCAGCCGATCGGCGCGGGCTGGTCGGCGTTCGCGATCGTCAACGGCGTCGCGATCACCCAGGAGCAGCGCGGCGACCAAGAGCTCGTCACCGCCTATGACCTCAAGACCGGCAAGCTGCGGTGGAGCCACACCGAGGCTGGGCGCAAGAATCACCCCGTCGGCGGACTCGGCCCGCGGGCGACGCCGCTGGTCAACGACGGCCGTGTTTACGCACTCGGCGGGACGGGCATCCTCGTGTGCCTGAACGGCGCCGACGGCGCGCTCCTGTGGCGCAAAGACGTACCGGCGGAGTTCGGCATCACGCCAGAGCGGGAGGCGAGCCTCGTCGACTACGGCCGCAGCACGTCGCCGCTCGTGGTTGGGGACCAGCTCATCCTGCCGGTCGGCGGCGAAGACCCGGCGCGGATGCCGGGCATCGTCGCCTTCGACAAGGTCGACGGCACACTGCGTTGGGAAGGCCCGCCGCGCCACATCAGCTGTGCGGCGCCCAGCGTCGCGACGCTCGCCGGACGCCAGCAGATCCTCGTCGTCAATGAGGCCTCGCTCAGCGGGCACGATCTCACCGACGGCAAGCTGCTTTGGGAGCATCCGCGGCCGGCGCGCACCTCTGCCGATCCCAACGTCTCGCAACCACGCGTCGTGGGCGAGGACACCGTGTTCATCTCCAAGGGCTACGGCCTCGGCTCGACCGTCTTGCGCATTACCGAGAGCACGGCCGGCGCCGCCACGCCATTGAACGTCGAGGTCGTGTGGGCCAGCCGCCGGGCGCTGCGCACCAAGTTCACCAACGTGGCGATCCGCGACGGCCATGCTTACGGGCTGTCCGACGGCATCCTCGAGTGTATCGCTCTCGAGACCGGCGAACGCGCTTGGAAGGCTGGACGCTACGGGCACGGCCAGGTCCTCCTCGTCGACGATCTGCTCCTGCTGCTGGCCGAGGAGGGCGAGCTGCTGCTCATCGAAGCCACGCCAGAGCGCCCCAACCAAGTCCTGGGCCGCATCGCCGCACTCGAGGGCAAGACCTGGAACAACCCGGCGCTGTCGGGCGACCTCCTCGCGGTCCGCAACGCGCAGGAAGCCGCGGTCTATCGACTCCCGCTCGCGGCCGCGCGGTGACCACCCCAGCGCCGGTGCGCTAAGGTACCGTCGTGAGCCCCACTCTCCGCAACTTGGTCAAACGCACCGTGCAGCGGGTCCTGCACGCGGTCACCTGGCCGCTCCCCGCCGCCGGGCCGCGCGTGCTGATCTATCACAGCGTCGACGACATCGACAGCCCGATCTCGGTGTCGAGCGAGCTGTTCCGCCAGCAGATGGACTACCTGGTGCGCCGCGGCTTTCGCACCGTCTCGGCAGGCCAGTTCGTCGAGGCGCTGCACCGCGGCGAGCCGCTGTCGCCCAAGACGGTGGTTATTACGTTCGACGACGGCTACCTCAACAACATCGAGCGCGCCCTGCCCATCTTGGAGGAGCGCGGGCTGTGCGCCACGGTGTTCATGGTCACCAAGAACGACGGCGACCTGCCGCGCTGGGGCGAACGCGACCTACCGCGCATTCGCCGCATGGTCGACGAGGTCTACCGCGGCAGCGACGCCGAGAAAGAAGACGCGTTCCAACGCACCATGGCGACGCTGACCGAGCGGATCGCGACCTGGGACGAGCTGGCACCGGCGCCGTCGCGCGGGCTGGAGATCCTGTCGCACACGCGCACCCACCCCTACATGGACGAGGTCGACGACGACCAGCTCGCGGACGAGCTGCGCGGCTCCCGCCAAGACCTGGCCGAGCGCGGGTTCGGCGAGAGTCCGGCCTTGGCCTGGCCCTACGGCGCGCACGACGACCGGACCATCGCCGCCGCGACGCAGGCCGGCTACCGCGGCACGTTCCTCGCCGAACCGTCGTGGCGCCGGCGCAAGCACCCCGACCCCATGCGGCTCGCGCGCTGCAGCATCGACCCCGACGCCGGCGTGTTCGGCTTGGCGTTTCAGCTGGGGCGCGGCTACGACGTGTGGGCGTGGCTGCGCAGCCTACGCGGCGGGGATTGAGGGCTGTGCCTCTTCAAAGTCACCGCCCGAAGGCGCCGCGGAGCGGCGCCTTCAACACGAAGAAAGCCTGTGGCATCGATTTAGTCACAGGCTCTGAGGGCCCGTTACTCTGAGGACATGCCGCGCTGGCAGCGACCTGCTATCGGCCCAGCAGCTCGCGCGTCTGGAGGTTGGTGAACGCGCCGAATGTCACGCCGCGCGGCAGGATGCGGTTGATGTATTGCTCGACCCATACGCCGACGCGCGCGATCGAGGTCTTGGGCACGTAGATGATGTCGAATGGCTGTAGCTCGACGTCCATCGCCAGCAGCGCGTCCTCGGAGAAGTCGAGCTTGAGGGCCTGGCGCTCGCCTTCTTTGGTCGCGCGCACCAGCACGACCGAGTCCTGAGCGGCCTCGTCCCGAAACCAGCCCGACGCGGCGATCGCCTGGTAGACCGTCTCGCCCGGCACCAGCGGCCGCTCGCCCGGCCGCGTCACTTCGCCGCCGACGTAGACCCGCTGCCGCGCGAAGTTCTGCACCAGCACGGTCAGGTCGGCGTTCTTGAGGCGCTGGGACACCCGCTCGGTCAAGTCCTGGTCGAGGTCCTCGATGGTCCGGCCGGCGGCCTGGACCTCCTCGGCAAAGGGCATCGAGACCTTGCCGTCGGGGCGCACGGTGATCCCGATGTTGCGCTCGGGGTGATACGCGAAGTTCACCTGGAGCTGATCGCCGGCGGAGAGACGGTAGCCACCAGGATTGGCCTGGTTCAACATCACCGTCGCCACTTCGCCGTATTCGATGTCCGGGCCGACGCAGGCCGACGCCATGGCGGCGGCGGCGGCCAGGAGAACGAGAGGAGAGCGCAGCGTCATCGCTAAATTCGGGCGTCGAGGGGTTACGGTCGTGGAGGAGGGCCGCGTGGCCCGCCCCGGAGTCTACCTCGTGGCGGCGGGTTTCGAAGCGCCGGGCCTCTCGCGGAATCGCCCCGGCCCCCGGCAGACGGCCCCGCCTCCACGATGAAGATCCTGCACGTCATCACCTCGCTGCACTACGCGGGCGCTGAACGACTATTGGTCAATGCCGCCAACCTGCACGCGGCCCGCCACGAGATCGACATCGTCTACTTCAAAGGCGAGCCGCACCTGGAGCCCGAGCTCGACCCGTCGATCACCGTGCACCGCGTGCCCCTGGACAAGCACTGCACCAAGCGGCTCCGCCAGCTGATGCAGGAGCGGCGGCCCGACGTGCTGCATACGCACCTTGGCCACGCCGATTTCGCCGGGCTATGGGCGTCCCGCGGGCTGCCGCTGAAGCGGGTCTGCACGATGCACAACATCTGGTTCAAGTGGAGCTGGAAGGACCGCATCATCTTCGCGATCTACCGCACGCTGTTCCGGCGGGTGGTGCCTGATTGCCGCGTGGTCTGCATCTCGCAGACCGTGCATCAACACGTGCGGCGGCGCCTGAAAGTCCCGGCGGACCGGGCGCTCGTGATCTACAACGCGATCCCCCATCTGCGCATCGACGGCACCAGCGCGGACCTGCGCCGGGAGCTGGAGATCCCTACCGACGCGTTCTGCGTGCTCTTCGTCGGGCGGCTGCAGCGGCAGAAGTCGGTCGAGACGCTGATCCGCGCGGCGGCGCGCCTGCGCGACCAGATCCCGCGGCTGTCGGTGCAGATCATCGGCGAGGGCTCCGAGCGCGAAGCGCTGGACGCGCTATGCCGCGAGCTGGACGCCGAGGACCTGGTGCGCTTTCGCGGCGTGACCCGGGCGCCAGAGCGTTACTTCGCCGCCGCCGACGTGTTCGCACTGCCGTCGGTCTTCGAGGGGTTCGGACTGGTCGTCCTCGAAGCCTTCCGCGCCGGACTGCCCGTGGTTGCGACCGACATCGAGGGCCCGGCCGAGCTGATCGACCACGGCCACAACGGGCTGCTCGTGCCACCGCGGCAAGACGACCAGCTGGCGGCGGCGCTGACGAGCCTGCACGACGACGCGGCGCTGCGCCAGCGGCTCGCCGAGGCCGGCGAGCAGACCTTCACCGAGCGCTTCTCGATTGAGCGCTACGCCGCCCAGCTCGAGGCGCTGTATCAAAACTAGAGATACCCGCGCCGCGGCCGCGGCCGCAGGGGCGGCATGGCTCCGGTATGGGCGCTTCTACAGCCTCCGGCGCCGTTCTCGGCCAGTGGCAAGGCCGAGCGCAAACGGGCCCAACCGCCGGCCACAGCGAGGGCTAGCCCCCCGCCCCCACACGCCCGCGGCGCAGAATCGGCGCGTTCGGGCCCCGTGAATTCCCCATCGGCCTGCTAGACTTGTCGGGCGATCCGCCTCGCCCGTCTTTCCACCACAGCCACCACCGCCGTCGCCAGGCCGGCGCTCATGCCGGCCCGGTGTCTACGGTTCGTGGCCCAGGTCTGCCGGCGGGAGGCAGCCACCGCCCATCGCCGCCGCAATCAATGTCCAAGATCAAGGTGCTAGAAGTGCTAGAGGCGACCACCGCCGGCACCGCCAAGCACCTCATCACGCTTCTCAAAGGCGTGGACCGCAGCCGCTTCGAGGTCGAGGTCGCGGCGCCGCTGGTCCGGACCAAGTGGGCGGACAAAGGCGACACTCGCTTCGTCGAGAAGGTCAAGGCGTTGGGCTTCCGTATCCACGCCGTGGACTTGCGTAGCGGTGTCAACCCGATCGCCGACTCCCGTGGACTGCTGGCGCTGTTCCGGCTGATCCGCCGCGGGCGCTACGACGTGGTACACCTGCATAGCTCCAAGGCCGGCTTCCTCGGCCGCATTGCCGCCAAGTTGAATCGGATCAAGACTGTCTACACGCCGAACGGGCTCTACTTCCTCAATCCGCGCCGCGCGATGGCCCGTCGATTCTTTCTGTTCCTCGAACAGTTCGGCGGCGTGCTGACGGACCGCATGATCGCGGTATCGGACTCGGAGCGACGCCAGATCGTCGATCATCGGACCGTGCGCGAGGCGCGGGTCTCGGTGATTCCCAATGCGCTCGACTGCGACGACGGTTTCGCACCGGACTTGAGCGCGCGGGATCGCATCCGTCGCGAGCTCGGCATTCCCGATGACGTGCTCGTGTTGGGCACGGCCTCACGCTACTGCCGGCAGAAGGACCCGCACACGCTGATCCGCGCCGCCAAGATCATGCTGCAGCGCACCGACAAAGTGCGCTTCGTGTGGTGCGGCGAGGGCGAGCAGCGCACCGAGACCGAGCAGTTCGCACGCGAGCATGGCGTGGGCGAAGCCTTCCACTTCCTGGGGTTCCGTCACGACATCCAAGCCGTGATGAACGCCTTCGACATCTTCGTGCTCTCCTCGATTTATGAGGGGTTGCCCTACGTCCTGCTCGAGGCAATGCTATTGGAACTGCCGGTGGTGGCGACCGACGTCACCGGCAACCGAGACATCGTCAAGACGGATACGGGCCTCCTCGTCCCACCGCAACAGCCCCAGGCCCTCGCGGAGGCCATGCTGGCCTTAGCCGAGGATCCCGCCCGTCGGGATGCCATGGGGAAGCGCGGCGCCGAGGTCGTTCGCGAGTGCTATTCCATGCCCGACATGGTACGCGCCACCCAGCAAGTCTATGAAGCTCTGGCGCGGCCAGATCCCTGACCACCACCTCTCTTCCGCCCCTCTGTTTATCGACTCGCGCCGGTCACGCTGCCGTGACCGCTGATCCATATGACCGCTGCCCCCAGCGTGACGATCGGAATGCCGGTGCACAACGGCGCGGAGTTCCTCGCGGCCGCGGTCGAGTCGATCCTCGGACAGACCCACGAAGACCTCGAGCTCGTAGTGTCAGACAACGGGTCCAGTGACGGGACGCCGGACCTGTGCGCGGATTTTGCCCGCCGCGATGCGCGCGTGCGCCATCTGCACAGCAAAGAGAACCGCGGCGCGGCGTGGAACTACAACCGCGTCTTCGCCGAGTCCAAGGGCACGCACTTCAAATGGGCTGCGCACGACGACTATCTCGCGCCGACGTTCGTCGAGCGGTGCGCCGATGTGTTGGACCGAGACCCAGGCACCGTGCTGTGCTTCCCGGCGACAACGATCGTCGACACCGCGGGTCAAACCGTTCAGTCACTGGACTACACGCTGGACGCGAGCGATCCCGACCGGGTCACGCGCTACCGCAGTTTCCACCGGTTCTTTGCCTCGATCCGCAACTTCCACTGCAATCCCATCTTCGGCCTGATCCGCCGCGAGGCCCTGGCACAGACGCCTCGCATCGGCCCGTTCTGGGGCTCCGACATGGTGCTGTTGGGAGAGCTCGCGCTCATCGGGCGCTTCTGCGAAATCACCGAGCCGCTGTTCTTTCGCCGCGAGCATCCGGGCCGCGCGATGCGGGTGAACCGCACAATCGAAGAGATCGCGGTCTGGTTCGACCCCACCAGTCGAGGGTTGCCGCGGCCGCGCTGGCGCTGCCTGGCAGAGCATTTTGGCGCGATCGGTCGCATCGACATGGGTCTCGGCGAGCGCATGGCGTGCCGACGTGTCGCGCTGCGGTCGGCGCGCTGGCGCGGCATGGCGAAAGAGGCCCGCCGCACTGTGTCCGGTTGGTTCTTACGCAATGATGATGACGAGCAGCCGTCGTCTCATGCGCACCACACACCCAGCGCCCACGCCTAAACACCCGGCTCCTTTCCCCCCGCCTGCTGCCCACGGAGCATGGTTCCTCCCGCGTTCCGCATCCTGTTTGCGCTAGTGCTCATCACGAGCCTGTCGCTAAACGCACTGCTGTGGTTTCGGTTCGTGTGGCGGCGGCCGTCACTCGTCCGCAACGTGGCGGTCCGCGGCAGCGTGACGCTGGCGAGCCTGCTGTATGCGGTGCTGGCGTGCGAGGCCGGCTTTGTGTTCTGGTTCGACGCCTCCGACAGCTTCGGCTACACGCTCGCCTCGAAGCGATGGTTCCAGCGCTATTGGCGACCGATCAACGATCTCGGCCTGCGCGACCGCAACCACGACCTGACGCAACTGGCCCAAAAGCGCACGGTGTTCGTGATCGGTGACTCGCTCGTCGCCGGCCATGGGATCCGCAGCGTGAACGACCGCTTCGCCAACCGCCTCGAGCGGGAGCTGGGCCCCGAGTGGGAGGTCGTCGTGCTGGCGCAGAACGGCTGGCAAACCGCGGACCAGTATGAGGCGCTCAGCAGCTACGGCGCCGAGCTCGCGGCGCACGGAGCCGCGCCGGACGTCGTGGTGTGGTCGTACTACTTCAACGACATCGAAATCGCGGCTCGGGAGCACGGCCTCGACGAGCCCGAACCGTTCGGGCGCCCGACCGGCTGGCTCGCGGAGATCGTCGAACGGTCGCACTTCGTCAACTATCTCTACTGGCGCCTCTACCGCTTCTCCAACGCCGCCGAGATCGACCGCGTGTGCTGGGAGTTCTACCAGCGCGTGTGGTCCGACCCCGACGTCTGGCGGACGCACACGGACGAGCTCGCCCAGATCGCCGACTACACCGGCAGCAATCACAGCCGGCTGATCGGCGTCGTGTTCCCCCACCTGCGCGAGATCGAGCGAAGTGAACCCTACGTCTCACGCGTCATCGACTGGATGCACAGCCGCGAGATCGAGGTGCTCGACCTCGCCGAGCACCTGCGGGGCCGCGACCCCGTGGACTTGATCGTCGGGCCTCTGGACAACCACCCGAGCGTGGGACTCCACACCGAAGTGGCACAGCTCCTGGCCAAGCGCATCCGCGCGCCGCGTTAGGCCGGCGCGCCCCAGTGCAGGGGCGGTTACACTCGCCGCTCGCACCACTCGGAGACCCCTGACCATGCGCACGCTTGCCTGTGCCGTTCTGACCGCGACGCTGCTCGGCGTCTTCCCTTGTGCTCGGCTCACGGCCCAGCCGTGCGACCCTTCGACTGGCGGGAACGGCACGAGCACCGTTGTGGCCTCGGGGATCCCGGTCCCCGGCCCAATGCCCCGCACGACCGCGGACGTTCTGCAGATCGATTGCGACGGTGTGCCGGCGATCGGCGTGACGATACAGATCACGGAGCCGCCGCCCGGCACGCCAGTGCGCGGCACGATCGTGTTCTCCACCGGTGACATCGGCGTCACGTTCTTCAGCTCCGAGTTCTTCGGCCTGCCGCTGTTCCAAACGCTCTCCGACCTCGGCTTCCGCCTCGTCGACCGAGCCTGGGTGCCGGGCTGGTTCTCGCACCCGGTCAGCGTGCGCAAGCAGTCGTGTCGCTACGCCACACTCCTGCGCTACGTCCACGACCAGTACCACACGACCGGCATCTTCGGCGCGTTTGGCAGCTCCGGCGGCGCGGCAGAGATCTCCTACGGCCTGACCACCTGGGACACCGACGACCTGCTGGACGTGGCGGTGCTCGGCGGCGGCCCGCCCATGACCCGGCTCGACTACTTCTGCCCGCAGCCGCCGACCGCGGCCTGGCTCGCCCAGTGCGCGCAACTGGTGCCACCCTATCTGCTCGAATGCTCGCCGCTGCAGTGCACCGGCATCCAGGTGGGCTTTGGCTTATGCCAGCGCTGCTCCCCCACGGCCACGCCGGACGAGCTGCGCGAGGACAGCATCCTGCACTCGGACGCCGTTCTCGACTACCCGAACACGCGGATCCACGTCCTCAGCGGCGCGCAAGACTGCTTCGACGGCGTGCCGTCGGCAATGCTGTTCTACCAGGCCATCACCAGCGAGAAGATCATCGAGTTCATCCCGGGAGCGCCGCACTTCGTCGTGCTCACTGCGGAGGGCCGTGATTCGATCGTCCGCGCCTTGGTCGGCGCCGCGGCGTGCGCCCCCATCGGACCGGCATCGCTGAACGCCCGCGCCTGGCCGCAGCTCGGCGGCACGCTCGAGCTCGATGGCCACGGCAGGCCGGGCGAGACCTTCTTCGTCTTCGGCAGCGTGACCTCGACGACCTTCGAGATCCGCCCCTTCGGCTGGCTGTTCTTGGGCAACCCATTCCTGTGGGGCGCCGCGCCGCTCGACGCCTCCGGCCGCGGCACATTGCAGGTGCCGGTCGCGCCGCTCCCGGCGCTGACTGGGTTCGAGGTCTACTTCCAGGCCTTGGTCGGGCCCTGCCTCAGCAACATGGCACGGATCGAGTTCTTGCCGTAGCGGGCACCCGATCGAGCCCGGCACGCCGGCGATCGAACTCGCTGACCGCACCCCGCCTGGGCCGGTCCAATTCCGGTCGCGGGTGTGGCATGAGGAGCGCGACCGCGCCGCGTATGCTCACGGCGGATGGACCACCGCCCCCTGGCCGAGCGGCTCCGGCCCCGCGACCTCGCCGAGATGGTCGGCCAACGCCACGTCATCGACGCCGACCGGCAGCTGGGTGCTGCGATCCGCGACGGCCGCACCGGCTCGCTGATCCTGGCCGGCCCGCCCGGCGTCGGCAAGACGACCTTGGCGCTGCTCATCGCCGAGGCGTCCGGCCTGCACTTCGAGCCATTCTCCGCGGTGCTGTCCGGCGTCAAGGAAGTGCGCGCCGCGGTGGCGGAGGCCCGAGCCCGGCGCGATGCCGAGGGCCACGGCACGCTGCTGTTCGTCGACGAGATCCACCGCTTCAACAAGGCCCAGCAGGACGCCTTCTTGCCGCACGTGGAAAGCGGTGACGTGATGCTGATCGGCGCTACGACGGAGAATCCATCGTTCTCGGTGATCGCGCCGCTGCTCTCGCGCTGCCGGGTCGTGCAGCTCGAGCCGCTGGATGAAGAGGCGCTGGACGCGCTCTTGGACCGGGCCCTCAACGACGTCGAGCGAGGCCTCGGCGCGCGGCAACTGCGGCTCGCCGAGCGCGCGCGCACGGCGCTGCGGACCCTCGCAGGCGGCGACGGCCGCCGGGCCCTCGGCGCACTTGAAGCGGCGGCCACGACCGTCGCCGACGGGGTGGAGATCGACGAGGCGACGGTCACCGAGGCGTTCGCGCACCGGGCCCTGGTTCACGACCGCGCCGGCGACCACCACTACGATTTGCTGAGCGCGCTGCACAAGAGCCTCCGCAACTCGGACGTGCAGGCCGCGGTGTACTGGCTCGCGCGGATGATCGAAGCGGGCGCCGACCCGCTGCAGGCGGCCCGGCGTATGGTCGCCGTGGCGGCGGAGGACATCGGGCTCGCGGATCCGATGGCGTTGCAAGTGGCGGTGAGCGCGTTCTCGGCGGTCGAGCGCTTGGGGCTCCCGGAAGGGCGCCTGCCGCTGGGCGAGGCGGTCGTGTATTTGGCCGCGGCGCCGAAGAGCAACGCGGTCCTCAACGCGCTGGACGCCGCGACTCGCGACGTCCGCCGCGGCGCCCAGCATCCGGTGCCGCTGCACTTGCGCAAC
The DNA here is from genome assembly GCA_039029375.1 of Planctomycetota bacterium. Classification (GTDB taxonomy): domain Bacteria; phylum Planctomycetota; class UBA1135; order UBA1135; family UBA2386; genus JBCCGH01. The sequence goes on from JBCCGH010000029.1 coordinate 44,118, forward strand.
GCGCCGACCAAGCTGCAACGCGAGCAGGGGCACGGTACGGGGTATCGGTACGCTCACGATTTCCCGGCCGGCGTGGCACCGATGCCGTGCCTGCCGGAGGCGCTGCGCGACCGGGTGTATTTCAAGCCGAGCGGCCGCGGATTCGAGCAGCGACTGGCCGAACGCATGGCCGAGGCCGACCGCGCGCGGGGGTCCTGAAGGCAAGCGGCGCGCGCGTATCTCTGATGCACCTCCCTCTGTACGCAGGGCTCCGATCCGTTGGCGAACCCGACCGGCTTCATCACTTCCGCGGCTGGGAAAGCGGTCGTCGGGGAGTGACCAAACCCCGGCCGGCTACACTGACCGCATGCTTCCCCAACACGCGACGTGGCTCTTCGGCCTCGCCATGACCGCGACCGCGCAAACCACGCCGCCCCCGGGCCCGACCCAACGCATCGCCTGGCACGACCTCGACACCGGGCGGGCCCTCGCCAAGGCCAACGACCAACCACTCCTCGTCGTCTTCCGCTGCGAGTCCTGAACGGACTGCGCCGATTTGTACGGACAGTTGGTCCGTCCGCCACGCGAGTTCATCGCCGCCGCCCAGCCCTATGTCTGCGCACGCGTCACGGACATGGCCAACGTCGACCTCGAGGTGTTCCGCTTCGACTTCGACCTCACCCTCGCCATCCTCCTTATGCATCCCGACGGCACGGTGTATCACCGCTGGGGCAGCCGCGATGCCGACGCCGCCGATGCGTGGATGTCGCTACCACACCTCACCCAGCTGCTTCGCGACACGCTCGAAGAGCATCGCCGCTACGACCCAACGAGCGCCGACGACGACGACACGCTCCGCCGCGGCCACACCGTGCTCGATCTGCCGCCTCTCCAGCGCAAGATCGCCAAGGGCCAGCAGCCGGCTTGCATCCACTGCCACACGGTGCACGACACCGAGCACCGCTGGGCCGTCGAGCAAGACACGTGGCGGCGCGACGATCTCTGGATCTACCCACCGCCCGAACGCGTCGGTCTGCAGCTCCGGCGCGACGACCCCGCCCTGGTGCGCGACATCACCGCAGATTCGCCGGCGGCTGAGGCCGGGCTCCGCGCCGGCGACCGCCTCCTGCACATCGGCGTGCAGGCCCGCGTCGGCACGCGCGCCGACGTGGCCTTCGCCCTGCACCGCGCTCCCGCGGCCGAGACGACCCTGCCACTGGCCTACACGCGCGGGGGCCAACCCCGCGACACGGTGCTGGAACTCCCCGAAGGCTGGAAGCGCGGCACGCCCGAGACTTACGCCTGGCGACCGTACAAGTGGAACCTGTCGCCGGCACCCGGCTTTGGCGGGCAGGTGCTCGACCCGGCGGCAAAACGCGCCTTGGGCCTCGCTCAGGCGCCGTTTGCCCTGCGCGTCGACTACCTGGTGACCTGGGGCGAACGCGCGCAACGCGGCCGCGCCGCCGCCGCCGCGGGCCTTCGCAAGGGCGACATCGTGCTCTCCTTCGCCGGCAAGGACGACTTCAACTCCTCGGAACACTTCCACGCCTGGGCCCGTCTCACCCGCCGGGTCGGCGAGACCGTTACGGTGGTCTTGCAACGCAGGGGCCAGCGCCGCACCCTGTCCTACGCGCTTCCCGAATGAAGTCGCGCGCGACCCGACGCGCGACCCGAGTCAAGCATGCACTGGCTGGACCTCCACGGCCTCGGGCCAACTCTCCTCCTCGCCTCCACTCTGCTCGCTCCCGCCGCCGCACAAAAGGCGCCGGACGTACGCATCGATACCGGCTCCGAACCCGGGGCTGCCGCCGCGTCGCAGCCTCGCTTCGCCGCCGCGGGCGGCGCGATCTATGCCGTCTGGGCCGACGAGCGCGACGGGGCCCGTGACATCTACTTCAATCGCTCCGTCGATCGCGGCAGCAGCTGGCTCGCCGACGCCACGCGGCTCGACACCGACACGCCACCCGGCAGCGCAGCGGCGGTGAGCCCCGACATCGCCGTCTTCGGGGACGCGGTGTTCGTGACGTGGTCCGAGCGCCGCAGCGGCGCCAGCGATGTCTACGTCAACCGCTCGCTCGATCGCGGGGAGACGTGGCTGCCGACACCGGTGCGCGTGGACACCGAACCCGCTGGCGCGAGCGACTCGACGGCGCCGCGCATCGCAATCGGCGGGACGACCGTCTACATCGTGTGGGAAGACGCACGCCGCCCGCCTTTTCGCGACATCTACATCAACCGGTCCGGCGACGGCGGCCTCAGCTGGCAGCCGACCGACACGAGACTCGACTTCGGCACGCTGCCCGGCGTAGCGGATTCGTACGCACCGCAGATCGCCGCCTCGGGCGCGTCGGTCTACGTCGGCTGGCTCGACCTGCGCAGCGGCCGGCCCGACGTCTACTTCAACCGTTCGACCAACCAGGGCGGCCAGTGGCTGCCGCTCGACCGCCGCCTCGACACCAACGCCCCGGGGGCGTCGAGCTCTCTCACAGCGCGCCTCGCGGCGACGGGCAACATCGTCTTTGCCGTTTGGGAGGAGCGACGCGACGACTTGGTGCGCGGCGACATCTACAGCAATCGCTCGCTCGACGGCGGCGTGACCTGGCAGTCGGCCGACGTCCGACTCGACACCGGCAGCCCACCTGGCGCGGCCGCCTCGCTCACGCCGCATCTCGCCCTCCTCGGCACCAACGCGCACGTGGTCTGGAGCGACAACCGCAACGGTCGCTTCGATATCTACTTCAACCGCTCGGTCGCCGCCGGACTCGCCTGGTTGCCGGCCAGCGAACGCGTCGACCTCGGCACGCCGGCCGGCACCGCCGACGCCGTCCTGCCCTTCGTCGCCGCCAACGCCAACGGGACCTTCGTCGCCTGGACCGACATGCGCAGCGGCGACTGGGACGTCTACTTCAATCGCGCCGACCCCGGGGCCACGAGCTTTCAGCCGGGCGACCTGCGTCTCGACACCGACGCAAGCGGGTCCAGCGCCATCGCGCCGCAGCTCGCCTTCGCCGGCGAATCCGTCGTGGCCGGCTGGCTCGACGACCGCTCGGGCGATGCCGACCTGCGCGCCAATCTCGCCTTCGGAGCCCAGCCCTACGGGATCGCCTCGGCCGGCACGGGCGGTGTGCGGCCCTCGCTCGACGTCGCCGGCCCGGCGCTCTTTGGCGCGACGCCGACGGTGCAAATCCGCGACGCCCGCGGCGGCGCCTTGGCCGTGCTGCTCCTCGGCATTGGGCCGACCACCCAGGTGTCGATTCCCATCGGCGGAGGAGTCGCCGGAGTGTTGCCCACCACCAGCCAAGGCCTGGGCCTGGGCGGCGCCGCCGGTGCCGCCGGCGAAGGCACGCTCGACCTGCCGCTACCCTTGCCGCCCAGCCCGGCGCTCCTCGGCACCAACCTCAACCTGCAGGTCGGCGTCCGGGACTCCGGCTCGCCGGACGGATTCTCGCTGACGAACGCCGTCGAACTCTGGATCGGCTAGTGGTGTGACTCAGACAGATGGGGCATCAACCGCGAGGTATCGGCGCCGGTCGCAAGGCGGGTCGCCGCAGGCATATTCGTGGATACGGCGAGGACGACCCAACGCTGCGAGCGGCGCTGAGGGCCGTGGATAAGGCCCCAGATTCCTGAATCACACCACTAGCGGCGTGCCTCCGAAGTTCGCTGCATCAGTCGGCGAGCTCACGGTCGGTCCGCGGCTCGTGCTCGCGGCAGATTCGCTCCGGCTCGGGGTCGCGCAACGGCTCCATCGTCAAGCCGCACTGATGCGCCGCCGCCCCCTGCCCCCGGCGGAAGTGGCGGCACGTCCGGCACAGCCCAAAGGTGCGGGAGCCGTTGGCCTGCTGCACCTGCCGCAGCAGGCCGGCGAGCGCATCCTCGAAGTCACGACCGACCGACGCTTGAAGTGCGGCGCTCAGCGTCTCTGAAGGCACCGACGCGGCGATCCGACGGCCGCGGGCCGTGGGCCGAAGGCGTTGGCGGCGACCGTCGGCCGCATCGGCGCTACGACTGACCAACTGTTTGTCCTGCAGGCGCTGCAGCGTCTGCGACGCGGTGCCCTTGGTCACGCCGAGATATTCGGTCACTGCCATCGGCGTGTCGCTGTAGCGGTTGCAGCGGGTCAGGTAGAGGAGCGCCGCGAGTTGCGCTGGTTGCAGGCCATGACGGCTGGCGACGTGACGCGCGTCGCTCCGGAGCAGCGTCCCGAGCCGTTCCAAGAGCTCGTACAGGCGATCGGCAGCCATAGCATAGATCGTATCGACCAAAAACTACTTGGCACCACCCTGCGCTCCACAGTATTAGTATCGATTCGATACTAATTTCATAACCAGCCATGAGCACCCTCTCCCTCCGGCACGCTTCGCGCGTGGCCCTCATCACCGTCCCCGCCGTCCTGTTCGCCACCTGCGCCGCGATCCTGCCGCCATCGGCGCCGCCGCAAGGCCCACTCAGCTCGGCCGAGTTCGCGGAGCTGCAACGGTCGGCGATGTTCGGCGACGAGGACGTGCGCTACCTGCGCATGTCCCGCGCCGTGCTCGAGCCGCAGATCGACGAGATTCTCGATCTCTGGTACGGGTTCGTCGGCTCACAGCCGCATCTTCTGGCGTCGTTTGCGAACCCGGACGGCGAGCCGATCCCCGACTATCTCGCCGCCGTGCGGCAGCGGTTTGGCCGCTGGATCCTCACCACGGCCGACGCGCAGTTCGATGACGACTGGCTCGCCGCACAGCACGAGATCGGTCTGCGCCATCACCGCGCCAAGAAGAATCGCACCGATGGTGTCGACGCGGCGCCGCACATCCGGTTGCGGCACGTCGTGGCCTTGACCTACCCGATCACGCACACGCTGCGGCCATTCCTCGCCGCGGGTGATCACAGCCACACGGCCGAGGCCATCGACAAGATGCATCAGGCCTGGACCAAGGCGGTGCTGCTGCAGGTGACGCTATGGAGCAAGCCCTACGTCAAGCCGGGCGACTTCTGACGGTGCGGGGTGATCTGGCCTCACGTCGGCCACGCACGGCGCAGCGCCGGTGCCCCTTGGTGCTGAGCCGAGTCCCCCAGCAGGGCCCGCCAGCAGGGCCCCTCAGCCGCGCAGCAGCTTGGCGGCGCGACGCAGGCCGCGGACGACCGGGCGCAGCACGGGCCGCAAGGGTCCGGCCAGGCGCCGGGCGCGCCACAGGTTGCGCCAGAACGAGCTGATCGCGCAGTGGCGCAGCACTGGCCAGACGCAACGCACCCGCTGCAGCAAGGTGGTCTCGACGTACCACGGGGCGCCCATGAACAGGCGCAGCAGGCGCGGCGTCGTCGGCTCAAGGTCGCCGTGGCGACCGGGCGCGTAGCGGCGGTAGACCTCTTCGCCCTCGAAGTCGAGATACTCCTTGCGCCGGTGCGCCAGACACTCGTCGACGTGCAAGAACGGCCCGAACGCGATGAGCTCGGCCGCCAGCACTTGGTCGGTGTTGGGCACGAACCGCAGACGTCTCGAGCGCTCGAGCACGTCGCGACGCATCATGCTGTAGATCGGATCGAAGAAGCGGTAGTCCGCCGTGAACGCCCACATCATCCGGCCGAAGCGTCGCGCCAGGTCGGGGGAGTCGAGCCGCTCGCCGCGATACTCGGCGTAGAGGCGATGGCCCTCATCGTCGATGTGGTCTTGGAACGTCGTGATGCCGACGGCTTCCGGTACGCGCTCCAGCACCTCCACGCAGCGCCGAGCGTAGCTGGGCTCCAGCCAGTCGTCGACGCCGATCCAGCGGAAGTAGCGGCCGCGGGCCAGCTCGAGCGTGCGGTTGAAGTTCTCGATCTGGCCGATGTTGTGAGCGTTGGGCAGGTAGCGGATGCGCGGATCTCGCGCCGCGTACGACGCGCAGATCTCCGGCGTATCGTCGGTCGACTCGTTGTCACAGATGACGACTTCAAAGTCGGTGAGATCCTGCGCCAACAGCGAATCGAGCAGGCGCGGCAAGAACCGCTGCCCGTTGCGCACGGGCACGCCAAAACTGAGGGCCGGCGCGGGCGGCGCCGCGTCTGCGGGCGAAACCGCCGGCGGCACGGAGGCCTCCGACTCGGACGCGGCCCGTAGCGCGGTGCCGCTGTCGCTGCTCGTCTGGGTAGTGCTCACGCCGCATTTCGAGATCGGCACGGTGCCGGGGCCGTCTTGAGCGAGGGCCGCGCCTGTTGCCACCGCGCTCAGGCATCCAAGGCCGCGAGCAAGGCGCCCAGCAGGGCTCGCTCGAGCGCCGGATCGCCTCGCGCCGAGCTCCACTGGGGAACCCCTAGCAGATCGAGCCCCAGCCAACGCGTCTCCACGACCACGGCCAGGGTGGCCGTGTTGCGGTCCAGGTAGACCGTGGCGCGCCGCTCGCCGGGGCGATCTCGCCGCTGCAGCGGGATCCAGGCGGACTGCAGCCGAAAGCGCCGCTCCTCGGCGACCTCGAGCTCCGGGTAGCTGACCTCGAGGGCCGCGCGGACCCGCGCGAACGCGTCGGCGGGCAGTGCCGCCACATCAGCGGTGAGGGGCTGGTAGTCGACCGTCGCGGCACACGACGCCAGCAACCACGTCAGGAGACCACTGCACGACAGACGGCGCAGCCCGCCAGGGCATCGCCCTCGCGGGGTCCCGACGCTGGGCAATCGATGCGGCACGGCGTCAGGCGACCATAACCCGAACGCTCCGCAGACCCGCGCGCCGGTCCTACCTTCCGGGCACCGCCGTCAGGCCCGGAGACGTCACAACCATCAGCGGATTGTTGGGCGCGCCGGGATCGACGCCGAGCCAGGTGTGGAAGATCGACCCGGCGAGGAGCAGGTCCTCGTCGGGCAATGGGACCGAAATCTGCGCTTGGCCGGCCGGGTCCGTGGCGGTCGGGATCGTCACCTCGAGCGACGTGTAGAGGAAGCACCCCGGGCCACCACCTAGCAGCTGCAGGTCCACGGGCAGTGGGATGCCGCCGAACGCGTCCTTCGATGCTCCCACCGTCAGCGCGACCAGGCCCGTGCTCACGCCCTGCGACAGCCGCACGTCGTAGCTCTGCCCGAGGGTCGGCGTCCCAGCGCCCGAGATCTGCGGCGGCCCGTTCGAGCCGATGCAGCCCGCTCCGCCGAACGGCGCAAACCGCCCGGTGGTGTCGCGCACCGCGTCGATGTGTGCCGCCAAGCGATCGCGTGCCGCCTGCTCGCCTGCGGTCAGCCCGCCGCTGAACAGATCCGCGCCTTCGAACGGGTCGGTGGGCAGATGATACAGCTCCTCGGTCGCGGCACCGCTGGCGGCGTAGCGCCGGATCAGCTTGTAGGCCTCGTCACGCACGCAAGCGAAGCCGTCCGTGAGCGGGTCGATGCCGTTCGTGAACCCTTCAGCGTAGATCGCCGCGCGTTGGGGCCCGGCCGACGGGTTCGCCAGGTAGGGCGCGAAGCTGACCGAGTCGGACTTGATCACCGGTGCCACGAGCTGGTGGCCGATGAGCTCGCCCGCGGTCGCAAACAAGTCGGCGATGGCGACCACGCTCGAGACCTCGCGGCCGCCGGCGCTCACCGCCGGGCCCGCGACCACGAACGGCACGCGCACGCCGCCCTCGTAGGGAGTGCCCTTCGAGTGGTTGCGGACAAACGGCGCCTCGGTCACCGCGCGCGGCGTGCCGTTGTCGCCGAGAAAGATGACGTTGGTCCGCGCCAGCTCCGACCCCAACGAGGCCAAGACTCGGCCGAGCTCCGCATCCAACGCTTCGACCGCAGCCTTGTAGTGCGGTATCGAATTGGTCGTGGGCGTGCCGGTGAGCGTCTGCGAGTGCAGCCCTGCCGGCGGGACGTGGAATGGCGTGTGCGGCGCATTGAACGCGAGGACACAGAGCCACGGGCCGGACTGCGATTGGATCCAGGCGATCGCGTCATCGGCGATCTGCGTCGTCGCGTAGGTGGTCGTGATGGCCGACTGGCCGTTCACCGTGCGCGTCCAGCGATAGTAGTCCCGCACGCCGCCTCCGGTCAGCCCGGCGAAGTGCGACCATCCCGCCACGTTGGGCTGGGTCGCTCCGCCACCGAGATGCCACTTGCCGATCCACGCATGCGCGTAGCCCGAACCCGCGGTGTCGAGCGCCTCGGGTAGGGAGATCTCGTTCGCCGACAGCATGGCGCCCGGCGAGCCCACACCGGTCCGATAGCCGTAGCGTCCAGTCATGAGGCACGCCCGAGCCGGCGAGCAGCTCGGCGCGGCCCAGGCGTTCCGGAACAGCACCCCCCGCGCGGCGAGCGCGTCGACATTGGTGGTGCGCGGCGGCGCCCCGCCCTCGCCGTAGGCGGCGACCTGATCGACGCCCAGGTCGTCGGCGACGACGATGAGCACGTTGTCACCGGTTTGTGCGGGCGCGGCGGCGCCGCACCACAAGCCAAAGAGGGTCGCCAGAGTCCGATGGTAGGTCATGAGTCGACAGCGCGGTGTCACCGCGCCCTGGGCCGAAACGACGGAACCGCGGCCGCGAGAGGTCGTGGTCCCGCGCAGGGAGCAGGGCTATGACCGCCGGGCCGAGGCGCCGTTCCACCGAGAAACTCTCGATCTTCCGGGATCGCCCTGGCCGGATTGCGCGCACCCCGCCGACGCTACTTCTGCCTCACGATGGTGAGCGTGATGCTGTCGATCGCCGTGTCGTCTTGCACATACATCTCCAACTCCCCGTCGGCCAGCTCATCGAGCAGGTTCCGATACACGGTCTCGCCCCCGACCGTGTCCGGCATCGAGCTGAGGTCGAAGCACACCGTGATGTCATTGCCCGGCGTCCACATGCGGCCCAGAGCTTCGAGCTCGATCATCCCCTCGCCCCAGACAAAACCACCACCGGCGCCGTAGGGCAAACCGTTCCAACCCAGGCTGATCGAATCAGCATTCCAGCAGAACAATCCACGCATAGTCCCGTCGGCCGCAAGAGGTGGCGGTGAACGAAGACGTAGCAGTCATGGGATCTCCTTTGTCGTGGGCACAACGCCCAATCGAAGGAGGTCCCACGCGGCAGAACCGTCACGCGTGCCGCGCCGAATCTCGGGCTTACCGCGTCTGAGCCGCCAACAATGCGCCGAGCTGACCGATGGCGCGAGTGAACAGCATCCTCAGGGCACCTTCACGCCGCCCCATGACCGCGGCGGCCTCCGCGTAGGATCGGCCCTCAAATCGAATCAACTCGATGATCTGCCGGTAATGCTCTGGCAGCTGGTCTAACGCCTCGGCCAAGCGCGCCTGGCTCTCGTGTTGGGCCATCGCGCGACTCGGCGTCTCCGTGATCCGCATCTGCGAACTCCCGGCGTCTTCCACGCGCGCGGGATCGCGCTTCTGCGCTCGCTCCGCGCGCGACTTGTTGCGCAGCTTGTTCGAGGCTCGGGCGAGCAACCAATGCTCAAAGCTCTTTGGCCCCCGATATTCGAACGCGCCCAAGTCGCGCACCGCCTCGCGACAAACGGTCTGCACCAGGTCTTCCTCGCCGCATCGCTCGAGGAGGAGCGCATTGCGCCGATGGCGCACGAACGCGGTCAGCCGCGGTAGGGCGCTCCGAAAGAGCGCGTCCTGCGCGTCGGCATCGCCCTGGAGTGCGGCCTCGGCAAGTTGACATTCGTCGCGATCGCGCTCCGCGCCCATCGCCGGACAACTCTAGCGACACGGTCGCCCAAACCAAACGACGGCTCTTTCGATCCACGGAACACATACGCCCACCGCACCGTCAGCCCTACGGCGAGCGGCGACGTGCAACAGGGGATCGTCTGGCGCGCGAGTCAATGCCCCCGAAGTTTCTTCGCACTCGAGCCACCGGTTCGCTCCAATGTCCACCTCGCTGCGCGAGGTCGCTTTCCTAGAGCCGCAACCCCGATGCCTGTTGAGGAGCCCGATCTGCCCTCACTCCCCGAGCCGCTCCAAGAGCATCTCGCCAGCATCCACGCGACCCCGGCCGCGGAATGGCAACCCGCAATCGACGCCCTATGCCGTCGGCACCCCGCGCACGAGGATGGACTCCGCCAATGGCTCCGGGCGGCGCAGGAAGTGGAACGTCACTGCCGCCCCCGCCTGCTGGCCAAGGTCCGGGACGTAGAGCCAACAGGCCGAGACCCGTGGAGTCGGGACGCATCCGTCGGTTGGCAACGCCTGCTGGACCGACTCGTCGCCCGCCGCGCGACGAGTTTCCGCTATCGCGTGGTCGACCAAGTCGCGAGTGGCGGCATGGGGACGGTCTACCGCGCGCACGATGACGAGCTCGATCGCACCGTCGCCATGAAGGTACTGCGCGACGCACCAGACTTCGTGGACCAGGCCGTCGACGAGATCAACCTCGCGCGTTTCTTGGACGAAGCCCAGGTCACCAGCCAGCTGGATCACCCGGGGATCGTGCCAGTCCACGACGTGGGGGTGGACGCCGAGGGCCGTGCCTTCTTCACCATGCCGTTGATCCGCGGCCGCACCCTGGGCGAGATCTTCGCCCTGGTCCATGCCGACCAAGACGGCTGGAGCTCGGCGCGCGCGCTGAGCGTGCTAGTGCGGGTCTGCGAGACCATGTCCTATGCCCACGCCAAGGGCGTGATCCACCGGGACCTCAAGCCGTCCAACGTGATGGTCGGCCGATTCGGCGAAGTGCACGTCATGGACTGGGGGCTCGCACGCGTGCTCGGCGAAGCCGACCGCCGCGACCTGCGATTGGTCACGCCGGCCACGCTCGCCGTGCAGAGCCCTCGGTCACGCGACCGCCAGGAGTCCGACGACGACGCGCTGTACACCGTCGACGGCGCCGTCGTCGGCACCCCCGCGTACATGCCCCCCGAGCAGGCGCGCGGCGAAGTCGACCGGCTCAACACGCGCACCGACGTGTACGGCGTCGGCGGGATGCTGTACGAGCTGCTCACCGGCCAGATGCCGTACGTCCCACCCGGCGCCAGGGTCTCGCCGCACACTTTGCTGCGATGGGTCATCGACGGCCCGCCCAAGCGCGTCCACCAATTGGCGCCCGAGGTGCCGCCGGAGCTCGCCTCCGTGTGCGAGAAGGCGATGGCCCGCGATCCCCGCCAGCGCTATGCGTCGATGCACGAGCTCGGGGAGGAGCTGCGCGCCTATCTCGAGGGACGAGTCGTGCATGCGTACGAGACCGGGGCCTTTGCCGAAGCGCGCAAGTGGGTGGCCCGCAATCGCAGCGTCGCCGCGGTGAGCATGGCTCTGCTGCTCAGCGTCGTGGCCGGCTTCATGGTGAGCGTATCCCTGGCGCGGGAGGCGAACCGCAACGAGCAGCGAGCACTCAGGCTCGCGGGCGTCGCGTTCGCGCGGGCCAAGGAATTCCACAAGTCGTTCGAGACGCTGATGCCCCTCGCGGACGCGGCGCCGGGCCCCGAGATGCAGGCGGCGCTGGACGAGCTGTTTCGCCGCCATCCGCTCCGCGGTGCCTGGCTGCTGTCCGAGGATCCCGAGGAGCGAGTGCGGTCGACCTGGAGCCCGGATGGCCAATGGCTGCTCTCGGCGCACGACCCGAGCGGCGCGTCAGGCGCCAGCGAGCTTCGGCTTCGGAGGATCCCCACCAGCGGCGCCAAGCTGCAGGAGACGTGGTCCAGCGGACCAATCCCACGGCCCCACCATGTTCTCGTACCCGACGCCGGGCGGACCATCGTGTGGACGGACAACGAGCGCCGCCGGCTGTTCCTCGGCGGGCCCGGTCGGCGCACCGCCGCGATCGACCTCGACGAGGAGATCCGTTCGGTGTTCCTCGCAACCACGGCTGGCCGGTTCGGTGTCGTTCTCGCGTCCGCGGTCCGGAGCTACGGCACCGACGGAGAGTTGCACCACGAGTGGCCGGTACCGTTCAGCGCGAGACCGTATTGTCCCCTGTTGATCGAGGACCTGCTGGTCTGGTGCGAGGGCGAAATCGCCAAAGACCCACGCACCGAGCCACAGCGCTTCAGAAGCAGTACGCTCCTGCACGCCGCGCCCGGGACGACGCCGAGTGGGACGGAGCTGGGCTCGCCGATCAAAGGGATCGACCTGGATCCTCACGACCCGGCCCGGATCGTGGTTCGCACGATCGCGTCCGTCACCGCATGGAAGGCGGACCACGGGGCACTGCGACGGGTTGGTCACGCGAAGAACCCCCTGCCGCAGGGGCGACCCCTCCGCGGTCAAACGCCGGAGCTTGTCGCGCAGGAATCCCGACTGCAGCAGGTCGGGGACCTCCAGCTATGGCGGCCACGCCTGATCAAGTACGGCGGCCAGCCCTGCATCGCGGAAGTCCGCGACCGGCGTCTGACGATCTGGGGAATGCCGGGACCGCGGCAATGCGACCCAACGACCAAGCACGCGAATCTCGCGAGGTTCGAGCCGGCCAGCCACTTGCTGTGGACGGCGGGGAAGCACGGGCTGCTTGGGGGATGGCTCGTTGGCGCCCCCGATCCAGGGCCCATGACGGGACCGCGGCTGACCGAAGACCGCAGCGTAGAAGCGCATCCATGGAACCTGACCGGCGTCGCCATCGATCCTGGCCGGGCCGTGGTCGCCTGTGGGCATGACTACGGCGGGGGCTACCCCAAGGATGGCTACCTCTTGCTTCAGGCGCTGGCACACGGCGCCGTCGGGCGGAGTTACTCCTGCAGTGCGGCCGCCGCCTGGGCCGAGTTTAGCCCCGACGGTCGCCAGCTCGCCGTCGCCACTCGCGCGGGAACGGTCGAGCTCTGGCACTACGACTCCGAGCAGATCCGGCTCGCCCCACAGCGCGTGCTCCCGGCCGTGCCGGGCCCCGCCCCGCCCCGCCTTTCCTGTGTCCGCTACTTGGGCGATCGTGTCGTGGTCGCAACCGAAGGACACCAACATCGGCGTGCCAGCGTCCTCCTCTGGGATACGACGGCCCCCGCAGCCCCACGCGGTGTCCCGGTGGCGACGGGAGCGCTCCGCTGCCTTGCCGTTTCACCGGACCGCGACTTTCTCGCGATGGGCAGCGACGATCAGAAGGTGTACGTGTTCCGCGTGCTGCGGCGCGACGGCGAGCCAGGGATCGAATTGCGAAGGTTGTGGGAGGAACGACACAGCGCCCCGGTCTATGCGGTGGCGTTCACCGAGCGGGACGGCGGGCTATGGCTGGCGAGCGGAGACAACCTCGGTGGCGTGCGGCTTTGGGACGCGAGAACCGGAGACGAACGTGGCATCGTGCGCGACCCGACACGCCAAGAAGACCAGGTGTTCAGCCTCGACTTCTCGTCGGACGGCCGCTTCCTGGCCGCGGTGCTGCACGGCTCCGATGGAGCGGTGGTGTGGGATTTGGATCAACCGCGCCGATGCCTCTCTGGCAGCCGGGACGCGGCTCGGCTCATGCGCGCGCGATAAAGCTGGGATCGATGCCGCGCCCCCCGGGCCGCGGGAAGGCCACCTGTCAGGCGCCGTACCCGCCCCCACCCGGCGTGTGCACGAGCACGCGGTCTCCTGGCTCCAACCACACCGTCCCCTTCGCCGGCAGCCGCGTGCGCCGCCCGCGGCGCACCAACCACGCGCGACCCGGCCGGCCCGCGCCACCGCCCGCCAAACCCTGCGGCCCAGCGGTATGTCGCTCCGCCAGCAGCGAGACACTCACCGGTGCCAGCGCCTCGATCTCCTTGGCGACGCCATCGCCACCGCGGTGCCGGCCGCGGCCCCCAGAGCCGCGCCGGAGCGACCACTGCGTCACCCGCAGCGGGTAGCGGCGCTCGTATTCTTCAATCGGCGTGTTCGCGGTGTTGGTCATGTGCGTTTGCACGCCGGACGCGCCATCGCGGTCGGGCCCGGCGCCGGCGCCGCCGGGAAAGGTCTCGTAGAACGCGAACTCCCGCCGCGCCGGACCCGGTAGCGGCCCACCGATCGCCAGGTTGCTCATGGTGCCCGCCGAGGCGGCGGGAATGCGCTCGGGCCAAGCGCCGGCAAGGGCCCGCAGCACCACATCGACGAGGCGCTGGCTCGTCTCGACGTTGCCGGCCGCCACCGCCGCTGGCGGCCGTGGATCGAGCAACGAGCCGGGCTCGGTGACGATCCGCAGGCAGCGAAACAGCCCCTCGTTGGTCGGCAGACGCTCGGGGCAGAGGCAGCGCAGGGCATAGACGCCGGCGGCGCGCACGATGCTGGGGTTGGCGTTGACCGAGCCCCGCGCCTGCGCCGCGGTGCCACGGAAGTCGAGCTCGAGTGCACGCTCGGTGGTGCTTGCCCGCAGCAGGATGGGCAGGGCGCCGCTGCCGGTGCCGTCGTCTTCCAGGTGGTCTTGCGCGCGATGCACGCGACGCGGCGCCTCGGCGAGCATCGCCCGCACGAGGCGTTCGGCGTAGTCCATCAAGTGGGCGGCGTAAGCCGCGACGACTTCGGCGCCGTGTTCGGCGCACAGCGCGGCCAGCCGCCGCTCGACCATCAACAGGCAGGACTCTTGGGCTTGGAGATCGACGAGACGCTCGTCGGCGCCGCGGACGTTGGCGCCAAAGATCCGCAGCACATCGTCCACCGGAGCACCGCCGGAACGAATCCGCACAGGGGGGATGACCAGGCCCTCCGCCAACAGCTCGGTCGCGACCCCCATCGAGCCCGGCGTCGCACCGCCGACGTCCGCGTGGTGCGCACGACACACCGCAAAGTAGTCCGGCGCCGCGCGGCCGCCGATGAAGATCGGCCGGACCATGGTCAGGTCGGGAAGGTGCGTGCCGCCGGCGAACGGATCGTTGAGCAGCACGACGTCGCCCGGCTCGAGCGTCATCGCGGCGCGCACCGCCGCCACCGAATCGCCGGCACTGCCGAGGTGGACCGGAATATGCGCCGCTTGGGCCACAAGCCGGCCGGCGCCGTCGAACAGGGCGACGGAGAAATCGCGCCGCTCACGGATGTTTGGACTGATCGCCGACCGCTGCAGCAGCGCTCCGGACTCTTCGCAGAGCGCCGAGAGCAGGTGGTGAAACACCTCCAGACGCGCCGGGTCCGGCGCCGCCCGGGCGCGGCGCGCGGCGCTCATCGGCAACCACCCCGGGCCGCCCACGCCCGGCGCCACGCGGTCGCGGGCCGACTCACCGCCGGCTGGGCCGCGTCAGCGTCGCCCAGATCTCCTGCGCCCCAGCCAGATTGCCATCGTCGGCCAAGCGCCGCATCTCCTTCCAACGCTCCTCCAGCAGGTCCGCGCGGTCGTCGAGGCCACGATCCCGCAGGCGCTGCACGCGGCGATCGCGGCGCGGCTCGGCGCGCTGCCAGTGCGCGGCCAGCTCCTCGGGACTCAGCTTCGTGAGGTCGACGGCGACGACCCCCTGCTCTTGGCGCGACAGGGCGCTACCCGTCATCCGCCGACCGACCCGACGCCGGTCTGGCGGCGCGGTGGCAGGAGCCTTCGCTGCCGGCGCCGTGGTCGGCGCGTTGCCGAGTGCCGCCAGCGCCTGGCGAGCCCTCGGGGCCAGTACGTGTTGCGGTTGGGCCGCCAGAAACTGCCGGTAGAGCACCACCGCGGCCGGCGGATTGCGCTCCACGCGCTCGACGTAGAACGCGCGGTAGAACACCCCTGCGTCGGCTGGCGCGAGCTCGTCGATCGGCGGCGCCGCGTCGCGGGTCGGGGTCTGAGCGGGCAGCGGCAGCGCCGCGAGCCCCAAGAACAACGAGCAGACGGCCTGGCACTTCATGCACGCACTCCGGGACGCCTTCCATCGCGCCACGGGCGGGACGTTACTGCGGGGGACGGGTCACCGCACATCGACGGGCAGTTTTTGCCGCCACGCCTGGACATTCATTTCTGCATAATTCACACTCACCAGAGTGTCTCCCACGCCCCCACGTCGCTCGCCGTTCCCGGGCTCGAGCTCGCCCTCGCCCCACCCCAGCCGCTGCCGTCCCGACGGCGCCCACCCGCGACACGCGCCGGACCCGGCGCCGCCGCTGGCCTTGGCATGCGAGACCCACGCCGCTTCCGGCGAGGCCGTTGCCGCCGGCCGGAGCCCGCACGCCGGGCGCGCCCATGACGCGACGCGGCCACGGCGATGGAAGACCATCACCGACCCACCGCGCGTCTGAAAGCGTGTGACGAAGTCACGCGCTCTCCGCGACGCGGAGCGGTGCCAGGAGCATGGATCAGAGCCTGTAGCATCGATTTAGTTACAGGCTCTGAGATCTGGTGGACTCTACCCTCAGCCGCCGCCGCGGACCGCGTCGGCGACCATGGTGCCCAGCTCGTCGGTCTTGTGGACGCCGGCCTGCATGCTGGTGATCTGGCCGTCGCGGATCAGTCCGGCGACCGCGTTCTCGATCGCGCTCGACGCCTCGGTTTCACCCAGGTGATCAAGCATCATCGAGATGGCGATGATCGTGGCGATCGGGTTGGCCTTGTTCTGACCGCGGTACTTCGGCGCTGAGCCATGGATCGGCTCGAACATCGACACCCGGCCCGGGTGGATGTTGCCCGACGCGGCGATCCCCATGCCGCCCTGCAGCATGGCGCCGAGGTCCGTGATGATGTCGCCGAACAGGTTCGGCGTCACCGCCACATCGAACCACTCGGGGTTCTTGACCATCCACATGCACGCCGCGTCGATGTACGAATGGTCCGTGTCGACGCCGGGGAACTCCGCCGCCACACGGGCAAACGTGCGAGTCCACAGATCCTGGGCGCGCACGGCGTTGGCCTTGTCGATCAAGGTGACCTGCGGCTTGTCCTTGCCGGGCTTGGGCCCGCGCTTCACCGCCTGCTCGAACGCGAAGCGGATGATGCGCTCGGTGCCCTTGGCAGTGTAGATCATGCTCTGGTGCGCCACCTCGTCGAGCGAGTCCTTCTTTAAGAACCCGTAGATGCCGGCGTAGGCGTCCTCGGTGTTCTCCCGACAGATGACCATGTCCACGTGCTCGGGACCCTTGTCCTTCAGCGGGCACAGCGACTCGTGGAACAATTTGATCGGGCGCAGATTGACGTAGAGATCGAGGCCAAAGCGCAGCCCCGCAATGATCGCAAACTCGAGCTTGCCCACCTCGACGCGGGGGTCGCCGATGGCACCCACCAGGACGGCGTGCATGTCGCGGATCCGCGTCATGGCGGTATCCGGCATGGTCTCGCCGGTCGCCAGGTAGTGGTCGGCGCCGTAGGGCATCGACTCGGTCTTCACGCTGAATCCAAACACCTCCTCAGCGGCGTTCAGCACCCGCAGCCCTTCGCGGACCACCTCCTCACCGATGCCATCGCCGGCGATGACCGCGACGTCGTAGACCTTGCTCACTCGAGATTCCTTGGCAAAAAGGCGGGTCAGTATGTCGGAGCCCGCGCCGAACGCAACGGTGGCGCGGGGGGGGCCCCGAGGGCCTGTGACGGCGCCGGAGTCACGAGCGCTCCGCGTCGCGGAGAGCGCGTAGCAGCGGCCTTTCCGCCTGTCGCGCCTGGGCCCGCGTGGTAGGCTCGCGGCATCGGGAGGGGCTCGCGCTGCCGCAATACGCCGCGGCGCGCACCCCGATCACTGCGACCCGGTCAACGCGAACCCGTCCACGAAACCACCGAACTGCAATGTCTCAGATCTCCGCCGACCAAGCTCACGCGACACTCGAGAAGTACCTCATCGCCGATGGCTTACCCATGGTGTTCGACTACGAACGCAGCCACGGCGCCTGGGCGGTCGACGGAGTCACGGGTCAAGAGTACCTCGACTGCTACGGCTTCTTCGCCAGCCTGCCGCTGGGGCTCAACCACCCAGCGCTGTCGCGGCCCGACAACCAAGAGCGGCTCGCGCGCGCGGCAATGCACAAACCGACCAACTCCGACGCCGACTCGGTCGAGTTTGCGGGCTTCGTGGAGCAGTTCGCCCGCGAGGCCATGCCCGCGCCATTCCGCCACCTCTTCTTCATCGAGGGCGGAGCGCTGGCCGTTGAGAACGCCCTGAAGGCGGCGTTCGACTGGAAGGTGCGGAAGAACCTGGCCGCGGGCCGCGGCGAACTAGGGACCAAGATCCTGCACTTCAAGCAGGCCTTCCACGGTCGGTCGGGCTACACGATGTCGCTCACCAACACGCTGCCGAAGAAAGTCGCCTACTTCCCGAAGTTCGACTGGCCACGAGTCTCCAACCCGTCGCTGCGATTCCCGATCGACGAGGCTGAAATCGCGCGGGTCGGCGCCGCCGAGTGCGAGACCTCGGGCGAGATCGTGCGTGCGTTCGAGCAGCACCCGCACGACATCGCCGCGATCATCATCGAGCCGATCCAAGCCGAAGGTGGGGACCACCACTTCCGCCCCGAGTTCTTCGCCGAGCTGCGCCGGCTCGCCGACGAGCATGAAGCTCTTCTGATCTTCGACGAGGTGCAAACCGGCTTCGGCACCACTGGCAAGCTGTGGTGCTGGCAGCACTTTGGCGTCGTGCCCGACCTCGTGTCGTTTGGCAAGAAGACGCAGGTCTGCGGCGTCATGGCCGGCCCGCGCCTGGACGAGGTCGACGACAACGTGTTTCAGATGTCGTCGCGCATCAACTCGACCTGGGGCGGCGCCCTGGTCGACATGGTGCGCTGCCAGATCATCATGGACGCGTACCGCGAGGAGCGCGTGATCGAGAACTGCGAGGCGGTCGGCGAGCACCTGCTCGGCCGGCTGCGCGCCGTGCAGGAGGAGTACCCTGCGTTGGTGTCGAACGTGCGCGGCCGCGGGCTGATGTGCGCGATCGACCTACCCAGCGGCGACCAGCGCGACCAGCTGATCGACCGCTGCCGCGAGAACGGACTGCTGTCGTTGGCGTGCGGCGACCGGTCCCTGCGTTGCCGGCCGGCGCTCACCCTCAAGACCGAAGAGGCGGACGAGATCGCCAAGCGCCTGAGCAAGGCCCTGCAGTCGATGTAGAGCCAGGCGTCGGGCCAATCCACCGGGCCCAAAGACGAATCTCTCCGGGTGCCGTCCGCAGAGCCCGGCGCCATGACGGAGGGCGCCACGACGGAGGGCGAGCCAGGGGTTCGCCGGCGTGCCCGCGCGCTGCTGCGGCGGCGCCGGGGCGAGCCAAGGCCCACGGACATCACAAGGCTCGCCTTTGTGATGCTCAACGGACTGTTTCTGCTGGGCCAAGTCTTCGCGCTGGGAGTCTTCGAGAGCTCGGATCCGTCAGGGTTGCAGTATCTGGGATTGGTCCTAACGGCCTAACCGCCGGCCTCAACCTGTTGCTCCTCATCGGCGGCGCGTGCCTCGCCTGCTTCGGGCACACGCCGCTCGTCCTGATCGGGCCGATGGCGTCGATGCTGTCCCTCTGGCAACTGTGCGGCGCCGGCCACCCGCCCAACGACACCGCCGGCCTCATCGTGACGGCGGCCATCACGATCCTCCACATCGGCCTCTTGGCCTGGACGTCGCCGCGACGCCGCTCACACCGCCGCGCCGGCGAGTAGCGTTAATCGAATCCCCGGCTCACCCGCCCCTCGCCGCGTCCTGCACGCGCGACCAATCGATCGCGATCGGCCGCAGTGGCGGCGTCGCGTCGTCCCGAGCCGCCAGCGCCCGAAGAGCCTCGGCGCGATCGTCCGAGCTCGGGTGCGTCGACAGCAGCGCCGGAAGCGCGCCGCCCTGCTCGGCCAACCGCGCGAAGAACGCAGCCAACCCCTCGGTCGCGATGCCAGCGCGCTGCAGGATCTCAACGCCCAACCGATCCGCGTCGCGCTCCTGGTCGCGGCTAAACCCGAGATCCGTCAGCTCGGTCGCGGCCCCGGCGATCGACCCCAGGCCGCCGCCCGCCCCGCCTAAGGTGAGACTCAGGCTCGACCACAGCCCCACGCGGTAACACAGCTGGCGCATCGAGTGCCGCTCGAGCACGTGCGCGATCTCGTGCGCCATCACGCCGGCGACTTCCTCGGGCGAGGAGGCCGCGGCGAGCAGGCCGGTGTGCACTACGACGAGGCCACCGGGCGCGGCGAAGGCGTTCACCGACGCGTCGCGCAACGCCACGAAGCGGAAGTTCAGCGCCTCAGCCGCGGTCTCCGGCGGCGCCGCGGCCAGCAGCCGTTGGCCGATCTGCTCCAGGGCCGGCGCAATCACATCGTCCTGCACGCGGCTGCCGGGAGCGAGCCCGCGCTCGAACTGCCGACCGATCGAACGGTCGACGGACAACGGCACCCGCGCGGCGGCGAAATCGATGACCGGATCGGGGTAGACGACGAGCGCCCCGATCAACACCACCGGCAACGCCAACACCAACAGCAGCACAACGAGGAGCACGTGATTGCGACGGCGACGCCGGCCGGCGAGGTCTTGCAGCGCCTGCGCCGTCGCGGCGAGGTCGCGCGGCAGCGCCATGCGCAGCGCCGCCAGGGCCGCCGGGTCGTCGACCGTGACGGACGCGGCGCCGGTCTGGGCGCCGGCGCCCGGACCGCCCTCGGTCCAAGTCAAGTGCAACGCGCCGCCGCGCCAGCCGCCGTCCGACACGGCGAGCCGCGGCGTCGGCACGCGCTGCTCGAAGCCATCGCCGCGCACGATCAGCACGTGCGCGGCGGGCTCGATGTGCAGGGTGACCCGAGCCGAGGCGTGGCCCGGTCGGTGATAGACGGCGTCGATCAACCCCGGCGACATCGTCAGCCGTTGTCGCCGTCGAGCAAGTTGCCGAGGCCGCCGAGGATCGAACCTTCGCCGCGACCACCGCGCGCCCCGGCCAAGATCCGGCCGGCGAGCCGACTCATGGGCAGCGACTGGAGCCAGATCCGACCCGGCCCGCTTAGCGTGGCGAAGAACAGCCCCTCGCCGCCGAACATCGCCGACTTGATGCCGCGCACCATCTGGATGTCGTAGTCGACGGACGGCGTGAACGCGACGATGCAGCCAGTGTCGACGCGGAGCGTCTCACCGGCCGCCAGATCCCGCTCGTGGATGGTGCCGCCGGCGTGGCAGAAGGCCCAACCGTCGCCCTCGAGCTTCTGCATGATGAAGCCCTCGCCGCCGAACAGCCCGGCGCCGAGTCGCTTCTGAAAGGCGATGCCGATCGACACGCCTTTGGCCGCGCACAGGAACGCATCCTTCTGCGCGATCAAGTGACCGCCGAGCGCGGCCAGGTGCATGGGAATGATCTTGCCGGGATACGGCGCGCCAAACGCGACGCGCCGTTTGCCGGCCCCGCGGTTGCCGAACACCGTCATGAACAGCGACTCGCCAGTCAGCAACCGCTTGCCCGCGCCCATGAGCGAGCCGAGGAAGCCGCTGCGCTGCTCGGAGCCATCCCCGAACAACGTCTCCATCTCGATGCCGTCCTCCATGAACATCATGGCGCCGGCCTCGGCGATCGCCGCCTCGTTGGGATCCAGCTCGACCTCGACATACTGCATGTCGTCGCCGAACACCTCGAAGTCGACCTCGTGCATCGCGCTCATGGTGCTGTTGCCGTCCTGATCCTGCGGTTCGTTGTCAGATTGTTGTCGTCGGCGGCCGTCCCGCCTGGGCCATTCGCCCGGGTGCACCCGCCCTGCCACCAATCAAGCTAGTGTGCTGCGTCAGGAATCTGTGCCATTCTCCGAGGCCGAGGACGGCCGTCGCAGCGTTGCTACGTCCTCGGCGTATCCACCAATATGCCTGCGGCGCAGCGCCTTGCGACGATCGCCCTCGTCTCTCGCAAAAAGGCACGTCTGTCTGACGCACCACACTAGCGAATGCGCCGCGGACACCAACCGCCGGAACGCGCCGCCCGCGACAAGTAAGGGCACGGCCCTGCAGAATTCAGCCGCCGGCGCCACAATGGCGGGCCATGCATCCTGCACGCGCTTTCCTCCTCACCACCGCCGCCGCTGCCGCGGCCACCACGCCGTCCCTCTTGGCGCAGAGCCACGACGAGCAGCCGGTGCCCCCGCCCATCTTTAGCGGCCCGAACGCCGCCGCGACCGTGCCCGTCCGCCCGGCCGTGAACGTAACCCGCGGGCCGTTCACCAGCATCCAGGTCAACATCGACGCCGGCGGAGCCAACATCCCCAACGACGCCGCCAACGAGCCGTCGATCGTCGTCGACCCCACGGACCCAGACCGCATCGTCATCGCCTGGCGCCAGTTCGACTCGATCACCTCCAGCTTCCGCGAGAACGGCTGGTCCTACAGCCAGGACGGGGGCCAGACGTGGACCTTCCCCGGCTCGGTGCAGGAAGGCCAATTCAACAGTGACCCCGTCCTCGACGCCGACGCCCGAGGCCGCCTCTACTACCTGAACTACCCGGGCGGCACGACGATCCGCGTGTGGGCGTCGGACGACGGCGGCCAGAGCTGGTCCGGCCCGACCAGCACGCGCGGGGGCGACAAGCCCTGGCTCGCCGTCGACCGCACCGGCGGCATCGGTGACGGCAACGTCTACGCCGTGTGGCAGGTCGGCGGTGGCCCGCAGACCTTCACGCGCTCGACGGACGGCGGCGCGTCGTTCCCGTCGCTCGTGTCGATCCCGCAGAGCCCAACGTTCGGCTCGCTCGCGGTCGACCAGAACGGTGTCGTTTTCGCGGCCGGGAGCTCGGGCTTCAGCTCGAGCACGTTCGTGTTGGCGCGCTCGACCAACGCGCGCAATCCGGCGCAGACCCCGACGTTTACCACGGCCACCGTCAACTTGGGCGGTAGCCAGGGGCTGTTCTCACCGCCGAACCCCGGCGGTCTCCTCGGCCAGATGTGCGTCGCGCCCGACCCCAGCCGCGCCGACCACATCTACATCCTCTGCTCGGTGAACCCACCGGGCCCCGACCCGATGGACGTGCACTTCGTCCGCAGCGTCGACGGCGGCCGTACGTTCTCCAGCCCGATCCGCGTGAACCAAGACAGCGGCAACGCCTACCAGTGGTTTGGCACCATGTCGGTGGCGCCCGACGGCCGCATCGATGCCATCTGGAACGACACGCGCCGCGGCAGCGCGACCCGGTGCGAGACCTACTACGCCTACTCCCACGACACCGGCGTCACGTGGTCGCGCAACATCCCGGTGAGCCCGGAGTGGAACAGCATCATCGGCCACCCGCAGCAGAACAAGATCGGCGACTACTACCACATGGTCTCCGGAGCGGCGACCGCGCGGCTGGCGTACTCGGCGACGTTCAACGGCGAGCAGGACACCTACTTCTTGGAGCTCGGCGACTGCAACGGCAACCAGGTGCACGACGGCCTCGACATCGCCGCGGGCACCAGCTTCGACAGCAACCGCAACGCCGTGCCCGACGAGTGCGAGACCTGTCAGCGCGACCTCGGCTTTGGCAGCGGGCCGCTCACGCTCAGCCTGTGTGGCGATGACCTCACGACCACGGAGAGCCGCGCGACGCTGGACTTGGTCGGCGGCCCGGCCTCGAGCCCGGTGGCGGTGATCCTATCGGTCGGGCAGTCGGTCCCGCCGATCCCGCTCGCCGGCGGGGCGCTGGTGCCGGACCTGATGAGCGCGGCGTCGACCGTGTTTAGCGGCTATTCGACGACGCCCGCCGGCCGACTCGGCGTGACCTGGGGCGGCGGCGCCAACAACCCGACCCGGCTCTACGTCCAGGCCGGCATGTTGATCGGTGGCTCGATCACGTTGTCCAACGCGCTCGAAGCCGACATCGGCACGCCGTAGCGAATCGGGGCGCCCCACGATCATCGCGCTAACGGCGCTCACCATCGCGCCAGCAATCCTCGGTCAGGCATCGCTCTGGCAGGGCGGTTGGCGTCCCTTTCCCGAGCTCTACGATGGTGCACGCGGTGACCAACGGAGCGCTGCTCCAGGTGACGCACTGAGCGGGATGAAACCGGCCGAGTTGCACACCGCCGACGGTGCGCGTCGCCACCGCAGACCACACTTCCTCGCTTTGCTCGGCGGGCTCGGCAGCGCGCCCGACATGGCCCGCACCGGCGCTATGTGAAGGTACCACGCCCGATTCAAACCACCGCGCTACGCAACCGCGCCGCCTCGGCCGCATCGCAGATGCGACGCCTAGTGGTGTGATTCAGGCAGATGGGGCCTTATCCGCGAGACATCGGCGCCGGTCGCAAGGCGGGTCGCCGCAGGCATATTGGTGGATACGGCGAGGACGACCCAACGCTGCGAGCGGCGCTGAGGGCCGTGGATA
>JBCCGH010000030.1:0-66160 GCA_039029375.1 Planctomycetota bacterium
GCGCGAACATCGCCTCGGGTCCGGCCACCGCCAAGATCGGCGCGACGACGTTTGTGCTGCCCCGCGCGATCTCGTCGACGAGGTCGCGATAGGTGGGCATCTCCAGGCTGTAGTAGTCCTGGGTGGTATCGAGCAGCACGACCGAGTTGGCGACGCTGTCCGGCCGCGCGGCGAAGCGCAGCGCGGCCTGGCCGCCGGCACTGTGCCCCACGACGGCGACTCGTCCCCAGTCGACGTACGGCAGCGTGCGCGCGAACCGCGCCAAAAACTCCAGGTCGCGCACCGAGCCACCGCCCGCGTCGACGCGGAGGCTGTCACCCTCGGCGTCTTGGTAGGCGCTGCCGAGCACCACGAAGCCGTGGCTCGCCAGATACTCACAGAGGATCGCGTTGTCCTCGAACGACGAGGCCGTCCCCGCGTGATAGATCACCAGCGGAAACGGTCCGGCTCCCGGCGACGCGCCGAGTCGGCACGCAGTGGGGGTGGCGAGTAGCCGGTCGAAGAACTCGCGCTTCTCGCCTTCGACGTGCTCGAGGGGTTGTCCGAGGATCCCCTGCGCCATCACGGTCTGCGCGTAGTCGATCAGCGCCAGCGCCAGCTTCTTGAGCTGCGCGTCCTCGGAGCGGATGTCGAGGTAGCGCCGATACGGCATTGCCGCAGCGTCGCTTTCGCCCGCCGCTGGGTACCACTGGTTGATCAGGACCGGCCGCGGCGCTTTCTCCGCGCCGTAGGTCGCGCCATCATCGAACGCGGTGCGGTAGGTCCGCGAGTAGTCGAGCTTCCACAGCGTGCGGAAGCCGACTGGATGCGGGCCGGGCTGCAGCCCACCCCACAGTGGGTGCGCCTGCGCGGTCCCCGCCGCCGCGAATGCGAGCGAGGCGAGGAGGACGAGAAGACGCGGTGGGATCGGGCGCATCGACTTTGCTCATCGGCCGGATGGAGGTGCGCTCGGGAGCTTAGCTGGCGAATCCCCGGAGGAAACGGTTAGGGATCGCCCGGGGGCTGGCGACCCCCGACCCCTCACCTCCGACAAGACGCGGCGCCGGCCAGCTTTCGGTCAGCGCGGGCAGACGAACTCGCCGCCGTTCTCCTGGGCGAGTTTGCGCATCATTTCCTTGGGTGACAGCCCGCCCGGCCAGGGCGACTGCATGCCCAGCGGCATGGTCGCGGGCTCGATCCGGGCGCCGAGATACACCGCGTGGATACGGACACCGGCGAAGCGGTTGGTCTCGCCGATGGCGGTGAGGATGTGGCGCGGGTCGACCAGGTCGCCGACGGTTGGGGCGCCATCGGACAGCACGAAGACTTCCTCGACGTGGCTCGAGTAGCGGTCGCCGTAGCGCCACGACTCGATCCCTAGCGCGGTCTCGAGCCCGCCCCAGAGATTGGTCGCCGCGCTGGTCGCCAACTTCTTGATGAACAGGTGCGCGGCTTTCTTGTGCATGGGGTCGGCGCGCACGAGGTCTCGGCGCCACGCCTTCGCGTCGGTGGAGAACAGCACGATGTTGAACCACGCGTCGGCGGGGAGGCCGTCGATCGCCTTGCGCAGCTCGCGCTTGGCAATGTCGAGCTTGCCTGGTGGGGCGCCGTGTTGGATGCTGGCCGTCTGGGTCGAGCGATAGGGATCGCGCATGCTGCGCGAGACGTCGATGACGAACACCACGCGCGTGCCGATTGGCTGCACGCCGAAGAAGCCGCCCGGCGCCGTGGTACGGCCTGCTCGCGCCTGCGAGTCCGGCGGCGGCGGCTCGTGTGCCAGGCGGAAGCCGGGGGTGGCGCGATGTTCCCACCACGCGCGCCAGGCGTCCGGGCGCTCGGCGGCATGGTGCGCGCCCGTGAGCTCGACGAGGACCTCGCGGGCTCGGGTGCGCAAGAGGCCCGATGGCGCGACATCACGTCGGCGCCGCTTGTCGCTCGGCGCGTTGCGCTCGAGCACCCCGATGAGGGCCGGCACGGCCTCGCGACAGCGAAAGCGTGAAAGCAGCTCGACCGCCGCCAGGTCGCCGCGCCAGGTGCCGCGGCCGAGCGATGCCACGACGGTCTGTACCGAACGACGGATGGCGCGGGTCGGTAAGGTGCCTTCGTGAGCCTCCAGAACTTCGTGCAGCGCTCGGATCAGGCCGATGCGGCTGGCCTCGTCGGTCTCGCACTGCAGAGCCGCGGCGAGTGGAGTGGTGGCATCTGCGTCGCATCGCTGGCCCAGCGCGGTTGCGGCGGCGAGACGCAGGCTGGCCTCCGCGGCTTCGAGCGCTTGGCGCAGCGCCTTGCTGGAGCCTAGCGGTCGCAGCTGGCCGAGCGCCCGCAGCGCAGCGGCCCGGGTCGCGAGACGCTCGTCGTCCCCGCCGACCGGCGTCATCCCCAGCGCGCAGTCCAAGACCATTGCCCGCGCGGCACCGCTGCGCACCTTGGCCAAAGCGCGTTCGGCCATCGTGCGCACGAGCGGCGCCACGTGGCGCGCGCGGTAGCGGAATCGGTCGAGGCCCACCCCGGCGAGCCGCAGCAGGGCGCGGATGGCCGGCTCGCTGTCGGCTTCGACCGCGGCCTCGAGCAGCAGTCCGAGCTCGCCCGTCCGCACGAGGTGGTTGCCGACGGCGCCCCTCGGCACCCCCGCGCGTAGCAGGCGCCCCGGTGAGGGGATCGGGTCCTTGGAGCGGAGATCGAGCTTGCCGTGGCGATAGTCGTCGATCCAGCGCCCGAGCGTGCGTAGCAGCTCGCGTTCCTGGTCCTGGTGGTGGCCCGCCTGGCGGGGCTGCGCCGGCAGCGCGAGGGCGCCCAGGCCCAGCGCGAGCAGCAGCGAGGTGGCGAACCGCGCGATCATGCGAGGGGCATTATCGGCGCGAAGCCCGTTGGTAACGAGCCCGGCAAGCTTGGCCGGTGCCATGGGAATGGTTACCGTCCGGCGTGATGAGGACCGCGCGCATGGTCCCCAGGGTCGGGGGCCTGACGATCCTTGTCCTGGTGCTTGTCGCGGCGGCCCTGCGGTCGGCGGCCGGTGCGGCGGATCGCGATCCAGACGTCGAGGGCGTCGCCCGGCGTGAACTCCGCGCCGCGTGGGTGGCGACGGTTAGCAATATCGACTGGCCGAGCCGACCAGGCCTGCCGTCCGACGAGCAGCGCGCCGAGCTGCTGCGTCTGCTGGACCGCGCCGTTGAGCTGCACCTCAACGCGGTCATGCTGCAGGTGCGGCCGATGTGCGACGCGCTCTATCCGTCCGAGCTCGAGCCGTGGTCGGAGTGGTTGACCGGCACGCAGGGGCAGCCGCCCGAGCCGCTGTGGGATCCGCTCGCCGAGGCCGTCGCCGCGGCCCACGCGCGCGGGCTGGAGCTGCACGCGTGGTTCAACCCGTTTCGCGCGTGGCACGTCAAGGCGCGTTCCAAACCGTCCGGCGATCACGTCAGCCGGACGATGACGCGGGCGGTCGTGCGCTATGGCGGCCAGCAGTGGCTGGATCCAGCGCAAGCAATCGCGCAGCGGCACTCGCTGCGCGTGATCCTCGATGTCGTGCAGCGCTACGACGTCGACGGCGTCCACATCGACGACTACTTCTACCCGTACCCGGAGCACGGCCGCGCCTTTGATGACGACGCGTCCTACCAGCTGTATCGATCGGAAGGCGGGATCCTCGGCCGCGCTGATTGGCGGCGGCAGAACGTCGATCGCTTCGTTGCCGGCCTGTATCGGCAGGTCAAGCGCCGCAAGCCGTGGGTGAAGGTCGGGATCAGCCCCTTTGGCATCGCGCGCCCCGGCGTGCCCACGGGCATCGCTGCGGGACTGGACCAATACGACGACCTCTACGCCGACGTCCGCAAGTGGCTGGCCGAAGGCTGGCTCGACTATCTGGCGCCGCAGCTTTACTGGCGCATCCGGCCGCCGCAGCAGAGCTATGCGACGCTGCTGCAATGGTGGGCGACGCAGAACCCCAAGTCCCGGCACCTGTGGCCGGGCAGCTTCACCAGCAACACGCTGCCCGGCGGCAAGGGCTGGCCGGCGGCGGAGATTGTCGAACAGGTGGCGTGGAGCCGCCGCGTTGCTGGCGCTTCGGGACAGATCCACTTCAGCATGAAGGCGCTGATGCCGGGCATGGCCGTGGGGCGGGCGTTGCTCGACGGGCCGTACGCGGATCTCGCCCTGGTGCCGGCTGCCTCGTGGCTCGACGCCGAAGCGCCGGGCGTGCCGCAGCTGAGTGCGCGTTGGCGCGACCGCGAGGTGGAGCTGCGGGCACTGGCGCCGGACCCCGACGTGCGCTTCTACGCGGTCTATGCCCAGACTGCCGACGGCAAGTGGCGGCTGGTGCGCCGGCTGGGGGCGACGCTCGAGCCGACGGGGCGCTTTGCCGTGCACGACGCTGCGCGCTCCCTGGCGATCACCGCCATCGATCGAGTCGGCAACGAAGGCCCGGCGCTCGCGGTCAATCGTCGCTCTCGCGCTCGTTGAGCAGCTGATATTTCACCCAGCCGCGGCCTTCGCCGGTGAGTCGCCAACGGCGGTCGTGGACTTCGAACAGGCCCTTCTTGGCCTTCTGGTTAAGCGTGTCGGTGATGTTGGCGGGCGCGCTCTCGCCCGCGTCGCGCAACGCATCGACGATGTCGGCGCTGCGCCAATCGGCGCGACCTTGGTGGTGCTCGATCCAGTAGGCGACCACGCCCGCCTTCTCGCCGAACGTCCGCGCGTCCGCCCGCGCGAGCAGATCGGCGGCCGAAGCGCGCGCCTCCGGCGCCGCGCCATCGCGCATGAGCTCCGGGAGCTGATGCCGCACCGCGCCGAGCACGCCGTCCAGCTGCTCACGATCGATGTCGCCATCGACCTCGATCTCGACCGCGCCGACGCGGATGCGGATGGTGGTGCTAGTGCTGCCGCTGGCCATCGTGGGATCGGGTTGCCCGCCTTGCATCGGCGCGTGGCCACGAGCGGCTTGAGCCAAAGACTAGAAAAACGAGCCGGCGGACCGAGCGGAGCTAGTAGGTGCAGGAGCGCCGCTGTCGCGACGCGGAGCGGCAGGCCGCCGCCGCAGATGGTGGCGACCTGCACGACCAGGCGCAGCCAGCGCACGGTCTCGGCGAGCTCGACCGCGGCCGTGGCGTGGTCGACGACGCCCTGAACGGCCTCGCAGAGCAAGAAAAGCGCCAGCCGCCGCCGGGTGGCCGCCAGGGGAGTGGGGGTTCCTTCGTCCTTCATGACCGGTTGCTCGGCGGCGCCGAGACCCGGCGTCCGCCAACCCTGACTTCGGGACGCGACGAGACGTGGCTAAAGAGAAAGAGCGAGAACCTGCTAGAGGAGCTCGGGTTGGGCACGCGGGCTACCATGCGCGCGTGCGCGCCCCGGTGTGGATACGAGGAGCGGGTCTTGTGGCGATGCTGCTGGTCGGCGTGGCAACGGTCATCCTATGGCCGCGCGGGCGAGTGGGTTCGGCGCCCGTGCCTGTGCCGTCGCAATGGTCAGTGCCGACCGAAGCGTCATCCGGCCCGGAGTCGCCGACCGCGCCGCACGCCTCTCGGCGCGCCCACCGAGGAGTGGCCGTGCCTCTCGAGCCGTCGGTCACGACGCCCGTGGTCACCATGCCCATGGTCAGCGGCGACGGGGCAGTCGAGTGGCTGCACGTGTTGGTCGTGGACGCAGGCGGTGCGCCGGTGCCCGACGTTCCCGTGATCGTGGGGTTGGAGAGCCCCACGACCAAGCTGGGTGGCTACTGCACCGACGCGGAGGGGGGCGTTCGATTCCAGCTGGCCCGGCTGCGGGAACTCGCTGCCGAATCGGACGGTGCCGTGGGCTATTGGGTCGACGTGGATTGGCCCGTGCAGCCGTCGGTGCGCCGCGCCCTTGGCGCTCAGCTCGCCCCGGCCCGTATCACCCTGCGCCTCCCGCCGGATAGCCGCCGTCTACAGCGTCCCTTCGTTGTACGAGTGGAGGATGATCGTGGCGACCCGGTGGTAGGTATGACCGTTTGCCTGGAGCGGATCGAGGACGGACGTGTGGCCACCGTCAAGCGTGCCTGGACCGAAGGCCCCGACGGGGAAGCGCGGTTTGCGAGCTCTTTGGTGCGGCGCGGCGTCAACGGTCCGTGGTTCTACGCCCTCGAGCGTTCGCTCCGGGTCCGTTGCGATTGGCTCTCGGTGACGCCCGTCTGCGCGGCGGTGGATCCCGCGGCCGAGCGTGTCGTTCTGCGTTTACCGCCAAGCGGCTCTCTCCACGTGGAGGTGCTTGATGACCGTGGCCAGCCGGTTGCCCGTGCGGGTGCGCGGTGTGAATGGCGGCGCCGGATCGACGGGTCCACGGCGGCGTGGGAGCCGAGCAACAGCGGTTGGCTTGCCGTGGGAGAGGCTCGCCTACGGCTTCGCCGCGTTGGCACGGGCCTGGAGTTTCGATTCACGCTCACGAGTTCGTTGCCCCGAGGCGTGGCGGGCCCGGTCATCGTGCAGGGCCCCACCATGCCGGGGGAAGCGCGGCGGGCGGTGATCACGATGCGCTCTGCGCCGGCCGATGCCGCGTCGCGTCGGTCGCCCTCGATCCGCGAGCTGGCGCGCGGCATCGTCGTCGACGAGCGGGGTGTGCCGGTGCGTGATGCGCGCGTGTTGGCCTGGGAGCCTGGCGCGAGTGAGGAGTTGACGAGCATCAAGACCGATGCGGTGGGGCGGTTTGTTCTGCGGGCCGAGACCAGCGCGCCGACGATCGCGCTCGTCGCCCTCGTGCCGCATCGGCCGGAGGAAGGTGCGCCGCCCGCGTCGCCGATGACCAGCATCGCGCCCGGTGCCGAGGTCGCCCTCACCGTGCGGGCGAGGCCGAGCGTTGTGGGTGGCACCGTCGTGATGGATCGAGGGGTGCGACCGGACGCGATACGGCTTCGGGCTCGCGCTGGAGGTTCGGTTTGGCGTGGCCCTCCGGCCTTCGGCGCCCGGTTCTGGGTGTCGGTACCGCCTGGGGTCTGGGATCTACAGCTGTGTCTCGAGGGCTTGGCTGAGCCGCTTCTCGAAGTGCCCGCGGTGACGGTTCTCGACGGCGACCGAGTCCTTGATCCCAGACTCACGGCTGTGGACCTACGCGGGACGTTGCGGTCTCTCCGATTGCGCGTGCGCCGCCAGGGCGGCGGGGCTTGGCGCCACGAGCCCTTCACCCTGGAGGCCAAGGGCTACGTCCGGCAGATCGCGACGGACGCTGAGGGCCGCGCGGTCGTGACGGTGCCGACCGACGTCGGTCCCTTCGCGTTGTCGAACGCGGCCGGGTGCTCGGCAGAGTTTCCGTGGGCCGCGGCGGAGCAGTCGTTGGTGTTGCCGCGTTGAGGGTGTGCCGGGCCCCGGCCTGGCGCCGTGGTAACGTTGGCGGAGATGCGCGTGGGACTGTGGCTCGCCGGCGTGGTGCTGCTCTGCTTGGCCTTGGTCGCGCTTTGGCGGTCGACGGTGGCGCCGCCGGCCGCGGGCGTGGCGGAGTCAGCGGCAAGCGTCGAGGCGACGGCGACTGTCGTCCACGGCGACGCCGAGGACGTCGTGGGCGAGCCACCGGTCGATCGCGCGGGGGAGGCCGCGAGGCGGACCGCGGTCGCGCCGGCCCGGCCGCGCGATAGCCTCCGCTACTCCCGGTGGACGGTGCGGGTGATCGATGCGCGCGGTGACCCGGCGCCGGACATCCCATTGCGCGTGGTCGCGCGGGGCTCGCGCGTTGTGTCGAACGCGGCGTGGCGACGAGTCGAGACCGACGCGGCCGGTGAGGCGCTCGTGGAGTTGGCCACCGCTCCGACTGCGTCGGGCCCCGGGCTGGAGGCCCGCTATTCGATCGACGTTCTTCTCGCCCTCGAGCCACGCGTTTCGTTCGACCTCGGGACCTCCCCACACGACGTGGCGGGTCCCATCGAGCTGCGGTTGCCGCCTGGTGCGCTGGCGCTCGTCCGACCCCTCGAAGTGCTCGTGCTTCACGCGGACGGGTCGCCGGCGATCGGCGTGCCGGTTCGACTCCAAGGAGCCGGACCACAGGGCAGCCTCAGCATCACCAAACGCCCCGAGGGCCTGGCGCAATTCTGGTCGGAGCACGGGTGGACGAGGGCGGCAATCGGCAGCGGACTACGCGTGTCGTGTGGATTGCCGCAGGTCGAGCCTGTGCGCGGCCTGTTGACCGACGTGCATGAGCGCGTGGTGCTGCGGCTCAGTCCGGTAGGACGGGTGCGGGCCCGCGTCGTCGACCGAGCCGGTGCGCAGGTCGACAACGCGTTGGTCCGGCTGGAGTGGCGTCGTCCCCTAGACGGTGGCGACACGCCGTGGTTGCGCACGTCGGGGTATCAACGCCATGCGTTTGGCGGGGAGGTGGAGTTCATTCGGATTGGCGTAGGGCTCGAGGTCCGCCTCACGGCGGAGCTGCCCGGCGAACGATCGCTTCGAGCGACCGTCATTGCAGAGGGGCCCGTGAGGGGAGGCCAGACCACCGCGGCGACGTTGGTGCTCGACGCGGCAACGCCCCATCTGCGGGGGCGGTTGGTCGACGGCGATGCCGGACTTGCCGCCACGGGGCTGCCGAATCAGAGGTTCTGGCTGATCTTTCGGCGCGTTGGCGTGCGCTCGGCGCCGGCCACGGTCGCCGACCCGAGGTCGCTCAAGGTGATTGGGACGACCGATCCGCGCGGCCGCTTCTCGGTGGAAGTGCCCTCCTCGCTGCCGGGCCGGTCCGGCCTCGAGGTCTTGGTGGAGGCTCGGCGTGGTCGTGGCGTCGACCTGCGCGGGCGGTTCGCGCTACCCGTGGTGTTGCGCTCCGACATCGACGTTGGCGATGTCGTCATCGAGCAGCCGCCGGTGGTGGTGAGCGGGCAGGTGCTCTACGCCGACGGCACACCGGCGCGCGACGCGCTCGTGGGACTGACGTCCAGTGATGACGGGACGCCGTGGCGCTACTACGCCGTAGCCGGCGAGGATCAGGGGGCCGGTGACGCGGCGGGCCGCTTTGAGCTGCGCAGCAACTCGGCGAGCTGCCACTTCATCGTGCAGGCGACCGCGCGGCTTGGCGAGGAGCCCAAACGGTGGCGTTTGTCCTCGTTGTCGACGTTGGTGCCGCGGGGCGCCACGGACGTGAGGCTCGTGCTCGAGGATCGGGCGACGGAGGCGCTGGGCGTGATCGAGGGTGTCGTTGTGTTGCCAGCAGGAGCGAGGCCGGCGTTGCTCGAGGTGGAGGCGCATTCCGGAGCGCGGCGGGTCGCCGGTCGCGTGACGGGACAAGGCTACGCGGTGCACGTGCCCGCGGGGGTCTGGACGCTGCGCCTGCGCCTGCGCGGCGTGGACGCGCCGGTCCTCGAGATCGCCGACATCGTCGTGCCGGATCACGCTGCGAGCGCCGACCCCCGCGTCGCCGAGCTCGACCTCCGCGACCTGGTGCGCGGGTTGCCGCTCGTGGTGGGGCGAGAGTCCGGCGGCAAGTGGCGCCATGCCAGCTTGCGGCTCGAGGCGAAAGGCTTGGCGCAGCGCTTCGTCACCGACGAGGCGGGCGCCGCGCATCTCCTGGTCCCGCCCGATGCCGGGCCCTTCGTCGTGACCGACGGCGAGCGGCGCACGGCGCCGTTCTCCTGGGCGCCCACCGAGCAGACCGTCGTGCTACCGGCGCGCTGAGCCCGCCGGCTCGACGAGTGGCGCCGCGCCGAGTCCCGGCCACACTCGGGCGACGCCAAAGCCGGCGCGGATCGCGATCCACACCAGCGTGATCCACCACAGCGCGGGGAGGTCGGTGCCGGCGGCGTCCGCTAGCGCCAGTCCTACCACACCGCAGCCGGTGGCGGCGATCATCGCGTTGCGCAAAAAGCGCCAGTCGCTCGCGCCCCAGTGGATGCCGTCGGTGACGAAGCTCGCGGCGTTGAGCGGCTGCGCCAATGCGCTGATGAGCCAGGCGGAGAAAAACACGGTGTGGGCGCCTTCGGG
Organism: Planctomycetota bacterium; assembly: GCA_039029375.1. Taxonomy (GTDB): domain Bacteria; phylum Planctomycetota; class UBA1135; order UBA1135; family UBA2386; genus JBCCGH01. The sequence goes on from JBCCGH010000030.1 coordinate 9,885, forward strand.
CACGAGCTCGGCGGCCACCCAAGAGCCTAGCGCCGCCATGCCGAGACCGATGAGCGCGCCGGTCCCGAGCCCCCAGCCCAGCGCGACCCCAGCGGCGCGGCGTGCCAGCCGGCGATCGTTGGCGCCCAGCGCGTGGCCGACCAGCACCTGCGCGGTGGCGGCGAACGCGTCGAGCGCGAGCGCGGTGAACAGCCATACCTGGCGAATCGCGTTGTGCGCGGCGCCGGCAGCGTCGCCAATGCCCTGCGCCGCGCGCGACACCAGCACCATGAACAGGAGCAGCAGGCCGGTACGCACCAGCATGTCGCGGCCAACGACGAGCAGGAGCCGCGCGTCGGCCAACCGAACAGGACCCCCGCGGCCGAGCCGCCGACCGACCGCGACCAGCGCCCACACGACCGCGGCCCACTGGCTCGCGACGGTGGCCCACGCGGCGCCGGCGATGCCGAGCGCCGGGATCGGTCCGGCGCCGGGGATCAGGATGACGTCGAGGATGACGTTTAGCACGTTGCTGGCGACGGCGATCTGGAGCGGCGTGCGCACGTCCTGGACGCCGCGGAATGCACCGAATGCCGTCGCCGTCGCGAGCATCGCGGGGGCCCCGAGAACGCTGATGCGCAGGTAGATCACCGCGCAATCGAGCGTTCGGTCGTCGGCCTGCATGAGCGCGGCGAGCTGTGGCGCTAGCGGCCAGATCGCCAGCGCGACGAGCAGCCCCGAACCCGCCGAGAGCAGAATCGCCAGGCGGCAGACGGCGCTGCCGCGCGTCGTCTTATTTGCCCCGCGGGCGCGAGCGACCTCGGTCTGCGTGCCGATCGCGAGGAAGTTGAAGATCCACAAGATCGCCGGCAGCACCGCCGTGCCGACACCCAGCGCGGCGGCTTCGGCGAGGCCGAGCTCTTTGACGAACGCGGTGTCGACGAGGCACTTGAGCGGCTCGGCGATCAGCGACAGCAGGACCGGCACCGAGAGCGCCAGCACCGTGCGGTGCGGGCGCGTGGCAAACGACGTGGTGCCCACGCGCGAGCGTCACTCGCGCTCGAAACGCAGCACGTAGTTGTCGGAGAGGAAGGGCGCGTCCTCGACGCCCACGCAGCGAAAGCCGGCAGCCTCGATTTCGGCGCGAAACACCTCTTGGCCGGCGCGCACGTGATCGAGGATCCACTCGCGGCTCTTGCCCTCGATGCGTTCGAACTCGACGAGGAAGAGCTGGCCGCCGGGCCGCATCGCGCGGTGCAGCGATGTCATGGTCTCGGCCGGGTGGGAGAAGTGGTGATAGGTGTCGCAGATGAACGCGACGTCGATCGCGGCCTCGGGCAGTCCCGTGGATCGCTCGCTGCAATGGACCACCTCCAGCTGCGGCAGCTCCATTTGCTTGGCCAGCCCGCGCAAGTGCTCGACGAGCTTCGGCGAGATGTCGACGGCGAAGACTTTGCCCGTGGTGCCAACCGCGCGAGCGAAGAGCTTGGCGAAGAAGCCGGTGCCGGCGCCGATATCAGCGACCCGTTGCCCCTCGGCCAAGTCGAGCAGGTCCAGCAGCTCCTGCCGATGAGTGAACACCTCGCGGCTCTCCGACTCGAAGCGGGCGACGAACTTGCCGGCCTCGGCCGCTGGGTCGAGAAACGAGTCGTTGATCCCAAGCGGCGTGGTCTCGGCGAGCACCGCAGCGTGTTGCTGGCGGAGCGCGCGGGCCTCCTCCGTGCGCTCTTCATCCCGCAGGATCTTGATGGCGCCATGCGCGGCCTGGCCGGCGAACCGATCGCGCGGCGCCGCTTCCAGATACTGCTGGTAGAGCGCCAACGCCGCCGCTGGTTGCTCTAGCTCGCGGTCGATGAAGAAAGCTCGGTAAAAGAGCGCGTCGTGATTCGTCGCTTTCCCGTCAGTGGGTGACTGTGCGGCGACAGCGGTGGACAGGAGCGCGCAACACGACACGAGGGCAACTACGGCTGGCGGCATGGCTTCTCCGATGGCGGCGGGCCCGCAGACACTACCAGCGTCGCCCCGCGAGAGCCCGGGCCGACCTGGCTCCGAGAAAGTGCCGAGGCAACCGCCCATGGTTGCCCGGATTGTCGCCTTGCCCAGGACCGGCTAACTTCCCGCCCCCGGGGACCATCTCCGGCGCGCACCTCCGCTCACATCGGCGACACCATGCGATCTCGTTCGGCTCTTCCCCTCGTCTGTCTGGTCGCTGCTGGCTGCCTGGACGCACTGCCCGGCCAGGCAGCGGCGAGCGACTCGTCGTTTCTGACGACGAGCGTTGTGGAGTCCGGCGGCAGCGTCGAGTCGGGCAACTACAAGGTCGTCGCCGTGATCGGGGCCGCGCCCAGGGCCACACGCGCAACCTCGCCGAACTTCAACCTCCGCGTTGGATACACCGGTAGCGTCGGCGCTCGGCCCGCGGCGTCCCCATGGCTCACCGGGGCGTCGCCACGCTCGGCCGGCCTCAATGGCGGCCAGACGATTGTGCTACGTGGCGGGAGTTTGGACCGTGGCGGTGCGCCGCGTGTGAGCATCGCCGGGTTCGACTCGCCGGTGAACGCGTTTTCGCGGACGACGATCACAACGACGCTGCCCACACAGCTGCCGCCAGGTCCGGTCGACGTGCATGTCATCGGCGCCGAGGGCGTCACGACGTCGCTCTATCGGGGCCTCGACGTAGCGCCGGTGTTGCGGTGGGACGCGCCGCCGCGGACGGGTGCGCCGCTCCGCCTGCGTTACAACGGCGGCGTCGGCGACCTCGTGTTTCTGGTCGTGGCGGTTGGCTATGGCCCGCCGTTCTCGCTCCCCGGGTTTGGCTACTCGCTGCAGGTGAACCCCGCGTTGCTCCTCGGGCCCCCGGTTGGGTTTACGGCGGCCACGGGTGCGCAGACCCTGACCTTGCCTTCGATCACGGTGCCGCTCGGCGTCAACGTGCAGGCCTTCGTGCTCAGCTCGGACCCCAAGATCGCCCCCGGGGCCTTCTCGAACGTGTTGGCGCTCTGACGCGTCGGCCCACCTCGCTTTTCTCGCCTCTCCTCGTCTCTAGCGCTTTCGACGCACCATGCGCCATCTCGCCGCGCTCGCGATTACGCTTTCTCTAGCCGGTGCGGTTGCTGCTCAAGCGACCGTCCCCGGCACGCTGTCGTTTCAGGGTCGCCTGTCGCAGCAGTCCGGTGGCGGCCCGTCGCCCACGGGCAGCTTCCAGATGAAGTTTCGCCTCTACGACGATCCGTCGATCGGCGGCACGTTGCTCTGGACCGAGGACCACCCGGCCGTTGCGGTGAACCAAGGCGTGTTTGGAGTGGCGCTCGGCAGCATCACGCCGCTGCCGGCCGGGATCTTCGACGGGCAGTCACTGTGGCTGGGGATCGAGGTCGAGGGCGATGGCGAAATGGTGCCGCGGCTGGAGATTGCCTCTTCCGCCTACGCGCAGCTCGCGCAGCAGGCGATCGACGTCAAGGGGCGTGACATCAATCCGGCCTCCGTGTCGATCGACGCCATCGGGCCGGTGATCGACGCCACCGGTCGCTGGGTGGGCAACCCGACTGGGTTGATCGGGCCCCAGGGCCCGGTCGGACCGACCGGCCCCGCCGGCGAGGAAGGCCCAGAGGGCCCAGAGGGCGCTGCCGGCGCCCAGGGCCCGATGGGGCTGCAAGGGTTGATGGGACCGCAGGGGCCGATCGGCCTGACCGGGCCGCAGGGGCTCATGGGTGATCCGGGTCCGATGGGCCCCGAAGGGCCGGAGGGGCCAACGGGGCCGCAGGGCCTCACGGGCGCGCAGGGCCTCACGGGCGCGCAGGGCCCGATCGGGATGACGGGGCCGCAGGGACTCAAGGGAGACCCGGGTTCGGCGGGCCCCGAAGGGCCAGAAGGCCCCATGGGTCCCCAAGGGCTGACCGGCCCCCAGGGCCTGCAGGGCCTGCAAGGCGATCCAGGCCCGATGGGGCCCGCCGGCGTGCAAGGGCTGACGGGCCCGCAGGGGCTGACCGGTGCGCAAGGCCCGATTGGGCTGACCGGGCCGCAGGGCCAGATTGGACTGACCGGTCCGCAGGGGCTGCAGGGTGATCCGGGGCCGGCGGGTGCCACGGGGCCGGCGGGTCCCGAGGGGCCAGAGGGTCCGACCGGCCCCGCGGGCGCGCAGGGGCTCATGGGACCGGAAGGCCCGGCCGGCCCGATGCCTACCCCGCCTGTCCTTTGGGGGAGCCCGAGCGCGACGCCACTGACCGTCGAGACCGCTGGCCTTGACCTGACCGCGCTCCTCGCGCGCTCGACGGGGGTCTCGGGCGATACCGAGGCGTTGCGCGGGTTCGTGGCGAGCCCGGATGGCGAGGGTATGGAAGGCTTCAACGCCGCGACGACCGGCATCGCGCATGGTGTGTACGGCCAGTCGCTGAGCGACGGTGGCTATGGTGTTCGCGGCGTCGCGGACTCGATGACGGGGCTGACGCGCGGCGTCTATGGCGAGATCTTCAGCGCGTCGGGTGTCGGTGTGCAGGGCCAGGCTTGGGGCACGGCCGGCGCCGGCGTCGGCGTCCTCGGCCGTTCGAACCAAGACGACGGTGTCGGCGTCGAGGGCCACGCGGCAGGCACCGGTGGCGCGTCGATTGGCGTGCTCGGCTTCTCGGACAGCACGTCCGGGATTGGTGTGCACGGCCGCTTCGATGCGACGGGCACGGTCGCGTCCCAGCCCTTCGGATCGCTGACCCGCGCGGCAGCTGTCGTCGGGCGTTCAGACAACGTCGGCGCCAACGCAGTGGTTGGTGTGCACGGCGCTCCCACCGGCGCGGCCAGCGCGGTCGAGGGCTATGCCAGGAGTGACGATGCGGTTGGCGTGCAGGGCAGCGCCGGTGACCTGCTGGGGTCGAGTGGAGCGCCCGTCGGCGTCTTTGGCCAAGTCAACGCCAGCGGTGGCCGTGGCGTGCTCGGAGTGAACCTGTCCACCGGTTCCGGCATGCCGGTCGGCGTCTACGGCACCAACCCGGGTCCGGTGTTCGGCAACGGCTACGGCGTGTTCGCGGAGGGCAACTTGGGCGCCACGGGTGCGACCCCCAACGTCAACCCGCATCCGGGGGACGCCTCTAAGGTCATCCAGTTCGTTTGCCTCGAGGGCAACGAGAGCGGCACCTACTTCCGCGGCTCGACGCGACTGATCGATGGCCGCGCCGAGCTCAGCATCCCGGAGGAATGGCGCCTCGTGACCGAGGATGACGGCATCACCGTCCAGGTGACGGCCAAGGGGCCGTCGACTCTGTGGGTCGAAGTCGAGACTCGCGATCGGATTGTCGTGCGCGGCCAGCCCGACTGCGAGTTCAACTACCTCGTCAATGGTGTGCGTCGCGGCTACGCGGACTTCCCGATCGTTGCCGACAACCACGCGTTCGTGCCGGCGGTGCGCGGCGTGCCGTTTGGGGGACACTACCCGGCCGCGTATCGCGACATGCTTGTGGAGAACGGGATCCTGAACCCCGACTACACGCCGAACGAGGCCACGGCGGCGCGGCTGGGTTGGTCGCTGAAGGATGCGGCCGACGTGCCGCTGGATCAGCGCTGGTGGCTCACCGAGTCGCAGCGCCGGGCGCTCGCCGACGATGTCGTGGATCCGCCGGCGCCGCGCCGTGTGCCGGCCCCGACCACACGCCGCGAGCGTTGACCGGCCTGCTAGTGGTGTGATTCAGGCAGATGGGGCCTTATCCGCGAGACATCGGTGCCGGTCGCAAGGCGGGTCGCCGCAGGCATATTGGTGGATACGGCGCGGACGACCCAACGCTGCGAGCGGCGCTGAGGGCCGTGGAGAAGGCCCCAGATTTCTGAATCACACCACTAGGGGGCGCCGCGGCGCAGGCCGCGGGCGATGGCCAAGTAGTCCGCGGCTTCGACGTCCAGCAGCCCGTGGCGCATCGCGAAGTCGATCACCACGAGGTTGCAGTTGAACTTGAACTCGCGGGTGTCGCGCACGAGCGTCAGGACCCGGTCGACCGGCCAGCGATAGAACTCGTCCACTTCGCCGTCTTGGCATTCGGGCACGAAGTCCGCTGGTAGCTCGAGATCGAAGCAGAACATCGCGTCGGGCTTGAGGCCCTGCTCGGTCTCGATGCAGTAGGTCACGGCGCCCGTCGACCGGGCGGTCGCCGCCAGCTCGGGCGGGATGCCGGCCTCCTCGGCGCACTCCTTGGCCAAGTTTTCGCGCAGGCCGAGGCCCACCGGCTGGCCGCCCGCGACCATGTTGTCGAGCATGCCGGGATAGGTCGACTTGGCTCTCGCCCGGCGCGCGATCCACATTTCCAGTCCCTGCGCGGTGCGGACGTAGCCGTTCACGTGCACGCCATACGCGTGGACGCCAAAGAACGAGACCGCCGAGCGCTCGAGCTCGAGCAGGGCCGAGTCGTGCCAATCGGTCTTGACCGGGTAGCGCTCGGCGACGCGGGAGCGGAACGCGCCGCGGGCGGCGAGCACCTCGACCACCTGCTCCATTTGGCGTGTCCGCTCTGCCGGGGCGACGTCGTCCTTGGCGAGGCGGAGGACCTTCTGATGCCGCTGGATCGGGGTGTCCTCGAGGAGAGTGAGGCGGTCTGAGCGGACCCAACCAACGCGGGCGGTGCCGACTTCCCACGGGATGTAGCGGCGCAGATCGGGCTGATTGCATTCGGCGATGCGGTCGAGGTAGGCCACGCGTCGCACCATAAGCGACCGTGGGCTCTGGCCGGCGCCATTGGTTTTTGGGCCGCTACGCCGCCAGAGCGCGATGGGCTTGGCGGTTTTCTTGGCCTTCGCGGGAGGGCGAGGCGGGCCTCGCAGTTGAAGCGGCAGTTTTCTTGGAATGGTCCGGTGGGCCCGCTTGTCCCACTTCGGGCCAAGCCGTGCCAGCCGTTTGAACGACCCCGACTTCATCGACCTGGAACAATGCCGTCGCGGCGATCCGCGGGTGCTCGCCTCGCTGCACCGGGTCTTTGGTGATCGAGTGTTTCGCATCTGCCTCGGCGTGCTGGGGCAGCATGCGGACGCCGAGGACGCGGCGCAGGAAGTGCTGCTCCGGATCCTCGAAGGGGCTGGCTCGTTCGCGGGGCGCAGCCGCTTCTCCACGTGGGTCTTTCGACTGACCGTGAATCACTGTCTCAATCGCCGCAAGCAGCGTCGCCTTGGGCTGACCAAGCTCCCGGAGGAGGATTCCGACGAGCCCATCAGTTCGGCGCGATCGCCGCTGCAGGAGGCCGCCGCCGCCGAGGAGCGGGTTGAGCTGCATGCCGCGTTGGCTCGCCTGCGACCGAGGCACCGCGTGGCGCTCGTGCTGCGGGAGCTCGAGGGGCTCAGCTATCGAGAGATGGCGGAAGTCCTGCAGGTCCCGGTGGGGACCGTGATGTCGAGACTGGCGCGTGCGCGTCAGGAGCTGCTACGGCGCCTGCCGGGGTTGCTGGCGGAGAGAACGGAAACCGTGGGAGATCGACATGCCCTTTAGTTGCCAGTGCCCGGAGTGGCTGGTGCGGCTCTCCGCCTATCACGATGACGAGCTGACGGCGCCCGTGCGCGATGCGGTGAGCACGCACCTCGCCGAGTGCGCGCAGTGCCGTGAAGAGCTGGAACGGCTCGCCGGTGTCTCGGGTCGATTTGCGTCCTTGCGGTCGGCGCGCCCCACCGTGCCCTTGCGCGCAACGCTGGCGGCCGTATCGCCGACACCCAGGCGACCTGCCGCAGGTTGGGGCGTGCGGCTCACGGCGCTGGCGGTCGGCGCGCTGCTGTGGTTGGCGGGAGGTGGCTTGTGGTCGTTCGTCGGCGAGTCCGGGGCCGGGCGCCGGCAACAGGTTGAGGGAGAGTTGCGCCGGGTGGCCTTGGCGCCGTGGCACCCTGCGGTCGGCGCGTCGGGCTCGCACGGTCTGCTGCCCGAGCTGCAGCTGGTTGGGTTGCTCGAGACGAGGACAAATCGATGACGCGAAGGATGGAAGCGATGCGGTCGTTGCGGCTTTGGCTGGTCAGCGGTGCGCTGCTGGCGAGTTTGGCGATGCACGCGTTGGATTGGCATGTTGCGGCGCGGCCCAATGCGGCGCTGGATGTGGACTCGCTCGGCTTGTCGGCGGCGCAAGTCGAGGCGCTGCTCGACTGCTGTCGCGGCGGCTGCAACGATGTCGTGGTGTCGGACGCCGAGATCGTCGAGGCCGAGCAGGCGCTGCGGCGCGCGCTGTTGTCGGAGAGCGCGACGGCGGCCGACGTGCGCGCGCTGGGCGCGACGTTGATCGAGCTGCGCGGCCAATGGATGGGGAGCTGCGTCGAGGCCGCGCTCCGCGTGCGTGGTGTTCTGACGGCGGAGCAGCGCGTGACGTTGGGCCGCTGCGCGACGGGCGACTGTGTGCTCGTCTCGCGGGAATAACTCGGGTCGCCGCGATTGTCCGAAGAGGCGTCCAAGTCTTTTCCAGCTAGGAGAATCTCGATGGAGACGCTACGCCTCATCTTGCTACCGCTGCTCTTCGCTTTTGGCGGCGCCGATTGGTCCGACGCAGATTGCTGCAGCCCCTGCGCGTCGTCGGTGATGTGCGAAGTGCCGTGCCCGCCGTGCGAAGTGCCGTGCCCGCCGTGTGACGAGCCGTGCCCGCCGTGCGAAGTGATCTGTCCGCCGTGTGACGAGCCGTGCCCGCCGTGCGAAGTGATCTGTCCGCCGTGCGACGAGCCTTGCCCACCTTGTGACGAGTCGTGCGCGCCGCCGAGCGCGTGTGCGCCGGGCAGCGCGTCTTGCGCGCCGGCGAGCTCGCGGCAGCCCTGCTGACGGGAGATCCACGCTAATCGTGGCGACGTGCGCGGCGCGGCGTGCGGCTGGGGGTGGCATCGGGTACAACCTCGCGCCCCCCAGCAGGAGTACCCTTGCAACAAGAGCTCGAGATCGCCGTCGCCGCCGTTCGCCAAGCCTCCCTCGTCTGCCGTAATGTGCAGACGCAGCTTGCTGGGGCCGTTCTCGAAAAGGAAGACCGCAGCCCCGTGACGGTGGCGGACTTCGCCAGTCAGGCGTTGATCTGCAAGGCGCTGCTCGAGGCGTTCCCCAGCGATCCGGTCGTGGCCGAGGAAGCCGCCGACGAGTTGCGGAACGCCGCCAACGCGACGGTGCGGGACAAGGTCGTTCAGTACGTGAGCGCGTTGTGTCCCGGAGCGGGTGCCGATGCCGTACTGCAGTGGATCGACCACGGCGGTGCCGAGGCGGCGTCGCGGTTTTGGACGCTGGACCCGATCGACGGCACCAAGGGCTTTCTACGCGGCGAGCAATATGCCGTCGCGCTGGGGCTGATCGTGGACGGGGCGGTCGAGGTCGCGGCGCTGGGCTGTCCCAACCTGGAGGTGGACGTGGGTGGCTCCAAGGTCAAGGGCGGGATCTTCACCGCGGTGCGCGGCCAGGGAGCCGCGGTGCAGCCTCTGGATGGCGATGCCGCGCCGTCGCCAATTCGCGTGAGCTCTACGGCGGATCCGGCGCAGGCGCGCTACTGCGAATCCGTGGAGAAGGCACATAGCTCCCACAGCCGATCCGGTCGCGTTGCCGAGGCGATGGGCACGACGGCCGAGCCGGTACGCCTCGACAGCCAGGCGAAGTATGCGGTCGTCGCGCAGGGTGGCGCTGAGGTCTACCTGCGCTTTTCCCGTGGCGACTACAAAGAGAAGATCTGGGATCACGCGGCCGGCTACCTGGTGTGCAGTGAGGCCGGAGGTCGCACGACCGACACGTCCGGAGCCGATCTCGACTTCTCGTGCGGTCGCAAGCTCGAGCGCAATCAGGGGGTCATCGTGACCAACGGCGCGCTCCACGACGCGGTGTTGGCCGCGGTCCGCGCGACCGAGGCATGACCGGCGGCGGGGCCCCGGCCCGCTCCGAGCCGCCTGGGCGACTGGCGGCGCTCGATGTCTGGCGCGGCCTGATCGTCGTCTTGATGGCGGTCGATCACACCGCGGCGTTCGTCGGGATCAAGTCGATGCCCGAAGGGTTGCGGATGTTCGGGTCGCGGCTGCGGCCGACGTTCGAATCGGTTGGCACTTGGTTCACGCGCTTCGTCACGCACTACTGCGCGCCGGGCTTCGTGTTCCTGGCCGGCACCTCCATCGTTTTATTCGCGTTGGCGCGCTCGGCCGGCGGCCGCAGCCAGGGTTGGATCTCTGGGCATCTCATCCTGCGCGGGGCGCTGCTGGTTGCGTTGGAGTACACCGTCGTGAACTGGGGCTGGGGCGGGATGATGCCGAGCCCGCTGTTTCAGGTGATCGGCGCCATCGGGGTCTGCCTGATCTGCGGTGCCGGCCTTCGCTTCGTGTCGAGTGGTGCCTGCGTGATCGCCGGGCTGCTGTTGCTGTTGGGTCACCCGCTGCTCTCCGATCCCGAGCTGGTGCCGTGGGCGGCGGACGTGCCCGCGGTGTGGCGCCGACTCCTGCTGGTCCCCGAGCCGATGGCGCGCCCGCTGCCGACGATCTACCCCGTGGTGCCGTGGCTCGCCGTCTTCCTCCTCGGGATCGGTTTTGGTCGCGCCCTCGGTCACGATCGCGCGCGGGCGATGCGCTGGAGCGGTGTGGCCGGCATGGCGAGCTTGGTCGCTTGGTTCCTGATCCGGTGGACGGACGGGTTCGCCGCTTGGCTAGGCCCGGCCACGGATGGCTGGGTCGTGTCGCTCGGGACGCTGACGCCCTACCGGCCCGGCGAAGGCTGGATGGACTTCATGATGATGAGCAAGTACCCACCCGCCGCCGACTTCGTGCTCTGGTCGTTGGGTGGTGGCTTGCTGTTCCTTCGTTTCGCTCACGGTCGGCGTCTGGATGGCAAAGCGTGGGCGCCGCTGCGGCAGATCGGCCGCGTGCCCCTGTTCTTCTACCTGCTGCACCTCTACGTCTACCGCTGGCTGGCCGAGGCGTGGTTGCGCGACGGCGAGCACGACGGCGGCCTGGGCGTGGTGTGGGGCTTGTGGGGCGTTGGTCTGCTGGTGCTGTGGCCGGCGAGCGTCGTGTTCGGCAAGCTCAAGCGACGCTACCCCGGCTTCCCACTCGACTTGTTCTGAGGGCTTGCTACTTCTTGAAGTGACAAGTCCAATGGCGCCGCGGAGTGGCGCCAGCAACATCGAAGAAAGCCTGTAGCCTCGACTTAGTTACAGGCTCTGAGAGCGCGTGACTTTTTGGAAGTCACGCGCTCTCCGCGACGCGGAGCGGCGCCAGGAGCATGGATCAGAGCCTGTATCGTGGATCTCGTTACAGGCTCTGAGGGAACGAGTCCGAGGGCGGCGCGGGTGATGGGGACTTCCCGAGGCCTTGGCTTGCGCGCAGCGCGCTCGGTACACTGCCGATTCCTCGTCTCCCTCGGCGGGCCGTGCTCCTTACGCACGCCCCCGCCTGTCTCGAATCTCGCGTTGCGCACCATGAGACCTTTGCGCGCTGCACTGGCTCTTGCCTTGTCGGCTTGTTGGGCGACCGCGCCAGTCGCTCAAAACAACGTGCTCATCCTGGTCGCCGACGACCTTGGCATCGACTCGATCGGCGCCTACGGAGTCGGCAGCGCCCCACCACCCACGCCGAACATCGACGCGCTGGCGAGTAGCGGCGTGATGTTCCGCAACTTCTGGAGCAACGCGATCTGCTCGCCCACGCGCGCGTGCATTCAGACGGGGCGCTACTCGCTGCGGACGCTGGTGGGGCAGGCGATCCCCTTTGGCGCGGGTGGTGTGCTCCGGCTCCGCGAGCGCACGCTGCCGGAGGTGTTGGACCGTGCCGGGTCCGGCTATGCCCACGCAGCGATCGGCAAGTGGCATCTCGGCGACTCCTCGGTGGGCGGCGTGCTCGCGCCCAACTTCGCGGGGTGGTCGCACTTCGCCGGCATCGTCGACGGCGGCGTGCACAACTACTTCAGCTGGCAGCGCACCGTCGACGGCACGACCTCACTCTCGACCGATTACGCGACGTCCAAGATCGTGGACGACGCGCTGGCCTGGACGACGCAGCAGACCCAGCCTTGGGTGTGCTATCTGTCGTTCAACGCGCCGCATAGCCCGTTCCACGCGCCGCCAGCGGGGTTGCACAGTCAGGACCTGACGGGCCTCGATCCATCCGAGGCGCCGATCCCGTTCTATAAGGCGATGGTCGAGGCGATGGACACCGAGATCGGTCGTCTCTTGGCCGGGCTCGGTAGCCAGCGGGCGCAGACCAACGTCTTCTTCTTGGCCGACAACGGCCCGGATGGAGCCGTGGTGGAACCACCGTTCACCGCGGCGCGTGGCAAGGGCACGCCCTATGAGGGCGGCCTCAACGTGCCTTTGATCGTGAGCGGCCCCGATGTGGTCGCGGGTGGTCGCACGAGCGATGCGCTCGTGGGCGCCGTCGACTTGTTTAGCACGGTCTGCGAACTCGCCGCGGTCAGTCCCCGCAGCGTGGTGCCGGCTTGGGTGGCGCTCGATTCGCGCAGCCTGCTGCCCTACCTGCGCCGTCCTGGGCAAGTCCCGCTGCGGCAGTTCGTGTTTGCCGAACAGTTTTCCGGCAGTCAGTTTGGTCAGGTCACCACTAGCGGCTTCGGCGTGATTCGCGACGATCGCTACAAGCTGATCCGCTTCCACAACGGGGCGACCTTCCGCGAGCAGCTCTACGACTTGTGGCTAGATCCGCTCGAGGTCTACAACCTGATGGCCTGGCCGCTGACTCCCGAGCAGGCCCAGGCGCGGCAGATCCTCGCCGACGAGATGGATCGCCTGCGCAGCCCGCCTGGCGGGTTCTACAACTTCGCCACGACGTCCTGCGAAGGCTCGGCGGGGGTGCCCCTCCTGACCGGGCTCGGTCAGCCGGTGGTCGGCCAGACCTACGCCATGACGCTGAATCGCGGCGCCCCGCTGCGGCCCGCGGTGCTGGTCGTCGGTGGTTCGGCAGCGCGATGGGGCCCGGTCCCGTTGCCGTTGGCGCTGTCGACCATCGGCGCGGGTCTCGGCTGCGAGCTGCTGGTCTCGTTGGACGTGATGATCCCCTTGGCCACCGACGCCACCGGCACGGCTTCGTTGCCCATTCCGTTGCCGGCGGCGCTGGCGCTCGTCGGTGAGAGCGTGTTCCACACGTGGCTGGTGTCCGACCCGGCGGCGCCTGCCAATCCCCTTGGGGTGACCGTGTCGGGCGCGGCGGCGGTGACCGTCGGCCTCTGACCGCGCCCCCGTTAGAACTCGTTCCGCAGCTCGCTGGAGTTGCCGAAGAAGCGGAACACTTGACCGGCGGAGAACGACAGCGACAGGTCGTACTCGTTGCCGTTGACCTCATCCAACGGCCAGGCGAGATCGAGGCGGATCACGTTGTTCCCGAGGACCTCGCTGGAGCCGAGGCGGAGTCCCAGGCCGGCGGACTTGATCGCTTCGCCCTGCGACAAGCTCTGGGCGCCGCTGTGCACCCAGCCAGCGTCGAAGAACGCCGCGAGCCCGAGGTGGAACGAGAAGGCCTCGAGACCGGTATCGATACGGTCCTCAATGTTGAGTCGGACGCGGCGGGCGCCGGCGAATTCGCGCGCCGGGTAGCCGCGCAGACCATTGTCCTCGCCGAGCGTGAGCTGGGGCTCCCGGTCCTCCACTTCGAAGACCGCATCGAAGCTGATGCTGGCGGCGAGGGTTTGCGCCGGTAGCGACAGCTGGTAGCCGTGCAGTGCTGCGGCCGCGGTCCAGCCTTGCAGGTCGCCGCGATACCAGCGGGCGGCGCCGGTGACGTCCATCGTCACGAACGTGTCGGGCAGCGGTCGGGCCGCGGCCAAGAAACGCGCGCTGGCGGCCGGCTGCAGTCGAGCGTCGCGGCCGGTTTCGTCGCGGAGCACGCCGGACAAGCCCAGCTCGGCAGTGAGACCGAGGCGAACGTCTTCGTCGTAGTCCAGGGCGTCGAGATTGCGGACTTTGAGAAACGAGTCAGCCCAATCGATGCGCGCAAAGGGGCCCGCCGACACGGCGGTGGTGTCCCCAGGCACGCGAATCTGGGCTGCCGAGACACCGCGGGCGGCTCCGTACTCAGTGAGGGCCGCGTTGGCGGTGAGGCCGATGCGTGCGCGCAAGTGCCGTGGCCCGTAGACGCGGGCCAAGAAGCCGCCGGCGGTGACGCCCTGCTGGGGCAGCTCGGCGACGCTTTCGCCGCGCTCGAAGTAGTCCACGTTGCGTTCTTCGTAGCTCCCCGAGAACCCATAGGAGAGCGGGTCACGGAGGTGCTTGATGGGCCGCTCGATGGCGAGCGCAAAGAACGGCCCCTCCTCGGTCTCGCCGACGCGGGCGTCCAGCTGGTGCCAGCTGCCGAAGAGCTGGGGGTCGAAGTAACCGATCCCCAGGCTGGTCTCGCCGGCGTCGTTGCGGTTGTAGGAAGCGGTGAAGCGCTTGCCGAGGCCGAGGAAGTTGCTCTCCGAGAGCAGCACGCCGACGCCGCTCACACCGCCGACGAAGCCGCCGCCAGCCGCGGCGATGAGCGAGAAGCGATCGCGCGTGTCGATGACCAGGTCGGCTTCGTCGGCGGTGTCGCCCGTGTCGACGAGCTGCGCGCTCACCTCTCCGAAGAGACCGAGTCGCCGCAGGTTGCGCTCCAGCTCCGCGACCGTCGCGCCATCGATCGCGTCGCCTTCGTCGAACCACAGCTCGCGGCGGATGACGCGTTCGGCAGTCGGGACGTGCAGTGTGTTGAACGCCGCATAGAACCACCGATCGTCGTCGTCCTCGGGGAAGACGTTCCGCGAGCTGATCTGCACTTCGCGGATGCGCCGCGTCGTGGCGTCGCCGCTCTGCGCGTCGAGGCCTGGTGCCAGCAGCAGAGCCAGCGCCGCGCCCGCGCGCCGGCCAGGCCTCGGCGTCACGCCACGGGGCTCCGCAGGCGCGCGGCCAGCGCGGAGCAGCGGCGGGTCTCCTGCGCGTTGCCGACCGCCATCTCAAGCGCCCGCCAGGAGCCGACTAGGACCACCAGCTTCTTGCCGCGCGTCACGGCTGTGTAGAGGAGATTGCGTCGCAACATGAGGTAGTGCTCGGTCACGATCGGGATCACGACCGCCGGATACTCACTGCCCTGCGAGCGGTGCACTGAGATGGCGTACGCGCTGATGAGTTGGTCTAGAGCACCCGAGGCGTACGCCACGACGCGGCTGCCAAAGCGCACTCGCACTTCGTTGCCGGGTCGGTCGACGTGCACGATCTGCCCGACGTCGCCGTTGAACACGTCAAGGTCGTAGTCGTTGCGGATCTGCATGACCTTGTCGCCGACACGGAATCGTTTGTTGCCGCGGATGAGCTCGGTGCTGCTCGGGTTGAGCGCGTCCTGAAGCTCGCGGTTGATGGCATCGGCGCCGGCCTCCCCGCGATACATCGGACAGAGCACTTGGACGTCGGCGATGGGATTGAGTCCGAACGCTCGCGGCGCGCGATGCACGACGATCTCGCGCACCAGCTCTCGAGCGTGCGCCGCGTCGCGGGCCTCGACGAAGAAGAAGTCGCCGCCGGGTGTGCCCTTCTGCGGGACCTCGCCGCGCAGGATGCCGTGCGCCGTGGTCACGATGTCCGAACCGCCTCGCTGGCGGAAAATCTCAGTCAACGATGTCACTGGGACGCGTCCCGAGTCGATGATGTCGGCGAGCACGTTGCCCGGGCCGACCGCGGGCAGCTGGTCTTGATCGCCCACCAGCACCAGCCGCATCCCGGCGGGGACGGCGCGGAGCAGGTTGTAGGCGAGCTGCACGTCCAGCATGGAAGTCTCGTCGACCACCAGCGCCGCGCCCTTCAGCGGATCGGTGTCATCGCGGAGGAAGCGATGGACGCCCGGCTGGTATTCCAAGAGCCGGTGCAGCGTCAGCGCCTGCTGTCGTGTCGACTCCTCCAGGCGTTTTGCGGCGCGGCCGGTCGGTGCGGCGAGCAACACCTCGAGGCCGCGACTGCTCAAGGCTTCGGCGATCGCGCGTACAATGGTGGTTTTGCCCACGCCCGGACCGCCAGTGATGACGCTCACCGGCGAAGCGAGCGCGTGCAAGAGAGCGTGGTGCTGTGCGTCCGGGAGTTGTAGGCCGCTCGCGCTTTCAAACTCGTCGATCGCCTGCGTCGGTGTGACCGGGAGCTCTGGTGGGGTCTCCCCGATCAGGGTTTGGAGGCGGGCGGCGCAACCGGTTTCGGCCTGATGGAGCGTGATCGGATAGACCGCGGTCGGCGCGTCAGCGGCATGGCCGCCGCGCTCGATGACGACGCGATTCTCGGCGGCGAGTTCGCGGATGCGGGGCGGCAGTTCGTCGACGTTGCACTCGCCGCCCAGCAGCTGCGCGGTGCGGTTGCAGAGCTGTCCCTCCTCGACGAAGCAATGCCCGTCGCGGGCCGCTTCTCCGAGTGCGTGCTGGAGGCCTGCGCGTAGCCGTTCGGGCGCGTCGGCCGGCAGCCCGAGCCGCTGGGCGAGGCGGTCGGCGGTGGCGAAACCGATGCCGATGACGTCGTCGGCGAGGCGGTATGGGTTGGCCTCAAGGAGCGCCGACGCGCCGCGTCCGTAGTGCTTGACGATCCGTGCCGCGAGCCCCTGCCCCAGGCCGTGCGTGCGGAGGAACACCAGCACCTCCTGCACGTCCTGCTGGGCTCGCACCGCGGCCGCCAGCTCATCGATGCGCTTCTGACCCAGCCCGTGAACTTCGCGCAGGCGCTCGGGCTCGTCGGCGATGATCCGCAGCGTGTCGGCGCCAAAAGCCGCGCACAGGCGTTTGGCCAGCGCCGGGCCGATGCCCTTGACCAGTCCGGAGCTGAGGTAGGCGACGATGCCCTCGGCCGTGGACGGGGTGACGGCCTCGGCCGCCTCGACCTCGACCTGCAGCCCGAAACGGGGGTGCGAGACCCTCTTCCCGTGTAACCTAACCCGCTGTCCTTCGACGAGTTGGGCGAGTTGCCCCACCGCTGAGAAGGCGTCGTCGAGGTCGGATTCGAAGCGGACGACCGCGAAGCCGGTGTCCGGATTGCGAAACTGGAACCGCGCGAGGGTCCCCTCCCAGGCGGTGTCCGATTCGACAGGCTGGCTTTGGTTTGCGGGCTTTTGGCTCAACGACCGTTGCCACCTGGACGATCACAGCTATCCTGTCTCCCCCTCGAGCCCGCGGCGTCCCGTGATCCTGGCTGCGTGGGGTGGGCCCGGTAGGAGGCAGGCCGGGTCGTCGCATCGTCTTCCGGTTTGCCTGCCGATTCCAGGTCGTAGACCACCAGCCCATGATTCGAGTTCAGGTCCGCCCAAACGAGGCTCTCGAGGCAGCGTTGCGCCGCTTCAAGCGGCAGTGCAACTACGCCGGCATTTTCCGGCTGGCGAAGAAGTACGCATACTTCGAGAAGCGGAGTGACAAGCGTCGGCGGGAGGACCGGGAGCGGATTCGTGCGATCCAGCGGGCCCTGCGCAAGCAGACCCGTAAGACCAAGCCGAAGACACTGAAGCGCTCGAAGGTCCGCGCCGGCCAGGGTGGCGACAACGGCGAGAACAAGGACGAGAACAAGACCGCGCCGCAGACTGCGGGAGCGACCGATGCCGCGGCCGCGGTGAAGGCCCCCGAGACGGCCGTGGCCGCTACGACGCCGCCGCGGAACGAGCCTGTGGGTGTCCAGGTGCCCGGCACTGGCGACCGCCCCGGCGCGGAGGCCGCGCAGGCCTGATCCCGCGGTTTCCGGGTGATCCCCCGCGGGATCTGAGCCGTCCTCTCGAGGAGGTGAAGATCCGCGTGGACCCGGATGTCGAGGGTCAGCGGCTCGACAAGGCGCTGACGGCGTATCTGCCGTGGCGCTCGCGGACGAGCATTCATCGCCTGATCGGCGAGGGACGGGTTTCGCTGCGCGGCGTTCCCGCCCGCCCAGCCATGCGGGTGCATGCGGGCGACGTGGTCAGGATTGAGATCCCGGCCCAGCCGCCGGCTCGCCCCGTGCCGGACCTGCCTGCCGATTTGCCGCTGATCTACGAGGATCGCTGGATGGTGGCGGTCAACAAGCCGGCGGGCCTCGCCGTGCATCCGGCGGGGCGCACGCTGAGCGGCACGTTGATCCACCGGCTCCATGAGCGCTATCGGCGGCCAGGAGACCCAGAGCAGGACGTCGTGCCGCGGCTGCTCCATCGGCTGGATCGAGAGACCTCGGGCGTGATCGCGGTCGGCCTCGAGGAGCGGTTCCAGGGACTCGTGGGGCGTCAGTTCGAAGATCGCGAGGTCTCCAAGACCTACTTGGCGGTGGTGCACGGGCGGCCGGATCCGGCCGAGGGGACGATCGATTTTGGCATCGGACCGGCCCGTCGGTCGGCCGTGCGGCTCAAGCTGGAAGCCCGACGTGACGGCTCCGGGCTGCCGGCGCTCACGCGCTACCGGGTGTGTCGGTCCGCTGGCGATCTGAGTCTCGTCGAGCTCGTGCCGCGTACCGGGCGGACCCACCAGCTCCGCGTACACATGGCCGCGCTGGGCCATCCGCTCGTCGGCGACAAGATCTACGGCCCGGATGAGGACCTGTTCTTGGCGAATCTCGAGGGGCGCCTCACCGACGAGGGGCGGGCGCGCCTGGTCTTGGATCGCCACGCGCTGCACAACTTCCGCCTGACGCTGTGGCACCCCTTTGCCGAGCGATCGCTGACGCTTGAGGCGCCCATGCCCGCCGACATGGCCCAGCTAGTGCCCGGCAGCGCTGGCAACGGTGCCGCTGCCAACGCGAGCGGCGCGGCAGAGTGAGCACCGGGCGAGCGGCTCGGCGCATGGTGCACGGCGCCTAGGCCACGGTGCGTGGGCGCCGCGCCGCCGCGAACGCGGTCAGAGATCGCGGCTGGACAGCAGGTAGGGAGTCACGAGCCGGTAGCGGTCGGTGTCGCGCAGCGGGTCGAGGCTGCAGCGCTTCTCAGTCAGGGCTTCCGGCTCCTCGCGAGACGCCGATGCCGAGGCGCTCTGGAGCGGCGTGTCCACGGTGGCCGTGGGCGAGTGGTTCATCACCCGAACCTCGCGCCACGCGAGCTGTTCAAGGTTCTTCATGGTTCGCTCCTTGCCGTTGCGGGGTCGACCCAGGCTAGGAGGATCCCCGTGCCGACGCAAGTGTGCAGCGCCGGGCCCGAGCGGTCGGTTTTGGCGCTACGGCTCGCTGTGAGTGCATGATGCGACAAAACCTCGCCGTCTAGAGGCCCGAGCAGCCATAGCCGATCAGGAGCGGCAGGATCCCAACAAACCCGTAGAGGGTGAGGATCGCCAGGAGCTCGCGGCGCAGGGAGGGCCGCGGCGCTTCGGGGGGGGTCATCGGCTAGGTCTCCGGAGGCTTTGCACAGCAAAGAAGAGTAGCGCCAGGCCGATCACCGGGCCCCACCAGCGGTCGTCGGCGAGCCGCGCGAAGCCGCCACCGATCGCCGCCAGGACCAGTGCGGCGCCGAGGAGCGAGCCGAAATCGATCGTGATGTCGCTCGACTCCTGGGTGAACGGGGTGCTCGGCAGACGGCTCAGGATGAGGCCCGCGGCCAAGATCGCGGAGCCCAGCGAGAAGGAAGCCAGTGCCGCGGCTGCGGTGGGTCCGGCGCCAAAGGCCAGGAGCGCGAGGCCGCCGAGGATGTGCGCCGGGAGCAGGAGGTGCGTGGTGACGGACACCCACGCGGCGTGGCGAGCCATGGGCAGGTCCTCGCCGTTTGGGCTGGTGGCAAAGACCCAGCGGCACCCAGGCTGATCGGCGTGGACTAGGAACGCGACGACGAGTGGCAGGTAGATCGCGGGAAGCTGGAGGGCGATCCCGAGCACGACGGTGTCGCCGCCCGGATCCGGGCTCCACAGCCAGAGCCCCATCATCGCTGCGGGCACACCGAACAGCGGCAGCACCTTGGCGCGAAAGTCGGGGCTGCGCACCAGCATCGTGGAGGTGAACGCAGCGAATCCCCGATGTGGGCCTTCCACGGTCAGCGAGCCGTCGAGGCGCGCGAGCGCGCTAGTGCCGTTGCTCGTAGCCTCCGCCCGCCGGGACCGCGCCGGGGTCTGTAGCCAGAGGTCCAGGCCGATGATCAAGGCGCTGAGCCCGAGCAACGCGGCCCCAAACGGCCAGATCGCTGCGCGGTCGAGCAGCCACCGCGACGCCCAGTAGGGCGGCCAGGCCAGCGCGGTTGGCCGACCGCCAGGGAGGTCGTCGGCGGTTCCGCCGAGGTTGCGCATGCACAACGCGAACGCGGCGAAGCCGAGCCCGAGCAGCAGAGCCTTGGCGGTCCCGCCAGCCAGCGCGGCGCGGGCGCGCCCGAAGCGGTGCTCGATCCAGCCGAGCGCCACCGCCACCCCGCCGGCGCCCAGAGCTGCGAGCCAGCAGGCCAACAACAGGTAGAGCGGCACGGCCAGCAGCTGCCGGCCGCTGACCCAATACATCAGGATGGCCGGTGGCAGCGCGGTGCCGACGGTCATCAGCGACACGGCGAAGCCGTTGTGCAGGGCCCGCGCGAGAGTGCGGTCGACGCGGCCGAGCGGCGCCGTTTGCAGCAGAATCGCGTTGGCCCGACGCCGACCGCTCCGGCCGGCGTCGCCGAGCTGACCGATGCTGATGAGCAGGGTCGACAGCGACAGGTTCGCGGTGGCGTAGGCGACCGCGAAACCGGGGGTGAGGCGATCCGGCAACAGCAGCGCCGCCAGGACGAGGGCCATGAAGGACTGGCCGAAGATCGCCGTCGTTAGGGTGCTGCCGGGTTGGCCGGTGCGGCGGCTGTCCTCAAAGAAGTCGAGGATCAACCAGGCATGGACGAGCGCCATGACGCGGCGCCAGCGCGAGTTGGTCCGTTTCTGCATCGAGCGGCCGCAGGATACGGAGGCGCCCGGCGGGCGCAGCAACAACCAGACGAATCGCCAGCCTGCCGCCCGTGCGCGCGTCGTGCGCGGGGCAATCTCGTTCCGAGCCCGACGGTTGTGTGATGGTCGAGCCTTGGCAACGCCGCTTGAGGTCGGCGCAGCCCTCTGCGCGGGTGGCCCCGGAGTGACGAGCCCGCTCCCCCGGCGCTACACTCGGGTCGCCCTCCCACGGCCTACGCGGAGCTTTCTGAGCATGTTTTGGAATCGGCGCCTGCCGGCAGTCGCCCTTTTTGTCGCCTCGTCGTCCCTGCTGACGGCGCAGACGGTCTTCCCCACGGGAACGACGATTCACGACTCGTCGGCGTCCGACGGTCACACCCTCTTCTCCAACCCAAATGGGGAAGCGGTGCTGATCGATATGGACGGCACCGTGCTCCACACGTGGGCGAGCCCTCTTCCCGGCGAGCATCTGGGCCTCATCAAGCCGTTGCCGAAGGGGCACCTGCTGGGCGCCGTGCACCGGCCCGGATCACAACAGTGGCATACCGCGGTCGAGCTCGACTGGAACGGCAAGGTGGTCTGGGCCTACTACATGGACCCCGCTGCCGGCTACATCCATCACGACCTCGAGCGACTCCCGAACGGCAACACGCTCATCTTGGGCGCGCAGCGGTTGCTCGCGCCGCAGATCTCCCCGGTGCCGGTGCTGGATGACTTCATCCTCGAGGTGGATCCAGACGGCAACCCCGTGTGGATCTGGGAGACGTGGCAGCACTTCGACGAGTTCGGGTTCGATTCGCTGGCGCGCCAGCTGATCTCTGCCCAGGCCGGCGACTGGGCGCACACGAACGCGGTGTCCGTCATCCCGCGCAACAAGCACGGGCGGCCCGAGCTGCGCCGTGGCAACTTGATCGTCAGCCAGCGCTACACGAACCGCTTCTTCATCATCGATAAGGCCACGGGCAACATCGTCTGGCAGAACCAGCCGAACATCGCGACGCTCGGCCAGCACGCGCCCTACATGATCAGCGGTGACGATCCCGGTGCGGGCAACATCATGGTCTTCGACAACGGGGCGGGGACTGGCTACCCGATGCCCAGTCGGACGGCGCCGGGATTCTCTCGCGTCTTGGAGATCAACCCTGCATCGAAGACCATCGCCTGGCAGTACGACGCCAGCCGCTCGGGCTTCTTCTCTCGCGTCTTCTTTGACGACATCGTGTGCAACGCCCAGCGACTGCGGAATGGCAACACGTTGATCTGCTCGGGCGTGCGAGGCCGGCTGTTCGAGGTGACGCCCAGCGGCGCGATCGCGTGGGAGTACATGTCGCCGTTTTACGCCGAGATCTTCGGCCCCGGCAGCCGCAGCGCGCTGCTTTACCGGGCCTACCGCGTGCCCACGCGTTGGGCCGGCGACTTGCTCGAGCCATAGCCGCCATTCGTGGACGTCGTGTTGGTGAGCGGCCGGGCCCGCGGGGAGGCCCCGCACCCGAGTCGCGCCATGGCGCGACGCCTGGCGGCACGTCTCGCCGCCGCCGGTCACGCCGTGCGCTGGATTTGCCCGCTGGCTGACGGCGAGCATGAGGTGGAGCCAGCCGGCGTCGACCTTCGACCGGTCGTGTCCTCGACGCCCCACTTCACCGCGGTCGAGGACGGGCTGTGCGACGTCCCCACCGAGCGCGCGGTCAGCGTCGCGGTGCGCGGCCGGCTCCCGGCGGTGGTGCATCACTTGGCGTTCGGCGGGGGCCAATCGGCCAACGCCTCGTGGGTCGCCGAGCGGCTTGGTGCCCGCGTGGTCGTCAGCGTCGACGCGCGCGAGTTGCTTTGCCATCGCGGTACGTTGATCGATCAAGATGGCCAGGACTGCGACGGCTGGCGCTCCGAGGAACGCTGCGCGGCGTGCTGTCTGACGCCATACTCTGGGGGCCTCTCGGAGCGAGAGGCGCGGCGGGCCGGCTCGTGGTGGTGGCGCCTGCCCGGCGTCGCTGGCTGGTCGCCTTATCCTGTGCCCGTCACGTTTCAGAATCGTCGCGACCTGCTGCTTGGCGGCCTACTGCCGGCGAGCGAGGTGTGGATCAACGACGAGGCTGAGCGAGCGCGGCTGGTGGCAGCTGCCGTGCCAGAGCAGCGCCTCCGCGTCGTGGACCTTGCCGACCCCGACGCGGCGCTCGCTGGCTACGAGAGCGTCGTGCGTCAGTCGGCAGCCATGTACGGGTAGCGGTAGTCGGTCGGCGGCACCAGGCACTCCTTGATCGTGCGCGTGGACGCCCAGCGCAGCAGGTTGAGCTTGCTGCCGGCCTTGTCGTTCGTGCCGGAGGCCCGCCCGCCACCGAAGGGCTGTTGGCCGACGACGGCGCCGGTCGGCTTGTCGTTGATGTAGAAGTTGCCCGCCGAGTGCCGCAGCCGGTTGGAGATGCTGATGGCGGCCGCGCGGTCCTCGGCGAAGACCGCGCCGGTGAGGGCGTACGGCGAGGTCGTGTCGCAGAGCTCGAGCGCTTCGTCGAGCTTTGCATCGTCGTAGACGTACAAGGTCAGCACGGGGCCGAAGATCTCTTCGACCATGGTCTTGAAGCGGGGGTCTTTGGCGCGGACGACGGTGGGCTGGATGAAGTAGCCCTCGCTGTCGTCGCATTCGCCACCGGCGAGGATGTCGGCATCCGCGGCTGCGCGGCAGGTTTCGATGTAGTCCTTGATCTTGTTGAACGCGCCGCGGTCGATGACTGCGCCCATGAAGTTGGTGAAGTCTTCGGTGGGGCCCATGCGAATGCTGCGCACCATGTCGACGAGCGCGGGTTCGACGCGCGGCCAGAGCGACGCCGGGATGTAGGCGCGGCTCGCGGCGGAGCACTTCTGGCCTTGATACTCGAAGGCGCCACGCACCAGGGCGCAGACCAGCGCGTCGACGTCGGCCGACGGATGCGCAAAGACGAAGTCCTTGCCACCGGTTTCGCCGACAATGCGCGGATAGCAGCTGTAGTCGGCGATGTTGTCACCGATCGACTTCCACATTCCGCGGAAGACCTCGGTGGACCCGGTGAAGTGAACGCCGGCGAGATCGGCGTGGGCGAGGGCCGGGCGGCCGACTTCGCCCCCGGAGCCCGGCAGGAAGTTGATCACGCCCTTGGGCAGACCTGCGCGCTCGAGGAGCTTGACGATGTAGTAGGCCGAGAACACGGCGGACGACGCCGGCTTCCACAGTACTGTGTTGCCCATCAGCGCCGGCGCGGTGGGCAGGTTGCCGGCGATCGAGGTGAAGTTGAAGGGCGTGACCGCAAAGACGTAGCCCTCCAACGGTCGTTGCTCGACGCGGTTCCAGACCCCGGGGCTGCTCAGCGGCTGGTCCTCGTAGATCTCCTGCATGTACTGCGCGTTGAAGCGAAAGAAGTCGATCAACTCGCATGCCGCATCGATCTCCGCCTGGTGCGCGGTCTTGCTCTGACCGAGCATCGTCGATGCGTTGAGCTTCATCCTGAACTCGCTGGCCAGCAGCTCGGCGGCGCGCAGGAAGATGGCAGTCCGGTGCTCCCACGGGGTCTCTGACCAATCCCGCCACGCGGCCCGCGCTGCCTTGGCGGCGCGGTCGACGCATTCGGCATCGGCTTGGTGGTATTCGGCCAGGACGTGGCTGTGCCGGTGAGGACACACGCTCTGCGCAGTCTTGCCCGTGCGCACTTCTTCGCCGCCGATGACGAGCGGGATCTCGATCTTCTCGGCGGACTGGCGCTGGATTTCTTGAATCAGCAGGGCGCGCTCGGAAGAGCCGGGGGCGTAATCGAGAACGGGTTCGTTGACCGCGGGTGGCACCCGGAACTTGGCGTTAGACATGAGGTTGATCACGGAGTTTCGACCGCGCTCATCCTAACCCGATCCCTGACCAGGATTCCGCCTGGCGCCGCCTTGGTACGCCCGCGCCCGTGTCGTGTTGCCGGGAGTGGCTTCCTCGTGGCGGGCGAGCCTCAGGCCGAATCCGTCGGGAGGTCGCCGGCGCGGAGCATCCGCTGGCGCCGTCGGTCGTCCGCCGCCTGCTCGGTTTCCAGGCGTCCGAGGAACGCGCCGCCCAGCTGCACGCGAATCAGCTGGGCGAACAGGGGCGACACCCGCTGTACCTCCCGGAACATGTCGATGGCCACGTTGCGATAGGCAAAGTGGCCTTCCGGTCCCGAGCGGAGCTCGATGAAGTAGGCGATCTGGCGTGGGTCGAAGATGAGGCGGACGCGCTGGAGGAAGGCGAAGGGCGTGATGTAGGCGGCCGCGTGCGGGTGCGCGGCGGCGACGATGTTGTGGTTGGCCGTCGCGGTTGCCATGGTGTCGCGGAAGATGTCCGCGAGCCCAGCCTCTTCGATCAGCGGCGGGACGACGTACCCATGGCCGGCGGTCATCATCTGCTGCTGCTGGAAGCCTTTTCGATGGCGGCCAATGTCGCGATAGGCGCCGAAGTCAACGAGGACCTCGAACTCGAACGGCGCGGTTCCTTCGAGGGGTAGCGGGAGGGCGTCGTGCTTGCCGCGTCCTGACAGCGCGCGCGTCAACATCGCCTGGCGTTGCTCGGTCGACATCTCCCGGGCGAGGCGGCGCAGCTCTTCGATCCGGGCGTGGGAATGCTCGTAGACGAGCGACGCCAACAGGCGGCAGTCGAGATCGCGATCCCAACTGACCAGTGAGACGTTGGGGACGCTGCGACCGCGGGTATCGGCAGGGTCGAGCTCCGTGGCCAGCTCGGCGAGGACGCGGTGCTGATCCGAGAGGAACGGGTTGGGCTTGGCGTGCGAGAGGAGAGTGGGCACCACTGTGTCGCCCTGCTCCTTGAGCCGCTGGCCGACGAGCCGAAACTCCGCGAGCGGGTGACTCAGGAGCTCTGTGACCACATCCGACAGGGTGCGCGCGTCGAGCACGAAGCCCCACTTGGTGAACACCGCCGGCGTCAGCAGGTAGCGCGCGGCGTCGAACGCTTCGGCCCGCAGTGCTCGCTGATACGCCGCGGGCTGCTCACCGCCCTCGAGGGGACGGCGGCGCGTCAAGAACGCGACCAGCCTCTCGGTCAGTTGCTGATACAGCGCGAACGTCGTGCGCAGCGTTTCTTCGTAGGCGCGCGCGACTTCACCGCCCGTGGCCATGACGTCGGGATCTCGCCAATGGCCCTCCTCGCTGAACGAGATATAGCGCGTCGACGACTCCTCGAAGGAGCAGCGCCGCTCCCGTTGGATGAAGCGGGTTACCAGCTGCGAGACATTCTCGACCGCGATGTGCAGGATCGAGCCCTCGCGCAGGGAGTTGTGGCCGTGATCGATCGCGTAGGTCTTGAGGAACTTTCCCGAGCGGTCTGCCAATACGTCGGTGAGGACGTCCGGCTCGACATCCCCCAGGTCCATGGCATCGAGCGACGTGCCGCTTTCGGCGAGCCCCTTCTTGAGGCGCTGCAGGAAGTTGTCGCGCATCGACAGGTGGCTGCGCGAGTAGACGCCGTTCAGGGTGGCCGCCACTTCCGGGGGCAGGTTGCGCACCAGGTAGATGTCGGCGTGGTCGCGTCGGTCGAGCACCGAAAAGTAGCGCGCGAGCAGCTTCTGTTCCTGCGGCGTATAAGTCATGAGTCGGCGGGCCGCCTGGGCACTGCGGAGTCCTCCGATCGGCACCCTTCCGTCTCAGGGTGCCGCGTTTGGCCCTGGGCGTCCAGGATTGGTCGGCGGGGTAGCGGCGTGGAGTGCGCGAACGAGGCGTGGAGGTTGGTGGGCCATGCCACAAACCGGTGGCTTCGCAGCTTCCGGCGGCGTGGATGCGCGCCGTCTAGCCCTGCTGCTCTTCTAGCCAGCGCTCGGCCTCGATGGCGGCCATGCAGCCCGTCCCGGCCGCCGTCACCGCTTGCCGGTAGTAGGCGTCCTGGCAGTCTCCGGCGGCGAACACCCCTGGCAGGTTCGTCGCCGTCTTGCCGGGGACGGTCTTGATGTAACCCTTCGAGTCCATCTCCAGCCACTCGCGGAACAGGTCCGTGTTGGGCTTGTGGCCGATGGCCAGAAACAGGCCGTCCGCGGGCACGGACTCCTTCTCTTGGGTCTGGGTGTGCTTCAGCTCCACGCCGGTGACCCGTCCCGCGTCGGTCCCGAGCACGTCGGTGACCTCGCGTTGCCACAGGACCTCGATCTTCGGATGGTCGAGAGCCCGCTGCTGCATGATCTTGCTCGCGCGCATCTCGTCGCGCCGCACAACCATGAAGACCTTGCTGGCGAAGCGAGTCAGGAAGGTCGCTTCCTCGCACGCCGAGTCGCCGCCGCCCACCACGTAGACCGTCTTCTCCTTGAAGAAGAAGCCGTCACAAGTTGCACACGCTGACACCCCCCGACCCTGCAGCGCGGTCTCGTTGGGCAGCCCGAGATAGAGAGCTGAGGCCCCCGTGCTGATGATGACCGTCTGCGCCAGATGCTCTTCGCCGGAGCTAGCGAAGACCTTGAATGGGCGTTGTGAGAGGTCGACGCGATCGGCGTTCTCCTGGAGCACCCGGGTGCCGAACCGCTCCGCCTGCTTGCGAAACATCTCCATCATGTCCGGGCCCATGACGCCGTCGGGGTAGCCCGGATAGTTCTCGACGTCCGATGTGATCGTCAGCTGCCCGCCGGGCTGGTTGCCGGCGAGCAGAACGGGTTCGAGCATCGCGCGCGCGGCGTAGATCGCCGCGGTGTAGCCGGCTGGTCCAGAGCCCAGGATGATCGTCTTGAGAGCGTCGGCCATGATCGGCCGCAGGTTACCGCACCGTCGGTCGGGGGCGGGAGCGGTTTTCTGGCGGGAACGCGCGGCCCGGCCGGCGAAGCGCCGGGGCGATGCCCCCCGGCCCAACCGCGGTGAGGCTTCGGCGCGAGGTGCACCGCGGCGTCAAGCCGTGCGGCTCGAGCACCGGTCGCCGCGTCATGGAGAACGCGCGGCCGCGTCGCGGCAGAGCCGGCCGGTGTCCCGATCGGGAGGCCGACCCGTGTGTGACGCGGGGCGGCGGATGTTGCGGGCTGCAGCCCGCGCACCGCCGCCGGGGCGATCGATCAGCGGTTGAAGAACTGACCGTTCGGCTGGGTCTCGACGCTCTCCCACAGGAGGCGTCCACCCACCAGGTTCGTGCCGGGGCCCGTCGTGATGGCGCCGAGGAAGGCGCCGTCGTCGTAGAGCGTGGCGCCGCCCGGCTGGCTCAGGTCGATGCTGTCGATGATGATCCAGCCCGTCTCGAGCTCGCCGACGCCGTCGCAGTTGATATCCAGCTCGCGAGGATCGTTGGGCACCGAGGACATGAACGTCTGGGTGAACAGCGGGCTCACCCGCGACAGCGGCTGGTCGAACCAGCAGTTGAACGCCAGCGTCGTGGACAGCGGGAACTCGTTGTCGTTCCAGATCGACAGCAGGACCGTGTTGATGTCCTGGTCGCCACCGGTCAAGTTGAGCAGCGTCAGCTGCGACGTCGCGACGGCAACAAACGAGTCGACCATCAGGTAGTCCGGGATGGCGTCGTACTCGGTGTTGTCGAAGTCGCGCTTGCCATCGCCGTCCAGGTCGGTCGGCGTCATGGGCGCCATGTTGGCGGAGAAGGGCAGCGCGTTCACCGAGTAGCCGATGCCCGACGCGCTGATCACGATCTCACTGCCGACCAGGTAGTCGAACGCCCACGGCGTTTGGAACTGCGTGGGGTCTTCGGCGGTGACCACCACGTAGCCCTCCACGGTGCCGGCGACGGCGTTGTGGCAGCTGGTGAGCACGCTGAGCGTGTCCGCAGGCGTCAAGAATTCGACCCGGTCGAAGATGACGCAGTTCAGCGGCCGGAACGGTGACGTCCCGGGGTTCACGTTTACGTACTCGTAGTGGAGATTCGTGCTGCCACCCAGGCTAATCGGGGTGGCGGGCTGCAGGTTCGTGTTCGTGACCGTGATCACGGAGAACGCGTTCGGCCCGGATCGATGCACGGGGAAGATCAGCACGCTACCCGGGTTGCGGCCGTTGGCCGCGGCGGTGGGGGCGAGTGCCGTCAGCGCCAAACCAGCGAGAGCGAGCAACATGCGCGAGTTGTGCACAGTGAGAGTCCTCGGAAGTATGAAAGAGCGGGGGGGTCCGCTCTCAGTTCTCGCATGCATTGGCCGGGTTGTCGATCGGGCCGGTGTCCGGCCGGCGGACACTGCCGCCCGTTGAAGCCACCAAGCAGCGGCGTCACCGCGTCAACCGCGTCGAGTCTCAATGCGAGAACGCGCCTGCGGGCGCGAGCTCTGGCGACTCAGCGCGGGCTCGGGG
The DNA here is from genome assembly GCA_039029375.1 of Planctomycetota bacterium. Taxonomy (GTDB): domain Bacteria; phylum Planctomycetota; class UBA1135; order UBA1135; family UBA2386; genus JBCCGH01. The sequence goes on from JBCCGH010000030.1 coordinate 38,824, forward strand.
AGCGCCGACCGGCCTGGGCGAGCTCCGCCTCGGTGAGCGACCGGAACTCGAACTTCGGTACTGGGTTGGCGCTGGGGCGCTCCGTGTGGTGGATCGCCGCGGTCGCGTGCAGGTCGACGCGTAGCTCGCCCGCCTCTTTCACGATGACGTAGCTGGCGCGGGCACCGTTCTCATTCGGGTCCCGTCCGGTCACGATGATCCGTGGGTCCATGCGTCGGGCGCGCAGGTCGCGCAGTGGCTGCTTGTCGCGCAGCTGATCGAGCGGGAGCTCCGCCAGGGCCGGGCGCGACGCCATCGACAGGAGATCGCGCAGGCGGGACTGATCGCCCGCAAACAGCGCGCTCTGGAATTCCTCGAACACCTGAATTGCTTGTTGCTCGACGGCGTCGTCGGCGCAGCCGACAAGCAGTGACAGGGCGGCGATGGCACACGTGGGGTGGGGGGTGCGCATGTGGTCTTTGTCGACATGCATGGCCCGGCCCTTGAGTGGGGCGTCCCTCGCGTGACCAAGCGGCGCTGTCAGCCTCGCGTGCCGCTGTCGCCGAGCAGCGTGCGGGCGCGCTCGACCGGGTCGGCGGCTTTGGTGAGCCGCTGAAACAGCTGCTCCAGGCCTTGAGCCTCGCCGCCGGTTCGATTGCGTAGCTCCGCCATCGTTCCCACGGCGAGCAAGCTGCCGCGGTCCAACACGGCGACGCGGTGCGCCACCGTCTCCACGACGTCGAGCAGGTGGCTGCAATAGAGGACCACGCCGCCGCGCGCTGCGAACGCGCGCAGGAGCTCCTTGACCACCATCGTGGTCTCGACGTCGAGCCCGGCGAGGGGCTCGTCGAGCACTAGGGCCTGGGGCTCGGTCAGCAGTGCGGCCGCCAGCGCGACCTTCTGGGTCATGCCTTTGCTGAAGCCCGCCATCGGCTGGCGCCGTCGATCGCCGATCCCAAACCCCTCCAGCAGACGCGTCGTGCTGGCGGCGATGGTCGCCTCGCTCAGGCCGAACAGTCGGCCGCGCAGCGCGAGGTACTCTTCCGGCGTGAGCGCTTGGTACAGCGCGGCGACTTCGGGGACGTACGAGAGCCGCTGTTTGGCGGCCACTGGGTCGGTCACGACATCGGCGCCGCAGACCTCAACTCGACCTCGATCCGGCTGCAGCAGTCCGACGATGCAGCTCACGGTTGTGGTCTTGCCGGCGCCATTGGGGCCGAGCAGCGCGACGACTTCGCCGGCTGCCGCGGTGAGCGAGAGGTCGTCGACCGCTACGAAGTCGCCGTACGCCTTGTGTAGATGCTCGATGCGGATCACGACGTCTTCCTCACTTCTGCCGCTGCGCTTGGATCCAGGGGCCGAGCTCCGCTGCGACGACTTGATGACCCGCTGCCGTCCAATGGATGTCGTCGGCAAAGTAGGGCTGTTGACCGTCCGCGGTGGCCCGGTGCAGAGCCTGTCGCAAGGAGCGACATGGGATCCCACGCGACTCGCAGAACGGTGCGAGCCATGGGACGAAGCTTAGATCGAGATCGGCCGCTTGCTCCCGCGCCGGCACCAGGGCGACCCCGAAGCGGATACCCTTTGGCTCGAGCAGGGCGCCGATCCGCTGGATCAGCGTCGTGGCGACCGCCGACAGTTCGCGGTTGTCGAAGGAGTTGCGATCTTCGAGCCAGAGAGCGTCGAGCGCCTCGGCGCGGAAGGTCTGCCAGACGCGCTGATTGAACGCCTGATAGAGATAGCTGTGGCGGGCCAGGAAGCCGCGCAGCGGCAGCGGGGCGCAGAAGCGGAGGTAAGGGCCCTGGTCCAGCGATTCGACGATGGTCACGGCGCCGCCGTCGTAATCGGCATAGGGTCGCGGCCCGAGGCCCGGGGCGTAGGAGAACCCGTTGTCCGCAAGATCGTTGAGGAACCAGACCAGCAGTACCAGGTCCGGCGCGAACAACAGCCCGTCGTCGCGCAAGTACAGGAGCTGCTGCACGGTGCCGTACGAGCCCACGCCCGCGTTGATCACTTCCCAGTCGGGGTGAGCGCGTTCCATCAACCGCGTGAATACCCGCTCTTCACCGACCTGAAGGGCCTCGGTGAACGAATCGCCCAGCGCCAGGATGCGGAACTTGCCGGGCGTGCGCTGGTGCGGATAGGCGGCGCCGCGGTGGCCGAATTCGTTGAACGCAATTTCACCTTCGGTGCCCGGGTGGAGGACTGGGCGTCGCACGTTCGGGCGATGGCGCCAGCCGAGCCGATCGTCGTGCACCGTCAAGCGCGGTTGCATCGAGGTGGCGTAGAACCGCACGGCCAGCTCGCCGACTCCGAGCGCAGCGGTTGCCGCGCCGAGGAGCAGCAGCACCTTGGCCTTCCAGCCGGGACGGCGGCGCGCTGCCGGCGCGCTCACTGCTGCACCGGTTGTCCGCGGAGGAGGGGATCGATCGCCCGATCCAGCCCGGCCAACACTTGCTCCCATCGATAGTGCTGGCGGACCCACGCCGCCGCGCGCTGGCCGACGGCGCGGGCGCGCGAGGGATCGCCGAGTAGGGCCGCGACAGCGCGCCGCGTCGCGTCGCTGCCTTCCGCCACGATCAGCGTGTCGTCGGGTACTTGGCCCAGCCCCTGCGCAGCTTGCGGGGTCGCCACGACGGCCGTGCCCATACTCATCGCTTCGAGGACCTTGTTTTGCACGCCGCGGGCCAGGCGCAGCGGTGCGACCGCGACCGAGGCTTGGTCGAAGTACGGCGGCGTCTCCGGGACACGCCCCGTGACCTCGATGCCCGGCCGCGTGGCCATGGCCTGCACCGCGGCCGTGGGGCGCGAGCCCACGATGCGGAAGACGGCGTCCGGAAACTCGGCGCGGAGTGCCTCCCAGCACTCATCGGCGAACCACTGCACGCCGTCGATGTTGGGCTCGTAGTCCATCACCCCCGTGAACACGACCCCGTGCGGATGGCGCTGAGCGTCACCCGTGGAGCGAAAGTGATCGACGTCGACGCCGTTGGGGAGGACGACCGGATCGACCTCGGGGATATGGCGGCGAAACAGCTCGCGCTCGACCTCGGAGACGACGCCCGACACTTCAAAGGTGCGAGCAACGTGCTGCTCGAACGCGAGCAGCAGTTTCGCCTCGCGGCCGTAGATGAAGCGGGATAGGACCCCGCCTTGGCTGGACTCCGAGTATTGGCGCCACTTGTCGGAGTCGAGCTCCGCGAATTGCATGAAGCGCACGGGGCCGCGATGCTGCGTGACGTACTGCGCCATGAAGGCCGAGTAGAGGTAGACGAGGTCTGGCGGGTCCTCGGCCATCCAGCGATCGATGGCGCGGGCCAGCGCCGCCGATTGGTAGTAGCGCAGGCTCAGCGCCTGGCCGCGCAGGAGGCCGGGCAGGCTCTGCGCCTTGCGCAGCCGCGCGCGAATGCGCGGAGCGCAGACCTCGGTCACCCGGTCGCTAAGGACCCGCGCCGCCTCGAGATCGCGGGCCTCTTCGGTGAAGCAGCCGACCCGGACCCGCGCCCCCCGACCGAGCAGGTGCTGGAGGACGTGGTAGGTGGTGATGCGGTCCCCGCGGTCCGGCGGATAGGGCACCCTCTGGCAGAGAAAAACGACGTTCACGCCACCGGCCTCAAGGCATTAGCGCGAGCGTCTCGATAAGAGAGACTGGAAGGGTGAGAGACAATGGCGAGTAGGCAGGGCGCGGCAGAGTGCAACAGCATCCTGGACGTGGTCAACCGGACGGTTGAGCTGCCGACGATGCCGGAAGTCCTGGTCAAGCTCAACCAAGTGGTGGCGGATCCGGACGCGTCGGCAGATGACGTCGGCGCCGTCATTGCCCGCGATCCAGCGGTCTCCGCCAACATCCTGCGGATGGTGAACTCGGCCCACTTCGGCCTGCAGGAGCGTGTCGGCCAGGTGTCGCAGGCGGTGGCGATCATGGGGTTTCGGCTGACCAAGAAGGTCGCGCTCAAGGCCGCGGTCTTCAGCGTCTTTGCCAACCGCCACAGCGATTCGGCAGTGTTCGACCCGGCCGGATTCTGGCGTCACTCGATCTTCTCAGGCGTTGCGGCTAGGGCGATTGCCCAGGAGAGTCCGCGCTTCGCCGGCTTGGATCCCGAGGACCTCTACATCTGCGGTTTGCTCCACGACATCGGCCGGATCATCCTCTTGGAGTCGGCGCCGGACGCCTACCAGCGGGTGCTCGCCGACGCTTCGGCCCACCGCGCGTCGCTGCTCGACGTGGAGTCCACACAGCTCGGGTTCACGCACGCCGACGTCGGCAGTGTGCTGGCGATTAAGTGGATGCTCCCGGAGGATCTGACGATCGCCATTCGCTACCATCACGCGCCTGGGCACGACCCGTTCCACCAGACTCTGTCATCGCTGATTCACCTGGCTGATCACCTGGCCTGGAGCGCTGGCCAACCCTCGCTTCAGGACATCGCGCCACCACAGCTCGATGTCGAGGTTTATGACCAGGTTGGTCTCGAGGCGCAGCAGCTTGAGGATCTGCTGCCGCGCATCTGCGATGACTTCGCGGCCACGGAGATGCCCTGGTAGAAGGGCCCCTCTCCGCACCGCACCTCTCTTGCTCCGCTTCCCCGAAGGCCGCGCCTCTCGGCACCTCGTGCCATGAGGTTCAAGCGCTGGGTCGTTTTCACCTTCGCGTTCCATGTCCTCATCATCGTGGTGGACAAGGGCGCGGGGCTGATCGTCCTCAAGATCTTCGAGGACAACCCAGACGTCAAAGGCGCGATCGACCTGCTGGCGGCGCTGCCGTTCATCATGATGTCGATGGCGAATCTCGGGCTCGCCACGTCGTCGGTCTTCTTCTTGCGGCGCGAGCAGTTCGATCTGGTCGAAGTGGCGGAGACCAACAGCCTGGTGGCCTTGGTCTGGGGGACGTTACTCGCGGGCGTCGCGGTTCTGTTGAGTCAGACGCTGCTGCCGGCGCTGAAACCGGATTGGGATTTCGACCTCGCGTACGTAGTCCCCATCTGTCTGTGTGTGCCGCTGTTGTTGACCAGCAGTTACTTCAACAGTCTGCAGCTCGTCCTCGAGCACATCCGCAACTACAATCTCGTCAACCTCTTCGGGTCGATCGCCTTCCTGCCGCTGTTCCTGCTGTTCTACTTCGGCGGGTCCTTCGAGGGCGCGAGTGCCGCGGCGATGTCGCGGTTGGTCGGGTCCGCCGTGGTGTGTGGCATCACGCTTTGGATGTTGCGGAGCGTGGTGCGCTGGCGGCCGCGCCTCCACTGGAACTTCTTGCGGGCGGGCATCACCTACGGCTGGAAGGCGAACCTCACGTCGGTCCTGACCTACCTCAACCACCGCCTGGACCTGTACCTGGTGGGGTTCCTCTACGTGCACCGAGGCGGTGCGACGACGGGGTTTCTCAAGCCGGAGCTGGCGGAGGCGGCCTTCTACAGCCAGGCCGTGACCTTCGCGGAGCTCATCTGGCACTTCCCGGAGGCGCTGCGAGACCTGTTCTTCAGCAAGGTGGCGGGCTCGACGCACGAGCAGGCACGGCAGTTCACCCCGGTGCTGTCGCGGCTCTGCCTAGCGGTCGCCGTCGTCGGGTCCTTGGCGGTCTGGGTCGCGGTCGACCCGTTCATGGGCCTCTGGCTGCCCAACGCCTGGGAGTCGACCTGGCGCGACACCGTGCGGCCGTCCCTGCTCGTGCTGATGCCCGGCACCGTGGCGTACACCGTCGCCAAGATCCTGCAGAACGATCTCGCCGCGCGGGGTCACCTCGATCAATGTCTGCAGGCGTGCTTCATCGTGCTGGTGGTCATGGTGTCTCTCGACATCGCGCTCATCCCGCGGATGGGGGCGGTCGGCGCGGCGTGGGCATCGACTGTCGCCTACTGGGCCTCGGCGATCTACTCGCTGTGGGCCTATCGTGCCCACGGCGGTGCCAGCGTGATGAAGTGCTTGATCCCGCGCCGTGAAGATCTGAAGTACGCGCGCGAGCTCTACGCGGCAGTGCGGGAGAAGATCGGAGGCCGCCGCGCATGACCGCCGTGGACGTGGCGGTCGTCATCCCGTGCTACAACGCCGAGGCCTTTCTCGAGGAAACGCTGCGCTCGGTGTTCGCGCAGACACGGCCCGCGGCGGAGGTCGTCGTAGTCGACGATGGCTCCACCGACGACAGCGGGGCGCTGGCGGAGCGGCTCGGTGCCCGCTGCGTGCGGCAGTCCCAGGGAGGGCCCGCGGCGGCGCGCAATCGCGGTGTTCGGGAGACCACCGCATCCTTGGTGGCGTTTCTCGACGCGGATGACCGCTTTGCGCCGACGAAGCTCGAGCGACAGGTCGAGCGCATGGCCGCCGCGCCCCGGGCCGTGGCGTGCTGCTGCGACGCCTGGCTGCTGCGCGATGGCAGCCGGGGCGGGCGCAAGAACGAGCGCCGCGCGGTGCCGACCGAGATCGACTTTGATCATCTGCTGCTGCAGAACCCGATCATCTGCAGCACTGTGCTCGCCCGTCGTGACGCGCTGCTGGCGGCGGGTGGCTTCGACGAGGACCCGGAGATCATCGCCACCGAAGACTATGACCTCTGGCTTCGCTTGGTCCGCGCCGGCCGCATCCTCTATCTGGACGAGCCGTTGCTCGACTATCGGCTGGTCGCGACGAGCCTCTCCGACGACCGGCGGTTCCTGCGCGGCATCGATCGGATCATGGACAAAGTTCGGGGTTCGGTGCCGGCGAGCCCGGAGCTCGAAGGGCGGATTGGGCGCCGGCGCGCCCGGGTGCGGGTGGATCTGGCGTACCAGCTGACGACGGAAGGCCAGGGGGCGGCGGCGCGCGCGTTGTTGCGCGAGGCGCGGCGTCTCGGTGGCTGGAGTCCCGGCCTCATGAAGCGCTGGCTGCGCACCTTCGTGGGTCGCAGAAGTACTCTATCCGATCGACCGTAAGTGGGTTTCTGCCGCGAGGCACGCACCGCTATATTCGCGCGGCCTATGGAGCTGACCGACATCCCCGTTCCGGGGTTCGAGCGCTTGGCGCGGGCCGTGGACCCCGAGTCCGGCCTGCAAGCCATCATCTGTGTGCACGACACGACGCTGGGGCCATCGCTCGGCGGCCTGCGCATGTGGGACTACGCCACCGAAGAAGAAGCCTTGTTCGACGTGAAGCGTCTGGCGCGCGGGATGACCTACAAGTCGGCGGTCGCGCGCACCGGCCTCGGCGGCGGCAAGTCGGTGATCATCGGCAAGCCAGCGACCACCAAGTCCGAGGCGCTCTACCTCGCGATGGGGCGCTTCATCGAGGCGTTCGACGGGAGCTACATCACGGCCGAGGACGTGAACACGAGCACCGCGGATCTCGAGATCGTGCGCCGCGCAACGCGCCACGTCACTGGCCTCTCTCGCGACGCGGGCGGCTGCGGGGATCCGTCGCCGTTCACCGCCTATGGGGTCTTTCTCGGTTTGCGAGAGGCCGTGGCCTGGCGTCGTGGCAAGGCGGATCTGAATGGCGTCCGTGTCGCGGTCCAGGGCGTGGGCTCGGTGGGCTCCGGCCTCGTGCGGCATCTGGTCACGGCGGGGGCCAAGGTCCTGATCGCCGATCGGCGCCAGGACCGCGTCGCGAGCTTGGTGGACGAGCTTGGTGTCGAGGGCGTCGCCGAGTCCGAGATCCTGTTCGCCGACGTCGACGTGCTCGCGCCCTGTGCGCTCGGTGCGATCCTGGACGGCGACTCGATCCCGCAGCTCCGGTGCGAGATCGTCGCCGGCGCCGCGAACAACGTGCTGCTCGCGCCGGAGCACGGCAAGCTGCTCCGGGACCGCGACATCCTCTACGCCCCCGACTACGTGATCAACGCGGGTGGCATCATCCACATCGCGGTGTCGCTCGAGCGGGGTGGTTACGACGAGGCCGCTTCCAACCAGCGTGTGGAGCGCATCCCCGAGGCTCTGCGCGAGCTGTGGTCCATCGCCCGCGCCGAGTCGATTCCCGCCAGTGATGCGGCAGACCGTCTCGCCGAGAACATCCTCGCCGAGGCGCGTCCCGGCGTGCGCTGAGGCCCGCCGGGCAGCGCCCGCAGGGTCAGTCGCTCATCGCCACTGCATGGCCTGGAGGAGCTGCGGCGGCGTGGCTCCGGCGCGCAGGGCGCTGAGGGCGGCCGCGCTCCGAGACCCAAAGCGACGGGGCCGCAGAACGCGACCGATGCCGAGATAGGCCTCGGCGACGGCGGCTTCGAGCCGATCGACGCCGCTGCCAGCCAGGGCGGCGAGGTGCGGCTCCGCGCGCTTCGGCTGGTTGGTGCGGATGAGCTGCTCCGCCAGCACGAAGCGCTCGCGCGCGTAGTGCACTGGCAGGAGCAGGAGTTGTGGGTCGCGCCGCGCGGACGTGAGATGCAGTGTTGGGGTCTCGTCCCAGAACCGGGCGGCTTGTTCGAGAAGCTGTCGTTGCTGTCGCGCGGCCTCGGGCGGCGCGGCGTTGAGCCACACGACCCGGCTGAGGAGCCCGGCGGGAACGACGGTGCACTGGGCGAGCACGTCGGGCCCGATCAGCGACATTGTCTGCTGGTCGGGGCGCGTCAGGTAGAGGGGGTCGCCGCGTTCGACGAGCTGTGTGCGGATCAGCACCCGCAGCCACTGCGTCTCCGCGCCCACCGCCGGGGTCGGCGGCAAGTCGAACGCCGGCGCGCGGGCGCGCACCTCATCGATGTGCCAACGGAGCGCCATCGAGGGGGCGAGGACGGCGACGTCGGGTCGTTGTTGTTCGACCGCCTGCAGGTAGGACAAGGCCGCGCGCGCGGTGTCGCCCTGGACCAGAATCAGGGCGTTGGGCGCGGCGCTGCGCAGCAGGTCGGTGGCGTAGCGCTCAGCAGCGCGTTCCCCGGCGAGGCTGGATGGGCCGAAGTTCCAGGCGGCTGGCAGGACCGCGATGAGCAACGCCGTGAGCGTCGCTGCCGTGCCGCGAGCCGCGGCGATCGCATCAAAGCCGATGGCGGCTAGGAGCGCGAGCGCGACCAACATCGGCTGAAAGAAGCCATCGTTGTCGAGGATGTTGTACTTGCTGGCGAACCACAAGTTGAGCGCGACGGTGCCCAACAGCGTGAGGAGTACCGTGCGGCTTCTGCGCCGCCGGGTCAGGAGCCAAACGCCGGCGCCAGCCATGAGCAGCGACCCGCCGAGCTGGGCCGGCAGGTCGATCAGGGTGTTGGCGACGCGTTGCCAGAAGAGCTCATTCATGCCACCGAGGTGGCGCTGGTAGGGCTGCGCAAAGACGACGTCCAGAAACCGTGTCCAGCGGTCGGGGTCGCCCATGTTGAGCGGCGGGTCGGCCGCTGCCGCGATGGGCAGATAGACGTAGAGCAGGGCCGTGGCGAGCGCAGCCAGCAGCGCGTGCAGCCAGGATCGCGCGGCGGCTCGGCCGCGCCGCCGGGCCACCTCGACCCACAGGAAGACGAGGACGAGGTAGAGCACGTTGACCGGCCGATGTCCGCACCAGAGTCCGGCGCAGAGCCCGAGCACTCGCCAGGTGGCGGGTCGCTGCACGCGGTCGGCGGCGTTGAGCGCAAAGGCCGCCGCGAGGGTGGCGGTGAGGAGCAGGCCGTCGAGCGCGTAGACCTCGACGCTGACTGCTTGCATCCACCAACGGCGCGCGACGACGAGGCCCACCGCAGCGGCCGCGGCGCCGGCGCGCCCGCTCCCAAGGCCGCGGGCGGCGACATAGAGCAGCCCGACGGCGGCCGCGGCGCAGCCTGCGGTGACGAGGTTGGCGGTCAGGGCGGGTGACCAAGGTGACGCGTGGAGAGCCGCGGCGTACAGCAGCGTGTAGAGCGGGTAGCCGGTGGGGTGGGCCACACCCATCACCCAGGGAACACCGATCAGCTCGCCGCTGTCCCCGATGTAGACGGTCGGGCAGGCGGTCGCGGCGTAGAGTGCGAACGCCGCCAATGCCAAGGCGCCGGCGAGGATGGAGTCGCGCACGTGGCGAGGCCTCCCTTGCTCAGTCAGGCGCGCGCGTCAGGACCTCGGCCCCGTCTTCGCCGATGAAGATTGTGTGCTCGGTTTGGGCGACGCGGACGCCCGCGCGCTCGACGAGTGGCGGGTATTCGATGAGGTTCTTGGAACGCTTCAGCAGCTGCAGCGCTTCTTCGACGCGCTTGTCGTTGCCCAAGTGATTCAGCAACGTGCGCCGCGCGAACGGCAGGCGCTGCGTCGCGTCGACCGCGGCGGCCACGTCGTCAGGCAGTCGGTCCCGCGGCTTGATCGGGCGCTTGGTGCCGAAGACCTCCGCTTTGCCGCGTGATTCGATGTAGCCCTTGCCGTCGCACGCGAATGGCTCGCAGGCAATCGTCTGGTTCGCTTTGAGGCGGCCGGCACGTGCCTCGGGATAGTTGGGAATCGAAGGTGCGCAGTGCACCGTGTAGCGAGCGACGCCGTGACCGGTGAGGTTGTAGACCGGGGTGAAGCCAAACGCCTTGATCGTGGCTTCGATCTGGCGGCCGATTTCAACGATCGAGGCGCCCGGGCCCATGACGCTAATCGCGGCTTCCAGGGCTGTGTGGCTCGCCGCGACCAGAGCGGACTCCGGGCCATTGCGCAAGTCGACCGTGACGGCGTTGTCGGTGACGTAGCCATCGACCTGGGTTCCCAGGTCGAGCTTGATGATGTCGTCCGCCTGCACCTCGGTGGCGTCGCCCGGCGGCGAGCAGTAGTGGGCGGCAATGTGATTGCGCGACAGCTGAGCCGGGAACGCGGGTTCCCCGCCCATTTCACGAATGATCGATTCGGCCGTGCGCGCGATCTCCTCGATCCGGACCCCCGGCTCGATCATCTTGCGGCAGTGCTCGCGCGCCGTTGCGGAGATGCGGCCGGAGAGGCGCAGCTTGTCGAGATCGGGCTTCACGTGGTCAACCGTAGAGATCGGCCACCAAATCGGCGTAGCCGTTGTAGGGCAGGGTAGCGACCCGCTCGCCATTGGGAATGAGGCGCTCGGTCGCTTGTGACCACCGGGGATGCGGGACGTCGGGTTCGACGTTGCTGTGCCATGAGTATTCTTTGGGGGCGAGGTCGCTCCAGAACGTCGCCGGACGCGCCGCCGTGAGCTCGATCCTCGCGATGCTTTTGAGGTTCTTGAGCCCGTACTTCCACGGCGTCACCAGGCGCAGCGGCGCCCCGTTTTGGCGCGGGAGCTCCCGGCCGTAGATGCCGTGCGCCAAGAGCGTGAGCTCGTGCGCGGCCTCGGCCAGGGTCAGGGCTTCGTAGTAGGGGAAGTCGTAGCCTCGACCGGGCATCTGCTCGCGGTCGAAGTAGCTCTCCAGGCGCACGAACCGCGCGGCTGGCAGTGGGCGCACCCACTCGAGGAGCTTGGCCATCGGAAAGCCGGTCCACGGCACCGTCATCGCCCACGCTTCGACGCAGCGGAAGCGGTAGACCCGCTCTTCGCTGGGCAAGTGGTCGAACAGATCTTCGAGGTCGACGAGGCCGGGCCGCTCGACCAGACCGGCGATCTCGATCTGCCACGGCGCGGTCTGAAACGCGCCGACCCGGCGGTGGACGTCGGTCTTGTCGGTCGTGAACTCGTAGAAGTTGTTGTAGGTCGTCGCTGTCTGCTCGGCGGTGAGCGCCCGGTCGACGCGGTAGCGCTGGTTGCGCTCGGCTGGGTAGGTGCCGGTCGGCGCGCGGAACAGTCTTGGCCCGGATCGCGGCGCGTCGGTGCCGCGACGATCGGGCCTCGATGTCCCGGGCGTTTGGCAGCCGGTCAGGCCCAGTGCCGCGGCTGCGGGCAGTAGGCCCGCTCCGGCCATGGCCACGAGAAGGTCGCGCCGCGTCGTATACGCTGACTCCGGCGTGATGTCGCGATCCCGAGTCCGCGCCAACCACCGGCGGCGGCTCATGATCCGCCAACCACGCCGAGTCGCTGGCCCGCGCGCGCGAACGCTGCGACCGCCTGGTCCAGCTGCTCGAACTCGTGGGCGGCGCTCACCTGGACCCGGATCCGAGCCTGCCCCTTCGGCACGACGGGGAACGAGAAGCCGATGACGTAGACCCCCTCGTCCAGCATGGCCGCGGCCAGCTGGCCGGCCAAGCGGGCGTCGCCCAGCATGATCGGCACGATGGGATGCTCACCCGGGATGATGTCGAAGCCCGCTGCGGTGATCGCGTCGCGGAAGTGGCGCGTGTTGCGTTCGAGCTTGTCGCGCAGTGCCGTCGTGGCCGACAGCTTGTCGATACAGGCAATCGTGGCGCCGACGATCGCCGGGGCCAGCGTGTTGCTGAACAGGTAGGGCCGCGAGCGCTGCCGCAGGAGCTCGATGAGCTCGCCACGTCCAGACGTGAATCCGCCCGACGCGCCGCCCAACGCCTTGCCGAACGTCGAGGTGATGATGTCGACCCGGTCCTGCACGCCGTGGTGCTCCGGCGTGCCGCGGCCGGTGGGCCCAAAGAAGCCCGTCGCATGGCTGTCGTCGACCATGACGATCGCGTCGTACTTGTCGGCGAGCGCGCAGATCTCCGCCAGGTTGGCGATGTGTCCGTCCATGCTGAACACCCCGTCCGTCGCGATGAGCCGGGAGCGCGCGCCCTTGGCCTCTTGCAGGCAGCGCTCGAGGTCCGCCATGTCATTGTTGGCGTAGCGAAAGCGCTGCGCTTTGCACAGCCGCACGCCGTCGATGATCGAAGCGTGGTTGAGGGCGTCGGAGATGATCGCATCCTCGGGGCCGAGCAACGTCTCGAACAGGCCGCCGTTCGCGTCGAAGCACGACGTGTAGAGGATGGTGTCGGCCGTGCCGAGGTACTCGCTGACCTTGCGCTCCAGCACCTTGTGTGGCTCCTGCGTTCCGCAGATGAAGCGCACGCTGGACAGTCCGAGCCCGTACTGGTCCATCGCCTGCTTGGCGGCGGCCACCAGGTCGGGATCGTTGGAGAGTCCGAGGTAGTTGTTGGCGCACAGGCACATCACCTCTCGGCCGCCGACCTGGATCTTGGCTCCCTGAGGACCCTGCAGCACGCGCTCGTCCTTGTAGAGTCCGCCGTCGCGAATCTCGCCGAGGGTCTGCCGGGTGCGTTCGGTGATGGTCTCGTGCATGCGACGTACCGTAGACCTCGCGAGGAGCCGGACAAGTCCGGCAAGACGCCGAGGGGGGCCTGTCGCCTCGCTGGGCCGGAACCGGCTGGCTGGGCGCCGTCGAATCGCTGAACAGGCCGGGGGCCAGCGGCCGAAAGACCTCTTGGGCCCACCCGTCGCAATCCCCATGCGCCAAAGCTGTCCCGCAATCCTGCTCCCCCTCCTGTTGGCTGGCTGTTTCTCGCCCGCCTCGTCGGTTCGCGACTACGCGCCCCGTCCGGTGCGCCAAGTGGCCACCTGGGAGATTGTGCGCGGCGGCGGCGACGCGGTCGGTTGGCTCCGGTTGCTCGAGATCGAGGACCCCTGCGGCCGGATCCCGTTCTACCAGGTGCAGAACCGCGACCAGCAGTGGCTCGGCTTCGTGGACCGCCAGGGCCGGGTCTACCGCCGGGTGCCTTTTGCGGAGACCGAGGCGTTTCTGGGGGTGCACCCGATGCCCAAGGCCCTGTCTTTGCTCTGTGAGGTCGAGGCGCCGCTCACGCTGGTGCCTCAGACGCAAGGTGGTCCTGCCCCCGCGGCGGCCGACGTCGGCCTGGTGGCGGCGACCCTCCCGCTGTGAGCTCCTGACCTCCGCTTCGCCGGGGTCGCGGCATGCCGCCGCCCCTCGTTCTGGCGGAGACCGGCTTTTCTCGGCTCGGGGCGGCGCTACCCTTCCAGGCCCGAATGACCCAGTCCAGCCGACCCGTGGCCGCCTCGAAGGTGGAGATGACCGAGATCATCATGCCCAACGATGCGAATCCGCTGGGCAACGTGATGGGTGGGCGAGTCATGCATTGGATTGACGTGTGCGCCGCGGTCGCGGCTGGACGCCACTCCCGGGCCCCGGTCGTGACGGCGAGCGTCGACCAGATCGACTTCCTGCGACCGGTGCCGGTCGGCGGCATCCTGGTGCTGCTCTCTTCGGTGAACTACACCGGACGCACCTCGATGGAGGTCGGCGTCAAGGTCTGGCGCGAGGTGCGGACGACGGGCGAGCGCGAGCCCATCGCCTCGGCCTACCTGACGTTTGTCGCGTTGGATTCGGAGACCGGCACCCCTAGGCCGGTGCCCGAGTTGGTGCCGGAGACCGACGAAGAGAAGCGCCGCTGGGACGAGGGGCGCCGTCGTCGCGAACTCCGCACGAAGCAACGGAAGTCGTAGAGGTCGGGACCGCGCCCCGCGAACAGCAAGCAATGGAACAAGCGACGATGTTGGATGGATTCTCGGAGGCGGCGCAGCGCGCTGTGACAGAGGCCGAGGCTTTGGCTCAGAGGCTGGGTGACGAGTCGGTGGCTACTGGCCATCTGATCTACGGCCTGACCAGCGACCGCAGCGTTTGCCTGTTCCACATCTTTCAGGACCTCAACGTCGACCCAGACATGTTCTCGGGCTACGTGGACAGCCTGCCGCGGGAGCCTGCTCTCGACAGCGGCGGACCCTTCAATCGGCACTGTCACACGGTGTTTGAGCGCTCCCGCGAGACGGCAGAGTCGCTCGGCGAGCGCGAGGTCAAGCCAGAGCACATGGCCGTGGCGCTGCTGTCGGTGAAGGCGGGGTCGTGCTACGAGACCCTGAAGGAGTTCAACATCGACCCGGACTACGTGCGGATGCTGATCATGGAGTCGATGGGCCTCGAGAGCGAGGACGCACCCGACTGGCTGTAGCAGCTCGCCCGGTGGGCGCAGGAGTGACCAATGGCTGATCCTGTACCGGCGCAGAAGGCGCCCTATGAGTTCCAAGTCGAGGCCGGGCGTCGGTACGCCTGGTGCTCTTGCGGACTGAGCAAGGCCCAGCCGCTCTGCGATGGCGCGCACGGCGGCACGGGACTCATCCCCATGGTCTTTCAGGCCGACGAGACCAAGACGGTCTACCTCTGCGGCTGCAAGGCCACCAAAGGCCAACCGTTCTGCGACGGGGCGCACAGCGGGTTGTAGCCGGCGCCGGCCGAGTCAGCGGTTACTGCACGACGACGTCGCGTTCGAGATTGCTGAGCCACGCGCCAGCGGGGCTCGTGAAGAGCGCTTGCGAAGCCAGCGTGACCCCCACCCAGCTCGTCTGGTCGGGCAGTCGGAAGGATAGGCTCGCGCGGCCGTGCGGCGCGGGGATCAGAACCGGACCCAGCACGGCCATGCGCGTTGGATCGAGCCCAAACGTCCCAAACGGCGGTGCGGGGATGCGGCGCACGGCCGGCGACACCATGACCAGGGCGTATGCATCCGCGCTGGCGGTGTCGGGCTCGAGGTAGAGGTCCAGCGGATACGTGGCCCCGGGCTGTGGGATCCACGACGCGCGGAGCTGGCGATGCAGGCTGTACCAGACCTCGCTAGGCCAGGGAAAGAGGGCATCGGCGTCGCCGTCCGCATCGATGTCGGCGACGCTGGCCTGCACCGTGGTGCGCCCCAAGATGTCCGGGAAGCCCGACTCGGCCACGGGAGTGAACCTTGCCCTGCCGTCGTTGGACCAAATCCAACGCTTGATGCGATCCGGCTCGACCGACCCGGGCCTCACCGAGGTGCCGAGGATGTCCAGGTCACCGTCCGCATCGAAGTCGCCGAGCGCCGCCGTGGATCGCGCCCCGGGATCCGGAGGAAGCGGCACGCTGGTGAACTGACCCGTCCCGTCGTTGACCCAGGCCCCCACCCAGGCGCCAAAGGGTCCGCGGAAATCGGGGCCGAGCCCAAGCACGAGGTCGACCGATCCGTTGCCGTCGATGTCGCCGGTGGCGATGGACTGGGCCACTCGTCCGCGATCAACGATCGTACGAGACTCTGACGTGACAAATCGACCCGTGCCGTCGTTGAGGTAGGAAGCGATGAAGCCCGAGCGTCGCGCCCGGAAGTAGCCAACGAGCACGAGGTCGAAGTCGCCGTCACCGTCGAGGTCGGGCGTCGCAACGAAATCGGACTCGATCGGCGGGGTGAACCGGCCGATCGCGTCGGTGAACGTCCCGCGTCCGTCGTTCAAATAGAGGTGGCACCGCGGAGCGCCGGCCGTGAGCGCGTCGAGGTCACCGTCGCCGTCCACGTCCGCTATCGTCACATCCGCCGTGGACTGAAACACCAGAGGCAGCTGGCTCGAGGCGTCCGTGAACGTTCCGGTCCCATCGTTCAACGAAAGTCGGTCCGGAAAGCCCTGAGCCTCGGCAGCGTAGAGATCCAGGTCGCCGTCGCCGTCGACGTCCGCGAGCGCCACCGCCGTCGTCCATCCAGCGTCCCGCGTCAGCTGATCCGACGCATCCGAGTAACGACCCGTCCCGTCGTTGAGCAAGAGCAAGTTGCGCGCCTGCTGCTGCGCGAGGACGACGTCCAGGTCGCCGTCACCGTCCACGTCACCGAAGGCGGCGTCGGTGGCCGAGCCCGACGGGTCCGGCACGGGCTGAGCCAGTCGCGACGTCGCCGCTTCGGCGAACCCGCCGGCCCCGTCACCGAGCCAAAGGGAGTCGCCGGGCACCACGAAGTCACCGAGCCCGTCCCCATTGGCGTCGATGGCCTGGAGCCCGCCCCTGAACGGCATCGGCAGCGGCTGTGGGCTCACCGTCATTCGGCCCTGACCATCGTTCAGATAGAGCTGGTTCTGGTTGCCGACGAAGATGCCATCCGGGTCGCCATCCCGGTCCACGTCGGTCACGACGAGGTCGTCGAACGACGTCGACGTCGTTTGGGGCAAGTGTGTGGCCGTGACGTCGGTGAAGTTGCCACTCCCGTCATTCAGCAGGAGGCGGCTACGGGTGGCGGTGGTGCTGACGACCCCGAGCAGATCCAAGTCGCCATCACCGTCCATGTCGACCAACGTCGACGCGCCGAACCGCTCCAAGGTGCCGCGCGGGCTCGGCTGAAAGCGACCCGTCCCGTCGTTCAGCTGCACTCTGAACTCGCCGAGGCTCCCCTGGAAGATCAGGTCCACGTCGCCATCGAGATCCACATCGCCGGCCGCGAGGAAGTTCCAGAAGATGAAGCGCGTCAGAGCAAGGTGGCTCGCCGTGCCGTCGCGGAATCCGGCCGGGCCATCATTGAGCAGCAGCTTGGGCGCGACCGATCCCACGAGCACATCCAGATCCCGATCCCCGTCGACGTCGATCAGCGTGGGGTCGCCACCCGGCGGCAAATATGAGGATCCCGTCTGGAAGGCGCCCGTGGACTCGGCGATCTGACCGGCGCCGTCGTTGAGGTAGAGTGCCAGCCCGACCCCGTAGCCGAATATCCAGTTGCTCCGGTCCGCGACGACGTCGATGTCCCCATCGCCGTCGATGTCTCCGAGTGCCAGGTGATCGGCGGAGAGGTCCCATACCTCTTGGCCCGAATCTTCAAAGCGCTGCCGCCCGCGGTTGAAGTAGACGCCGAGACCGGAGAAGCGGCCGAAGACCAAATCGGCGCGACCGTCGCCGTTCAAGTCGGCCGCGCGTACGACGTTCGTCCTGCTGCCGCCGGCGCGCACTGGCCAATCGAGCTTGTCCAGCGGGTCCATCACCACCTGGGCGCTACAAACCGGAGTGAGCGCCGCCGCGAGCAGCAGGCGGACCCGAGACAGCGGGGCGTTGATCTCCATCTTGTCGCCGAGCATAGCCGAGCCCAGACGACCGATACGGCTCCGACGCCACGCGTTCGTGCAAGTCTCGCTCTTCGGGCCGCTCGCGGCCAAGCTGCGTGAGCAGCTTGGCCTAAAGGTGCAGTGCCCGGCCGCGCGGGCGCGGTCAAGGTTCGCCGCAGGCGACGAGCGGAGCGCGCAGCGCGGAGCGAGCGCGACCTTGACGGCGGCTGGGTGGTCGGGCACCCGGCGCAGCGAGCCCAGAGAGTCTGCCGGCTCGGCCCGAAGGGCCGGGTCTGCGAATCCGCCGTTCCCCCTCAACCCCGATGTCGATCCGGCGCGAGCTGGATCGACCAGCAACTACGCCCCGCGGCGGCGTTCGCGCTCGATCTCGTCGATCTTGGCGGTGAGCTCGTCGGGCGTCTGGACCGTCGCTTTAGTGGCGCGGCCGACGCAGAGGTAGACGGTGGGGGTGCCCTTGGCGGGATAGCCGGCGCGCTCGAGCAGCACCGGGTCGCGCTCGGGATCGAGCATCTGCACGATGCGCGACGGGACGTAGTCGCGCAGGGCGCGGCGGCGTAGCGCGTCCGTGGCGTCGCTCTCGCGGTCCCCGACGACGGTGACGAGCAGCGGCGGGTAGAACACGAGGTCGACGGCGCGGCCGTAGCCGGCGACGTAGTACCCGTACTCTTTGTAGTCGCCGGTGAACGCCTCGAGCGTCCGCAGCGCTTCGTCGTAGAACTCGCTTCGCTTGGAGAGGTACGAGAGCCGCATCAGGGCCTCGGCCATCACCGAGTTCTCGAGGATGCTGCGGTTGCGGCGCTGCATGGATCCCTGATAGCTGGGATCGCCGAGGATGTCCCAGAACCCGCCGCCATCTGCGCGCTGGCGTTGGATGACGTTCTCGGCGACGCGCTCGGCCGGCAGCAGCAGATCGGCGTCGCCGGTGAGCTGCGAGGCATCGATGAGCGCTCGGATCAGGTAGGCCTGGTCCGACAGCAGGCCCGGGAGGTGGTAGGTGCCGTCCCAGTAGTGGTAGACCTCGCCGTCCCGGTCCGAGAGCTTCTCGAGGAGGAAGTGCAGGGCGCGCATGGCGACGCCGCGCAAGTCGTTGCGCTCGAGCACGACCGAGGCCTTGAGAAGGTTGGACACGGCCATCGCGTTGGCGTGGGCGTACACGGTGCGGTCTAGGCGCGGGCGTTCGGCTTCGCCGCGCCGGCTTCCGTCCAAGGAGTAGTACGCGGGATCCGCGTCTTGGCTGCCGAAGAACGCGCCCTCCTCGTCGAGCATGAACTCCAGCATCCAGCGGACCACGCCTTCCGCCGTCTGCCGATAGGCCTTCTTGCCGAGCAGCTGCCAGGCCTCCAGGTAGCAGCGCAGGCGCTGCACGTTGGCGTCCAACACCTTCTCGTAGTTGGGGCTCTGCCAGTCCGGCGTCTTCGAATAGCGGAAGAAGCCGCCGTCGATGGGGTCGTGGATCGGGCTCTCCATCATGCGATCGAGAGTGACGGTCACGACCTCCTTCATGCGCGGGTCGTCCCGCTTGGCCACCTGGACGAGCGCGAAGTCGATTGCCTCGGGGTGAGGGAACTTCGAGCCCTCGCCCCAACCGCCGAAGCGGTGATCGAACTTCTCGTACATCGCGTTGCAGACGTCCTCGACGATCGACATCGAGAGCTGCCCGGCGCTGGTGGCGTCGCGGGAGGCCAGTTTGTGGCTCCACAGCTCGCGGAGCCCGCGATCGATCTCCTCACCGTTCTCCCGAAAGTAGTGGCTGACCTTGCGCAGGGCCTTGGCCAGCTCGTCGGGGCTGAGGTAACCGTCGTGGGCGATCAGCTCGCCGGAGGGTGTCAGGAAGGCAATCGTGGGCCAGCCACCAGCCCCGTACCGCTCGTTGATGTCTGGCCGGCGTTCCGCGTCGACGTGCACCGGGACGAACGAGCTCTGCACCAGGTCCACCGTCTCGGGGTGGGCGAACGATGTCCGCAGCAGCTCCCGACAGTGCGCACACCAGGTGACGGTGAGCAGTAGCAACACCGGGCGTCCCTCGCGACGGGCGCGATCGAAGGCCGATGGCTCGAAGGTTTGCCAGTCAAGTTGCGCTTCAGACATCGTGAGCCGTGTTGTGCGGGGGAGGTGCCCTGGTCGCGGACCGGGGCCTCCCTCGAAGCCGGGTCCCGTCCCTCACATCGGACGTTAGACCGAATCGCCTGAGTCGGGATAGGAGCTGTCCCCCAGGGATTCCCAGGTGGGCGCCACTTCCCGGGCGGTGTGGACGAACTCGACACGCGGTACGTCGGCCCACAGGCTCTCGAGGTCGTAGAACGAACGAGCCTCGGCCTGGAAGAGGTGCACGACGACATCGTCGAAGTCGAGGAGGACCCAGTTGCTACCGCCCTCGGCGCCGGCCGTGTGGCGACAGAGTCGTCCCTCTTGCTTCATCGCACGGATCAGGTCGCTGGCCAGGGCGCGGGCATGTCGCTGGTTGCGGGCGCTCGCCACGACGAAGTAGTCGGCGATGACCAGTGGGCCTGAGACATCGAGGATCGCGATGTCATCCGCTTGCTTCTCGTCGATGATCCTTGCGATCGAGAACGCCAGATCCTTGGACTCGATGGTTTCTACTCCTGGGTGGTTCGTTGGGCGGGCCCTAGGGGCACGGGAACCCCACCAAGATAACCATCGGCCGGGTGGCACGTCACGCCCCCCACCCATCGGGGATGATGCGAGCGATGCGTCGTGCCGCTGGGCCCGGTGGCTCGGCCCAATGGCCGAGTTGCGGCGGTCGACCGCCGCCGGGGCCGCGGCGAGGTCGTCTCGCCGCGGGAAACACTGCCGTTTAGGCGAACAGCGGGACGGCCAGGACTGATGCAATCGACATCAGCTTGATCAGGATGTTGATGGAGGGCCCGGCAGTGTCCTTGAAAGGGTCACCGACGGTGTCACCGATGACGGTCGCCTTGTGCACGTCGGAGCCCTTGCCGCCGTGGGCTCCGCCCTCGACGTACTTCTTAGCGTTGTCCCAGGCACCGCCGGCGTTGGCCATGAACAGCGCCATCATGACGCCAGCGCCCAGTGCACCTGCCAGGAGTCCGCCCACCGCGGCTCTGCCGAAGATCATGCCGACGGCGATCGGTGAGATCACAGCCAGCAGCCCGGGGCCAATCATTTGCCGCAGGGCGCCCTCGGTGGAGATCGAGACACAGCGCGCGTGGTCGGGCTCGGCCTTGCCCTCGAGCAGCCCTGGGATCTCGCGGAACTGCCGGCGGACTTCCTCGACCATGTCGTTGGCTGCCTTGCCCACCGCCTTCATCGCCATCGACGAAAACAGGAACGGGAGCATGGCGCCGATGAGCAGGCCCATCACGACCATCGAGTCGCCCAGCGCCATCTCGGTCTGCGCTTTGGCCTGGTAGGTGTTGAACAGCGCCAGCGCGGTCAGCGCGGCCGAGCCGATCGCGAAGCCCTTGCCGATAGCGGCCGTGGTGTTGCCCGTCGCGTCCAGCGCGTCCGTGCGCTTGCGCACTTCCGGATCGAGGCCGGCCATCTCCGCCATGCCTCCCGCGTTGTCGGCGACTGGGCCGTAGGCGTCCACGCCGAGCGAGATGCCCAGGGTCGACAGCATGCCGACCGCGGCGATGCAGATTCCGTAGACGCCAGCCCAGGCGTTGCAGAAGTAGATCGCTAGCGCGATCAGCAGGACCGGCAGCCAGGTCGAGGCCATGCCCGTGGCAAGGCCGTAGATGATGTTCGTCGCCGCCCCGGTGCGGCTTTGGTCGGCGATGTTCTGCGCCGGCGGCTTCTGCTCGGAGGTGTAGTACTCCGTCACCTTGCCGATCAACACGCCCGAGAGCAGGCCGACGACCATGCTGAAGTAGACCGCCCAGTAGCTGGTCGCCTCGCCGTTCACCAGCGGCGTCGGCTGCAGGATCAGCGTGAACACTGGCATCACCACAACGAGCGCGATCGAGGCCGACATCAGGCCGCGGAAGAGGGCGTCACCGAGATCGGCTTCGTTCTCGGCGCGCACTTTGGTCGTGCCGAAGATCGAGGCGCCGATGCCGAGCGCGGCCAGCACGATGGGGTAGGCCATGAGCGCCATCGTCTGGCTGACCTTCTCATCGCCCTCACCGCCGGCCACGACCCCCGCCATGATCACCGTCGCCAGGATCGCGCCCACATAGCTCTCGAAAAGGTCGGCGCCCATGCCCGCGACGTCGCCGACGTTGTCACCGACGTTGTCGGCGATCGTTGCGGGGTTGCGCGGGTCGTCCTCGGGAATCCCCGCCTCGACCTTGCCGACCAGGTCGGCGCCGACGTCGGCCGCCTTCGTGTAGATGCCGCCGCCCACGCGGGCGAACAGAGCGATCGACGACGCGCCGAAGGAGAACGCCAGGACCTTGTCGATTCCGGTGAACCCGTCATAGATCAGGTCGTAGATGCACACCAGCAGGGCGACCCCGCCGAGCCCCAAACCGACGACGGTCAGGCCCATGACGGTCCCGGACTTGAAGGACACGTCCAGCGCCTGCGTCAGCGACGACTTGGCCGCCTGGGTCGTGCGCACGGCGGCGCGGGTGGCGCAGTGCATGCCGAAGTAGCCGGCGACCCCCGACGCGGCAGCTCCGAGCAAGAACGGAATCGCCTGCGCGATGCCGAACGCCTGGTGGAACACCAGCATGAGGACGACCACTGCTGCGACGAAGTAGCCGAGCCAGCGATACTCCGCGCGGAGGAAGGCTTGCGAGCCGTCTTGGATCGCCTTGGCGATCTTCTGCATGGTCGCATCGCCGGGGTCCTGGCTCATGATCTGCCCGAAAGTGGTGCGTGCGTATAGCACCGCGGCGATCGCGACTGCGAAAGCGATGATCGTCCAGATGGTCAGCATGGGGTTTTCGAAGCTCGTGCGAGGCTGGGGGGCCCCCGGAAAAATGGACGGGGACGATAGCTGGGGCCCGATGCTGCGACAAGGAAAGGTCGGCCCTGGCGGGTGCCCGCCGAGCTCGTTCGCCAACATCGAGGAGAATCGTGAATGTCGGACCGTGGGGGCCTGGGCGTTGAGGCGACCCGGCGTCCCAAGGCGGTCTATGGCGGCCTTGGGGCCTGCCCTCTAGGGTCGTCGTCCCCTGGCCCGTCCGCCGCGCCCTCCTCCGGTGCCTGTTCGGCGGCCGGGTCGGCGCCCGGGCCCGCGGTCGCGTTGTTCGGCGCTTCGGCGACCTCGGCGCCGACGTCGCCCTGGTCCGGGGCGGCGTCGGTGCGCGGGATGGACGGGCCGACGTAGGTGCCTTTTGGGGTGGCGGTCTGGCCGCGGCCGTGGCGGCGGAGCCAGTAGAAGAGCAGCACGAGGCCGGCGGCGATGGCGACCGCGATCAGGATCCCGCGCTCGACTTGTTGCACGCGGAGGATCGCGTCGTCGATGATCGAGCCGAAGCGGTAGCCGACGTAGGTGAAGATCGGCACCACCAGGCAGATGCCCAGCAGGTCGAGGACGATGAACCGCGGGTACGACATCCGCATGACGCCCGCGGTGAAGTAGGCGACGACGCGCAGGCCGGTCACGAACCGCGCGAAGAAGATCACCAGATCACCGCGGCGGCGGAACCAGGTGTCGAACTGCGAAAGGCGACGGCGGTTGACGAGGACTCGGAGGGCGCGGACGCGCAGGAGGCGCGAGCCAAAGGTGCGTCCCAGCCAAAACGGCAGCAGGTCGCCGGTCAGGATCGCCGCCGAGCAGGCCAGCATCATCGGCACCAGCTCGGCCAGGTCCTTGAAGCACACGTAGCCGGCGCTGACGAGGACGATCTCCTCGGGCAGGGGGAACCCCACGCTGCAGAGAAAGAACACCGCAGCGACCCCCCAGTAGGGGTACATCGTGAAGGTTTCGACCAGCCACTCGAACATCGCTCAGCGCCCGCGCCCCCTTGTTGTCGTCACTCCGGGAGTGCGTTCATCAGGTGGTTCAACAGCGGGTCGGCGCTGAGGTCCTGCCGTCGGACCGTGGGGTCGCCGGCGAGATACCGCTCCAATCGGCCTAGAGCGCGGCTCTGAGCCGCGGCCTGCGCGGCCGCTGCCTCGCGGCCGGCGTCCTCGAGCTCTGCAGCGGTGCGGTCCATGGTGGTGATGGCGCCGCGCAAGACTTGGGTGGCCCGATCGAGCTGGCCGGTGCCGAGGCAAGCGCGCAGCACGCGCAGCGCGAGGTATGCGCGATCGACCCTGGCGTCCAGTGCGCCTGCTCCGGCGGTCCCGGCGCGCGCCAAATAGGCGTCGCTGACCTGCAGGGGAGACTGGCCGAGGCGCTGCCGGAAGGCGGCATCGAAGGCCGGAGCCTGCGCCGTGCGGGTCTCGATGAGAAACGCGCAGGCCCCGAGGTAGTCGGACGCACGGTCTGGCTGGCGCGCGGCGGCGTCTTCGAGCAGGGTCGTGGCCGCTAGTAGCTGGTCGACTGCTCGCTGGGCAGACGGCTGCGGCGCGGCGTCGAGGGCGAGCAGGCTGGCGAAGTAGACCGGGCCGTCGCGCCACTCGGGAATGAGGTGCAGCAGCGATCGGCCACGGCCCACCGCGCCGCTGAGGTCACCGCGTCGCAGTGCTTGATCGACTCCGGTCCACAAGAAGGGGAGCACCGCGGGCCGGGTCAGGCGTCGCACCAAGGCGCTCGGATCTCGAGCAGTCGGCGGCGACCAGACGGAAGCCCCCGCGAACAGGGCGATGGCGCAGGTTGCTTGGAGAGGCCAGACAGTCACGAGCGGTGGCGGGTGGCCAGGACCATGGCTGCCAGCGTCGCTGCGGCAGCCGCGCAAAGCCAGCAAGAAGCCCAGGTCAGGACGTTCTGCTCCGCGGGGATCCAGCGGCCAGCAGCAAACGCCGCGACCGCGGCGCCGCTGGGCGCGAGCTGCGAGGCGGCCCCAACGAGCACGAGCAGCATGGCCGCAACCCGCAGTAGCCCGGCGGCCACCCGGGCGCGCACGAGCGCGGCGACGGCCAGCGCCGTCGCCGCGGGGATGACATGGCTGACCGCCGCCAGCATGGCGTTGGCCACGGTGCTGCGTGGACCCTCGAGGACCAGCTCAGCGGTACCGGGCACGAAGAGCACCGCGATTCCTGGGGCTGCATCCGTGCGCAGCGTGAGGTTCTGGATGCGCTGTGTCGCAAACGGCACCTCGACGCGCGCGTGGCTGCTGGCGACTTGCAGGGCCTCTCGGTGGAGGGGCTCGCCATCTGCTTCGACCCAGAGCCGTCGCGGCGCGAGGCCGCCCGCCGCCCCTGCCATGATGGCCATTGGTGTCAGCACCAGACTCCGGGCCGGGCGTCGCGTGCTGGCGCTGAGAAACAGCTCAGGGTGGCGTTGATCGAGGATCGCGTCGCCTTCGGCGACTAAGGGGGCGTACGCCGCAGTCGCCGGCAACCGCTCGTTCGCCCAGCGCAGGCTCGCCATCCAGCCGAGCCCGGCGGCGAGGAGTCCCAGCGTCAGGGCGCTGAGCGCGCCCGCGCCCAGCGGCAAGACCCCGCCTGCAGGGCCGGGCTGCAGCCGCGCGACGAGTGCGGCGCTTGGCTCGCCGCGGCCCAGCAGTGGCCAGGCCGCGATCGTCGCCGACAGCGCGCCGATCGCGGCTGCGGCCGCGGGCAAGTGCAGCCAGATCCCCGACGCCGTGCCGGCGGCGTTCTCGGCGAGCGGCGGCAGGCTGCGGATCACCAGCGCGGCGATTCCCTGGCCCGCGAGCAGGGGGAGCAGCATGCCCCGGCCGGCGGCGCGGAAGCCGAAGGCGAAGATCGCGCGGTGGCGGACCCACGGCGCGGCGTCAGGGGCATGGATCGGAGCCGGTCCCGTCACCTGCCCTCCGCGCGGCGGCCGTCGGTGGGTGACGGCTCTAGCGGCGGCGCTTGCTCTAGCTCACGGAACAGTGCGAACAGATGGGCGCGTTCGCGCTCCACCCGCAACAGGGTGCCTCCGGCAGTGTCAATTGCCTGGGTCACGCGTGCGAGTCCCGGCCGGTCGAGCCCGTCCACGACCAGGGCCTGGGCGCCGGTCCCGAGCAGCTCGTCGAGGGTCCCGGCGGCCCGAACGCGGCCGCCGTGGAGGACCACGGCGCGCGCGCACGTTTGCTCGACTTCCTGGAGATTGTGTGAGGACAGCAGCACCGCGGCGCCCCGCGCGGCCATCTCGGTGATCGCGTCTTGCACCGCGGCCGAGCCCAGGGGATCGAGACCCGCCGTGGGCTCGTCGAGCAACAAGACGCTGGGGTCGGTGAGCATGGCCGCGGCCAGCGCCAGCCGTCGCGCCATTCCTTTGCTGTAGTGACCGTGGCGTCGCTCAGCGACGTCGGCGAGGCCCAAACGCTCGAGCACGGCCGCCGCCCGAGCGCGCGCCAGCTTGCGCGGCAGCTCCGCCAGGCTGCCCACGAAATGCAGCAGCTCGCGCGCTGACAGGTGGGGAAACGGCAATGGCTCTTCCGGTTGATAGCCGACCGCGCGGGCCAGGGCGCGGTCAGTGGCGGCCCGACCGAGGATTTCCACGCGGCCCCGACGGGGTCGCAGAGTGCCGGCCAGCACCCGCAGCAGGGTTGTTTTGCCCGAGCCGTTGGGCCCCAGAATCCCGACCACTTCGCCCGGGTTCACCCGCAGGTCGACCGCTCGCAGCGCCTGGAGGGCCGTGCGGCCCGGGCCGCGGAACGTGACCTCGATCCCCTCGGCGACGATGGCTTGGGAACAAGTCGTGTTGGTGAGGTTCTCCACTCGTGGCCGCAGAGTTGGTTTGACCCGTGCCCGGCGATGCTATCTTGCGGAGGGAATTCGCATGCCGGCGTATCTGGTGCTTCCCGATGGTGACCGAGTTGAGGTCCGCGATGGCCTTGTGCTCGGCCGCATTCCACCGTGCGACGTGGTCTTGCAGGACAGCAAGGCTTCGCGGAAGCACGCGCGTCTGCACGTCTCGGGCGACGTGGTCGAGCTCGAGGATCTCGGCAGTAGCAACGGCACCCTGCTCAACGGCAAGCGCGTGCGCAAGCGGCTGCTGCGTCCCGGTGACGAGATCCGCATTGGTACGACCTCCATCGAGTTTCGGGTCGACGGCGCGGCACCCGCGGCGGCGCCGGCCGGTGGCCCGGAGCCCGGCGAGGACTTGTTCGGCGAGGAGCCGGACGCGGCGCTGGGCGCCGGCCTCGAAGGCGATCCGATGTTGGGGGACCAGGGGCCCGCGATCGGCGCGGTGCCGACGGCGGCGCCGCGTGAGGTGCCGCCCGCCGATCCCCCGCTTGCCGATCCTCCGCCCGCCGATCCTCCGCCCGCCGATCCTCAGTCACCCGCCGCAGCTTCCAACGTCGAGGTGCTCGAGTTCGCCGACGACGAGGTCGTCGAAGTGCGGCACCGCCAGCCGCCCGAGCCACCAGCCGCTGCCGCCCCTACGGGCTTGGCCCGAGGCGGCCGCCGCGGCGCGGCCGGGGCCCCTTCGCGGGGCCGGGAGCACGGTGTGCTTCGCTTCGCCGAGAGGGGCGCCGACCGAGGTCTGGTCGGCGACGACTTGCGGCAGATGTCGGCCGCGGCGCGCTGGGCCATGATCGCTGCCGCCGTGGTCGCGGCGGTAGGGCTTGGGTACCTGGCGATGGTCGCGGTGCGCTAGTGGTGTGATTCAGGAATCTGGGGCCTTATCCACGGCCCTCAGCGCCGCTCGCAGCGTTGGGTCGTCCTCGCCGTATCCACGAATATGCCTGCGGCGACCCGCCTTGCGACCGGCGCCGATGCCGCGCGGATAAGGCCCCCTCTGCCTGAATCACACCACTAGTGGTGTGTCACCCCGCAC
>JBCCGH010000031.1:0-65175 GCA_039029375.1 Planctomycetota bacterium
ACCGCGATCGTTCCACCCCGGCGCAGCTGCTCGGCTGGCTGCACCGGCCGCTCACCGCCAACGAGGTGTTCTCATGGCGGCAGGACTGGGGCACCCTGAGCGGCCACCCGGTTTCCCGCGACGCTAGAGCGATCCGTGAGGCGCTCGCTGCAACTGCGTGAGGCGCCCACACGAAACGGGGCCAGTTCACGGGCAACGCTGGTCAAAGCTGCCGCAGGATGGCGAAGTCGCCGACGTTCCACGCCTGGCAGAACAGCGTGACCTTGCCGTCGTCCATCGTCGCAAACACGTTGTGGACGTGGCTAAACCGCTCCAGCCCGAGCTCGTCCTTCGGCTTGACCTCTGACACGACGTTCAAAGTCGCCATGTCCACGATGTAGATGCTCGCGCCTTGGTCTTCGCTCCCCGCCGCAGGGTTGAGCGAGGCGGCGACGCCGTACAGCTTGCCCTCCTGCTCGAAGAACTCGAAGTCGCACGGCTTCGACCCTTCCGGGAGCGGAAACAGATCCACCAAGGACGTGTCTGGCCGATACGAGTGGATCCGCGCGAAGTAGCGCCCCGCCACGTAGAGCAACCCGTCATGGATTGTGAGCCCGTGGTTGGTACCGAACTTCCCCGGCTCGGGCACCTTCGCTCGGCCGCCAAAGATCTGGCCGGTCCACGCCTCGGCGTCGAGGTCGTACGCAAAGACGAAGCGCGACCCGTAGCCGTCACTGATCCACAGCAGACCGTCCAGGTACGCGCAGTCCGTGGGGGCATAGCCCGCGTCGCCGGCGTAGGGCTCTAGCTCCGGCCGGCCGAGCGTGCGCAGCAGGCCCCCTTCCGTGTCGGTAACGAACACCCGCCCGCCGTCGTTGGCCGCCCAGGCAATGCGCGGTTGGTCGTCGTGCACGAAGAACGTGGCGTTGTGCAGGTTGAGCTCGCGCATTTCCGCGGGAGTCGCCACGAGCTCGATCTGCCCCCGATCCTTGCCGATCCGCAGGATCCCCGCACCCTGCAGCGCCCAATACACTTCACCACGCCCCTCCCGGTAGTCGTGCGCGAAGCCGCCGTGCGCGCACTCCAGCACCGTCCGGCCGCGCTCGCCATCGAACGGGTTCGTCGCTTTCACTGCCTCGGGAAGGCTGTCGGCAGTGACCGCGACCTCGAACGAGAACTCCCCCTGGCCGCTGGCCCGACGGCCGGGCATCGCCGATCGCGGGGCGGCACTGCGCGTGCCGCGATTCTGCTCCAACTGGAGCACGTCGCCGAGGGTCCACAGGCCGGGGGCCCCGTGATGCTGTTGGGCGTGATGGCCTTGGGCGTGATGGTCTTGGGCAGGGACGCGGTCCCGGACTGCTGCCACCGCCAGCAAGGTGAGGACGAGACTTCGGCCCCAGACCGAGGCCCCCAACACGACTGCATCCGAGTGCATGGGCCTGCTGTAGCGCCGCCGAGCCGACAGCGCCAGCCCGAGGCGTCGAGCCCGATCAGGCCGTTGAACGAATCACTGGGCCATCCGAGCGGTGCCTCCCGCGCATCGCGGCCCGCCCTGCTGACGAAAGCACTTGTCCAACGACCTGCTATCCATCGCGAGCGACCTGTGAGCCCGGGCCCACACGTCGCGTCCGTCACGAAGTTGACGCCCGCCAGGACGTTGACCGGTTCCAGGCTGTAGGCATCGGCGAGGACCGTGTTCTTCAGGTTGATGGTCCCGAGGCTCCCGCCGTTGAAGAGCCCGCCCCCGCCCGTGCTACCAAACGAGTGGCTCTCGTTGCCGCGTACTTCGCAGCGCGACATGGTCAACGTGCCGTTGTTGAGTACTCCAGCGCCGGTCACGACGGCGCGCGCGTCGCGCACCGTCAAGTCGCGGACATCAGCCGTGGGTCAGAAGATCGACCCCATGGCCTGATCAACCGCAGACGCATGGGCGTGTGACGGCGCAATCGGTGGAGACGACGGACTCGCCGAGCGGGCGACGCGGCGCCAGCCTCCGCGAAGTGCTTCCAGGAGTGGCGGCGGTGTGATCCGACGCGGCGGTCAGCCGTCTCGAAGCCGAATCCCGTCTTCCTCCAAATCGATCTCGCCGCTCTTCAGGAGCCCGCCGATCGCCGCCTTGAACACCTTCTTGCTCATGTCGAGCTGGCGCGCGATCCGGTCCGCGGGGCTCTTGTCGTGGAGCGGCAGGAAACCGGCCTCGGAGTCGCGCAACGCCGCCAGGATGACTTCGCCGGCGTCGAGCTGCGCGGCGCGGCCTCGTTTGCGCAGGGATACATCGACCTTGCCGTCGCGACGCAGCCGGTCGACGTAGCCCACGGTGGCGGTGCCCACCCGCAGCGAACGGCCACCCTCATCGTGGTAGACCAACCCGGCGTACCGTTGGTCGACCACGGCCAGCGCCCCCACCGCGTTGGCGCCGTAGACCAGCAGGTCCACCTCACGGCCGGGTTCGAGTTCGCTAGGGTCGTCGTCGAGGAGTCCCGCGAGCTTGCTCGAGCCGATCAAGCGACCGGTCCGTTCGTCCATGCGCACGGCGACGACGTGGATCGAATCGACGACCATTTGGCGAAACTGCTCGACGTTGGGCACGAAGAGGTCCTTCTCCAAACCCCAGTCGACAAAGGCGCCGTGCGGCGTGACATCGACCACGCGCATCGCCGCGAACTCGTCCAGCGCAGCCAGCGGCGCGCGCGTCGTCGCCACCGGCCGGTCCTCGGAGTCGTGGTAGACGAACACGCGCAGCCGGTCGCCCACCCGCGTCCCCTCGGGAAGAAACTTACCGGGCACCAAGACCGCGTCATCGGCCGGGCCCACATAGGCGCCAAAGCGCACGACCTTGACGACGTCAACGTCGTGGAATCGCCCAACCTCGATCATGGAGTGTCCGCCCGCAGGCTCTGAGGACTTGTTACTTCTTGAAGCGACAAACCCGAGGGCACCGCAGTGCGGTGCCAGCACCACTGAAGAAGGCCTGTAGCACCGATTTGGCTACAGGCTCTGCGGGCTTGTGACTTTCCAAGAGTCACAGCCCGAAGGCACCGCGGAGCGGTGCCAGCAACACCGAAGAAAGCCTGTCGCATGATCTGGTTGCAGGCTTCGGAACGGCTGTCGCGACGGGGAACGACCCACGGTGCGGGCGCGCAGACATGCCCGGATCGTGTCGGATTCGCCGGCCAAATACGAGGTCGCGCCCGCCTCCGCCTCGCCGCAGGGCGCCCACCCGCGGATTTGTGGTAGCACCTAGCGGACCAGCGGCAACCAGTACCGCGATCCATGTCCGACCCCGCTCTCCCCTCCACCGAGGCCCTCCTCACGGAGATCCAGTGGCTGCGTCGCCTAGCGGCGCGGCTCGTCGGGGACCCCCACGCCGCCGAGGATCTGGCGCAGCAGGCGGCGCTGGCCGGGTGCGGCGCAGGCCGCGAGGCGGCCCGCGACCGACGGGGTTGGCTGACCGGGGTGACGCGCAAGCTGGCCCTGCAGGGCGCCCGTGGCGAGGCACGCCGCCGGCGCCGCGAGCAAGCGGCCTCACGCGACGAGGCCGCGCCGGCGACCGACGAGCTCGTCGCGCGTGTCGAAGTGCACCGCCACGTGACCGAAGCGGTACTCGCACTGCGAGAGCCCTACCGTTCGACGGTGTTGTTGCGATTCTTCGAGGATCTCTCCGCCGAAGCCATCGCCCACCGACATCGCGTCGCCGTGTCGACCGTACGCGTCCGCCTGGCGCGCGCGCTCGCCGAGCTGCGCCGACGGCTCGATCGAACTTGCGGTTCACGCCGGGCATGGATCGCGGCGCTGTGGCCCGCGGCGAGCGGAGTCCAAGCGTCGGTCCAACCTCTGACGACCGGAGCGATTCTCATGCTAGGGCGATCCAAATTGACCCTCATCTCCGTCTTGTTGGGGTTGCCCGCCGCCTTGTGGTGGTTGGCGCCCGCGGGCC
This sequence comes from Planctomycetota bacterium, assembly GCA_039029375.1. Lineage (GTDB taxonomy): Bacteria > Planctomycetota > UBA1135 > UBA1135 > UBA2386 > JBCCGH01. The sequence goes on from JBCCGH010000031.1 coordinate 3,917, forward strand.
GGATCGCCCCCCCCTCGGCGGCATCGGAACCGGCGGTCCTCGCCGCTCCCACCGCACCAGCACCTCGACCACCAACGCGCACCGCCACGGGGCCAACCGCGACCGCGCCACTCGACCTGGCCACGCAAACATGCTGCGTCGTGGGGCAAGTCACCGCCGATGGGCGGCCCGTCGCGGCGGCGATCGTGACGGGGCTCGACGACGATCCACAGGGTTGGGTGCTCCAGCAGCGCAGCACCGCGCAGGAGCCACCGACGGCGATCACCGGCGACGACGGCGTATTTCGCCTCGCCGTCGAGCCGCAGCGAGGTTACGCCGTGCGGGCCGAGCATCCCGACTTCGCGCCGGCGGTCGTCCGGCGGTGTTTCGCCGGACAACGACGCGACCTGGCGTTGGGTCCGGGCGCGGAGATCCACTTATCGGTCGTCGCCGAGGACAGTGGACATCCCGTGCCCAACGCGCGGGTCGGCGCCCAGCCCGCGAGTGACGTCGCCAGCTTCGTCGGGCCGTGGGACGGGTCGACGGACGCGGCGGGCCGCGCCGTTCTTCGCCGCGTCGCGCCTGGGATCATCCTCGTGCAAGCGCGGGCCCCCACCTTCGCCACGCGCCTGCGGCGGCTCGAGGTACCGGCGGGCGCGGTGACCCAGTGCCGGCTCGAGCTGCGTGCCGAGGCGCAGATCGGCGGCGAAGTCGTCGACGCGACGACGACCCTGCCGATCGAGGGGGCGACGATCACGTGCGGCGAACACCAGACCCGCACCGATGCCCGCGGTGCGTTTCGATTGGACGGCCTGGGCGCATCGCCGCAAGCGTCACGTGGCGTCCTGGTTCGCGCCGCGGGCTACGCACCGGAGGTGCGGTACGTCCGTCTCGTCGAACCCGGTGCCCGGGAGCAGCTCCACTTCGCGCTGCAGCCCGGGCCGCGCGCCGACGGCTCGGTGATCGATGCTGCCGGGCAACCGGTGGCCGGCGCCGCCGTCCGCTACGCCGCGCAGATCCAAGCGCATGCCTACACCGCCGAGTGGTTTCGCGGCGAAGTGCGAACCGACCTCAACGGCGCGTTCAACTTGCCCGACGTGCGGCCCGGGGCCCACTACTGGTTGGTAGCCAAAGCGCCGCTCTTCGGCCGCGCCGGCGTGCGCTGGCAGGCGCCCGATGCCGGCGCCCCTTGGACCATCGAGCCGCTGGTGTTGACGGTGCCTGGCTCGCTGGCCGGCGCCGCGACACTACCCGCCGGCGCCAACGCGCCGTGGCCCGTGCAGCTGAAGCGACTGGCGAGTGGCTCGGCCCGCGGACTCGAGCTCAGTCGCCGCTGGTGTGACCCGTCGGGCGCGTTCTCGTTCGACGACCTGGCGGCCGGCCGCTATCGGCTGTCGTTGATGCGGCCCGACGAGAGCGGGCAACGAGCCGACGAGCCCGTGGCAAACGCTGAGGTCGAGCTGGCACCCGGCCAACGCTTGCGCGACCTGGTGCTGCGCACTCCGGCTTGGCTGGCCGGACGCGTGGTCGACCCCGACGGCGAGCCGCTGGCCGACATCGAGATCGAAGTCTTCGACGGCGAGGCCGCCCCCCCAGTGCGCACCCGGTCGGCGGACGACGGCACGTTCGCAGTGTCGGTGCCGCACGCTGGCCCTTTCCGCGTGCGCGCGGTGTGCTGGTCCCTCAACCACGACCCCGCCGAACGGTTCGGCGTGCGCGTCGACACACCGCTGGATCTGGTGCTGCGGCCACGCGCCACTCCCCACACGATCGCCGGGCAAATCCTAGATGCACAAGCACACCCGGTGGCCGACGTGTTCGTCCGCTTCACCGACCGACAGCGCGGCCGGGCGCTCCATCGCGTGGCCGTCCCGACCGACGACGGTCGCTTCGTCATGCGCAACCTCGACGCCACGGCCTACGACCTAGAGATCCTCGACTTCGACGACCGGTTCGAAAACGCCGTCATCGAGGACGTGTCGCCCGGTGACGTCCCCATCGTGTTTCGGGTGGTCCGCCGGTAGCGCGACAACGCAACGAGCGCTCGAGCAGGTATCCTCAAGCCGTGCGCATTCCTTCAAGCTGGCGACTGTGGCCGGTGCTCGGAGTCCTCGCCTTCACTACCGACGGGCAGAGCGGGCGCGGCGCGCCGAAGCTCGACGACTTGAACGTCCTGGTCGTCGTGATCGACACGTTTGGGGCGGAGCACGCCGGGGCCTTCATGAACCCCGAGCATGCCCACACGCCACACTTGGACGCGCTGGCCGCCCGCAGCGTGGTCTTTCGCCGCGCCTACGCCCCGGCGCCCTGGACGCAACCGTCCGTGGCGTCGCTGTTCACCGGCAACATGCCGTCCCGGCACGGCGCGCTGCAGATGACGGACACGCTGCGGGAGAGCCAGGTGACCCTCGCCGAAGCCTTGAAATCGCGCGGCTTCGCCACCGGGGCGGTCATCAGCAACTTCATCCTGCGGCCGCGGTTTGGCTACGCGAGGGGTTTCGATTCGTTCCAGACCCGACCGGCGGCGGCGAGCCGGTCCGGCATCACGTCCGGCCGCGTCACCAATCGCGCGATCGATTGGATCGACCGCCACGCCGACGCGCGGTTCTTGATGTACGCGCACTACTTTGACCCGCACTTCGCCTACGTGCACCACGCCGAGTACGACCGCACCTCCGACTACGGCGGCCCGCTAGAGCCGTCCATGCCAATCGGCAAGCTGCGAGCCCAGCGCGACGAGTTGACCCGCGCCGATCTCGACTACCTCATCGGCCTCCACCACGAAGAGATTGCCTTCACCGACGCCCAGGTAGGCCGCCTGTTGGCCCATCTCCGCGACCGCGATCTCGAGGAGAACACGCTCGTCATCGTGACGTCGGATCACGGCGAGGAGTTCATGCGGCACGGCTGGCTCGGGCACACCCGGACCCTGTACGAAGAGCTCCTGCACGTGCCGATGATCATCTCGTTGCCGGGCACCTTCGCACCCCGGACGGTCGACGATCCGGTGTCGTTGATCGACATCCTGCCGACGCTCCTCGCCCTGTCGCCCACCCAGGATGACGCCGGGCTGGACGGCTATTCCCTCTTGCCGTACCTCGACGGAACGGGCGCGCCGGCCGCGGGCCGCGCGATGTTGGGCGAGGTCTCCGCAGTTCCGGTCGGCAAAGACCGCTTCGCGCACGAGCGCGTCGCCTTCAAGACGTCGCTGCTCGCCGGCTCGCTCAAGGTCATTCACGACCTGACCAACGACTCGTGGGAGCTCTACGACCTGGCCCAAGACCCCGAGGAGCTCAAGGACCTCGCCGAGTCGGGGCACCCCGCCTTGGACGGATTGCGCGAAAATCTCTTGGCCTGGGAGGAGGTCCGCGCGCCCGAGGGAGAAGACGGCGGGACGCCCAGTGCGCTCACCGCCGAAGAGCTGGAGCGGCTTCGACAGCTCGGCTACGCCAAGTAGCCAGGGCCCCGGCTACCGGCCCGGTTGCTCGAGCGCGTAGTCCCGGTCGTACGAATTGCGATTGCGCGGGAGCCACGAGTTGGGGCCGAGCCACATCGGCGGGCGCTCGAACGTGCATTCCCAGGCAAAGAGCTTGGCCATCAGGGCCTCCACTCGCGCAGGCTCGCTCGCGGCCAAATCTCGGAGCTCGCTCGCGTCGGTCGCCAGGTCGTAGAGCTCGGCGGCGCGGTGCGGCAGCCGCAGGAGCTTCCAGTCGCCATCGCGGATAGCGGCGCCGCGCAGAGCGAACCGCCAGTAGAGCGTCGGGTGCGGCCGCTCGCCGTCGCGGTCCCCGCGCAGAAACGGCAGCAGGTCGACGCCGTCGTACACCCGCTGCCGACGCTGCCGCCCCGAGCCCACCCACTCGGTCTCGAGCCGACCGCCGGCGGCGGCGACGAGCGTGGGCATGAGGTCGACCGCGCTGATGGGAGGATCGTAGACCGCCCCGGCTGGCAGGCGCCCCGGCCAACGCCACAGGAACGGCACGCGCAAGCCGCCCTCCAGCATCGTCCCCTTCTGCCCGCGCAGCGGGGCGTTGATCGACCCATTGCGCGAGCAGTAGCCACCATTGTCATTCAAGAACACGACCAGCGTGTTGGCGGCGGCCCCCGTCTCATCCAGACGCCCGAGCAACCGCCCGACACTGTCGTCGAGGCAGCGCTGCATGGCCGCATACGTCCGGCGCCGCTCGGGCTCGAGATCGCGAAACTCGGCCAGGTCGGCGGTCTTGGCCTGCAGCGGCGTGTGCGGCGTCGTGTAGGCAAGGTAGAGAAACCACGGCCGGTCCTCGGGTGTCGCGTCGACGAACGCCAGCGCCTCGCTGGTGAACCAATCCGTGAGGTAGCGCTCGGCGACCTCCGTCACCTTGTCACCGTTGCGAAACAACGTGCACCTGTCGGCCTTGACGAAGTACTCGTGGCCGCCGAGCCGCGTGCCAAAGAACTCACCAAAGCCACGCGCGTTCGGCAGCTGCCAGTCGACGCTACGACCTACGTGCCACTTGCCGATGCAGCCCGTGCGGTAGCCAAGCCGCTGCAGCCGATCGGCGATCGTCTGCTCGTCGCGGGGAATGCCCAGCGACTCGGGCCGGTAGTGCCCCTGCGGCCCGACTAGATTGTGTTCGAAACCAAAGCGGTTTTGGTAGCGGCCCACGAGGAGACCGGCCCGCGACGGCGAGCACACCGGCGCGGTCACATAGCCCTGCGTACAACGCACGCCAGCCGCCGCCAGGGCATCGATGTGCGGCGTTTGGATCTGCTCCGACCCGTAGCACGACAGGTCGCCGTAGCCCATGTCGTCGGTCAAGATGACCAGGATGTTGGGCGGCGCTGCAGAATCCTGGGCCGGGGCCAGTACCGCACACACCAACAGGGCCACCGCGGCGAGAGAACGCGCTTCGGTCATGGAGGCGCCATGCTACGGCGACGCGCGGCCGATCGCCGCTCGCGACTGGCAGAGGGGGCGCGGGACGGGCCCGACCGGCCGGCGTACCAGCCTCAGGTCACGCGACCTTGGCTCCCCACAAGCGAGTCATCAGACACCAATCTGCACATCCAGAGCCGCGCTCAGCGCCGCGCCAAAGGTGATCCCTGGATCGGCCACTGCGCCCTGCGCGTGGAGCTCGGCGCCGATGAGCGCCGGCAGCATGGGGATCGGCACGGGCTGCGAGGCAAACCCCTGCGCGGTCGTCAGCTGCACCGGCGTCGGCAGCAGCACCGTCGGGTCGACCAGCAGCTCGCAGCCGCCTGGCAGCGGCAAGGTCGTGAACCGCCCCGAGACGAGAACGGTCGCGGGAGTCGAGGGCGCCGCGCCGGTGACGTCGAACGCGAACGCACGGCTGCCGAGCCGCGGCGCGTCAAAACCGCTGAGCAGCGGCACCGCCATCGCTCCCTCGCAGCCACGCCCGCGCGCCTGCATCGCCGCCGGCTGATCGTCGCCGTAGACCCAGGTGACGAACTCGCCTTCATCATCCGTCGCGAGCAGTAGCAGCCGCTGCAGTCCGCCGTGATACGCCAAGGCGTCGACCTCGACGCTCGGCGGCCGCGTCGCCGGGCTCGTCGACTGCCAGAAACTGCCGTCCCACTCCCAGGTGCCGTTGCCGTGGGAGGGCGACGAGCAAAAGCCACCGCCGTAGCCACCGGCGCCGTAGAACACCACGCGCTGCCGCGTCGCGTCGTAGGCGAGGCCCGAGGACAACACCGCGACCGGTCCCGTCAGGCTGCGCAGCGTCCAGGTCGTCCCGTCCCACTCCCACGTCTCGGTGCGGACACTCTGCGCGTAGTAGACGATGCGCTGCCGCGCGGCGTCGTAAACCAGCCGCCCGCCACCCGGCGGCGCGACCGCGGGAGTGCGGTCCGACCACTCGCTGCCGTCCCACTCCCACGTCTGGGCGGCGCCGTTCACCAACACCACGCGCTGCCGCGCCGCGTCATAGGCCATCCGGCCGATGAGGGGACTCTGCGCCGGCGTCCGCCGCCGCCAATCGACCCCGTCCCACTCCCACGTCTCGCCACCGCCGTGATACAAGGTCACCTGGCGGGCGGCGTCATAGGCCAGCCAACCCGCACGCGCGGGGCTCTCCTGCGGGCGCTTGCGCTCCCAGACGTGCGCGTCCCATTCCCAGGTCTCGCCGTTCCGCGTGCGCATCACCAGCCGCTGCCGCGCCGCGTCGTAGACGGCGTCCCGCGCCGACGACGCTCGAATCGGCGTCCAAACCGCGCCATCCCATGCCCAAGAGTCCGCGAGGAACGCGAACCGCGCCGTCGAAGCGTAGCCGCCGATCAGCACCACGCGCTGCCGCACCGCGTCGTAGGCCAACGTGTGGTTTTCGCGGCCCGCGGGCCCGCCCGCGACCGCGGCTTGGCGTTGCCAGTCGACGCCGTCCCACTCCCACGTGTCGTCCGGATACTCACCGGACCGGCTGCCACCGAACATCACGACCCGCGCACGGGCGGCATCGTAGGCCAGCTGGAGCCCGAAGCGCGCGCCCGGACGGGTCGCCGGGCTGCGTTGCGTCCAAGCGGCGCCGTCCCACTCCCAGGTGTTGGCGCCCTCGACGGCCACGACGACCTGGCGCGCCGCATCGAACGCCAGCGCGCCGCCCGTAGGCCCAGCGCCGGTCGCCACGCGCGCCCAGTCGACGCCGCTCCAATGCCAGGTCTCGGCGCCACCAGCCCCCCGAGTGACCAGCAGAACGCGCTGGCTAACGCCGTCGTAGGCCATTGGGCCAACGGTCGGCCGCTGCGACGGCGACGCGCGCCGCCAACGCCGGCCATCCCACTCCCACGTGTCACGCAGCGACGACAGATACGAGCCGCCACCGCCAAACAGCACCACGCACCGCCGCGCCTCGTCGTACGCCATGGCGTGGCCAGACCGCGCCGACGGACCGGGTCCCGCCTGCCGCTGCACCCAGATGCCGTCCCGTGACTCCCAGGTGTCCGACTTCGGCCGGTAGTAGGTCACGCAGCAGATACAATCCGGCTCCCACGTCTGCCCACCAAACAGCACCAGGCGCTGCCGGGCAGCATCCCATACTGCCGCGGACTGCTCTCGCGCAGCGGGAGCCGCGCGCTCGGTCCAGGTCGCCTGCGCGGAGGTTTCGCTCGCGATGGCCAGCGGGCCCAGCGCGAGGGTGACGGCAAACCCAAGAACGTTGTCGAGGCGAGAAGCTGGCACGGAGCACTCCTTGGCAAAACGGTGGCGAAACAGAAGCCAGGCGCCCGGGTCGAGCCGCCGTGACGCGCGAGCACGGGCTATTCGCCGATCGTGAGCTGAAGCCCCCACGACCAGCTGAGCCCCAGCGCGCCACCCTGCGGGTCCAGCACCAGGCCCTGCACAAACACCGACCCAGCGCGCAGAGCGGGGAGATCGGGAATCGGCAGGTCGAATGCGGCGTTGCCCGCCGGCGTCGTGACAGTCGGAACCACGCCAAAGCCCGGTGCGAGCAGCAGCAGGCAGCTGCCGCCGACCGACACGCTGGCCGGCGCGGCACCGACACCGAGGACCGCGGGCGACCGCGGCCGCACCGAGAGGAGGTCGACGCCGAAGGACGCGTTGCCGGTCGTGGGCGCGCCGTACGCCGCGATGAGAGGCAGGCCCCTGGTACCGGCGCACGAGTCGCCATAGGGCGTCACCGCGCTGGGCGTGTCGGTCAAGTAGTAGAGATCGGCGGTCTCGGGCGAACCGTAGAGCACCGGTCGCTGCCGCCGGTCGTCGTAACCCAGGGCCCGGCGCGGCAGTCCCGGTGTGCCGCTGTTCGGCACGCGGCGCCACTCGACGCCATCCCACTCCCACGTCGCCGTGGACCCGGCATCGACGAGGAGGCACCGGCGGCGCCCGCGGTCAAACGTCATGCGCGGATAGAACAAGCGCGGCGGCGACGCCGCGGGCGAGCGCTGCGTCCACTGCGCGCCGTCGTACTCCCAGGTCTGGGTCGTGCCGAACCGCTCCCCCACCAAAACCGCGACGTCCCGACGCTCATCGTGGCACAGCGCCATCCAGACCAGGGCAGGCCCCGGCGCCGCCCCGGGCAGCTGGGTCCAAGACGCGCCGTCCCACGCCCAGAGGCCCATACCGCTGTAGAGCAGGGTGCGGCCGTTGCTAGCGTCGAACGCCAACGGCAGCTGCGACCCCGCAGGCGGCCCCGACGACGCCACCTGGGCCCACGTGGTCCCGTCCCACTCCCAGGTGTCGCCAAACGGCGCACCGCCGCCGGACTGAACACCGCCAAACAGCACCGTGCGGCCGCGCTGCGCGTCGTACGCCGCGGCGTGGTCGATGCGGGCCGCCGGACTCGGGCCGGTCGGCGCGCGCCGCGACCACAGCCGGCCGTCGAACTCCCACGTTTGGAACGCGGTGGACACCGTCTGCGAGCCCGCCACGACGAGCACGTCGCGCGCCCGGTCGTAGCACATGGTGTGGCCAAAGAGGTAACCCGGCGACGCCCCAGTCCGCGTGCGCTCGGTCCACTCGGTCCCGTCCCATTCCCACGTGTCGCGCATGCCTCGCCCCCCGCCAAACAACACGGTGCGGCCGCGTTCGTCGTCGTGCGTCATCATCGCGTCCCACCGCAGCGGCGGCAGGGTCGCGGATCGTCGCTCGGCCCACTGGGTGCCGTCCCATTCCCACGTGTCGTTGAAGCCGCGGCCGCCCCACACGACCAGCCGCCGGCGCGCCCGGTCGTAGGCGATCAACGGCTCGTCGCGCGGTAACGGCAGGCTGGAGAACGGCAGCTTGTTCCAGGTCCCGCCGGTCCACTCCCAGATCTCGTTGCCCTCGGTCTGCCGACCGTCGAGGGTCACGACCCGCCCGGCGGCGACGTCGTACACCAAGCCGTGCTGCTGGCTCGGCTGATTGGTCGGGTCGATCTGGCGCCAATCGACGCCGTCCCACTCCCAAACAGGCTGGGTCGAGCCGAAGTACAGCACCGCGACGCCCCGCGCTTCGTCGTACGCCATCGAATAGCCCTCGAGCACGGGTGGTCTGACCCTGCTTTGGCGCTCGCCCCAGGCGATGCCATCCCACTCCCAGGTTGTGTCCGGGGCGCCAAAGCCTCCGAACAGAACCACCCGACGCCGCTGCCGGTCGAAGGCCATCCCATGGCCCTGCCGCGAAGGGGGCGTTCGCCCGCCGGTGCGCGCGGTCCAAACCGTACCGTTCCACTCCCAAGTGTCGGCGAGCGGCGAGAAGGCTTCGCCATCGCCGCCGAACGCGACGATGCGGCCGCGGGCGGAGTCGAAGCACATCGCCGACCGCCGACGGCCTTCCATGGTGTCGAAGCGAGTCCACTGCTGGGCCGGGCCCAGGGTGGCGAGGGCCAGCGTGGCGAGGGCCAGCAGCGCCGTGGCCTGCTGGACGGGGCGACACCGAGCGGTTTGCATGGTCGAGTTCACTCCCCAAGCCGCAGATCGAGGGCCCCGGTCATGACGACGCCGAGGGTCGTCGACGGGTCCACCGCGACGCCCTGTGCCGCGAGCTGGGCCCCAGCCAAGACGCTGAGCGACGGAATCGGCAACGGCACACTGACAAAGCCCACGCCGGTCTGCAGCGGCGGCAAGGCGAACATCTGCGCCGGGTCGACGAGGAGCGTGCAACCACCGGGCAACGGCGTGGTGCCCGGCGCCGCGGCCAGCAGCAGCGCGGCAACGGAGCCCGGCGGCGCGCCGAGGACGTCGAAGGCGAACGTGCTGCTACCGAGCGACGGGAGACCGTAGGCTGCGAGGCGCGGCTCGCCGAAGGCGCCGGCACAGCCGCTGCCGCGCGGCGTCGCGGCGGCCAGCGGGGCGTCGCCGTAGATCCAGGTGGCAGGGCGGTGCGCTAGAACCGTCTGCTGGCGCGCGGCGTCGTAGGTGACCCGCGTGCCCCCCGGCTTGACGGCCGTGCTTTGGCGCAGCCACGTCGTGCCATCCCACTCCCAAGTGTCGGGGCCGGCGCCAAAGCCGCTGGCAAACCACACGACGCGCTGGCGGCCGGAGTCGTAGGTGAGATGGTTGCGTCCGCCCGGCGGGCTCAGGACCGGACTGCGAAAACTCCACGTCGTGCCGTCCCACACCCAAGTGTCGGCGACCGGATCGAACTGATCATCTAGACCGCCGAAGAGCACGACCTCCTGACGCGCCTCGTCGTAGGCCATCCCGTGGCCGCTGCGCGCCGGCGGGCTCTGCGGCGGCGTCAGGTGGCCCCAGTTCTCACCGTTCCAGACCCACGTGTCGGCCAGCGCCGCACCCGCGGTACTCTGGCCGCCGAACAGCACGACGCGTTGCCGGGCCGCATCGTAGGCCATCGCCGAGCTGCGGCGCGGCCGGGAGCGCACGCTCGGCATGCGCTGCGTCCAGTCGACGCCGTCCCACTCCCAGGTCTCGACGTCGTCGGTCGGCGAGGTCACCAGGTGGTAGAAGAGCGTGCGCTGCCGGGCGCCGTCGTAGGCCATCATGTCGCTGCCGAACGTGGGCCGCGGCGGGACCGTCTCGGGCCGCCGTCGCAGCCACGTGCTGCCGTCCCACTCCCAGGTCTCGGGTGAAGTCGCGAGCCACGCAGTACCGAACGCCACAACGCGCTGGCGCGCGGCGTCGTAGGCCAAGTGCGGGTCGTTCCAGAACGCGTGGGTGCGGCGTTCCGTCCAACTACCGCCCTGCCACTCCCATTGCTGTGTCGGGATCACCACGGCCACGCGCTGCTGGGCGGTCTCGTAGACCATCGGCACCGCGCCCAACCCGTGGGTCGCGAGCGGCGGAGCCACGATGGGCAGCAACGGCGCCCAGTCGGTGCCGTCCCACTCCCATTGATCGAAGAACGACCGGAAGCCATCCGCACCGCCGTAGAGCACGAGGGTCTGCCGCCCCTGGTCGTAGACCATCGCGGCTTGATGCCGCGGCAGCGGCCGCGTCGCCGGGGCCCTGGGGAGCCAGTCGGTCCCGTCCCACTCCCAGGTGTCGCCGTAGATCTGCCGTCCCTGTCCACCGAACAACACCACGCGCTGGCGCGCGCCATCAAACTCCATCGCCGCGGCCCAGCGGTCGGCCGGGACCTGCGCCGGCGCGCGCTGAATCCACACCGTCCCGTCCCATTCCCAGGTGCCGCCGAGCGACGCGCCGCGGTCACCCCGCCCACCAAACAGCAGCACCGTGCCACGCGCCTCGTCAAAGGCCATCGCCGGCTGTCGGCGCGGCGACGGGCGAGCCGTCGCCGCGTGTTGGAGCCACGTGGCGCCGTCCCACGTCCAGGTGTCGTCCAGCGGGTTGGAAGCGGCATCCTCGCCGCCAAAGATGACCACGCACTGCTGCCGCCGATCGTAGGCCACCCCAAACTCATCGCGCCAGGGCGGCGCGGGTCCGGCCGACACGCGCGGGGTCCAGGCGGCGCCGTCCCATTCCCACACGTCCAGGGTGGACGACACCCCGCTCGTTTGCGGGCCGACCAGAACCGTGCGCTGCCGCATCTCGTCGTACACGGCGGCGAACCCGAAGCCGGGGAAGGGCTGTCGCACCCACTCGGTCTGCGCGGGCAGCCCGCCGAGGCACAGAGTGAGAACGACGAGGCCCCACCAACGGCGGCCTGGGCGCAAGCTCGAGGGGGCGAGATGGGGCATGGTCGGGGGGCGCGGGGAACCCGCGGGCGTGACGCGGCGACCGAAGATTTCTGACCCCGTCGCGGCGCCGCGTGACCGCGCCGCGATCTCCGCTATCCTGCCCCGCGCCCCGCCGCCCCTCAACCACCATGCGCCGCCGAGACGCCACTCCACGATGACGAAGGCCAAGACTCTGACGATCGGCGGCGTCGTGCTCGCCGGGGTGGCGGCCGGCGTCGTCGGCGCGATCTGGCTGCTGCGGCCGACCCCGCCACCCAACGTGGTCATCGTGCTCGTCGACACCCTGCGCGCCGACCACACCACGGTGCACGGCTACCGTTTTCCGACGACCCCCAACCTGGAGCGGATCGCCCGCGACGGGCTCGTCCTGCGGTCCCACTTCGTCAACGCGCCGTGGACCAAGCCCTCGGTGGCCTCTCTCCTCACCGGCCTGCATCCGTCCGCGCACGGCTCACGCGTGGGTCAGTTCGAGACCCTGCACCGCATCGAGGAGATCCGCGCCGAAGGCCGCACGCCGAGCCTCGAGATCCTGAGCCAGGACCACGACACGCTCCCCGAATGGTTGCGCGACGCCGGCTACCACACCGCCGCGTTCGTCTCCAACTACCACATGACGCCGCGCTTCGGCTACGACCAGGGCTACGAGAACTACGTGTTCACGCCCGATGAGCGCGACGACCCAACCAACGTCCAGAACACGATCGACGCGCTCAAGCAGAGCGAAGGACCGGCCTTCGTCTGGTGCCACCTGATGGCCGTGCACGACTACCGGTACCCCAAAGAGCACCAGCAGGAAGCGTTCCGACCCAAGACCTACACGCCGATCGACCCGAACGCGCACCAGGCGCTGCGCGTCGAGGGTTGGAAGTACCTCGAGACCGTCGTCGCCGACTACGACAACGCGATCTGGTTCGACGACTACCTGCTGGGCAAGCTGTTCGACTACATCGAGCGCGAAGAGCCGAACACGATCCTGATCGTGACCTCCGACCACGGCGAAGAGTTCTACGAGCACGGCGGCTTCGAGCACGTGCGCACGCTCTACAACGAGCTCGTGCACGTGCCACTCGTCATCTGGGGCCCGGGCGTGCCGCGCGGCGAGGTGCAGGGGCTCACGGACTCGGTCGACCTGTTGCCGACGCTACTGCATCGGTTGGGCATCGAGGGGGACGGCGACCTCCCCGGCCAGATCCTGTTCACCGACGCCGGGCCAACCGCCGGCAAGGCCGAGGTGTTTTGCGAGAAGCACCACCGCGGACGCCAGCGCCGCTTCGCGCTCTTGGCCGACGGTCAGAAGGTGATCGTCAGCGAGCACAAGCGCACGGGCGCGCAAACGGTCGAGCTCTACGAGGACGCGCTGGGGCCCGAAACCGACGACGCCAGCGCGCGCGCCGACCGCGGCGATGTCCAGCACTGGCGCGAGCGCGTGGAGAGCTGGCGCGACCGCGTCGCCGACCGGTTCCGTCGGACGATCGGCGATGCCGCTCGCACCGACCTCAGCCAGTACGACATCGAGCAGCTGAAGGCGCTCGGTTACGTGCGATAGCGGGCCAACCTGCTGCCGCCCCAGGAGACTGGCGCGCGACTACCGTGCTGCAGAATGCGCAGCTAACGTCTAGCAGCTAGCGGTGACGAAGGCGCCCCCCGCCCGGTGGGACTGGCCGATTCAATCACCAAGCCTGATCTGCAGACCCCCGGTCAACGCCAACGACGCCGCAAACGCGCCGCTAGGGTCGAGGGCCACGGCCTGCGCGAAGAAGCTCTGCCCGCGTAGCGGCAACAGCGCCGGCAACGGGAGCGACGTCCGCGCGAAGCCGGCGTGATTGGTCGCGGTCGGCACGGCCACCCACGGCGTAGCGGGATCGAGCAACAACGTGCACCCGCCGCCGAGCGGGAGGCTCGCCGACGTCACGCCCAGGAGCACAGTCGTCGCCGCCCGCGGCAGCGCGTGGTCCACCTCAAGCGCGAAGCCCGGGTTGGGGAGCCGGCCGCTGCCGGAGGCACGGAGCTCTGGGGGACCGTTCGTGCCGGGACAGGCGGCGCCGTAAGGCGTCACCCGTGCCGGCGTTCCGAAGGTCCACAGCTTGTTGGAGTCCTGCCCAAGGGCCACGGCGCCACCGAACATCAGCGTCCGCTGCCGCGACGCGTCGTAGGTCATCGCCGGCTGGAACATCGCGACCGGTTCGGGGGCCGTGACCGCCCGCGGGGCGAGATGCCAATCGGTCCCATCCCACTCCCAGGTGTCGTCCAGCAAGACCCCCGACGCCGACCTGCCGCCGTAGAGGACGACGACGCCCCGCGCGTCGTCACGCGCCATGGCGTGGCTGGTCCGCGCTGGCGGCTGGGTCCGGGGCGCACGCCGAGCCCATTCGATCCCGTCCCACTCCCAGGTCTCGCGAAACAGGGTCCCGACCGGCGGGAGCCGGTCGAGCCCGCCAAACATCACGACCCGACCCGACGCTTGGTGATAGCTCATCGCGGTGAAGGCACGTGGCGAGGGGCTGGTCCCGGGGAAGCGCTGGGTCCAGCGCGTCCCGTCCCATTCCCAGGTCTCCCCCTTGGGGTCGGTACTCTCGGCGCCCCCAAACAGCACCACCCGCTGCCGCCGATCGTCGTACGCGAAGCCGAAGTTCGTGCGTCGTGACGGCTTCGGCTCCCCGAGCTGCTCGGTCCAGGTCGTCCCGTCCCACAGCCAGGTGTCCTGGTAGGTCTCCAGCCCAAACGCAAAGCCGCCAAACAACACCGTGCGTCGCCGCGCCGCGTCGTACGCAAGACCGTGGCCGTACCGCCCCCCGGGGCGTGGCGGCAGGATGGTGCGGTTCGCCCATCTCACGCCGTCCCACTCCCACGTATCGATCTGCTCGCGGTTGGCACGCCGGCCGCCGAACAGGATGGCGCGCTGCCGGTCACGGTCGTAGGCCATCGCCGCCGACCCGCGAGCCCGCGGCGCCTCGTCGAGCGAAAACCTCGTCCAGTCGGTCCCGTCCCACAGATAGTACCAATAGCTCACGGGCACGATCAGCATGGTGCCGAGGTCGCCGTGGTAGATCATGCTTTGGGCCGAACGGAACGGCGACGGTTTGGTCTGCGGGAAGCGCTGCGTCCAGTTGACGCCGTCCCATTCCCAGGTGTCGGCGAAGAACAACCCGGTCGACGTCACGAGCACGACGCGCTGCTGCGCCTCGTCGTAGACCATCACGTGATGGCTCTGGGGCAGCGGGCTGCTCGCCGGAGCCTGCGGCACCCAAGCGGCGCCGTCCCACGCCCAGGTATCGCCGAGGGGGCCACTCGCCCCCTCACCGCCAAAGAGGAGCGTGCGCGATCGCTGCGGATCGTAGGCCAGGGCGAAGTCCTTGCGCGCCGTGGGTGCGGGCGTGGCGGTGTGGCTCGTCCAATTCGTCCCATCCCATTCCCAGGTGTCGCCGAGGAGGCCCTGGTCGTTCTCCCCACCAAAGAGCACGATGCGCTGCCGCGCCGCATCAAACGCCACGGCGTGACTCGCCCGCGCCGGGGGATGCGTCGCCGGGTTGCGCCGCACCCACTCGCTACCGTCCCACTCCCAGGTATCCGACAAGAACCCCACGCCGTCGGTGCCGCCGAACAGCACCGCGACGCGACGCACCGGATCGAACACCATCGCGCTCAGCGTGCGCGTCGGCGGCGTCCGAAGCGACGGGCGCGGCACCCAGGCGACGGTGTCCCATTCCCACGTCGTCGACTCAGTGAGACCGGACAGGCCGAGGCTACCAAAGTAGACCATCCGCTCTCGCGCCGAGTCCCACACCATGGCTTCGCCCGACACGCCATGGAACGCCGGGATCTCCGTCCAGTCGTGCTGGGCGCGCAGCGCCGGCAAGGCCACACCGACGACGGTGGCCCACGCGAACGCTCGAAACGCCGCCGACCAAGCGACGTCGCGGCGTCGCGCTTGGCGAGCGATTGGGGTGTCTCTGACGTTCGTTGCACAAGTCGACGAGTCATGTGCGTGGGCGGCGGGCGCAGATCTCCATTCAAGCATCGGCAGACTCCCAGTCATCGACGGGCGACGGACCGCGAACTCGGTCCAACACCACTGAAACTAGTGTGCTGCGTCAGAAATAGGGGGCATTCTCCGCGGCCGAGAACGGCCGTCGCGGCGTTGCTGCGTCCTCGACGTATTCACCAATATGCCTGCGGCGCAGCGCCTTGCGACGATCGCTCTCGCCTCACGGATAACACCCCATCTGTCTGACGCAGCACACTAGTATGCTCGATCGACGACCCGCGCGCCGCGCCGGCGCGTTGAAGCACCACGACCGTTGGGTCGAAATCGGCCCTCGGTCTCGATTTGTGCAACCCAATCAGCGACCGCGAACCTCCCAGGGGCGATCCATCACGCTGGCCACCGCACGGTGCGGGAACGGCTAGCGCTCACGCGGCAACCGCCGTGTGCGTTCTCTAAGGGAGCTCAACGTGCTCACGCGCCAACGTCACCTCATCGCCACCGCTCTGTTCGCCGGACTCTCGACATCCGCGGCCTTCGCCGCCGCCATGCCAACGCCCCCCCCAGAGGCCGCCGCGATCCCCAACCCGTACTACGTCGATCCCAACAGCACGGCCGTCAATCCGCTCGGGCGCTCGTGGGCCGACGCGTTCCCCACCCTGCAGCAGGCCCTGGCGGTCGCCAACAGTTCGGACTGGATCGTGGTCGCTGAGGGCGACTACTTCCCGGGGACGTCGACGACCAACACCTTCCTCATCCCCGAGGGGGTCTTCCTGCGCGGCGGCTTTGTCCCCGGCGACTTACCGACGCAGCCCACCGGAGCCGACACGATCCTGTCCGGTGACATCGATGGCGACGGGCTCCCGGCGGGCAACTCCCAGCACGTGGTCACGATCGTCGGCGGCTTCGGCACGCCCACAGTCCTGCAGGACGTGACCGTCAAGCAGGGCAACGCGATCGGCACCGGCAACGCCGCGAACGGCGCCGGCCTGCACGTCCAGAACACCAATCTATGGCTGCTCGACTGCGTCATTTCCGATCACAACGCCGACAACCATGGAGCCGGTATCTACGCCGCGCGCGGCGAGCTACACCTGAGTCGCTGCGACGTCGCCAACAACAAAGCCGACGGCAAAGGGGCGGGCGTCTACTGCGACGGCCCGGTGTTCGACGCCTATAACTGCAAGATCGGTAGCAACATCGCCGTCACACGAGGCGGCGGCGTGTTCGTGAAAGGCGGCGACGCCGAGGACGTGCAGTTCATGAACTGCTACTTCCTGTTCAACCGTGCCGACAAGGGTTCCTGCGTGCTCGTCGGCAGCGGCTCCGAGGCGACGATCACCAATTGTACGATGCGCGGGAACGACGTCTTCGCCGGCGGCCAGGGCGTGGGCGTGTTCGCGGCGGCCGGAGCCTCGGCCCTCATCGACAACACGATCATCTGGGAGAACAGCGGCGCGCTGCCGCTGGAGGGCAACGGCTCGTTCCGCGTCCGCTACTCCGATATCGAGGACGCGGCGTGGCTGGCGCACAGTGCCACGAACTTCTTCGTCGACCCAGTGTTTGTGGGCAGTGTGAACAACTGTGATCTCGACCCGCTATCCCCGCTCAAGGACCAAGGCGACAACGGCCGCATCGCGCTCGACAATGTCGACCTCGACGGCGACGTGATCTACAACGAGCCGACGCCGGTCGACATCGAGGAGAACGACCGCGTCATCGACGGCACCGTCGAAGTCGGCGCCTGCGAGATCCTGTAGGGCAGACCGCGCCGCACTCACCACCCCAGCTCAGCCTGCAGCCCGCCCGTCAGCGACCCGCCAAACCAAGGCCCGGGGCGATTCGCCAAAGCCACCGCGCGCCACTGGTCACTCGCTGGTTCGGCGACTAGAGCAACCGGCCCCAGCGGGGGTGGGACAGGATCACGTTGCGGCCCGCCGTGGCCTCGGCGGCCTGCAGGAACATCAGCGTCCCCGACCCAGCGAGTGCGCCCGGGAGCGGCAGCGAGAGCTCCGCCCGTCCCAGCACGTCGCATACGGCCACGCCGAGGATGAAGACCGGTGGGCCGGCATGCAGCGGCCCCCAGACCGTCGGCACGGGCCCAGGGCCCGTCAGCGACAGAACGTAGGCCGCGACACTGCTCGGGTCGCAGCCCTCGAGACGCAAAGCCGCCGTTTGACCGGCGCGCAGGTCGACCAGATCGAAGAGCAGCCCTTGCCGCACGCCCGACCACACGAACACCGTGCCGGCGAGGCCCGCCGCGCTCGACGACAGGCTGGGCGCCGACGCCGCGAGGTCGGGCGTGCCGTCGCCGTCCACATCGCCCACGCCACCGACCGCGGCGCCCAAGCGACCGGCCTGCGTGAACCACTGCAGCAGGCGGCCACTGCCGCCGGAGAAAATGTAGGCGAAGCTCGTGTTCCGTCCGGTCGGGGTACTCGAAGTCGAGGAGCCAACGATCACGTCGTCGAAGCCGTCGCCATCGACGTCACCCGCGCCCCCGACGCTGGATCCGAAACGCTCGAACGGATCGTACCCGGCCCACTCCTGCAGGACCGCGCCCGTGCCGCCAGACAGCACGCGGGCAAGGCCGTTGTGCGCCGGCGACGACGGTTCGCCAACGACGAGGTCGCCGCGGCCGTCGCCGTCGACATCGCCCGCCGACGCGATCGGTCCATCCTCGCCGGGCCACGAGCGGAGCACTTGGCCCGTCGCGCCGGAGCGCAGCTCGAGCGCGGTACCAATACACAGCGCCAGATCGTCGATGCCGTCGCCGTTGGCGTCGGGAATCGCCGCCATGCAGCTGCCCAAAGGCGGCGCGTACGCGGACCGGTCCTGGCCGTACAAGGTGTTGCCGTCGCGCCCCGAGATCACCGCGAACTCGGCGACGTACGGCGGGAAGAACGGGCGATACTCGGCGCTGTACGCGAAGTCCGCGTGGCCGTCGCCGTCGACGTCGCCGAGACCGGCGACCGCACCAACGTCATAGCCCTGCCGGGTCGTGATCGCGTGGAGCTGCGCCCCCGTCGCACCGGACAGCACCCAAACGGTCGCGGTCCGCGTGAAGCCGACACTCGACTCCGCACTGCCCAGCACCACGATGTCGCCCACGCCGTCGGCGTCGACATCGCCCGCGTCGGCCACGGCGTCCACAAACGGACCGAGATTCCAATCACGCAGGACCGCGCCCGTCGCCGCAGACACGATCCGCACCAGGCCGACGGCGGGGGTCGAGCCGGGCCGCGCCGCGATCACCAGGTCGCGAACGCCGTCCGCATCCAGGTCGTCGCAGGTTGTGAAGTCGTGACCAAAACCCTGATTGAACGCCGTGCCCCCGGATCTGAACAGCTCGGGACCGGCTTGGGCCGTCGCGACCGCGGGGAACACAACGAGGAGAACCGCAGCGCGGCAAAGGGTCAAGCTCATGGGCACACCAGAAGGAGGGGGTCACAGGGGCATAGCCGAAAGCGGCGCTGCTTTGGACCCACGATTCGAGTGCCATCCACGCGGGGTGGCGAATTCCGCAAGTCAGGGCGTCCGCATCGGCGCATCCCCACTGCGGCCGATCGCGCTTGCCAGCTCCTTGACCAGCTTGGCACCGACCATTGCCGTCATGTCGTGGACGTCGCGCCGCGGGTTGAGCTCGACGACGTCGGCCCTCACCACCGGCGCCCGCACGGCTTGCACAATGCGGAGCAGGTCACGGGTGCTCAGGCCGCCGGGCTCGTGATGCGAGACGCCCGGCGCGAAAGCAGGGTCGAGGCCGTCGAGATCCACCGACACGTAGACGGGCCCCGAAAACTGCAGGCCTGCGGCGCGCTCGAGGCTGGCCATGCCGATGACCTCGACGCCAAACCGCTCCGCTTGCTCGCGTTGGTGCGCGTTCATCGTGCGGATGCCGACCTGCACCAGGCGCCGCGCGAGTCCCTCCTCCATGATGCGCGCGAACGGGCAGGCGTGCGAGAAGCGGTTGCCCTCGTAGTGATCGTACAGATCCGGATGGGCGTCGAAGTGCAGAATCTCGAGCGGTCCCAAGCGCTCCGCATAGGCGCGCACGACGGGCAACGTCACCGCGTGGTCGCCGCCGAGGCTAACGACCCGCGCGCCGCGCTCGAGCAGGACGCCGACCGCGTGCTGGATCGCCCGCACCACGCCGGGCGCCTCGTCGGGCGCCGCCAGAACGAGATCCCCCACATCGACGAAGCCGGTTTCCGGAGCCGCCAGATCCGTACCGTCCTCCGCCGCGAGATTGCTCGAGCCGCCGTAGAGGGCCGCGCGGATCTTCGACGGCGCCTCGGCGCAGCCGCGCAGGTGCGTCGACATGCGGTCCCACGGGATCCCGAGGAGGGCCGTCGACCCGGCGCGCACGTTCTGCAACGCCGTCAGGTCCGCAAAGGCCGCGGGCTCCGGGGCCGACATGCCGGGACCTTAGCGCACGCGGGCGTTGGGCGCAGCCCACCCAGTCCCACGTTGGACTCAGAACTCTGTAGATCGAACCACTCGTCGTGCATGGGTTGCGCGGAACGCGTGCCCGACCGGCTCAATCGCCAATCATCAGCCGCAGTCCCCGCGATGCGCCAATGCCGCCACCGCCGAACAGCGCGAACGCCTGCACGTGCACAGGCGTGCCCCGCAACCACATCGCCGCGGGCACCCGGGACGCGATCTCGCCAAATCCTCCCGCACCACTGGTCGCCGGCAGGATGACGCCGGGCCCGCCGACCGCGAGCTCGCACCCGAGGCCGAACGGCGTGGCCGCCGCGGTCGCGCCGTACAGCAGCGCCACGGCCCGGCCCGGCGCGTCGACGCGAACTCCGGTCGCGAACCCGCGGTTGCCGACACTCGGATCGCCGATCGCGAACAGGTCGGGCACGGGTGCCCCGACAGGCACGCAGCTCGTCCCATAGAGCGCATGGCCGGCCGGCGTCGACGTGTACGCGACGAACCAATCGTGACCTTGGGAACCACCGCCAAACAGGACGATCCGGCTACGGCGCTCGTCAAAGCACGCCGCGGTACCTTCATCCCAAATCCTGGTCGACGGCACGGAGCGCTCGACCCAGTCGCCCCCGTCCCACGACCACTCGCGGCCGGTCCCAAGGGCCACGACCCGACCACGACTCGTGTCGAATGCCGCCGCCCGAACGCCTTCCGGCGTCTGCGTCGGCGCGGCAGCACGCCAACTCACACCGTCGTACAGCCAGGTATCACGCGGCAGCTAGCCGCCGGACGAGTAGCCGCCAAATAGCATCGTCACCCCTCGCGCCGCGTCATAGACCAAGCGCGGCTGCCACCGCGCCTGTGGCGCGCTCGCCGACATCGACCGCCGCCAGTCGCGACCGTCCCATTCCCAGGTATCGGCGAGCTCATTGGTGCCGTCAAAGCCGCCGAACAGCACCACGCGCCCGCGCGCGCGATCGTCGGCCATGCCGTGGCCATAGCGACTCGGCGGCGAGTTGGCGGGCGATCGAGGAGACCAGTCGACACCGTCCCAGACCCAAGTGTCGCCAAGTAGCGAAGTGAGGGTGTCGCCGCCGAACAGCACGCACTGGGCGCGAGCGGCGTCATACGCCATCGCCGCCCGCGCCCGGGTGGGCGGGACCGTGGCCGGCTGGTGCTGCTGCCAGCGGTCGCCGAACGTCCACGTATCGCTGAACGCGATGCCGCTGAACTCGCCGCGCCAACCGCTGTGGAGGACGATCTCGCCGCGCGCAGCGTCGTAGGCCATCACCGCGAGGGCCTTATCCACGGCCCTCAGCGCCGCTCGCAGCGTTGGGTCGTCCTCGCCGTATCCACCAATATGCCTGCGGCGACCCGCCTTGCGACCGGCGCCGATACCTCGCGGGTCATGCCCCATCGGTCTGAATCACACCACCAGGCCAACTTCAACGGCCCGCGAGGGCCCGCCGGCCGACGGCCTCCTGGGTGATGAGCGCTTGCCGAAGCCGCCATAGCACCGCGTCGAACGCCGGCCGGGTTGGATCCTCGGGCTCGGGCGCGTAGCGCTCCAAGCAGGCGATCGCATCGGCGGGACGCAGGTCGAGCTCCAAGGCCGACGCCAGGAGGAGCGCCTCGGGCGCCGACAGGGCGCGCTGCTGCTCGGCGGTCGTCAGCACCGCCACGGCCCTGTCGAGCTCCTCCCGCTGGACGTGCGCGGCGGCGCGCGGCAGAGCCGGGACCGCGGCGCCGAGGGCCAGCACCCTGTCATGGCGCCCGAGTCCGGCCCAGGCGGTGGCGGCTTGGCTCGCGGGGACCGCGCCGCCACCC
Source organism: Planctomycetota bacterium (assembly GCA_039029375.1). Classification (GTDB taxonomy): domain Bacteria; phylum Planctomycetota; class UBA1135; order UBA1135; family UBA2386; genus JBCCGH01. Next base: position 25,730 of record JBCCGH010000031.1, read on the forward strand.
AACACACTCGCGGCAGCACGCACGCGCTCGGAGTCCGGGTCTTCGCTGCCGGCCAGCGCCTGCAACGCCGCGGGAATCCGGTCGGCGCCGAGCAAAGCGATCGCCAGCTCGACGCGGGCGCGGGGCTCACGTTGCGCAACCTCGCGAAACGCGACCTCATCGACCTCGAACGCGAACCAGGCGTCGGCGCGGTCGACGGGCGCGAACCCCCGGAGCCAGTGGTAGGCACGCGCCGGATCGCGAGGATCGGCGGCGCACAGAGCAAAGGCGTGGACGCGGACGGTCCCCAAGCGCGGCCCGGAGCTGGCGCTCAGCCGTTCGCTGCCGGGATGCCGCCGCGCCAGCGCCGCCTCCGCCGGGTCGGGCGACCAGCCGCGATGCCGCCAATCGACGTTGGAGTCGTTGAACCAGCGATACGGCTGCCCCTTGGCCAGCCCATTGAACCAGCCCACGTAGTTGGGCCACGCCACCGCGGTGCTCAGCACGACCCACGCGCCCAACCCGGCCAGCAGGGCGGTGCCCCCCGGGCGGCGCCATAGGCTGACGGCACCGCGCGCGGCGACGATCGCCGCGAGCGGCACGACCGGCAAGATGTAGCGCACGCCGATCTGTAGGGATGTGCCGAACGACAGATAGAGCAAGGGAACCGCGGCCAGGCCGCCCAGCAGCAAAAGCGCGTGCCGGGGCCACGGGGGCGCGCGACTCAGGAGGCTCAACGCCAGCAGGATGATCAGCGGCAACGGCAACTTGAGCATCAGCGCGCTGACCATGTACGCGCCGAAGCCCGGTCCGAACGCGCCGCGGAAGTAGCTCCGCCCGCCCTGCTCGGAGAACAGCTTCTGGTAGTCGATGCCGCGGACGAAGGGCTCCGGTAGCCAGCCGACCGCAGCCGCCACTCCGGGCAGCTCGAGGGCCCCGCGGAACGAAGCGCTCAGCGGCCCGGCCTCGGGATCGCGGGGATCGACGGGTGCCTCGGCGGCGGCGCTCGCCACGGGCTTCACCACATACCCGCCGGGTCGAAAGCCGTAGCACGCGTGCAAGAGCAACAGAGCCGCACCGCCAACGACCGCGGCGGCGGGCACCAGCTCGAGCCAGCGGCCGAGAACACCGCCATGGGTCTCGCGCCGTGTCCATAGCAAGCGGGGCCGGACGCCGGTCGCGGTGGCGATCCCCGCGATCAGCCCCAGCGACGGCAACAGAAAAAGGGCGAGGTACTTGGTCGCCAGCGTGGCCCCGAGGGCGGCCCCCAGTGCGACCAAGCCAAGGCCTGAGGGAGCTCTTAGCCAACGCCAGGTGAGCCAGGCCACCAGGGCGTAGCCCGCGGTCAACGGCATGTCGGCGGTGATCAGGCAACCGTGCGCGAGCGTCACGGGATTGACCGCGAACAGCAACATGGCGACGAGCCCGGCGGCCGCACCAAACATGGCTCGGGCCAGCAGCCCAGTGGCGAACGTCGCCAGCAGGGTGAACGGGATGGCGCCCAGGCGCGCCGCGAGCTTGTGGTGCTCGAGCTGATCAGCCGTCAGATCTGCCGGGTAGAAGAGCTGGTTCGCGTAAAACGTGAGCGGGCCGTGCAGGACGGTGTTGTAGGCATCGAACTTCAGCTCCTGCCGCAGCGCCAAACCGGCATAGAGGTAGTTGGGCTCATCGACGACCCACGCCGAGGCGCTCGCCAGCCAGGCCAGGACCAACGCCTGCGCCAACAAGACGAAAGCCGCCGCTGCCGCGAACCACTTGGTGCCGCCGGCCGTCAGCGCGCTTCCGTCTGCTTCGCTCGCTCCCACAGGGCCTCCATCTCCTCGAGATCGGCTTCCGGGAACCGGTCGCCGAGCTGCGTCTCGACGAACTCGAACCGGCGGCGAAACTTCGCGACGGCCGCCCGCAGTGCGGTTTCGGGCTCGAGGCCTGCGTGCCGTGCCAGGTTCGCAACACTGAAGAGCAGGTCCCCGAGCTCCTCGGTCGCGGCCTCGCGATCGGCCGCCGCCAACGCTGCGTCGAGCTCGGTCAACTCCTCGTCGACCTTGGCCCGGGGCCCGCGCGCGTCGGGCCAGTCGAAACCGCGACGGGACGCCTTCTGCCCGACGCGAAAGGCGAGCAGAAGAGCCGGCAGGTCGGCCGGGAGCCCCGCCAGCGCGCCGCGCGGCTTCCCCGCACCCTCGTTGCGCTTGATCGCTTCCCAATTGGCCAGCGCGCCATCGGCGTCGGCGGCCACGGCATCCCCAAACACGTGCGGGTGCCGGCGAACCAATTTGTCAGCGATGCCACGCGCCACGTGCTCGAGGCTGTAGCGGCTCGCTTCGCCGGCAATCTGCGCGATCATGAGCACGTTCATCAAGACGTCGCCGAGCTCCTCGCGGCTGTGCGCCACGTCGCCGCTGCCGAGCGCATCGACCGCCTCATAGGCTTCCTCTAGCAGGTGGGGGGCCATGGTCGCTTCGGTCTGCTTGCGGTCCCAGGGGCAGCCATCCGGCGCGCGCAGGCGTGCGACCACGTCGATCAGGTTCTCCAGTTCGGGGAAGCGGGCCTGGCTCATGGCGGCATTGTGCGCAGTGGCGCGATCTTGCTAACGGAATAAATCCAGGTGACGGCAGCGCGGCCTGCCTGCGCCGCGGAAAGCCGGTGACTGACGGCGCGGATTCGCTAGCTTGCGGGATCGCCGCCGGGCTGCTCCGGCGAAGGATTACCCCAAAGGAAGCGAAACATGGTTTCTCGACTCTCGCTGATCGCTGGCGCGCTCGCGTCCCTCACTCTCGCCGGCTCGGCCGCAGCACAGCTGCAGTCCTTCACCGGCAACGTCGACCGCAAGTTGGCGCAGTGCTTCTTGTACACCCAGGACGGTGGCTTCAACGTCCACGGCCTCATCGCCATCCACTACGGCGCGCCTGAGTGGAAGGGCGAGTACACCGGCATGGTCAAGGAAGCGAAGCCCGGCACGCGCGCGCGTCTCGGCAAGGACTTCTGGACCACGCTCGACACGAGCTGCACCTTGATGGCCGGTGACACCAAGATCGCCCCCGGCACCTACTACGTCGGCGTGGAGATGGCGGAAGAGGGCAAGATGCACATGGTCTTGCTCGACGCGACCAAGATCCGCGCCTCGGGCATGAACCCGGCGCAGACCGGTCAGACCGAGGGCGGGATCCGCATCCCAATGACGCTGAAGACCGATGCCGAAGAGCACCATGAGCTCGACATCGCGATCGAGACCTCCGAGGACGACCCCAAGCACCTGGCGATGATCGTGCGGTGGGGCCCGATGGCCGCGAAGGCCAAGGTCACCGCCGACATCGAGGCCTGAGAGCATGTAGTCACGCGCTCTCCGCGACGCGGAGCGGCGCCAGGAACATCAACATCGGCGCGACAGCGCCGCGAGGAGCAAGGGGCCTGCCAAACTGGTGATTTGGTGGCCGGCCCTGATCGGTCGCTAGGCCCACACCACCAGATCGCTGAGCGACATGGTGGTGTGCTCGTCGCCACGCGGCCGCACCCGGAGCCCGTGGCCGTAGTGGCCCGAGCGTTCGATGGTGTGCGTCCCTTCGAAGGCGCACAACGCGCCGTCGCTGCGCAGCGGGCTCAGGGTCACGACTTGCATGTTCTGCAGGTCGTGCTCGCCCTTGGCGTGGCCAACGACCAGCTCGACGACCACGTCTTCGGGGTGCAGCTCGCCGAGATCGACCTCGGCGCGCACGTCGAGCGACTCGCCGACGCGGAAGTGGCTGAGGTCCGCGACCTGCGCCGAGACGAACTTGATCCCCGGGAATGCGCGCCGGATGCGCTGCTGATCCTGCGCAATGGCCTTTGCCGCGCGGTACTGCCCGGTTCCGAGCTCTCCCCACGCTCGGCCGATGGGTCGATACGCCCGCTCGTCGTACTCGCCGACCATCCGGTCGGTGTTGAACTGCGGCGCCACGGTGGCGAACGCGTGGGCCACGCGGTCCAGCCATTCGCGCGGGACGTCGTTGCGATCGCGGCGGAAATACAACGGGACCACTTCCTCCTCGAGGAGCCGGTAGAGCTCACCGCTGTCCAGCTGGTCCTGCAGGTCCTGGTCCTCGTAGTCGTGGGCGTCGCCAAACAGCCAGCCGTTCTCTCCGTCACAGGCCTCGGGCCACCAGCCGTCGCCAATGGAGAGGTTCAGGCCGCCGTTGGCAGCCGCCTTCATGCCGGATGTGCCGCTCGCCTCCATTGGCCGCAGTGGGTTGTTCAGCCACACATCGACCCCGCGCACCAGATGCCGCGCCAGGGCGATGTCGTAGTTCTCGGCGAAGATCACCATGCCGCGGAACTTTGGATCCCGCGTGCGGGCCGCCAGGTCCTTCAGAATCTCTTGGCCCTTGGTGTCCTTGGGGTGCGCCTTGCCGGCAATCACCACGCGCACCGGGCGGTCGGCGTCGGACAAGATCGCGTGGAGCCGATCGGGATCACTGAAGAGCAGGTGGGCGCGCTTGTAGGGCGCGAAACGCCGGGCGAAGCCGATCACCAACGCCCGCTCATCGAGGCCCGCGACCACGCCCTCAAGCACGCGAGGACTGTCGCCCCGCAGCAAGAAGTTGCGCTGCAGCCGGTCCCGCAACACGGCGAGGAGATCGCTCTTCAGCGCACTGCGGACATCCCAGAGAGCTTTGCGATCGACGGTCCCGCCGTGGTCCCGAAACGCCGCGCCGTCCACCGGCGTCGCCGGGGAAGCACCGCGCTTGCCGGCACCAGGCCGCAGCAGAGCGGCGATGCGCGGGTGCGTCCACGTCGGCAGGTGCACCCCGTTGGTGATCGACGTGATCGGTACCTCGGCCTCGAGCATGCCGGGCCAGTAGGCGGACAGCAGCTTGCGCGACACGGCGCCGTGCAACTTGCTGACCCCGTTGCAGAACGAGCTGAACGAGAGCGCCAGCTTCGTCATGTTGAATTCGCCGTTCTCCTCGCCGACGGAGCCGAAGGCGTAGAACCGCTCCCACGACACGCCTAGCAGATCGGCAGCGTCGGAGAAGTAGCGGCGCATTAGGTCTTCGCTGAACCGGTCGTGCCCAGCCGGCACCGGGGTGTGCGTCGTGAACAGCGTGGTGCCGCGCACGAACTCGCGCGCCGCGTCGAAGCTGAGGCCGCCCTCACGCACCAGCCGAGCGACGCGCTCGACGGTGAGGAACGCGGCGTGGCCCTCGTTCATGTGATAGACGCTCGGCTGCACTTCGAGTTGTGCCAGCATCCGCACGCCACCTCGGCCGAGGACGATCTCCTGCTGGATCCGCATCTCCCCGCCGCCGCCGTAGAGGTTGCGGGTGATGTCACGATCCTCGGGTCGGTTGCTGGGCACGTCGGCGTCCAGTAAGTAGAGGACGACGCGCCCGACGTCGACGCGCCAGGCGCGCAACCGGAGCTCGCGCCCGGGGAGGCGCACGCCGAACTCGAGGCGACTGCCGTCCGCCCGCGTGACGGGCCGCGTCGCCAGGACCCGGGGATCGTTCTCGATGTCATCGGCGAGCTGCTCGCCGTCGGCGGTCAGCCGCTGCGCCATGTAGCCCATGCGATAGAAAAGGCCGACCGCGATCAGCGGCACCGCCAGATCGCTGGCCGACTTCAGATGGTCGCCGGCGAGGAGGCCGAGCCCGCCGCTGTAGATCGGCAGCGACTCGTGCAGGCCAAACTCGGCCGAGAAGTAGGCAATGGGGTGCGCGGGGTTGGGCGGTTTCGGAGCCTCGGTTTTGGGCTTCATGTAGTCCTGGAACCGCGCGTGCGCCTCGCCCAAACGCCGCAGGTAGTCGGGGTCCGCCGCGCGCGCCGTCAGATCCTCGGCGAAGGCCCGTTGCAGCAACGCCACGGGGTTGTGGGCGCACTCGCGCCAAGCGCGAGGCGACAGGTCCTCGAACAGCGCCTCGACCTCCGAGTTCCAGCACCACCAGAAGTTGCGCGCCAGCTCGCGGAGGGCCTGCAGCGGCTCCGGCAGAGTGGCGGCGACCCAGAAGGGCGTCAGTCGCGGGGTGCGTCCGTCCTCGAGGGGGCGCACGGCCAGCGGCCGCCGCGGGCGCCGTTTGTGGGTGACGCCCGCCCGCGACCGTGCGTCCACCGCGCCGACCGCCTGTTCCCAGGACTCGGCGTATCCCTTGACGAGGTCCGCCCACGCGAAGTGCTGGGCCGTCTCTCGGCACTGCGCCTCCTGGGCAGGGTCATCGAGCGGGCCGGCCAGGACCTCCTGCAGATGCGTCGCCAGCGCGCTGACCGCCTGGGGAAAGGGCACGCAGTGGCGCTTCAGCACCATGATGCCGCGGCTCTTGTCGAACCCGCGTTCCTCGGCCCAGCGCCCGAACCCCGAGTAGTCCGTGGTCACCGTCGGCACGCCGACCGCCAGGCTCTCCTGCGGTGCCAATCCCCATGGCTCGTAGTAAGCCGGGAAGCAGGTCGAATGCATCGCACCCAGCACCGCCTCGTACGGCCGGCCGAGGAGGCCGTCGTCGCGGCCGATGAACGCCGGCACGTGGATGATGCGCACGCGCGCGTGGCGGTCGTTGTCGAGCCCGAGCTGCGCGCAGCGCGCGCGGATCGCGTCGTTGTCCTCGTCGAACAGGTGGTGGGTGCAGAGCCCGGCCGAGCCGCCCGGCGGGTCGCCGGCGGCGAGGCGCTCCTGCACGTCGGCGCGGACGCCGCTGTTCGGGGCCGGCACGAAGAGGAACGCCACGATCCGGCGACCCTCTTGCCCATTCAGCTGGGCCAGCGCCTCGAGCAGCAGGTCCAGGCCCTTGTTGTGAAACTCGTAGCGGCTAGCGGTCGCGACGAGCGCCGCGTCGCTGACGTCATCGCCTAGGAAACGCGACGCCAGGTGCAGGACGTCCTGGCGCACTTCGGTGCGGTCGGCGTCGGCGGCCACTTCGACGATCGCGTCCAGATCGACGCCGCAAGCCAGCACTCGGGCCTCGGGGCGCTCGTGGACGCGTTCGAGCTCCTGGGCGGTCGTCGCGCTGACCGTGGTCAGCACGTCCGCCTCGCGCACGGCGACCCCTTCGAGCGAGTGCTTGGCCACCACCTCGTGTTGCTCGGCAAGCTCACGGGTGGTGCGGCCCTCGGGAAGGCCATCCAGGGGCGTCTCCGCCGCCGCGGCGAGGGCCCGGCCGAGCACCGTGCCGTGGCTCGTGAACACCGTCCCGGCGGCCGGTAGATGTTGTTTGAGGTAGAGCAGACTGGCCGCCGCGCGCCACTCGTGGGTGTGGACGACCGCCCGCCGGTGCTCGGGAGCGAGATACTCTTCCCACCACTTCTCGAGGACTTGGCCCACTGCCCAGCCAAACAGCACGGGCTCGACGTAGTCCCATTGCCCGGCGATCGAGTCGACGCCGAAGTCGTCCCACAGTGACGTCAGGATCTCGTCTTTGCGGTCATACAGGCCCGAGAACTCCACCAGCACGGTGCGCGGCGTCCCAGGCACCTGCCAGCGCCCGATCCGGATCGGCGTGCCCGCGGCGCGACAAGCCTCACAAAACCCGCTGAGGCTCGTGTCCTCGACGAACGGGATCTCACGGTCCGTGTCGGCCAGCAGCCAGGGCCCTACGGCGACGTAGTCGTCCCCGAGCCGGTCGACCGTCGCGCGTGCCTTCGTGGCCAGCACAGTGTTGATCCCGGTGGTCTTGTTGCAGACTTCCCAAGAGACTTCGAAGAGCGAATACGGTTGGTTCAATGGTGCGATCCCAGCTTGCCAAGCGGCCCGGATCGTAGTGGGCGCGACCGCGGCATCAACGCAGGACCGCGAGAGCCGCGGACGCTTCTTCGGATCGCGGAGTGCACCGAGCTGCGCGCCCGGGCCACCACTCGCCGCACCAAGCGCAGTCCGGCCGGACCTCTATGGGTAGCCGGCGACCAGCAGCGTGCGGTCGTCCTCGGCAGGACGCCCGGCCGCAAACTCGTTGAGCCCCGTCAAGACTTCATCGAGGAGCGCGCCACCCTTTTGCTCGGACGCCACCAACAGCTCGCGCAAGCGCTCGTCGCCAAAGAGCTCGCCGTCACGATCGCGCGGGGTCTCCGTCACGCCGTCGGTGTACAGCAGCATCCGCTCGTCGTCGCGCAGGTGGACCTTCTGCACGTCCCGCCGCAGATCGGGAAAGGCCGGCGAGATCAGCGGACCGGTCAGATCGAGCAGCCGCCAGGGCCCACGCGGCACCCAGAGCAGCCCGGCCGGGTGGCCGGCGTTGACGTATTCGAGGGTCCGGTCGGCACGTGAGAATCGGCCCACGAAGGCGGAGACGAACCGCGCGTCGTCGAAGGAGCGCATCCCATCCGCGATGCGACTGATCACGTCCGTGGGCCGGTAGCCGCTGTCCCCGGCGGAGTGCAGCGCGGCCTTGACGATCCCGGTGAGCATGGCCGCCGAGACGCCGTGGCCGCTCACGTCTGCGACCAAGACGGTGGTCAGTCCTTCGCCACCGCGGACGAAGTCGTAGAGGTCACCGCCAAGCGCGTCGGATGGCAGGTAGCGCGCGTGCAGCTCGAGCCCCTCGAGCCGCGCCTGGGCCGGTGGCAAGAGGCTGCGCTGGAAGCTCCGAGCCTGACGCAGTTCCTGCTCTAGCCGCGTCACGTAACGCCGGTTCTCCGCCGCCAGCCGACGCTGCTCGAAGCAGCGGTGCACAATCGTCAGCAGCACGTCGCGATCAAAGGGCTTCTGGATGAAGTAGAAGGCCTTCTCGCGGATGGAGCGCACCAGCTGTGCGTCGAGCTGCTGGATCACGCCCGTCATGAAGATCACATCGAGATCCTCCCGCAGTTCCCGCAGCAACCCCGACACCTGGAAGCCGTCGGTCTCCGGCATCCGCACGTCGATGATGGCGAGATCCGCGGAGTCCTCTTGCATGGCCTCGGTCGCCTCGGCCGCGGTCCGGGCGGTGCGCACCCGGTAGCGGTCGCCCAGGACTCGCTCGGTCGCCCGCAGCATCGCCGGCTCGTCGTCGACCACCAAGATCCGCGGCGCCGTCATGCGCTGAGCTCGGTCTCCGCGGGGACGATGGGCATGCGAACGGTCACGGTGGTGCCCACGCCGGGATGCGTATCGATGAGCATCTCGCCGTCCATGTTCCAGACGATCGAGCGACAAATCGACAGTCCCAGGCCATAGCCGTGGCGTTTCGTCGAGAAGAACGGTTCCTGGATCTGAGCCAGCAGCTCCGAATCGATGCCCGTGCCGGTGTCCCGGACCGCTAGCACGACGTCGCCGTCACGCACGGCGGCCTCAACCGTGAGCTCGCCCCCCTCGGTCATCGCGTCGCGCGCGTTCGTCGCGAGGTTGAGGACGAGCTGCTCCAGATCGCCCTGCCCGCCGCGAACCTGCGGCAGCCCGCGTGGCATCACCACGCTCACTTCGACCCCTTGGCTCCGCATCCCGTCGCCGAGGATCGCCAGCGTTCGGTCCACCGCGCGCCGGAGGTCCCCCTCGCCGACCGCGCGGGCCGAGCCCTTCGCGAATGACAACATGCCGCCGAAGATCCGCTGACACACGTCGAGCGACGCCTCGATGTGGGCCAAGTCTTCGGCCGCCGTCGCCGGGTCCAGCGTCCCGGCCCGCGCTTCTTGCGCCAGCTGTTGCACCAGTGGCAACACCGCGCCGACCGCGTTATTGACGTCGTGCGCGACTCCGCGCGCCAGGTTGGCCATCGCCCGCTGTTTCTCGGCTTCGAGGAGACCGGTCTCCAGCGTCACATCGCGATCCATCCGCCGGATCGCCACCGCGACCTTGGGGAGGAAGCGGCGCACCAAATCGACCTCGAATGCGCCGAGCAAACCGGGCCAGCAGGCGGCGACTTTGAGAACACCCACCACCTCATTGCGATTGGCCAACGGCGCGCACAGGATCACTCGTTCGAGCTCCTCGCCCTTCCCAGGCGACGCCCGGTTGTAGTCGAGGAAGTCGGCGAGCTCCTCCGCCTCGCCGTCTCCTGCCCGGCGCCATTGGTCGCCATCGCGCACGAAGACGGCCACCTCGCCGAGCTCCATCAGACGCTGCAGGGCGTCATCGGCCACGCGCGTCAGGCCCACCCGGCGGCTCTTGCCCTTCCGCCAGGTGATCTTCTCGGCGACGAGCTCAAAGACGTTGGGGGTCGGCGTGGGCACGAGCAACGCCGCCGAATGGTCGTAGCGGGTCAGTTTTTGGAGCGCCCCGAGGACTTCGTAGAAGAGGTCCTTGGGCCGGAGCTGCTCCATCAGCTGACGGTCGATGCGCGCCCGCATCTCCGAAATCCGGTCGCGATCGACGACCTGCACCCGCTGGGACACGAGCTTCCCCAGCGGTGCCGCCTGCAGCATGTCATCGCGATCGAACGAGGCGCCCTCGCGCCACAACGCCAGCGCCGCGCCGATCCGGCCGCGCCGCTGAATCGGAATCAGCAGGGGGTTGGGCCCCACGCCTGGCGGCCGCCCCGCCAGCGTGTCCACGAACACCCCTAAGTCGGGCACGAACTCGGCCGGCTGGGCCCAGGCCAGGGTCACCGGTTCGGGGCCGGGACACTCGACCGCTACGGCGGCCCGCTCGGCGCCGAAGAACTGGCGCAGTCGCCGCACGGCCACCTGCAGGACCTTCTCCGGGTCCGTCACGTCCTCGAGGACGGTGGTCAACTCCGCGCGGAGGCGGAGGTAGGCGAGCTCGCGGTCGGGACTCATGAGAAGCGGGGCATCCTACCCCTAGCCCCTACCTACTAGGGCAGCAGCTCGTCCACGTATTGCGGCAGCATCTTCCGCCACGTGACCCAGTCGTGATCCCACTCGTCCCCCCAGGCGTCGACCCGGTTGGGAACGCCCCGGCGCCCGAGGACCTCGGCAGTCTTCCACGACTGCGCCGGCTCTTCCCACCGGCCTTCGCCGTGGGTCAGGAGCACGAAGCGCTGGCGCAGCTGCTCCAAGTGCGCGCCGTCTTCCAGCGTCGGCACGAAGTCGACCGGGGAGCAGTTGTGAAAGTCGACGTTGGTCGGACCGCGCAGGAACTTGCGCAAGTCGTAGGTGCCGCTCATGCAGATCGCCGTCGAGTAGGCCTCCGGGTGGCGACAGATCGCCGCCAACGCGTTGAACGCCCCGATCGATGCTCCGGCCACGGCGACCTCGATCTCCTCGTCGTTGCAGTCGCGGCGGATCGCCGGCAGCACCTCGTGATGGATGCAGGCATCGAAGCGGTGCTGGGCCTCCGCGGCGGCCACTGCCCGATTGTCGTCGGTGAGCCAGGCGCGCCCCGCGAGGCTATCGACCGAGTAGACCTTGATCCGGTTGGCGCCGAGCAAGTCGCCCAGCGCATCCACCAGGTAGAAGCGTTCGATCTCTTCCGCATCGCCGCCGGCGGTGGGGAACACTAGAAGGGGGGTGCCCATCTCGCCCCACCGGACGAGATTGATCTCCTCGCCGAAGCGCTCGGAATGCCAGGTCGCGGTCTCCTTCGACATGCTTGATTCTCCTCAGGACGAGGCGCCCTCGCGCTCCCGCCAGGTCTGGACGGCACCCCAGAACTTCTCGGTGAACTCGTCCCATTCGTGCTCCGGAAACAGCGCCTCGACCTTCGCGCGCACCGCGCTCTTTGCCCGGTCGGTCCCAAAGTACTCGTGCGCCACGGCGTCCAACGAGCTCAGGTGCTCATCGCAGAACTCGGCGAAGCGCTGGTGATCAAAGTGCTTCCGCGCGAGATCCCCGTAGGCGCGTAGCTTCTCGCGGAAGGGCAGCTTCTTCTTGGCCACCGCGAAGTACGGGCCCCAGTCCAGATTGCGCCGCATCGGCCGCTTGGTAGCAGCGCAGAACAGCGACCACCGCATCTTGGCCAGCACCACCCACGGGAAGTGGACATGCAACGAGGTGATCTGCGAGTCGGGGCAGGGGTTGGCAAAGTCGATGGGATGCCACGTGTTGTCGCGCAGCAGGCACTCGCAGGAGTTGAAGTCCCAACCGAAGAACGCGTTGATCGTCAGGGTCGTGTCCTCGAGGACCTGTGCCGCCTCGTCGTCGACCACGTCGAGGTCGGAGGCGTAGCGCTCGTGCAGCGGCGCATCCGGCTCGTAGCGGATGATCCGCAGCTGCGGCCCCAGGCCGACGCACCGTACGAACTTCTCATACGGGACCACGCCGCGCTGTAGGTGCATCACGAACTTGCCGCTCTTGTCGTACGCCTCGGTCAGCTCCTCGGCATTGTCGATCTTGCTTACGCCGACCCAGCCGCCGCCATCGTACGGCTTCATGAACATCGGGTAGCCGAGACTCTCGCCGACCTGCGGCAGGTCGAAGAGCTTGGCGTAGCGCTCCAGCGTGGGGGCGAGGTCCGGTAGCTCGTCATACTCTTTGGGCGGCACCAACAGAGTGTCGGGAACGGGCAGGCCCAGCTTCATCATCGCGCAGTAGGTGGTCTGCTTCTCCATCGACTGGACGGACCAGGGATTGTTGAAGACGTAGACGCCGTCCATCAGGACCGCCTTCTTGATCCACTCGCGACTGACGTGGTACCAGTGCGTCAACCGGTCGATCACGAGGTCGTAGTTGGCGGGCTGGCGCAGATGGAACGGCTCGATGTCCAGCCGCTTCACCTCGAAGCGCACCGTGTCCCGCTTGTGGGGGATCGCCAGGTCCATACGTGCGAGGATGTCCTCGTAGCACTGCGGCCAGCAGATGTCGGCTCCGAGAGAGAGCCCGATCCTTCGGGTGACGATCGCCATCGACGCTTCCGTTCGTGTCTTCCTTCGTGTCGCCTGCGCTTGCCCTACGACGAGCTATTCGTAGACGAGCCAGACCGGCCCAGGGAACAGCCAGGACAGGCCTTCCCGCAAGCGATCACGCCAATTCTCCCAGTTGTGGCCGTCGCGCGCCTCGGCGTAGCGCACCGCCATGCCGGTGGACTGCAGCAGCGGCAGCATCGACCGGTTGTAGTAGATGAGGGACTCATACGTGCCGCAGCTGACGAACACCTGGTCGGCGGGTTTGCCGGGCGCGGCGCGGAAGTCGTTCACAAAGTCGACGATCGGGTCGAAGAGCGGCCCGCGGTCGTGGTCACCGATATCGGTGAACGCAAACGAGCCCGACTGCAACAGCAAGCTGCCGAAGAAGCCGGGGTTCTTCCAGGCGGTGAACAGCGACGCGACGGCGCCAAAGCTCGCCCCCATGATCCCGCGACCGGCGGGCGTCGACAGCAGCGGATAGCGGTCCTCGAGCAGCGGCACCAACTCCTCGACCAAGAAGCGCGAGTGGGTCTCGTCCGCGGCATACTCCTGCAGCCGATTCGGCGACTGCGTCAACGCGACGACCATCGGTGGGATCTCCAGCCGGTGGATGAGGTTGTCGAGCACCGTCTGCAGTACCGAGAACCGGAGATAGTCTTCGCCGTCGTGCACGACGAGCAGCGGGTAGCGCCGGGTCTCGCGAAAGCGCGCGGGGAGGTAGACCTTGATCGGACGCACTTCGCCAAAGGTCTCGCTGAGTAGCCGATGCTCTTCGATGGTCCCCGGTCGCGCCTCGGGGTCGACGTCCACCCAATCGGCACGCTCGTAACCCGCGCCGTGGACTACCGAGTTGGCGCCATACGGATCCCGGGCGTGGTGGGGGTTCAGCGGGTCGCTGACCATCTGCTTCTGCCCGCGAGCCTCGACGACCAGCTTGTACTCGACCCGCGACCCCTCCGGCAGATCCATGACGAGGAACCACAGGTCGCTGCGCGGAATCCGCGCGAACGCCTGGGCCGACTCGAGGCCATAGATCCAATGCTGCAGGTAGACCGCGTCGGCCTCACCGCGGAACACGAACGTCACCGTCGGTCCCTCGACCAAGGGGAACTGGTGTGAGCTCAAGAACGCGTCAACGGCCGCCGGTGACAGCTGCGGCGCGCGCTCCAACTCTTGGATGGCGAGCATCAGCGGCCCTCCCGCCGCTCTTCGACGGCACCGGCGACGGTGAGCTCACGGGTCTCCGAGCTGGCAGCGCGCCAGGTCTCCCCGTCCCAACGCAGGTCGCAGCCCTCGTCCAGCGCCATGCACCGGTCGGGCGCGAAACGGCGCGCCAACAGCTCGACGCGGCGGGGGTCTTTGAGGCGGAGGCGACGGCTCGCGTGCGGCAGCGGCAGCACGCCTTGGAACGCGCCGAGTCCGTGCACGAGCACCTCGGCGTCGCCGGGGCCTTGGGCCGGCCGGTCGTGGAACAGCACCACCTGTGCCCCCAGCGCCATGGCCCCCGCTGACCAAGCGAAGATCGGCCGGTCGCCGGCGAGGCTCAACACGTCCAGCACCCGCATTCGGTTCAACAGGATCGCGACGTGACCGCCAGCCACGCACAGTGCCTGGGCCGCGCCCAAATCGGTGGCCACCGCGCGGCGCGCCGAGACGACGGCGTCCCGCTCGCCCAAGCGCCACTCCGCCTCGAACTCATCGTGCAGCTCGCGCACGCGCTGCAGATGGGCGCGATCCAGGGCTCGCACGGCGGCGATCGCACCTTCGCGTTCGGGCTCGAGAAGCCGGGGGTTGCCGGCCTGCGCCAGCAGGTCGCGGGCGGCGTCAAGGGAGTGGTGCAGCCGGACGTGGTAGAGCCCCTGGAGCTCGCGCAGCAAATCGTGGCGCGCTCGCATCGCCACATGCAGCTCCGGATCGCGGCGGTAGACGTCCTCTGCGCGCTCAAAGACGCGCAGGTTGATCACCGGGCCGCCGAGGTGATCGCTGAGCTCGGCATCCTCGGCCTCGCGTTCCTCCCAACCCGCGGTGACCGCGGCGATCGGCGCCGTCGGGTCCAGGCCCTCATCGCGCACCGCGTCGCACAAAGTGGGGCGCAGACGCTGCGGCCCCAGCAGCACCACGCGTCGCGACGCCTGCCGCGACCCGGGGTCCGTGGCGAGCTCAGCTGGCATACATCCTCAGGTCGGTGGCGACGCGCTCCGACATGTCGATCGTCGTCTGCAGATCGGGATGCCGCACGACGAGCCAACCGTCGCCGATCACCACCTTGCGGTGATCGCGCTTCGGCGTCCCCACGGGCGAGAGCTCGATGTTGGCGATGTGCTCGCCAAAGTGAGCCAGCAGGCTCTGCAGCCCCTCAATGCGGGAGATCCGGCCCTCGCCCTGGGCCCGCTTGAAGATCATGCCCGCGTTGAACACTTTCTCGGTGGGCTGGCTAAACCGGCCGTAGCACGCGGCCTCGGCCCAGCCGGAGAAGAGATCCGTGTCGCAGGAGTAGTTCATCGCGTGCACCAGACGCGCACCCGGCGGGCGCGCCGCGATCTCGCCAAAGACCGGCTCACCGTCGGCGGTGCGAAACCATTCCATGTGGGTGAAGCCCGTGTCGAACTCGAGCGCCTCCAAGACCCGCCGGCCGAGATCGCGACCGGCCGCGATCTCCTCCTGCTCGAGATCGCGGAACACGATCGACTGCGGGCTGACCCAGGCGTACTTCGACATGAACATCGGCTTGGGCCGGTACCACGACACGTTCTCGAAGGCGACCTCGCGCCCGGCGCAGACCGTGTCGTAGGTGTATTCTTCGCCCTCGATGTACTCCTCGACGCTGACCTCGGGGACGTGCTTCACCAGCTGCAGCGCCTGGTCGAGATCCCCGGCCTCGTGCAACAGGTAGGTGTCGCGCGACCCCGCACCATCGATCGGCTTGACGATCAGCGGATAGCCGATCCGCTCGGCCGCGTCGCGGACTTCGCTCTCGTTGGTGGCGCGAAAGTGATGGGGGGTCCGGATGCCGGCGCGATCGAGCGCCTGCTTCATGCTCTCTTTGTCGCGGAACAGCTTGGTCTGCTCGAGCCCCATCCCCGGCACGCCCAGCGCCGCGCGCAGGCGGGCCGCCAGGATCATCCCCGGCTCCCACAAGCACTCGACCCGATCCACGCTCTTGCCGCGGACCGCACTCTGGATCTCGGCGATCGTCTGCTCTTCCTCCCACAGGTTGCGCACCTGCAGATACCCGGTCAGCGCCTGGCGCACGTCGGGCTCGAGTGCGGCTTGCGGTTGGTCGCCGACACCCAGCACGGAGGCGCCGACCTGCGCCAGCGCCCGCGTGAACAGCGGCATCTCCGCCGGGAAGCCCGGCGAGATCATGATCACGTTCATCCCTGTCCCTCCGTCATCCGAGCTCGACGCGGAGCAGCGTCACAAGGCGCGCCAGGCCGTCTTTGACCACCTGCGTCTCCGGATGGCGAAGGATGACGTACCCCTCGCCCTCGTAGCTCCCGGCCGGGGTCTGGCCCCGCTGCGGCAGCTTGGCTTCGACAATGAGGGAGCCGATCTCGCGCCGGGCTTCTTCGACGCCGCGGATCGCCACGACGTTGCCGCTGCCCTGACCGCGCAGAAACGCGACGCCGACCGACCACTGCCGCTCGGGCGGATCGAACGAGCCGAACACCATCAGCTGCGCCCAAGCACGATAGAAGTCGAGGTCGTGGGCGAGCGACAGCAGCGTGACGAACTGAGCGCCCGGCGGTCGGGCCGCGACCTCGGAGATCGCAATGCTGCCGTCTTCGCGCCGGAACCACTCGGTGTGCGTCATCCCGGTGTCCATGCCGAGCGCGCTCAGCGCGCGCGGCGCGGCGTCTCGGATCGGCGCGAACTCATCACCGTCGATCTCGCGGGGGAGCAACACGCACCACTGGATCCACGGCGTCTCCATCACCTCGAGCGGCGACGGGTAGTACTCGGAGATGGAGTGGAACAGGTGTTGCCCGCCGAGCGACACCGCGTCGTAGGAATACTCGCGACCGACGATGAACTCCTCGATCAGCAC
Source organism: Planctomycetota bacterium (assembly GCA_039029375.1). Lineage (GTDB taxonomy): Bacteria > Planctomycetota > UBA1135 > UBA1135 > UBA2386 > JBCCGH01. The sequence goes on from JBCCGH010000031.1 coordinate 42,428, forward strand.
CGGGCGCGCCGGGCTGGGCGGCACGGCTTGCAGACACTGGCGCAGCTGCGTCGCATCGTCCACGCGGAAGGTGTTCTTGGCGCCGGCACCGGCCGGGGGTTTCACCACTAACGGAAAGCCGGTGCGTTGGGCGAACGCCTCCCCTTCGGCCGCGGTGCCGACCAGGGCGTGGCGGGCACAAGGCAAGTCGTGGGCGCGCAGCAGATCCTTCATCCGCGACTTGTCGCGGAAGTTCTTGGTGGCTTCGACGCTCATGCCCGGCAACCCCAGGCGCGTCCGCGCCGCCGCGATGGGCTCCTGCGCCTGCTCCAGGATCCCGACCATCGTGTCGACTTCGCCGCCCAGTGCTGGCGCCAGCGCCCGCACGCCGGCGACCAGCTGCTCGACGTCCATCGCGTTGCCGACCTGTCGGTGCGCCGCGAGGTTGGGGATCTGCGCGCGCAGCATCGACTCTGGCTGCTGCGACAGCACGCCGAGGCGCACCCCCGGGAGGCCGGCCGCGGCGCGTGCGAAGCGCAGAGTGGCCGACATGGCGAAGGGCGCGACGAAGACGACGTTCGGCATGGCGGGGTTTGCACGTTAGCGCCGCGCCGCACCGATGACAAAGGCGGTCTCGGCCGGGTCGCTCGACGCCGCCTTGCGGACCGGCGCGTTTCCGGTGGAACAGGCATGACCTGTGCGCGCGCTTCGGCGATCGTGGCGGTGCCGTCCGGCTGGGCACGGCATTGTGGCCTGGGCTCGTGGCTGTCACCGAATTGACGCTGCAGGCCTCGGATCCATGCTCTTGGCGCCGCGCCGCGGGGCCGAGAACGGGTCACCACCATGCCGCATGCTCTCGGCCCGGACCGCAGTTGCGGCCGCGCGCAGATGCCCCAGACCCATCGCCTCCTTGTCGCCTGCCTGTTGCCAGTTGCGGTGGCCGCGGCGTGGTGGCTGCCCGCGGTGCTGCGGGGCACCTACCTCGCCGACGACTACTACCTCTTGTCGACCCTGCTCGACGGCGGCCAGGTCGACTGGCCGCGCGTCCGCGATCAGTTTGCCGAGAGCTGGCTGTTCGCGTCGATCTACTGGCGGCCGGTCTTCAACCTGTCCTTGGCTCTCAACGTGGCCTGGCTTGGCGACAGTGCACGCGCCCTACTCCTGGTCAACCTCGGCCTCCACCTCGGCGTCGTCTTCTTGACCGGCTGGCTGTGCGCGCGCGTGGCGCCGCCTTCACGGGCAGCATGGGCGGCCCTCGCGGGCGGTCTCTTCTGCGCGCTGCATCCGGTCAGTGCCGAACCCGTCCTGTGGGTCTCGGCGCGGGTGACCGGGCTCGAAGTTGCGTTGCGGATGGTGGCGCTGGTGCTCTTTGTGGCCCATCTGCGACGCGACCGCGACCGCGCGTCGCTCGTTCTCCTCGTGGCCGCGTCGGCACTCGCCCTCGGCGCCAAGGAGTCGGCCGTGACGCTCCCCGCCCACTTCGCGGCGCTCGAGCTCGTCGCCGCACCGCGCGGCCACGCGTGGCGGGACCGGCTGCGGACCTGGCGACCCATCGCGCTGCTGGTCGTCGCCTACTTTGGCGTGCGACTCGCGGTCCTGGGGCAGCTCGGGACACCTGCTCCGACCAGCCTCGGCGACAGCGTGCGTCTGACCGCGGCGAAGCTACACGTCTTATTGGACCCCGGCGCCCAAGGTGTCGCCGCGCTCCTCGCTTGGCTCGGCCTCGCCGTCCTCGCACTCTTCAACGCCCGGCGTGAACGCACCCTGCCAGCGCTCGCCGCCGGGGCAGTGCTCTTCGCCGGTTGGCTCCTCGCCTGCCTGGCTCCGACCTACCAGAAGGCACTCGAGCCGGCGCTGGTCGGCGCCCGCATGCTCTATGGCGCGCTTCCGGTCCTCGCCCTCGCGCTCACCCGCGCCTTCGCCAGCAACCGCGTGCCCTGGCTCGCCGCCGCCGTGGCCATCGCGCTGGGGATTTGGCAGCTGCCGACGACTGGCGACATCGCCGCGCGCTACGGCGCCGCGTGGCGACAGATGCGACTCGCGGCCGACGGCGTCCAGTCCCTCGGGGTGGGCGCGACGCCGGCCCGACCGCTGGCCGTGCTCACCATGCCACCCACTGCCGGCGCCCCCGGGCCGATGCACCCCATGGTTTACTACGCGACCGCGGCGCGCCCATTCGTCCCCGACCCGACCCCGGTGGTTGGCCTGGGCGCCGTGGCCACCCGGGTGGCGCATTCCCCAGGGGTCTTGTTCGACCCCACTCCCGTCCACGCGTGGCTGGGCGCCGGCGGCCGCGTCGCGCACTGGTCGGCGGCGGGCGCCGCCATGCTGGCCTTCACGCGCGGCGACGCAGCACCCGCCCTGACCCGAGATCCGGCCACGCCGGACGTCGCTCGCTTCCGCGTCCCGCGCGCGGCTCTGGCTGTCGAGGCCCTCGAAGTCCGGGCATCGCTCGAGGCGGCGGGCGGCGTGGTCCACTGGCTCACCGCCCAGGGTGAGCTGCCGCAGCTGGCACTGCGCTTTGCCGGCGGCGTCTCGCGCGATGGTCAGCGCATCTTCACCGTGGACCTCACCCAGCACCCGCCACTACTGGCGCTGGCCCTCTTTGGTACCGAGCTGTTGGGACTGCGCATCGAACTACACCAGGGCGCGTTGCACGACGTCGCGGCCGCGCCCCGGTTGGCGCCGTTGCCGCTGCCCTCCGGGCACGCGCCCCTCCAAGGCGAAGAGGTCCCGTGGTCCGACCTCGGCGCGCGCCTGATGGCACCGAACGTCACCGACAATGCACAGCTCCACCTATGGCTCGTCGGGGAAGCGCTCTGCTGCAAAGTGCCCGTCCAGCCCGGCGTACCCGTGCAGTTGCCGTACGAGACGGCGGCATCGCTGCGCGCCACGGCGCGGGCGTTGCGCCGTCAACGCTACCACTACTTCTTTGCCGCGACCGCGCCGCAAGGAGCGCCCGGCAGCGCCCGTTCGTCGCTGGGCTGGTTCCACCTCGGGCCACCGTAAGGCGCAGCTCGCGCGTCGCATCGGCGGCGCGCCCCGCGTACAGTCGCGGCCATGGGAGCGCAGCGCATCTGCATGGTCGCGTCCGAGGTCGCACCGTTCGCCAAGACCGGAGGACTCGCCGACGTGGCGTGCGGGCTGTCGCGCTGGCTCGGCAAGGCCGGGCACGACGTGCGCGTTGTGATGCCCATGTACGGCCGCGTCCGCGACAACGCCGATTGGACCTTTCCGCCGGTCCCGGAGCTGCAGGACCTACAGATCACCGCCGGCGACCGCTCCTACACGTACTCCGTGTCGACCGCGCCGCTGCCCGAGAGCGACGTCCTCGTGCACTTCGTGCGCTGCCCCGAGCTGTTCGGCGGTGACGCGATCTACGGCGACGGTCCCGACGAAGCGCCACGCTTCTGGCTGCTCACCCGCGCCGCCATCGACCTGTGCCAGCGTCTGCAGTGGTCGCCACACGTCTTTCACGCCAACGATTGGCACACCGCGCTGTTGCCGTTGATCCTCAAGACGGGCTACGCCTGGGACACCCTCTTCGCCGACACCAAGGTCCTCCTCGCCCTGCACAACCTCGGCTACCAGGGCGTCTTCGCGCTCGATCTTCTCGACAGCCTTGGACTCGCCGATGAGCGTCACCTCCTGGATGCCAGCGACACCGAGAACGACACCTTCAGCTTCTTGCGCACGGGCGTGAAGTACGCGGACGCGCTGTGCACGGTGAGCGAAACCTACGCCCGCGAGATCCAGGACGAAGAGCTCGGCATGGGCCTGGCCGCCGATCTGCAAAAGCGCCGCGCCGCGCTGCGGGGCATCGTCAACGGCGTGGACTACGGCGAATGGGACCCGCGGCACGACGCGTTCTTGCCGCAGATTTACGGTCCCGGCGACTTCGCCGGCAAGGCCGCCAACAAGGCGGCGCTGCTCAAAGACTTCGGCCTCCCCGGCGACGACGACTTGCCGCTGTTCGGGATCGTCTCACGCCTGACCCAACAGAAGGGCATTGAGCTCATCGCCGAGGCGATGCCCGTGGTCCTCCAGGAGCGCGGCGCGCGCCTCGTCGCCCTCGGCTCGGGTGAGCCGCGCTACGAGCAGTTTCTCCAGAGCTTGCGCGACAGCTATCCGGACCTCGTGGCCGTGTATCGCGGCTACAACAACGAACTCGCGCACCGCATCGAAGCCGCCGCCGACGTGTTCCTCATGCCATCGCGCTACGAGCCCTGCGGCCTCAACCAGCTCTACAGCCTGCGCTACGGCACCGTGCCCCTGGTCCGCCAAACCGGCGGCCTCGCCGACACGGTACGGCCGTTCGATCCGGCGACCGGCGAAGGCACCGGGTTCTCGTTTGAGCCGTTTTCGAGCAAGGCGCTCCTCGACACCATGCGCCGCGCCCTCTCGGTCTATCGCGACCAGGACAGTTGGCGACAGCTGGTAAACAACGGCATGGCCGAGGACTGGTCCTGGGATCGCCAGGGGCCCAAGTACGTTGCCCTCTACGAAGCCATGCAGGGCTAACCCTCGCGGCAGCTGTCCGACCGCCGCCGCGCACCTGCACAAGGCACAAGACCCAGCCGCCCGCCAAAACCCGAGGCTTCGCCCCGCCGGGGCAGGTGGGACCCGGCTCCGCTCCAGAGCGGAGCCGAGGGAAGCCTCGCGACTGGTCCGAAGGGCCCCAACGGCGGGTTCGCCCTCGCCCTTCATCCTCAATGTCGATCCGGCGTGAGCCGGATCGACCAGCAACCCAGTATGCTGCGGGACGCCATGCACGTGCTGTTCCTCGAGCCTGCCTTTCCCCAGAACCAGCGCGAGTTCGTGCGAGCGCTTGCCCAGGCGGGTGCGCGCGTGACCGCCATTGGCGAGGCGCCGGCCCAGGCGCTACCGGGCGACGTGCGCCAACACCTACACGGCTATGAGCAGGTCCCTTCCGTCGTGCATGAACGCTCGCTGTTCGACGCCGTGCGGCGCGTGCAGGACCGTGAGTGGGTGGACCGTCTCGAGGCAACGGTCGAAGCACACGTGCTACCCGCGGCCCGCGTTCGCGAGGCCTGTGAGATTCCTGGCACTTCGGTGCGCACGGCCTTCCTGTGCCGGGACAAGCCGGCCATGAAGGAGGCGCTGCGCGCCGCCGACATCCCGTGCGCCCGGTCAACGGGCGCCAACTCCGCGGACGACGTCCGCGCCTTCGCCGAGGAGGTGGGCTTCCCGCTGGTCCTCAAGCCGAGCGACGCTGCGGGCGCCGCGGGCACGTATCGAGTCAGCAACGCCGAGGAGCTGGAGGACGCCATTCGCGCCACCGGCGTCGAGGGTGGCGTACCCACCGCGGTCGAGGAGTTCATCGAAGGCCACGAGGCCTTCTACGACACGCTCACCTGCAATGGCGACGTCGTGCACGACTTCATCTCGCACTACTACCCGGGCGTGCTCGAGGCGATGCGGACCCGGTGGATCTCGCCGCAGATCGTGACGACCAATCGCGTGGACGCCGAGGACTACGCCCAGGTGGTCGAGCTCGGCAAGCGAGTCATCGAGGTGCTCGGCATCGAGACCTCAGCGACGCACATGGAGTGGTTCTTTGGTCCCAAGGGGCTGAAGTTCTCCGAGATCGGCTGCCGCCCACCGGGTGTGCGCGTGTGGGACATCTACGGTGCCGCCAACGACCTCGACCTCTACACCGAATGGGCGAAGCTCCTGGTGCAAGGCGAGACCGATGCGCGCGCGTCACGCGCCTACGCGGCCGGCATGATCGCGCTGCGCCCAGAGCAAGACGGCCGCATCGCCGGCTACGAGGGAGTCGACGAGATACGCCAGCGCTACGGTGACTGCATCCTCGACGCCCACTTCCCGCCGCCTGGCACGCCGACGCAATCGGTCGAGGGTGGCTACATGGCCAACGCGTGGATGCGGCTCCGGCACCCGGACTACGACCAGTTGCGCGAGATCATGGACACCGTCGGCCGAACCGTGCAGGTGCGGGCTGGCTGATCGTCGTCCGGTTCGGCAGGGGCCGAAGCGGCAAAGCCAGCAGCGCCTAGACGCCGACCGGCTCCGCCAGGTAGTCGCGGTACAGGTCGACGAAGCGCTGCAGCTGGTCGGCCACGCCCACGTCGAGCTCCTTGGTGCTGGTCGCGCCGGCGACCGCGGCCCGCAGGTCGGCGTAGCGCGGGGCGTCGAGCAAGAAGGCCGGAAACGCGGCATCGGGTGCGGGCGGCTCGACCAGCGCCTGCAGCCGCGGCAACCAATGTTCTTGCGCCGCCGCGTGCTCGACGAAGGCGCGCAGTCGCTGGGCGCGGGTGAGTGCCCACGGATCGTCGCCGAGCGCGGCACGTGCGCCCGGATCAGGGTGTGGTCCGTTGGGGAACGGCAGGAGGCAGTCGCTCATAGTGGGTGCTCTGGTCGTTGCTGATCGGCCCCTTGCCGTGGAACCTTGAGCCGTGACCACCGAAGTCCCGTTTGTCGCTCGGCCGCTGGATCGGGTCGACCTGACCGCGGCCCTCGCGTTGACCACGCGGGTCGGCGTCCACGGGGTCTATACGGGCAACCATCTCGCGGCGCTGGAGCAGACTGCCGACGGACGCGAGCTCACCGGCGATGAGTCGGGCGCGCTGGTCGCGCTCGCCGGTGCCGACGACTTGGTCGGCTTGGCCTATTTCGGTGGGCGCGGCAACCTGATCCTCGTCGAGGATCTCCCGCTGGACGGCGAACGGGTGGCCGACGCCGTGCGTCGCGCGGCCCTGGGATGGCGCATCGCACTGGGGCCGGCGGCGGCGCTCGAAGCTCTTGCCCGCCACGAGGCGCGCCCGCCGCTCGTGCACCGACGGCAAATCTACTACGGGGTCCGCCCAGCGGCGGCCGGAGCACCAGCCGTCACCGTGCGCCTCGCCGACAAGCGGGACCAGGCCTGGCTCCTCCAGGCCGCGCTAGAGCTCAACGAAGAGGACCTCTGCATTGACCGGCAACGCGTGCAGCGCTCCTGGCTCCGCGACGCGATTCGCCGGCGGATCCGCCGCGAGCAGACCCACGTGATCGGCGAGTCCGGGCGGCCGCTGGCCAAGCTCGACATCGGCAGCACCGGGCCGAGTGGGCTCGTGCTTGAGGGCGTCTTCACCGCCGCCGAGGCCCGCGGCAAGGGCCTGGCCGCCGGGCTGGTTGCCGAGGTCGCGCGGCGGTCATCCGCACCCCTGGTGTGCTTGCACGTGGCCGAAGGCAACGTGGCCGCGCGGCGCGCCTACGAAAACGCCGGCATGGAGCCGCTGGGCGAGTGCTCACTCATGCTGCGCGGCTGACGGCGGCGACATCACACCACTAGTAGCTCGCTTTGAGGGCGAGTGAGGCCAACGCCGCGGCCGGGCTCATCAACGGATGCTGCTGCGGACGTCGCAGGTCGAAACCGTAGAGCTGCGCTCGCAACTCCAGCAGCACTTGCTGCGCCTGATCGGGCCGCCCGGCCGCGGCGAGGACGCGGGCGAGAGCGGCACGGGCCAGCGGCGACGGGGTGAGCTGGTATTCCAGTAGGCGTTCCCGCAGCTCGTCGAGCAGCTCGCCGCGCTGTTGGTGCACGGCGGCCCGCACCGCGCTGCTCCAGACGGTTTGCCCGTCCATGCGCAGGTGGGTCGCCGCCGCGGCTGCGGCGTCGCCGCCGGCGGCGCCGACCTGGACCAGCCCGCCCAGCAGGACCAGTACCTGCGTGACCGTAGGGGAGAGGTCGGGGAGCTGCTCGAACGCGCGGACTCGCGCCGCGAGCTCGGCGTCGCGGCCCAGCTGCGCCAGCACCTGACCCGTCTCGGCCAAATCCAAGGCCCATCGCTCGAGGTCCGCAGGGCGGTCGTACAGCCAATCCAGATCGGCAAGCAGGGCGGCGCAGGCATCGTCGACGCGCCCCCGCAGCAATCGCAGGGCAGCCTGCATCCGCAGCAGCTCGTGGCTGCCGTTGCCCGCCACGACCTCGGGTCGCGCCGCGGTGTCGGCAAGCAGAGTCGCGAGGGCCTCCAGACGGCCGGCATGGAACAAGGCCAGCGCCCGGGGCACGAGTGCCGATTGGCCCGGCAACGCGGGCGCCGCCGCCTCGATCGCCGCCAAGGCGGCTGCCGGATCACCCGCGGCGAGCTCCGCGAATGTGAGGTGCAGGCGCACCTGAGCGCTCCGGGGCCACCGAACGGCGAGGGCCTGCAGCAGTGGCAACGCTTCGGCGTGCCGCCCTAACAGCGACAGTGCGACGGCCTCGGACATCTTGGCGTGCGGGTCGGCCGGCCGGTCCCGGGCCGAGGCCAGGCCGAGAGCCAACAGCTCGCGATCGGTCGACGCCGGGGCGCCGCGCTCATAACCACGCGCCAAGAGGAGAATGTGGGCCAGGCGATGCTTCGTCGTCGGGCTGAGTCGGCGCGTCAGCTGCAGGGCCTCGGTGGCGGTCCGGCGGGCGGTCGCCACTCGACCCGGCGCGCCCTCGGACGTACCCAGCGCCAGCTCCGAGCCGGCCACGGCCAAGAGCGTCATCGTGCAGCCGCCATCGACCGTCCGCGCCTGGCGCAGCAACCGCAGCGCGCGGCCATGGTCGCCGGCCGCCTGCGCCCGCAGGGCTGCCTCTGTGTCGCGCACGCAGCGCGCGGCCGGGCTGTAGATCGCGCGCACGTCACCCGGCGCCAACCGCACGGGGTCGCCGAGCGCGCACCGAACGCGCAGGGCCAGAGCGTCAACCGCGCGGCCGAGGGCACCGCGGACCGTCGTGCTGCCCAAGGGCACAGGGGCGCCGAGCGCCGCGCCCTGCAACGTCGCGCTGAGCTGGTCCGCCGCCTGGTCGTACTCCAAGATGAGCGCCCAATCCGCCGCCAGCGGGCGTTCGACCCCGCCGCCGAAGTCCAGATGGGCGCTCTGCCGCAACGCCTCGCGCCACCAAGCGTCGAGAGGCGCGACCGCGCGCGCCGCGTCGTCGGCGCCCCCTACGGCGGGCTCCAAGCGCACGCTGGTGCCCGCCGGCAGGGGCCGGACGACGGGGAGGTCCGGGCGCGCGAACGCCGCCGGGGGCGCGCCGCTGCACCCGCAGAACACACTGCCCGCTCCCAAGACGGCGGCCCCGAACACAACGGGGATCGACTCGAACGCGACCGGCCAAGGGGCGAGTTTCACGTCCTCCAGCATGGAGCCAACACGCCCCGGTCGCCAGGGCGCGGCGGCGGCCAACTCCCGGCCGCGCCGGCCGAATCGCGACGCCCGGGCCTCAGGTCGCCGCCCGCACCGGCCGAAGGACCCTAGTGATGAACGTACTGGCGCTCTGTCTGGTCTCGCTGCTCGCCCAGGCGCCGTCGCCCGCACCGGCCAGCGGCACCCCGGGCCCGACCAAGGCGACTCTGCAGATCGGCGAGAACGGCTGGCCCGTCCTGCTGGACGAGCCCGAGCCCGGCGCCGTGGGCACGGCCCCCGCGGCCGCCACGCCAACGACCCCGCGCCCAGCGGCGCGGCCCAACGACCTCTTGGGCGCGCGCCAGCTGCGCTCGCCGCTGCACGAGGTGTGGAGTGCCATCGGCCAGCCCAGCGCGTTCCGCGAGCTGGGTGGTGCCCAAGCGCGGGTCGAGCTGCACGTCTATGACCCCGGCGACCGCCGGGCCGGGACGCGCCACCTGCAGCACGACGCTGACCTGGGCCGCCCCAACCGCGACCGCCTGGCGTTCGCCGAAGGCCGCAAGAAATACGGGCGCAACGGCCCGTCGGCCTGGGCGACGATCGACGGCGTCGTCTGGCACTCCCGCGAGCGCGAGGCTCGCGAGCTGCTCGAGGTGCTCGGCCTCCTGCTGCGCGTCCCCTGGGTGTTCGACGACGATCGTTTCACGGTGGAACCCAAGGAGCCGGTGCCCGGAGTCGATCCGGGTCGGGTGCGCATCGTGATCCGGCGCCGCCCGGAGCGGCCCGCGGATCTCGTGGGGCCCAATGCCGACAGCGCCCCGCAAGACGAATTCGAGCTCTGGTGCGATGCTCGATCGATGCTGCCGCTGGAGTTGGTGGTGCGCTGGGGCGGGTCGGGCACGCAGCGGCGGGTTCAGCTGCTGGAGTACCAGAAGATCCCGCCAGGTCTACTGGTGCCGGTCCGGCGCGTCGTGGTTGACGAGCGCGGCCAGCGGCTCCTCGAAATCGAGATCGCCACGATGCAGTGCCGACTCGACCTGCCCGACGACACGTTTCGACCGCGCTGGGGCTCGTGATGTGGCGCACGCACACCGATACCGCCCAGCATGAAGCGCCCATGGGCCGGGCGCTGCGAAACGACGATCAAGTTTTCCGCCCCGCCGCAGCCGATACACAGGGTGCGGAATGGCGCGAGTCGTTCCGTGGTTCCGAACGGCAGCGCCACGGGGGGGTGCGCGTGCGGAGCCGCGAAGGTCGTGCGGGAGACAGGGGGCCTTCGCAACCTCCGCTCTCTTGTGTGGGGACCTTGAGAGTGGGGGTGCCGAGTCGCGAACTGGAGCCTTGGGGGGGGCCATCGCGGCTGGGCGCCCGCGGTGCCCTCGCGCCACCGCGGGATCGCCTTTTTAACGGGCGAGTGTCGTCCAAGTGGGGCTCCGAGTCGTGTTTACCGGTGTCCGGGTAAGCCGCGAAGAGACCTGGCCGCCCGGTTGTCGTATGTAGGCGTCATGCTTGCGCGGCTGTTGCCTGTGCTCTTGCTGGGGGCGTGCGCGGCCTCCCGGCCGGGTGAGTTCCCGGGCGCCTTGGACGAGATGCCTGGCGCGTCGGTCCTCGACCGAAGCTGCTGGGACGCCCGGCAACTGCTCGACGCCGGGCGGCAGGCCGAAGCCCTGGAGTTGGTGCAGCACGTGCTGCAACGGCAGCCCGGCCACGTAGACGCGCAGCGCGTGCGGCAGGACATCCTGCGTGAGCGCGGCCGCCTCGGCTTGCTGCTCTGGGAAGCGGAGCGCCGCCTCGAAGCCGCGCCAGCGGACCCGCGGGCGCACTACTTGGCGGGCCGCATCGCGCGGTCCGACGACGACAAGCTGCGGCGTTTTCAGCGTGCCGTCGAGCTGGCCCCCACGTCGTTCTGGGGGTGGCTCGGGACGGCGTTCGTCCTCCGCGGGGAGGCACCCGAACGGGCGCTGGGCATCTACGAGGCCCTGCACGGCGCCTCAGAGGGCCACCCCCTGGCGTCGATCGCGCTGGCCGCGGCGCTGCGCGCAGCCGACCGCGACAGCGACGCCGTCAAGGTCTACCGGCAGCTGCGAACCCACCCGTTGACGCCGGGGATCGGCGAGCTCGGCTTGGCCCAGACCTACCTCGGAATGGACGAGGCGGACCAGGCGCTCCAGGCCTTTCTGGCGGCACTGGAGCAACGCCCCAGCGACCCGGGCCTGCGCCGGGTTCTCCGCGAGCTCCTGCTGCGCGGGCTGGCCGGCGACCGACTGGACCGAGTCCTGGATGCCCTGGAGACGCGGCCGACGCGGCTGGCGGAATTTACGCAAGGCGCGGGGGCCGCCCTCTATGCCGAGTTACTGCAAGCGGCGAGTCGGCCGCTCGCCGCGCGCGCCGCCCTCGAGCAGGCCGCGCCGGAGGTCCTGGAACGACCGGAAATCCGGCGTCGCTGGCGCCGGCTGGCCCTCAAAACCGGCGCCGTCCGCACGTTCCTCGAGGACCTGCGGGCGTGGGTGCCCGTCGAACTCCTGGCAGACGAGCGCAACGAAGTACGCGGTCGGTGGCTCGCGGCGCTGGACGGGCCCTGGGCCACGGCCGCCGATCCGTTGGCGCGCCCGGCTTGGGGGGCGGACTTGGCCGCCGCCTTGTTGCGTGCCGGGCTGCTGGAGGAGAGCGTCGACGTCGCGACCCTGGCGCTGCTGCGTCACGGGGCGACCGAACCCGAGGCCGCGGCGCGGCTGGAGGCCACACGCGCCGAAGCGCAGCGCGAGCTCGCCTTCGAGCGGGGCATCCGGCGGATGCTCTACAACGGCTACGCCGGCGGCGAGCCGCCCAGTCTCGCCGAGTTCTTGAGCGCGGCGGCGGCGCTGTCCCGCGACCTCCTCGGCCGCGACGTGGTGGGTGAGCCGCAGCGTTTCCACGTGCCGCTGGTGGGAGACCTTCTCGACCCCTTCGCCAGCGACGGACTGTGTGCGCACTACGCGTCCTACAACCGCCACCTGGTCCTCGGTCAGCGCGCCGGCCATCCTGTGGAAGGGCTCCTGCTCGTGCGGCTGTCGGTCCGCGAGCTGCACGACCACCCGGACCTGGCGTTGCCGTCTCGGACGTGGGAGGTCGTCGGCGAGGATCGCAGCGTGCGATCGCTCAGCGGTGTTTATGGCGGCGACCTCGCCGGGGTCGCGCTGCTCAACCACTTCGTCGTCGATCTCGATTCGGTCCGCGACTGGGCCCGCGAGATCCTGGAACGCCGGCGCACCGCCCGCGCCGACGACGAAAATGGCCTGCGCGACCCTCTGCCGGAAGCGGTCGAGGCCTTGGAGCCGGCCGGGGTCCATTGGCGCCTCGAGATGCTCTCGCCCGTGCCGGACGCCGACCTGGTGGCGGCCGTGCTGGAGATGATTCGTTGGCACGAGCGCGCGCATCTCGTCGACGTGTTTCACTACCTGCCCGTCGAGGCCAAGCTATGGCGCTCCGTGGGGCTGCTGTTTGGCCATGCGTTCAGCCGCTCGTCGATCGAGGCGGAGATGGAGGCGCGAGCCGAGACCGCCGCACTAGCCCTGAGCGCGCACCCGCGCCTCGTGCTCGCACACCTGGCGTTGTTTCTCGACGGCCCCGACGTCGAGGCGCCACACTCCCTCGGTTTCCGTCGGGTCGCCCGACGACTTGGGGAGAAGCTGCGGGCCCGCGGTCTGGATGCCCGCGCCAGCCGCTGGCACACGCTCGACCCAACCGTCGTCCGCGAGCTTGGGCGGGAAATGCTCGCCGAACTCTGGTAGCGGCCCGCGCCATCGGGCCGGGCGGCTACACTGCACGCGCCCCGCGGAGACCGCCAGCGCCTTGGCACGCCATTCGTAGTGTTGAGAGCGTGTGGCCTTTTCGAAGTCACGCGTTCTCCGGCGCCGCGAAGCGGCGCGCAGAGCGGCGTCCTCGACAGGATCGAGCTATGAAACAAGCAGAGTCTTCCCCGCGTGTTCGCTTCCTGCTGCTGGCCGCGATCACCGTTGCGGCGGGCGTTTGTCTACCACTGACGGCTCAGGACGGCGGCAAGCCCGAGAAGCCGGATCCCGAGGTCGCCAAAGAGCTCACCCAGCTCAAGAAGGCCCTGGAGGACCGCAAGGTCGACCGCGACGAGGAAGCGCTGGGCATCATCGACGGCCTGCTGAGTCGTTACTCTTAGCTGCATAAGAAGGACCAGGGCGGTTTCCGAGCGGCGCTGGACGCATGCCTTGTCTCCGGCCGCGTGAAGCGCCCGCCGGAGCGGCGCGGCGTGTTCAAGGCCGCGGCCTACGCGCTGGGCGAGATTGGCCCGGACGGCTCGCGGTCGTTGGTGAAGGCCTACAACAGCAGCAAGTACCAGCCCGAGCGCGACTGGGTGGGCCTGCGGGCCGATTTCCTGAAGGCCCTCGGCCGCACCAAGGACGTGAAGCAGGTGGAGTTCCTGATCGACCGGGCGGCCCGCGACCACGAGGACGAGATCCTGCGCGCGGCCGGCATCGCGCTCGGCCACTTTGACGAGGCCAAGCAGAAGGTCCGCAAGAACATCGTCAAAGAGCTCGTCAAGAAGCTGAACGAGATCTTCAACAAGTCGCGCCAAAGCGTGGATCCCGGCGACCCCGTGATGGCTCGCGCCAAGTACACCCTGGCGGCGATCGAACGCGACTGGAACCAGACGCTCCGCAAGCTGACCGGCCAAGACTTCAAGACCGCGCCCGAGTGGCAGCGGTTCTACAACAAGAACAAGGGCAAGAACTGGGACCGGTGATCGCGGGCAGATTCCGCGGCCGCGGCCGTCGAAGCGCCCCATGCCCATGCGACTGCTCCGCGTTCTGCTGCTCGTGGCCGCCTGGCTCGGCGCCGGCGCCGTCGCGCTCTACCACCTGAGTGAGGCGCGCCGCCTCCAGGCGCGCCTCGGGCATCTCGACGAGCGCAGCCAGCGGCTCGAGCGCGAGCTCGAAAGCGCGCTGCAGCAACGCGAGCACACCCATGCCCTCCTCGAGGCCGCAGCGACGGAGCGGGGCGCCCAACGAGAGGCCGACGCCGAGCGCCGGCGGCAGGCCCAACGCGCTCCGCCCGAGCGCGTCCGCCTGTTGATCAACGCCGTGAACCGTTGCCTGCGCGAGGACGGGTACCCGCGGCTGCGACTCCTACACGCCCGGGGTTTGGCAGACGGCGCGCTGCGCGACGTGGAGCTCTTGGAGACCGCGGCCGACGGCCTGGGTGCGGACCTCTACACCGCTGCCGAGCTGCGGCTCAGCCTGGACCGCGCCGAGGCGCGACTCGCCATCGAGCTGCGGCAGGGCACCGCGGTGTGCGCGGGCGAGCGGCGGCCGCTGCGCGATGACGAACGCATCGTCCTGCGTCCGGTCGACGGCCGCCTTTGGGAGGAGGCGACAGCGCTCGTCCTGCGTGCCGAGGGCCAGTATCCAGATACCGCCCTCGCCGTGCGCGCGGCGGCTCCGCCCGGCCTGACCGCGCTCGAGAAGCAAGAGTGGATCGCCCGCTTCGACCGGCTGCTTGCCGCCGCGGACACGGAGCTGCGCTACCGCGTCGGCGCGCTCGGTGCGCTCGGCGAGGGTGTGTTCCGCGAGGTGATGGTGCTCGGCTACGACGAGCGCGGGACGCTGACGCTGGCCATCGAGGCCGAGCGGCTGACTGCGATCGTCGACGACCGGCTTGGCATCGTTGAGCTGCTGCTGGAACGCGGGATCTTGCGCCGCGGCAGTCGCGAGATCACCATTCCCGCCGCCGGCTACTCGGTGCTGCTCCCAGGAGTGCGCCGCGCCGAGGCCATGGAGCACCTGATCGGCATGCTGGTCGAGCGATCCGCCGACCCGGCACCCGTCGAAGACCAATGAGCGACCCCGCGCAATCATCGCCTTCGCCGTCCGATGCCGAGCCCGGGCCGTTCGCTCGCTTCGCCGCCGAATGGCGAGGCCGCGTCGAGGCCGCCCTGGAGGCCGCCGTCCCGGCGGCCGCCGCGGCGCCGACCACCCTGCACCAGGCGATGCGCCACTCGGTGTTCGCCGGCGGCAAGCGCTTGCGACCGCTGCTGGCGTTGGCTGGCTGTCGCGCCGTGGGCGGCGACCCCGCGGTTGCGCTGCGCGCGGCGGCCGGCCTGGAGTGCCTGCACACCTACAGCCTCATCCACGACGATCTGCCGAGCATGGACGACGACGACCTGCGCCGCGGCCGGCCCACGTGCCACGTCGTCTTCGGCGAGGCGATGGCCATCCTGGCGGGCGACGCCCTACAGGCGCTCGCCTTCGAGCTGGCGGCGGATGCCGGTCCGGGGGCCGTGCTCGCGTTGGCCCGGGCGTCGGGCAGCGTCGGCATGGTCGGCGGGCAGGTCGCGGATCTCGAGGCCGAGCGGGCCGGCGGCGCCGACGCGACGCTGGACCGCGTGCGGGAGATCCATGAGCGCAAGACCGCGGCCCTGATCCGCGCCAGCCTGGAGGTGGGGGCCCATGCCAGCGGCGCTGCCAGCGACGAGGCGTTGGCCCGGCTCGGCGAATACGGGGGCTGCCTGGGCCTCGCGTTCCAGATCGCCGACGACGTCCTCGATCTGACCGGCACGGCCGCCCAGCTCGGGAAGCAGCCGGGCCAGGACCTGGCCGCCGGCAAACTGACCTATCCGGCGGTGCTGGGCCTGGACGCGAGCCGCGCCGAGTTGGAGCGGCAGAGCGCCTCGGCAGCGGCGCTTGCCGGGGCGGTCGCCAAGGCGGCGGGGCGCCCAGCGGCCGATGCGGAGCTGCTCGGCGACGCAGCCAACGCCCTGGCCCGGCGCACCCAGTAGCCCGCGCAGGCGCTGCAGACCGGGGCACCACACTCCTGGCTCGCTTGTTCCCCGGGATGTCCGGCGTAATACTGGATCCTCCCTTTTTGAAGGCCACTCCGCTTGAAGTATTCGCAAGCCGCTACCCCCCTGCTGGACGGCATCCAGTCGCCCGTCGATCTCAAGAAGCTGGGCCGGGATCAGCTTCCGGACCTGGCGGCCGAGCTGCGCCAGGTGATCATGAGCACGGTCTCGGTGACCGGCGGGCACCTGGGCTCGGGGATGGGGGTCGTCGAGCTGACGGTCGCACTCCACTACCTCTTCGACTTCAAGCAGGATCGCCTGGTGTTCGACGTCGGGCACCAGTGCTACCCACACAAGCTGCTGACCGAGCGCAAGGACCGGTTCCATACACTGCGCCAGAAGGGCGGCCTCTCCGGTTTCAGCAACCGCTTCGAATCGCCGTACGACGCCTATCTGATGGGCCACGCCGGCACCGCCGCGTCGGCCGCGCTCGGCATCAGCGTCGGCGATCGCCTGCAGGGTCGCGACCGTCACTCGGTGGCACTGGTGGGCGATGCGGCGCTCGGCTGCGGCGTGGCGTTTGAGGCGCTCAACTACGGCGGGTCGCTGGAGAAGGACCGGGTCCTCGTCATCCTCAACGACAACAAGTGGTCGATCGCGAAGACGGTCGGGGCGCTCTCGCGCTACCTGAACCGCGTGCGCACCGGGCCGCTCTACACCCAGGCGAAGAAACGCCTCCACCAGGCGATCCAGTCGATCCCGCTCATCGGCAAGGATCTCGATGACTCGCTAGAGCAAGGCGTGCACATGCTGCGCAGCATCGTGCACCCTGGGCACGTCTTTGAGGCTCTGGGCTTTCGTTACTATGGCCCCGTCGACGGCCACAGCTTCGACGAGTTGCTGCCGGCACTCGAGGGCGCGCAAGGTCAGGACGGTGTCGTCCTCCTGCACGTCAAGACCGAGAAGGGACGCGGCGTTCCGGGGTCGCAGGAACGCTACGACCGGGCGCACGCCGCCAAGCCCGGCAGTAAGCCGGAGAAGAAGACCGAGAAGAAGAAGGAGCCCGAGCCCGTGCCGCTCGAGCCACAGGTGGTGGTGCCCACCAAGCCGCCCAAGCGCGGCCGGGCCTGGACCGCGTGGTTTGCCGAGGGCATGGACGAAGTCGCAGCCAAGAACCCAAAGGTGATGGCCATCACCGCGGCGATGCCCGACGGCACCGGCCTGATGGAATTCCGCGACAAGTATCCCGAGCGCTTCATCGACGCCGGCATTGCCGAGCAGCACGCCGTCGCGATGGCGTCGGGTCTGGCCACCTCCGGCATGCGGCCCGTCGCTGCGATCTACTCGACGTTCCTGCAGCGCGGCTACGACCAAGTGTTTCAGGAGGTCCTGCTGCAGCAGGTGCCCGTGGTCTTCGCCATGGATCGCGCCGGCTTGGTCGGCGAGGACGGCGCGACGCACGCCGGCGTCTATGACATCGCCTATCTGCGGACGATCCCCGGGATCGTGCTCATGGCGCCCAAGGACGGCCTCGAGCTCAAGGAGATGCTCGCGTTCGCTCTGACCCTCGAGCAGTCGGCCGGTATCCGCTACGCCCGCGGCAACGCCCCCGAGGCCGAGGAGCTCGTCGGCTGGCACGGCACGCGCCAGCCGGTCGAGCTGGGCAAGATGGAGGTCCTGCGGCAGGGCACCGACGGCGCCATCCTGGCCTATGGCCACATGGCGCAGACCGCGCTGGACGCGGCGGCGATGCTCGAGCGCCAGGGCATCTCGATCGAGGTGGTGAACGCGCGCTTCGTCAAACCGCTCGACGAGGCAGGCATCCTCGCGCTCGCCGATCGTCACGATCGGATCGTCACGCTGGAGGACCACGCCGTGATGGGTGGGTTTGGCTCGGCCGTGCTCGAGCTGGTGGCCCAGCACGGCCCCGTGCGGGCCCAGGTCCAGCTCATGGGCGTGCCCGACCGGTTCTTCGAGCACCAGAGCCGCAAGCAGATGGTCGAGGTCGCCGGGATCGACGCCACGAGCGTCGCCGCTCGCTTCCTGTCGACGCAGGCCGCCCCGGTCGCCTGACGCGGAGCCGCCTGCGGTGCCACCAACCCGACCCCGCTCCGTGCTGGTCGTCGGCGATCAGCGCAAGGGCGGGTCGGTCTCCGCCATCGAGGCCTTCGCTGAGGGCTTGCGCGGGCGGGTCGACCAGGTCGTCGTGGTGCTCGATCGCGAAGCGCCGCTGCACGACGTCGAGGGCGAGTTGGTCGTCGTGCTCGGTGGTGACGGGTCGCTCCTCTCGGCGGCTCGGCGGATGGGCCGCAACCAGCGGCCAACGCTGGGCATCAACCTCGGGCGCCTGGGCTTTCTGACCGCGTTCGACCACCGCCGCGCCGGCGACGCCGTCGACTTGGCGCTCGCCGGCGAGCTGCACGAAGAACCGCGGCTCATGCTCGAGTGCGTCGTCGAACGCAGTGACGGCAGCCGCACCGAGCCCGTGCTCTGTCTGAACGACGGCGTGCTCACGCGGGCGGCCGCCGCCGGCATGGTCACCGTGTCCGCACTGCGCGGCACGCAGGAGCTCGCCACCTACACCGGCGACGGCCTGATCGTCGCCACGCCGGTGGGATCGACCGCCTACTCGCTCGCCGCCGGTGGGCCACTCGTCTCGCCGGACATGGGGGCACTCGTGTTGACGCCGTTGGCGTCGCACTCGCTGAATGCGCGCGCGCTGGTGATCCCCGTCGATCAAGGCGTGGTGCTGACGGTCACCGAAACCGGCGCCTCCGAGAGCTGTCCCCTGATCGTCGACGGCCAGGTCTCCCTGGAAGTGCGGGTGGGGGATCGCGTCGTGCTGTGCCCGGCGCCAGTCGCGTTCCGCCACCTCACGCGCGGCCCCGGCAGCTTCTACGAAGTCCTGCGCGAGAAGTTCGGCTGGGCGATCACGCCGCGCGCGCGCGTGCGCGACCTGCGGAGCTGAAGCGCATCGACGGCGGTCACTCCGTCAAGTCGACGATCCGCGCGACCCAGCCGCCCGCTGTTTCCAGGCGCGGCAGCTCCTCGACGAACGCGTCGAGCTCGTCGTCGAACAGCTCGGGCAAACCCAACTGCTGGCGCCAGCGCACCACGTTGGGGGCGAGCCCACCGCCGTCGCCGCCGAGGACGACGAGCGTGCCGCTCACGTCAGGCTGGGCCGGCGCGCGGAACGTGGCGCGGCGCATGCCCGAACCCGGTTCCTCCGCCAAGACCGTGGGCGTCACCCACTTCAGCTCCGCACCGTGGCCGCGGACGCTCTCGCACAGGGTGCGCAGCGACCCACGCAGTTGCGCGACCTGCGCCGGCGGCCCCTGCAGTTTGAAGAACGCAGTGGCCTCGGGCAGCTCGACGACGCCAATCAGGAAGCCGTCGTCCCACGCTTCCTCATGGGCGGGCTGCGTGGGATCGAGGGTGACCACGGGCGGCGATGCGGCCGGCTGCGACGACGGCTGCGAGGTCGCCGGTCGAGACGACGGTGCCGACGTGGGGGCCGAGGCGGGCGGCGGCGCCGGCTCGGCGCCGCGCTCACCCGGCCGTTCGCCTGGTGCGCTGCAGCCGTACGCGGCGAATCCCAGCGCCGCCACGGCGGCAAACCACAACGCGGGACGATGACTGCGGCTCATGTGCGCACGTTACCGCCGACCGGCCCTGAATCCTCGCGTCACGCCTCTCTCTGCAGACGCAGCCCGACGCCGCACCATGCCCACCATGACCGACGAGCAACAGAAGTGGAGTTCCGTCGCACCGGCCTGGCGCGACAGGTGGCCGGTCTTTGAAGCCGGAGCCCAGAGTCTCAGCGATCGGCTGTTGGCCATGGCCGGTGTCGCGCCGGGCCAGCGGGTCCTGGACCTGGCGACCGGGGATTGGCGAGCCAGCCCTGACCGCTGTCGCGGTCGTTGGTCCCACGGGCCGCGTCGTCGGCGTCGATCCGGCGCCCGGCTTGCTCGCGCTCGCCCGCGAGCGGGCGGCGGGGGCAGGGCACGTGGAGTTCCACCAAGCTGCGGCCGGCGCCGGGCCACTGCCCAGGGCGCCGTTCGACGCCGCGGTCTGCCGCTGGGGCCCCATGCTCAGGCCGGATCCCGACGCCGCGGCGCGGGCGGTGCGGGAAGCGCTGCGACCGGGCGGAGTCATCGCAGCCGCCGCGTGGGGCACGGCCACACAGGTGCCACTGCTGTCCTTGCCCCGCGGGGCCGTGGCCGCCCACGTCGAGGTGCCACCGGCGGACCCGCTGGCACCGGGCCCGATTCGCCTCGGCGAGCCCGGGGCGCTGGCCGCGGTGCTAGAGACCGCGGGCTTCGTCCACGTCGCAAGCTAGACAATGACCGTCCTCCCCTCAAATCCGGCCGTACCGTGCCGCGACCGGTTGCACCGCATTCACTGCGGCGTTTGCCGTCGCGGCACGGTACGGCCGGATTCGGCGGCCAGGCTTGCACGGACGAGCAGCTCGTCGTTGCGCGCGAAGATGCGGCGATAGGCGAACGCCGGGGTGTGACCAAGACACCCCGGCGCGCCGGCTGAGCTGCCCGCGGGTCGGCGCGATCAGGCTCGCGCGGTCGAGCTCGGGGAATCCGCTCGGCGATAGATCGGCGAGGATCGGCTCGCCGCGCTCGTTGAACATCCACGTGCTTTCGCCGTTCTGCACGAGGTGGATGGTGGCCCAGCGCGACCGCGGTACCGCGGTCCCATACTCGCTCGCCGGCCTCGAGTTCCGGAGCGAGCGGCCGAGGCGTGATGGTAGCGACATCAGCGCCTGCCGAGCGCCAAGTCGTCATCGGCTTCAGGCTTGCCCCTCTGAGCTCCGTGGCACGCCCGCGCGGCGAAGCTCGTCGTCGCAGAGGAACCCCTCGATGCGGGCCCGGGCCCATTGCGCATACGGCACCGTCATCGGCGATGCCAGAATCCGGGTGTCCGTGACCAGCTGGAGCGATGCCGGCTCCCGCGCCTTCACTCGCACAACCTCGATCAAGCGCGTGTTGATGCGTCGGTGACGACGGCCCCCGCGCAGGGACAAGCGCGCCTCGCTGGCGTCGATGATGAGCTCATGGTCGCCGTGATCCGAGTCGGCGAAACACGCGGCGACGAGCAACAAGGCGGCGACCCCCCAGAAGAGCGGCGCGACCCACCGAGGCTCGGCGCCGTACACGCCATAGCCAAGCCACGCGACCAGCAGTGCGACCAGCCCCAGCCCGCACGCGTAGCCCAAGCGCGTGAGCCGCCAGCGCAAGCGCAGTTGGTCGCCGACCTGATCGGCCTGCATCCCCTCGGGCGGCGGGCCGGGGTCGGCGGGCCGCTGACCGCGCAAGAGAAGTCGCGCGCCCGCCGGTAGGTCGAGCTCTGCCGGCACGCGTTCGACGGGCTCGTCGCCGGTGAAATCGATCAGCGGCACATCCAATCGAGCGGCGAGGGCCTCGCTCAGTTGCCAACCGTCAATCTCATCGAGCTCAGCGGGGACGCGCAGCGTGGCCTGCGCGAGCACCGGTCGCAAACGGGTAAGCGTGTCGACCATGTCCCGCAGCTGGGTGGGCTCGACCACCGCATCGCCGGCTGCAAGCACGGCTTCGAGGGCGTGACGGACGGCATCGATTTGCGCGGCGGCGGCGGGGTCGATTTCGTCGGTGACGAGCTCGACGGACCAGATCTCAACATCGTGCTTCCCGTGCTGGGTGTGGACCGTGCGGACGGTCTTGTCCAGCGAGACCGCGACGAGATTGCGTCGGGGGTGATGGCGATCGACGACCTGCACCGCATCCGCGGTCCATCGGATGGCGCGCGAGCGCGCCGCGAGCGCGAGGAACAAGAGCGCGAACGCGACCGCCAGACCGAGCAGTGACCCGGCGATGACGGCGAGCACCGGCACGTCCAGCGCGAGACCCACCCCGAGTGCGCAGAGGCACCCGGCAGCCGCGAGCAGCGCGATCCAGGTCGGCCAGCGGCTGAGTGGGGCGAACGGCCGCACTAGGATCTCACCGGTGCGGAGCGTCAACGTTGGCGTTGCGAGCATCATGGGAGGGGGAGGCGCGGCAACGCAACGTTGCCAACGATCCACTGGCACCCTTCGATCAGTGCGCGCGTAGGGCACGCACGGCGAGCAGCGCCGTGCGGAAGCCATCGGCGACGGCTTGGGTGCGTGTGGTGTCCTGGCCCGGAGCGTTGGCCACATCGTAGCCGACGCGCAACGTGCCGGCTGGGATGTCCAGCGCGCGCCGTCGGGCGCTCATGCCGCGGCGGAACTGTTCCTCCAGTTGGTCGCTGTGCGCGCGATGGCAGGTCGAGCACGAGGCGGCACGCAGCTCGCGTTGAAAGAGGTCGACGGCGTCTTCGAGATCGGGCTGGATCTTCGCCATGCGATCAAGTGCATCCGCCGCGACGTTCGCGTGCTCGCCGTAGAGTTGCGCATCGGCCGCGCCGAGCAACGCCTCGAGTGGACGCGTCTGCTTGGCCAGGTCGCGCAAGGCCGTCGCTATGGCCGCAGCGGGTTTGGGATCGCCGAGCGGGCGCCCGGCTCGCCCGAGGACCTTGATCTGGCGCTCGAGCAGCACGTTCTGCTGCATGACACGTGCCTGCCGGAGCTGGAAGGCCGCGACCGGGTCGAGCTCACGCTGCCGCGCGGCGACCTGTTGCGCGGGTAGCTCGGAGAGGGCCAGGTCTTCGACCGCCTCGCGCAGCGTGTGCAGGTACATCGACCACACGAGGTTCGGGTCTTCGTCGAGCTCGGGGTTGCCCCACAGCGAAGATCCGAGCACCTTGCCGTCGGCGTCGAAGACGCCGACCTAACGGCAGCCCGGCCGGGGCGCGCCGCGCGGTACGGGCGCCAGGACCACCCGGCGCGGCGCGT